>CAYWKD010000088.1:0-6499 GCA_964458705.1 uncultured Saprospiraceae bacterium | reverse complement strand
GCTTCTAACCCACTCAAGAAATACTCTTATCCCCCACCTAATGAAGCTATAGGGTTACTAGAGAATAAGTTGAATAATGTAATATTCTATATTTTGTACGCTAATGAATTCTTAGTTTTATATCTTGGATGATATTACGAACTACGCACAAATTCAACCCACTATGAGATCCGCATTTTTGCTTTTACTGCTTTACTTGCTTTTAATAAATTGCCAAGAATCTAATGTCGTATTACTCAATACTACTAAGTCGGCTAATTTTTCAATTCAAGCTATTAATCCTGAGATCAAAGAAGATGAAACTGCCGCAAAAATATTAAATCAGTATTTGAAGTCGATCACTGGGCTTGATTTTTCTTTGACGACCGAAAATGATGAACAATCAATAATTTGGGTTGGAACGGTGCCTGAAATTGGAGAACATACAGTTCATTATGGTTTCACAGATGGAAACTTATATATACAGGGTGGGAGTGTACAAAGCACACTATATGCGGTCTATGATTTTTTGGAAAAGGAACTAGGCTGCCGCTTTTATGCACCAACAGTTGAGTTCATCCCCCATCAAGATCAGATAGCACTCTTTGGGAATTTAAATTATAGCTATACACCACCTATTAAAGTCAGAACAGTTCATTCACGCTTATTTTATGAAAACACTGAGTTTGCGGATCGACAAAAAGTGACCCACGAGTCTTTTCCAACTTATGTTCCTGTAGCTAAGGTGCATACTTTTCACCATTTTTTGCCAGCTGATAAATTCTTAAGTCAGCACCCTGAGTATTATGCACTACGTGATGGAAAGCGTTTACCCACCCAACTTTGTTTGACTAATGAAGTAGTTTTTGATATTGTAAAAGATTCTGTAGCAGCGCAATTGGCACGCTATCCTGAGGCGGAAGTTATTTCGGTAAGTCAAGATGATAATGTGCAATATTGCCAGTGCGCAGCCTGTGAAGCTATCCACGAAAGAGAAGCATCACCTTCTGGTTCGATGATTGATTTTGTCAATCGTATAGCTAGAGCGTTTCCTGATAAGCAAATTTCTACATTGGCATATCAATATACGCGCAAGGCACCCAAGAAAATTAAGCCCGAGCCAAATGTACTGATTACTCTTTGTTCAATTGAGTGCGATCGAAGTGCGCCAATTGCTGAAAAGTGCCAAGACTTTAAGAATGATCTAGTTGCGTGGGGCGCAATCACAGATAACATACGAATTTGGGATTATACCACTCAGTTCACTAATTTTTTAGCCCCTTTTCCTAATATTCATACCCTGCAGCCGAATATTAATTTATTTAGAGAGCATAATGCAAATTGGATATTTGAGCAGCACAGCAATAATCCTAGTGAATTATTTGAACTTCGGAGTTATTTGACGGCGCAGTTATTGTGGAATCCCGATCAAGAATCTGATACGATTATTGCTGATTTTCTTCGTGGCTACTATCAAGAAGCTGCACCTATGATTCAAGCTTACATTACTGAAATTCACAGAGCAATTCAGCAGGATTCTACCTTTTTTCTATTTCTTTATGGAGATCCTTCTCAAGGATTTAATAGTTTCTTGAGTGAGAAAAAACTCATTTACTATGATAGTTTATATCAAGTTGCTAGCGAGCGTGTTAATGCTAAGCCTGAGTTATTGAATAGAGTTAATTTAGCACGTCTATCGATGGATTACGCTTGGTTGGAGTTTGTGAAAAGAAATCTTCATGCAAGGCTCAAAGAAAATGGAGAACAAACAATTACCAGACGCCTAGCTCGCTTTGCTAAAACAACCGCTGAGAACAACATTACGACAATGAATGAAATGCGTTTTACGGTGCAGGAATATGTCGAAGGGTATAACAGAACTTTGCAGCGAGCGAAAGGTATTAATATTGCTTATCAGAAGCCTGTTCAATTATTGACTTTGCCCAAAAAATATGCTGACGAAGACCCGCAGACTTTGACAGATGGTGCACTGGGTGGCAATAGTTTTTTTGCTAATTGGCTGGGTTTTGAAGGCGAGCATTTGCAGGCAATTATTGATTTGGAAGAAGTTCAAAAAGTGAGTGAAATTGCTACTGCCTTTTTGCAAGTAACTAATCATATTGTCTTTTTTCCTAAAACGGTAACTTTTTCTCTTTCGGAAGATGGCAAGCGTTTCACTGAAGTTCAGTCGATCAACAATCAATTTCCTTTAAATAAGGAAAGCAAAGTTAATGATATTCAGTACTTCAGTTACAAAGGTGAACCACATCCTGCGCGCTACTTGAAAATTGAAGCGGAAAGCTACTTGACTGCTCCGATTTGGCATCATGGAGCAGGACTGCCTTCATGGATATTTATAGACGAGGTGATTGTAAGATAGAGGGATGTTTTTTTATTCGAGATTCAAAGCTGGTATGGAACTTTAAACCTCGAATAAAAAATGAAAATTAATTAGTTGGCGCTAATTTGGTTTACATGTACATCCATCTGAGGGAATGGAATGCCAACACCTGCTTTATCAAATTCTTTTTTGATGTTTTCTGTCATGTAGAAGTGCACCCCCCAGTAGTTTTCCGTTTTGCACCAAGGGCGAACAGCAAAATTCACTGAGCTGTCTGCTAATTCTGATACTAAAATATCTACGGGTCTTTCATGGTCAATATCAGGGCAGGAATCTGCTACTTGTTGAATAATAGTTCTTGCTTTGTCAATGTCGTCTTTATAGCCAATGCCAAAAGTCATTGGTACTTTTCGTACTGGATTAGTTGTCAAATTCTCAATCGGGCCGCCTGTTACTGTTCCATTAGGAATGATGATGATGCGATTGTCTAGTGTAGTTAAAACAGTATTGAATAAACCAATTTCTTTCACTGTGCCAGAATAACCTTGAGTAACAATAAAATCACCAACCTTGTAAGGCTTAAAAATCAAAATCAAAATACCAGCAGCCATGTGTGCTAGATTACCCTGTAATGCTAGGCCAATAGCAAAAGCCAAAGCACTAAAAATGGCTATAAAAGAAGTAGTTTCAACGCCAAACATACCAGCAGCGGCAAGCAATACCATGATTTTCAAGCCAACACTTACCAGTGAGCCAACAAAACTTTGCACAGATGCATCAACTTCTTGCTTCGCCATTGCTTTTTTAATAAATCCAGCTATTTGCCCAGCAATCCAAAAACCAATGATTAAAGTTAAGACGGCACCAACTACCATTGGAGCATAATTGGCTAAAAGTGAGGAGAACTGTTCTCCAAATTTTTCTAAGTCAAATAATTTTCCCATTATCGTTATTTGTTGTTTGTTAGATAAATGATGGGCGTAATTAGCTTTTTTAAATGATAAAACCAAATTGAGTTTGAAGAAAAAATATTTATCAAAACAGGAAGCATTATTTAAGTTGCAGCACTATTGTGCTTATCAAGATCGCTGCCATCAAGAGGTGCGCTCCAAATTGTTAGAGTTGGGTATTTATGGGAACGATTTAGAGGAAATTATGACTGACTTAGTTTTGGAAAATTTTTTGAATGAAGAGCGGTTTGCTCGTTCTTATGTGCGAGGGAAATTCAGAATAAAAAAATGGGGAAGGGTGAAAATCAATCAATCGTTAGAACAGAAAGCAGTTTCCAAATATTGCATACAAAGAGGACTGGAGGAAATCGAAGAAGAAGACTACTTGCAAACGCTAACTGATTTGGCAAATAAAAAGCTAAAAAGCTATGGCACTAATATTTTTGAAACAAGGCAAAAAACGGGTTTATATTTGATTCGCAAGGGCTATGAATCAACTTTAGTTTGGCAGTTAATGAAACAATTAGCTGAAAAAAATATCAAATTTTGATTTTTTCTCTGTTATTTTAGTATATTATTTCTTATTCGTATTAATTACCGATTGACGATTTACCACTTTGGCAAAGTGATTATCACTTAGCTATTAGAGGAAAGATTTCAAAAATTAAGGCATATACAACTGCATTAAAGACTATTAAATAATCAAAACGAAACACAATGAAATACTCACTAGGCTTATTGTTTATTTTCTTATTTGCTGGATCTTGTTCAACAGGTTCTAAAGTAGAAAAAAAAGGAGACCCGATTTTCGTAGCTCCAGTAGGTGTACAGGCTTACTCTTTTCGAAGCTATTTTCCCAAAGACATTCCAGGAACACTAGACCGAATCAAGGAAATGGGAATTACAGAGATTGAGGGATCACAGGGAAGAATTGATGCAGCTGATTATAAAAAACTATGCGAAGATCGAGGCATAAGCATCCCTTCTACGGGAGCAAGTTTCGATGACTTAGCTAATGCGCCAATGAAGGTGGTAGAAAATGCAAAAATACTAGGTGCAAAATATGTAATGTGTGCTTGGGTGCCTCATGAAAATAGTGGTGCTTTTAGCTTAGAAGATGCTAAAAAAGCAGTTGAGGTTTTTAATCGTGCGGGAAAAGTGCTAGCTGAAAATGGTATTACATTTTGCTATCATGCCCACGGCTACGAATTTCAACCGTATGAAAATGGCACTTTGATGGATTACATTATTCAAAATACTGACTCAAAGTATGTTTCCTTTGAAATGGATACTTTTTGGATTCAATTCGGAGGAGCCGATCCTGTGGCATTGTTGAAAAAATATGGTGATCGTTGGAAATTACTTCACCTAAAGGATATGAAGAAGGGTACAAAAAAAGATTTAACAGGGCATTCTTCTGTTGAAAACAAC
The DNA here is from genome assembly GCA_964458705.1 of uncultured Saprospiraceae bacterium. GTDB lineage: Bacteria > Bacteroidota > Bacteroidia > Chitinophagales > Saprospiraceae > JAAUTG01. Next base: position 1,798 of record CAYWKD010000088.1, on the reverse strand, counting down.
GTGCCATTGGGGACAGGTGAGATTGATATGAGAGGCATATTGATTGAGGCCAAAAAAATAGGGGTAGCTCACTACTTTATTGAGGATGAGAGCAGCGCAGTTGTAGAGCAAGTGCCTCAGAGTATTGCCTATTTGAGGAATCTGAAGTACTAAAAACTAGTATATTTGAGTATTACTGTATCTTTAATGACTTAGACTAAATCGTTCGTTTTCTTGCTGTATAGACGGTATTCACTTCTTCGATGATTTTGTCTAAGTCTTTGAACTTATAGCCTTCTCTACCAATTTTTTTTCTGATGTTAGGGTAAGCAAACAGGTACTGTTTTAGTTGGCTTTTGTAGTTCAACCAATTCACTTTGAATGGTCGGCGTTCCTTAAATTTTATCCAATACTTATCGCCACTCAGGGCTTTAACGGTGCTGTTATCTTCTCGAATATTTTTTCTACTTCTTTCGTTAGGGGCTTTGAATAAGCTTACATAAGCTCCCTTTTCTAGTACTTTTAGGAAAGACCAATTCTTTGATTTGGGTTCATACAAACTCACGTATTCGACTAAGCTGACATTATTCTTAAACACAAAACCACTTATGAGCTCTGCTCTAAGTTGATAAGGAGTGCCAAAGTCATTAATAAAGATAACAGCACTGAATAAATCAGAGTAGAATATATCTCCAATTTTTCCTGTCAATTTTTTGTTATCCAATGTAACGATGTATCCGACGTTTGCATCATTGGCATTTTCGGGTAATGGAATGCGCTGAGCAATTAAGCTATGGTTGCTAAAGAAAAACAGCAGGGCGAAAATGAAGTAGTAGCTTGGCTTCATAAGCAATTAAATTTAATTCCTGTTGATAGTAAGTAGCTATTTTTTCCTAACAATTAGTTAAGATAAACTGTTTTGGATTTCTGTCATATCTTACTGATTCACTTCGTTATATGTAGTTCCTCAAATAGGACAACCAAAAATTCTTTTTGAAAGAAGAAGTGAAATTTTATAAAGCCGATTAATTATCTGGGCTAAGGTCTGCTAAAGAAGCAAAACTCATAAGGATGAGTAAATTAGATGGAAACTGGTACGCTAATAATCAGTAAAATAGTAGATGCTAGTCAGAATGAGAATAAAAATTAACTTAAGTTATTAACTTGTACGCTCAAACTTAATTTTGGATGTTTTTGCCACAAGGTAAAGTATTAAAAAAACATCAATATTAAGTATATAAATATGCGACTATGAGCATAAAATTTCTGTTCCTGTTACTTAGAAACGTAAGGATAAAATCATTTGATAAAGGAGAGATTTTGATAAAAGAAGGATCTACGGAGAGAAATGTATACTTTATAAGAAGAGGATTAGTTCGTAGCTATATGATTGACGAGAAGGATAATGAGGTAACGTTTCAAATATTTGACGAAAACAAACTTTTTGCCAACACACACTCTGTTTTATTCAATGAACCCTCAAGATTTAACTATCAGACATTAGAACCGACTAAAGTTTATACTGCTGACTATAATGCTTTTCTTGAATTGACTTCTAAAAATCTGGAGTTAGTAGAACTGAACAGAATGTATTTTGGTAAAAGAGTCTTTAAAAAAACATTTCAACGAGTTGAATCTTTCATATTCCTGTCTCCAGAGGAACGCTACCAAAAATATATAAAGGATAATCCAAATATTATAAACCGAGCACCAGATAAGTACATTGCTAATGTATTGGGTATTACTCCCGTTTCTTTAAGCAGGATTAGAAAGCGTATTGCTTCAAGAAAAAATTAATCTTCTCTCTTTTCCTTTCTTA
>CAYWKD010000087.1:0-7113 GCA_964458705.1 uncultured Saprospiraceae bacterium | reverse complement strand
GCTCGCTACCTCGTGCGTGCACGCAAATCTACATTTTTATCGTTCATAGGGTCTATTCAATAAAATAAAAAAACGCAATTTCGAGAACTTGAAATTTTGTAATGCGTTATTGTGAATAATAGTTATACAGTATTAAGTTTTTTCTTAACTTAGATTAAACATTCGTTCGACCAATTATCATACACATCAATTGATCGTTAGCGGATAATTTAAAAACTAATCGAATTATAAGTTTGAATTTAGGAATCAAAGTACAACAACCGAACCGTTCACAGCAACTTTCCGTAGCTCAGCTCAACGACTTAATCGTTGATAGTATTCAAGACATCAAAGGACAAAATATTGTTAAGTTAGATTTAAGATCGCTAGACGATGCTCCCGTAGATTTTTTCATTATTTGCGAAGGAGAGTCAAACGTACAGGTTAGGTCAATCGCTGAGAATATTCAAAAGCGATTGAAATACGAAGCTGGCGTTCAAACGTCTAACAAAGAGGGTTTCAAGAATGCTCAATGGATTTGCTTAGATTTTTTTTATACCATTGTTCATGTATTTCATCCTGAACTGCGTGAATTCTACGAGTTAGAAGACTTATGGAGTGATGCTAAGTTTATCGAGTACGAAAACTTATGAATTAGTACATTGGTATAGAATAAACAAACATTTGTCTATAATCAATAATCTATTGAGGAGATTGATGCGTTACTATCATAATATTAAGAAGCAGAATTAATGTGTTCTTAATTTTCGATTTGATATTAGTACAACAATTTTTATTACAAAACATTGTCATTACTTGCCAACGATAAGGTAGAAATAACTGTTAGTTGGGTCAATATAAAATGTATGTGGTTAATTGAATCACATCTAAACTTAAAAGTTGATGGAAGAAAATAATAATAACAAAGACAAGAACAATCCAAATCGCTTAGGGTCGTATTGGATATACATTCTAGTAGCCGCTTTTCTAATCGCCTTGAATTTGTGGATGGTTTCAGGAGTTACCAACACTGAAATCACATTCGATGAGTTCTCGGAAATGGCTAAACGAGGAGATGTGGATAAAGTGAGTGTCATAAATGGACAAGTGGCTCGCATTTATATCAAGGATGCGAAAGTGGGGTCAGGGGATTATTCTAATTTACCCCAAAGTAGTTTTGGTGGCAGAGCACATTATAGCTTAATCATATCTTCGCCAGATCGTTTTGATGAGAAGGTCTCTACACTCAGAGATGAACTATCTAATGATAACAACTTCGAGTTGCAGAATGAAATCGAGCGCGACTGGGTAGGAGTGATTTTTAGTTGGTTGCTACCACTACTTATCATTGTCGGAATTTGGATATTCATTATGCGAAGAGTTGGTGGTGCAGGAGGTGGTCCTGGAGCGCAAATATTCAATATCGGCAAATCAAGAGCAACTCTCTTTGATCAGAATGCAAAAGTCAACGTTACGTTTGCAGATGTGGCGGGCTTGGATGAGGCTAAAGAAGAGGTAATGGAAGTAGTGGACTTCTTGAAAAATCCTAAAAAATATACTGCATTAGGAGGTAAAATTCCTAAAGGAGTATTGTTAGTAGGCCCTCCGGGTACGGGTAAAACTTTACTGGCGAAAGCAGTAGCAGGAGAAGCAGGCGTACCATTTTTCTCTATTTCGGGTTCTGACTTTGTGGAAATGTTCGTAGGTGTCGGTGCCTCAAGAGTGAGAGACTTGTTCAAGCAAGCTAGGGAAAAAGCACCTTGCATTGTTTTTATTGATGAGATTGATGCTATTGGTAGATCAAGAGGACGAGGCAATCTTACAGGCGGTAATGACGAAAGAGAGAATACACTTAACCAATTACTAGTAGAAATGGATGGTTTTAGTACAGACAAAGGAGTCATTCTAATGGCTGCTACTAACCGACCTGATGTATTAGATCCCGCTCTGATGCGACCAGGACGTTTTGATCGTCAAATTGGCATTGATCCTCCAGATCTGAAAGGTAGGGAAGCAATTTTTAAAGTGCATCTAAAGAATATTAAAACTTCTGATGATGTCAATCCAGTTGCATTGGCAGAAATGACTCCTGGTTTTGCAGGTGCGGATATCTCCAACGTTTGCAATGAAGCAGCTTTAGTTGCTGCAAGAAGAAACAAAAAGGCGGTAGATATGGATGACTTCAATCATGCGTTGGATCGAGTGATTGGAGGACTGGAAAAGAAAAATAAGCTCATTTCTCCAGCTGAAAAAGAAATTATCGCTTATCACGAAGCTGGTCATGCTATTTGCGGTTGGTTCTTAGAACATGCTTCGCCATTGGTGAAAGTTACAATTGTACCAAGAGGTATCGGTACCTTAGGTTATGCTCAGTATTTGCCTAAAGAAGAATACATTACTCGTACCGAGCAGTTACTTGATCGAATTTGTATGACCTTTGGTGGTCGTGCTGCGGAAGATTTGATCTTTGGGAAAGTTTCTACTGGTGCACAAAATGACCTAGATCAAGTAACCAAAATGGCTTACAGTATGATCTCTGTATTTGGTATGAACCCGAAAGTAGGGCAAGTGTCATTCTATGGTATGCAGCAAGACAATTTCAACAAGCCATATTCTGATGATACTGCAAAATTGATTGATGATGAAGTACGTAAATTACTGGATCAACAGTATGAACGGGCTAAAGATCTATTGCAAGAAAAGCGAGTTGAGCTTGAGGTTTTAGCTAAACGACTCCTAGAAGAAGAAGTGCTATTAAAATCAGATGTTGAAAAATTAATTGGTATTCGTCCATCTGATGATAATCCTGCTCCTACAAGTAGCAGTCCTAACAATGAAAGTAGAGTGGACGAGCCTTCTATAGTAGCCAACTCGGAAACAGATGATGAACAGTAATTAATAGGTATTTTATCTACTTTTGACGGTATCAAGTTGTAATTTCTAAATTTTCAACTTTGCCGTCAAAAGTTATAGTTACTCATCTTTATGCAATCCCTCTAGTTTTCTGCGTTATCGATCTAATTAGTAGTCAATCTTTTATTTGTGCTCTCCCTTCAGTTCTTACTAGATAGATATTGGAAATACACTTATTTTAAGTAAAAAATGTTTCAGGTGTGATTTGTACGCTCTTGAACTTATGTATAGCTTTATACTACGAAAGAGAAAATTATGTATTCAAATCAATTTTATTTTTATTTTTTCTTTTTTTATCCGCATGCAGTGGGATGGAAAGAATATCTATTGAATACAATCAAGATAAATTCTGAAAGTCCCGCTTTAACGGGGCTTTTTTTTTGCCTAAAATCTAGTCATAATTAACTAATAGTATGATGCAACAAAAGAAAGTAGTAAATACTTCTAAAACACTAACCGAAGCTCCTAAAAAAGTGGTAATTCAGGGATATGAAGGTGCATTCCATGATATGGCAGCACAGATGTATTATCAAAATGAGGACATTGAAATTGTGCCTGCTGATACCTTCGAGGATTTAGTGGAAATGACAGAGCAAGGTGAAAAAGTAGATGTGGGATTGATGGCAATTGAAAATACAGTAGCAGGAAGTTTGATGTATAATTACGACTTGCTGCGTAAATCACGACTAGAAATCGTAGGTGAAGTCTATCTTAGAATCAAGCAAAATTTAATGGTACTACCGGGTACAACTATTGAAGATCTCGAGGAAGTGCGTTCACACTACATGGCACTCAGACAATGTAACGAATACCTAAGGAAATATCCGCACCTGCGATTAATGGAGTCCAAAGATACTGCGCTTACTGCTAGGGAAATCAAGGAACAGGAACTAGGGAATGTTGGTGCAATAGCTAGCACTTTAGCTGCCGATTTGTATGGGTTAGAAATAATTGGGCATAGTATTGAAACGAACAAGAAAAACTTTACGCGCTTTTTGGTAATAAAGCCAACTTCTGAAAACAATATTATTGATGCAGTAAATAAAGTGAGTATCTGCTTTGCCATAGATCATGAAGTAGGCAGTCTTTACAAGGTCTTAGCAGTGTTATCCGCCTACAATGTAAACCTAACCAAAATTCAATCCACCCCTATTATAGGCAGACCTTGGGAATATCGCTTCTTTATTGATTTTGCCGTAGAAGGCAAAGTCGGCTACGAGCAGGCAATGGATGCTATTCGCCCAATTGCTCACGATTTGAAAATCATGGGAGCGTATCAAAGAGGTAAGCATTATGAGTATTAAAGTTTAAATGCGGGATAGGTAACTGGAGACTATGGGGCGCGTTGTTTCGTATCTATATTCTCATATCTTATAATTCATAATATAAATCAAAATGTTTAGACCAGCACAACGATTGGGAGATGTTCAAGAATACTATTTTTCTAAGAAATTAAGAGAAATTAGGCAACTAAACGCAGAGGGTAAGGATGTGATCAATTTGGGTATTGGCAGTCCTGATTTGCCACCTGCTCAAGAAGTGATAGCGGAATTACATCATCAAAGTAATTTTGATACGCACCATGCTTATCAGAGTTATTCGGGCATTCCTGAATTGCGCCAGGCATTTGCGAATTGGTATGAAAGTTTTTACCACGTCCAGCTCGACTCAGACAAAGAGATTTTACCACTCATTGGTTCAAAAGAGGGGATTATGCACATCAGTATGACCTATCTGGAAGCAGGTGATGAAGTGCTAGTACCCAATCCTGGCTATCCTGCTTATCGTGCAGTAGCCAATTTGACAGGTGCATCTATCCAATCTTACGATTTAAAAGCAGAGAAAAACTGGCAACCAGACTTACAAGAAATAGCTGATCGCGATCTTTCAAAAGTTAAGATCATGTGGGTGAATTATCCTAATATGCCTACTGGAACACCCGCAGATGCTAAATTCTTCGACCACTTGATTCGCTTTGCATACGATCATAAAATTTTGATTTGCAACGACAACCCATATAGTTTCATCTTGAACGATCATCCGATTAGTTTACTAAAAGTAGATGGAGCAAAGGAAATAGCACTGGAGTTGAACTCGCTGAGTAAATCACACAATATGGCAGGTTGGCGAGTAGGTATGATGGCAGGAAAAGAAGAGTACATCAACACTATTTTACGCTTCAAAAGCAACATGGACTCGGGGATGTTCAAACCCTTGCAACTGGCAGCGGCAAAGGCGTTAAGTTTACCACAAACTTGGTACGACGACTTGAATGTTATATACAGAAAACGTCGAGAGAAAATTTTCTTAATGATGGATAGGCTGCACTGCGAATTTGACCGAGATCAAGTAGGTCTATTTGTGTGGGCAAAAATTCCAGACGATTACCAATCTGGCTATGAACTTTCTGACGAGGTACTTTACAGGGCGAATGTGTTCATTACACCCGGCGGTATCTTTGGCACAAATGGCGAAAACTATATTCGTGCCTCGCTTTGCAATCCAGAAGAGTTGCTGAATGAAGCAATTGATCGAGTCGTGAGGGTGATGAGTGATGTTAAAGTATAGGGCAATTTACAAGTTGAAGTTCAACCGAATTATTTGAAAATAAGTCGAAGGAATAGCAATAGCCTTACTAGAGGTATTGATATAGGTGCAATCACTTTAAGGTCTATCTACCGTTTCTGCTTTTCTTGGAATCAATAAAAATTCCGTTTGTCTGCCATCAATATAATAGAACTGATTGCCATCCCAAAAGCCATCTTCTTCTAACATGATGCGGATTTCCTTATTCCACTCTGGTAAGTAGATGGCATTATTCAACTCAATAGAATAAGCCGTATTAGGATGAAGTGGATAATCTCCTTTATGTGGCACGCCTTCTTGCTGATCCCATAATCCAATCGTAGGACCAGCACCATGACCGTGATAACCGATAGGATGTGTGTAAATAGTTGGTTTCAGACCCTCTGCTTTGGCTTGCTTCAAAGCTCCTGCTAGTATTTCATTACCTGTCCTGCCCGTTTTGTAATTTTCAGTTAGAATATCCATTAGGCGCAGACCTTTTTGGTATGCTGCTTTTAAATAATCGGGGGCATCGGTTTCGCCTTGCTTTAGCACGTAAGCATTTTCTTGAGTATCAGTATTCAGTCCTAAATAAGTAATCCCAAAATCAATATGTAGCAGATCACCTGGCATAATAGTTAGTACATCTGGTCGCCGAGAAAAGGAACGTTGGCTTTCATTATTCTCAGGATCAGCACGTTGCACATCTACTGTAGGATGAAACCAAGCGGTGAAGCCCAATGCTCGAATGCGATCACGATACCACCAAACAACGTCATCTGTAGTAGTATAACCCGGTTGAATGACCTGCTCCGACAGGCCTTCTGCAATAATTTTGTGAGCGATTCGCATAATTTGTTGATACAACACCATCTCCCGCTCGGTGCGAGTTTCTAACCAGCCAACACATAAATCTTTTGCACTGACGATTTTATTGGCATATTGTGCGGGCAGATTTTCCATAAAGAGTTCATACTCCGTTGCAGTTATTCCATCAGCTGTAGCAAAATGTTCTGATTTATTAATGCCAATTTTTTGGGGATTGCGTGCTTCGATTACTTCCATCAATCGCTTCCATTGATTAGGTTCTTTTTCTTTATCCCATGCTTTTTTAAAAATACTGCCAACATTATATCGAGCGATGGCTAAGGCTTCTAGTCCTTTTCCTTTTCCCTGATCGTAAATGACCAAAATTGTGCGCCGGCGAGCAGAGAGCCAAGTCGCTGGTAGCATGGTTTTCAAAACAGGATCTTCATTATATTCTCTAGCAATCAAAATCCACATGTCAATTCCTGTTCTTCGCATGAGATCGGGCAATATCGTTTCAAATCGTTCTTCAAGTAGTTGATTTTGTAGTTCTGCTCGCTCCTGCATATTAAGAATTTTGGGCATTGGAGCTTGTGCAGAAAGTGTTAAGTAAAAACTATTGAATACTACAATAGGGAATAAAAGATACTTCATTGTTAACTTGATTATGCGATAAAAAAGAAAGTTACATTGGTGTTCATAGCCCTCTTTCGCTATATTATCTATTTTACGGTTGTGTTATCAAATGTATGATAACTGAGAATTTAACCAGTGGACAAAAATTAAGAACATACGCCACTGGTAAACAAGTTTCTTTGAAAATTTGGTAGATCGCCTTTGAAATCGAGC
>CAYWKD010000086.1:0-7172 GCA_964458705.1 uncultured Saprospiraceae bacterium | reverse complement strand
ATGTAATTTGCTTTTTCTCTTTCTTCCGCCTTCAATTTCATTTCATTGGTCTCTTGCTGAAAAGCCTTGTTGAGCGCATAAATTACAAAAAGTAAGATAACCGCAAAAGGCAAACCAGTAGAAATCACGGCAGATTGTAATGCTTTCAAGCCTCCCGCAAATAGCAATGCCGCTGCAACTGCCCCTTCCATGAGTGCCCAGAAAATGCGTTGACCAACAGGTGCATCCAACTTTCCACCTGAGGTGATGCTATCCACTACTAAAGAACCAGAGTCAGATGAAGTTACAAAAAATATAGTCGTTAAAATAATTCCAATAAAAGAAGTGATGTTACTGTACGGAAATTCTTTTAGCATCACAAAAAGTGAGGTAGATAAATCTTCATTTACCGCTTCAGCGATGTTACCAATACCATTGGCTTCCAGGTAGATGGCAGTGCCACCAAAAACAGAAAGCCAAAGAAAAATTAGTATTGATGGCAGCAGCAGCACACACAATACGAACTCTCTAACGGTTCGCCCTCGTGATATTCGCGCAATGAAAGTGCCAACAAATGGTGCCCAACTAAGCCACCAAGCCCAGTAAAAAATAGTCCAATCGTTTTGCCAAGTTCCACCTGTATAAGTTTCTGCCCATGTACTTGCTCGTAGAATGTTGTTGAGATAATACCCTACATTTTGGATAAAACCATCTAATAGATGAGCGGTGGGACCAAGTAGGGCAAGAACAATTAAAAATAGGAATGCTATACGGGTATTGAGGACACTCAGAAATCGCACTCCTTTATTAAGACCTGAAATGACAGAAATGGTAGCGGCTAAAGTGATAAGTGCAATAAGTAAGACGTGTACATTCCTTGTGTTTGGAACATCAAACAAGTAATTTAACCCCGCTGCTACTTGCTGTACGCCAATACCTAATGTGGTAGCCAATCCAAAAAGGGTAGCTACTACGGCTAATATATCAATCGAATGACCGATCCAGCCATAGATTCGATTTCCGATTAAAGGATAAAGCAAAGAGCGCATGGTAAGAGGTAGTTTTTGATTGTAAGCGAAAAATGCCAAAGCCAAACCTATGATAGTATAGGGCCCCCAGATGTGTACTCCCCAATGTAGAAAAGTGAATAACATAGCTTGTTGTGCACGCTCAATTTCGTTGGCTACGGGTAGTGGTGGATTTGTGTAGTGATAGATAGGCTCTGCCACACCATAGAACAATAATCCAATACCTATACCCGCTGAAAAGAGCATAGAAAGCCAAGAGAAAGTAGAAAAATCGGGTTTGGCATCTTTGCCTCCTAGTCGAATGTTATGATATGGACTAAAAGCAAAATATAGCGCAGCAACCATAAAAATATTCATGCACAGAATAAAAAACCATCCTACATTATTAGAAGCGTTTTTCTGGAAAGTGGTGAAAAACTGAATAATAGTCTCATTATAAAAAAAGGAAACACCAATGGTTGCCAGTATTATAAATGCGGAAGGGTAAAAGACAGGTGGATATAGGTCAAAATATTTATTTCTCGAAGAAGTACTACTCATTTATATTTCGTTTGTAACCAACCGCAGTGGTATTTTTGTTGGAACTTTTACTGTAGCCTCTATTTGGGATGGTTCAAAAAATAGATAGCTATTTTTATTTCCGATTAATGTAAAATGCCAAATCTTATAGATAGCTTAATCCATAAGATTTGACAAATAGGCATAGTTACTCTACTAGCCACATTTTAGCGTTTTGGCTATTACCGCCATAAAGTTTTACAGCAGCTTCGTAATTCTGAGCATTTAAACTTTGTTCTTCACCAGGATAAAGGAATCGCAATGGAAGATTATCACTGTTTATATTTCCACAGGCCGCCGACAAGAAGGGAATACCATCAAAGGAATTGCCACTTTCTACATACCATCTTCTTACTTCAAAGTAAGGTTCTAGTCCGTGAAAAAATAACGCTAACCACTTTTGTTCCCAAATATCTTTGACCTCTTGATAAGCTACGCCTGAGTTTATGTAAAAGTCTTCAAAATCAGTCCATCCAAATGGAGCTAAATCTACTTGATTAGCAGTCATTGATGCTGCAATACCATTTTTGTAGTGTGCTTCAATATCCCCTGAAATCCAGCCTTTTGCAATCGCCTCTGCGAGTATAAATTCCATCTCTGCATAGGTCATCACAACTCCATCTGCATTGGATAGCCCAAATGAGCTAGCCTTTTTAAGTGTAGGGTAATTGTAATATTGCAAGCCAATACGAGAGGCATCATTTTTAGAGCAGCCCGCTCCTTGTCCATTTATTGCTCCAATGATTTGTGCTTCGTCATAAGTACTAAAGTCGTCATTGTTTGGTCTAGTATATCTGAACAAACGAGGGTCTTTACAGGACTTCATCACATTTACAGCAGCATCAGCAATCACTACGGCATCTGCGTCGCCAGTTCTCAATGGAATTAATGGAAATTCATTGGGGAAAATCCCTGTATAAGTTAACGCCACATTGTCCTCATTGCTAGAAAGAATATTGCCACTATTGACAATGTTAGCAAACTTGGTGCTTCCACCGCTCACTTTGTCGCCTGCATAAAGCAATAGACGCAGTTGCAATGAATTAGCAAATTTCAGCCAATTTTCTTTATTGCCACCTAGTAAAATATCACCTTCAATGCTACCGCTACCTTGCAATAAAGTAGCTGCTCTGTCTAGTTCTGATAATAAATGATTATAAATTACTTCTTGATTATCATAAACGGGTGTAAAGTTATCCTCTGCACTCTTCGTCGCTTCAAAATAGGGCACATTGCCATAAGCATTGGTCAAGTTCTGAAAAATCCAAGTTCGCAGTACAATGACAGCCCCTTCCAGTTGCTCATTACCATTTTTTTTTGCAATGTTTTCCACCGAAAGTACGTCGGTCAAACTCTCATACCAAGCCTCCCAGAAAGTGGGAAAAGCACTAAAGCGATAGGCATCCACATCAAGTCTAAATGTTTTTGCGGATAGCTGAGCAATATTGTTCCCTACCAAGAAAGAAGCGTTCACCGCTGTAGTTATGCTTTGTCTAATGGCGCCAGGTAGTAAAACCTCCGCAGAAACTTGTGTAGGTTCATTTGGATTTTCACTGAAATCTTCAAATTTTTCGCAACTCATTAAGGCGGCAAAAACAAAGAAGAAAAATAGGTAACTTAAATTTATTTTAGTCATTGATTGTTGTTTTAACAGTTGAATATGAAATAGCTTGAAATTGGAGAGAAACGTATTGCATTAAAATCCTATGTTAACAGCTAAACCAAATTCTCGAGTAGAGAAAATTTGCTGACTCTCAAAACCTGGAATAAAAATTCCATTTCTCGTAGAATAAGTTTCAGGATCAATGGTCGGCGCATTGGAGAGCAGCAATAAATTACGACCCACTAACGAAATTCTCGCAGTTGAAAGCCCTATTTTTTCTATGGCTTCACTGGGTAAGTTGTAGCCAATGCTCAACTCTCTCAATTTCACATACGTTGCATCGTAAGTGGAAGCCTCAATATTATCTCTTCGGTATCCATTACCGTAATATCGGTAAAAGTAGCCTACATAACTGATACCTCCTGGCTGTACTGCTGTGTTGTTAGATTCACTGATTTCACTAAGTTGATAGTTTTTCGTACCATCATCATTTAAGGTATAAAAAACACCATCACCATTTAAGTCATTCCATGCTTTGCCCGTACCAATTACTCCTGCACCCGCTTCAAGTTGAGTGTAACCTGTTAGTTCACCTTTTGCATCATAATTGGGTGCATAGTGCTGTCTTCCATCTGTTGTTGCAATAGGTAAGTTTGGAACGTCATCGTGTGTGATTGTGCCAGCAGTCGAGTACAAAGCATGTGAGCGAGCATAGATTTTACCACCGAACTGACCATCGAATAGGATATTTACATTAAAGTTACCAAAGTTAAATTCATTGTTGAAACCAATTCTAAAATCTGGCTGATAAGAACCAGCAGATACTTTCTCCTCTGATGTTAACGGAAGACCATTCTGGTGAATAATTTCACCAGTTTCAGGATGTCTCTCAAAACCTAAACCATATAGTTGACCGAACAATTTACCTTTCTCAGCTACGAATTCCAACCCCGCTGTACCGCCATCATTTGGGAACATACTTGGTACAATCGAGTAGCGACCACTTGTGATGATGTCTGGCAAGGTCTCTACTACAGCACGATTATGACCTAAGTTAATTGTCGAAATCCAAGAAAAATTATGTTTCTGAACAGGTATGCCAGAGAGCAATAATTCAATACCTTTATTTCTAATAGAGCCTCCGTTGGTTAGTTTGAAGTCAGCACCACTCGTTGCAGCCACAGGCAATTCAATAATTTGATCGAAGCTCAACATATTGTAGTAGGTGGCATTCAAGCGAAAGCGATTTTTCCATAATCTTACATCTACACCAATTTCATGCGCTTTTGTGCGCTCATTAGTCAAATTAGGGTCAGCTACCGTTCTATTAGTTGTAAAAATAGGATTACCACCAAAGGAAGCCTGTGGTGTAAAAGTAGTACCCAAAGCATAAGGTGGTGCACCGTTGCCTACTTCTGCATAATTTACGCTCAATTTAAGGAAGGAAATAGGCGTAGTTGCAGGTAGCTTAATCACCTCAGAAGCAATCCAACTTAATGATGCAGAGGGATAAAGGAAGGAATAATTAGAATTAGCTAATCCTACTGATGGATTTACCAATGTGCTTGACCAGTCATTTCTCACAGAGGCATCTAAGTAAATAAAGTTTTTGTACGATAACGTTGTTGTACCAAACAGACTGTTAATACCTGTACTCGTCTTCTGCGACTCTACCAGTACACCTGCTCGATTGTTCGTTAAAGTGTAAGTACTAGCTGATGTACCAAAGAATTTTAACTGCGGGTTATTAGCGACCAAGAAGTTAGCATCTTGACGCATGATATTACCACCTATGCGAACGTCGTATTGAAAATCACTGCCATTCAAGCGATCACTACTGTACGATAGCAATGCTTCAGCATTGGTTTCTGTGAACGAGATTTCATCTTCTCTATAACTACCAAATAATACAGCCTTCGTAGAGGGTGCTCTTTTGTATTGGCGACCTTCTGAAAGTACATCCGCTCCGTAACTTATTCTTAGTGATAAGCGATTTGTAAAGTTGTAATTTAGTCTCAAATTACTAATTAGACGATTGTTCGTGAAAGCATTGGTGTTTTCATTAACAACAAACCAAGGATTATTTGCCCATAAATCCTCAGCATATTGCTGCTGGATGCCCTCTTGACCTGGTGCCCAGTAATCCTTTAGTTCATCTGGATGCATTTGTCTAGGATACCACAACCAACCAAATTGTACAGAAGAAGACTCATCAAATCCAGCACTTGGGATATTATCAGAGCTAGAATTAACGTATATAGCATTTAATCGAACGGTTAATTTCTCATTAAAAAGGGATTTGCCTAAACTTGTTTGAAAAGTGTTGCGAAGAAGATTCGTATTTGGAACAATACCTTCCCGATCCAGTCGAGTGTAGGAAATACGGAAGTCGCTATCCGCTGTTGCGTTGTTGATAGATATGTTATTGCTGGCAGTTACCCCTGTCCTAAAGAAATCGCGAATATTATTTTTGGAAGCGTTAAACGGTACAGGCTCACCATTGCTACCATATTGGATAATATTTGTACCATTATCTAGCTTTGGACCCCAATTTTCACCATAGGCTTCATAATATTCTTCTGCTCCAATAAAATTGCTGCCATCGAGGTAGGAGTATTTACCACCTCCACCAGAACCGAACTCATTTTGAAAATCTGGCATCTTCAAAATGGTAGAAAGCATAGTGGTACTGTTAAACTCAACGCCCCAGCCTTTTGCATTTTCTCCTGTTTTAGTTTCTATAAGAATCACACCGTCGGCAGCTCTGGCACCATACAAGGCAGAAGCTGCTGGTCCCTTCAGTACATTTATAGAAGCAATATCGTCGGGATTAACAATTTGTGCAGCATTACCAAAATCAATAGTGGATGAACCATTCAATCCATCATCCAAGCTATATAAGTCATTAGTGATTGGCATGCCATTTACTACGAAAAGTGGCTGGTTATTTCCCAAAAGAGAAGCAGCACCACGAATATTGATATTGGCAGAAGCACTCGGCCCAGATGCCCCTCCTGTAATAAAAACACCAGATACCTTACCCGCTAAGGCATTGGTGATGTTGGTAGGCTTTACTGTAGCAATTTGTTTTGCACCTAGACTTTGCGTAGAGTATCCGAGTGCCTTTTCTTCTCTCTCTACTCCAAGTGCAGTTATAACTAGCTCGGATAATTCAGCAGACTCCCTCAGAACAACACGGTAGGAATCAGCATCTGTCAAATTAACTTGTGCAGTAGAATGCCCGATGAAGCTAATTTCTAATTGCTTTACCTCACTAGACACTTCCAATTGGAAATTTCCGTCAAGATCAGTACTTGTTCCTTTAGATGTGTTGGGTATAAGAATGCTTGCCCCCACTAGTGGAAGAGCTTGTTCATCTGTTACTTGTCCCGTTATGGTTCTTTGCCCAATCATGATAGTTGAGCAATGAAACAATAACAATAATGGCAAGTAATATTGTAAATTAGTGTACATAATGGTATGAAATTTTGTAGAAAAACGACAATTTGTAACAAAAAACTGAGTACATCGAGAATGATAATTACGCATGACTATCATCACTTTTCAAAAAAAATCGAAGGTAGGAAAAGATAATGCCGACAATAATTACAGGTTGTAAAAGTGTTGTCAAAAGAAGATAGTTAAGCTATTGATTGGAATAAGAGTGTGAAGAAAACAAGGGTTCAAATCTTCAAGTAATATAAATTATAATGAATTATACCATTCTTACAAAATTTGTTTTTTGTTAATTTCGATCAATTAGCTGTAATATTTCTACAGCAGTGAGATTTTAGCCAAAAAAGCGAAAATGTATAAATTCCATAAGGATAGTACAAGAGGTATAAAACTTTAGCGCTTGGGCGTTTCGCTTCAAGTAAGTTTTAAACAAAGTTGTATTTTATTGAATTTCATCTTCTGCCATTAACGCTTTTATTTGATTAATGTATTCTGCTTTTTCTCTTTCTTCCGCCTTCAATTTCATTTCATTGGTCTCTTTCTGAAAG
>CAYWKD010000085.1:547-7654 GCA_964458705.1 uncultured Saprospiraceae bacterium | reverse complement strand
GTTTTCGTTGCCTGCGAGCAGCCGACATCAAAGGCTACTGCAAAAACCTCAAAGCAGCAGCGAATAGAAGACGCATTAAAAGACAATTTTGAACGTACAAAAGACTTAGACCTAGGCTATCCGCCAATAGAGCGTATGGCAAAAGCCATTAAACAGACACAGCAAATTCAGCAACAATTAGCACTGACCAAGAGCAACTTTACTAACGTAAGATTCCGAGAGCGAGGACCGAATAACATAGGTGGTCGTACTCGCACGATCTTGATAGACCAAAATGATCCTACTCGAAAAACAATCTTTGCAGGTGGTGTGAGTGGCGGACTTTGGAAAACAGATGACATTACTGCACCTGATCCCCAATGGCAAAAAATTAATGACTTCCTCGACAACCTATCCATAGGAGCTTTGGCGCAGGATGTGAATAACCCACAAATAATGTACTTAGGAACAGGTGAGGGCTACGGCACTGGCATTGTAGGATTAGGATTGTTCAAATCTGTAGATGCCGGCAAAACTTGGGAGCTACTCCCTACTGCTAGCGACGGGCGATTTAGATTCACGCGCTCTTTATTAATACACCCATCTGGAGACA
The DNA here is from genome assembly GCA_964458705.1 of uncultured Saprospiraceae bacterium. Lineage (GTDB taxonomy): Bacteria > Bacteroidota > Bacteroidia > Chitinophagales > Saprospiraceae > JAAUTG01. Next base: position 7,062 of record CAYWKD010000085.1, on the reverse strand, counting down.
TCTACGCTGGTACGGCGACAGGCTTATATCGCTCACAAGACGAAGGACAGACTTGGGAAAGTGTGTTTGGAGGAGGAGGTGTTCTTGGAAATGGCATCTACGACATCATTTATATTGAGTCGAATAATGCTATTTATGTCTCAACAGAAGTTGCCGTAGCGAAGTCCGTTTCAGGCGATCGCAACGACTGGGAAAGTGTAAAAGGTAGCGGCTATCCTAGTGGCTGGTCTCGAACAGAGCTAGCGGTAAGTCCTTCCAATCCGAGCATTATGTACATCTTAGGCTCCATTAGCGGTCGTGCTTCTGATGTTTACAAAACAACAGATGGAGGAGCGAATTGGCAACGAATGGGCAAAGTAGCTGGACTTGAGGACTTCACAAACGGTCAGGCATGGTACGATCTTGAAATTGCTGTTGATCCTTTCAACCCTCAGCACATCATAGCTGGTGGTGTGCCAATTTTTCGCTCCTTAAATGGTGGTTTTTCATGGGATAGTTTTGCAGCGGGTATGCACGTAGATCATCATGTTGTTGTGTTCGATAAAAAACAATCGGGAATTATTTATTTCGGTAATGATGGCGGAATTTATAGAAGTGAAAATAGCTCTGGAAGAAGCATACAAAATCGAAATCTAGGCTATAATGTTACTCAATTTTACAGTTGTGCATTACACCCAGATACTTTTTCCAACTATATGCTAGGGGGTACTCAAGACAACAATTCACTACAACTCAATGAAAATGGCATCTCTGGAGCTAGAATAGTAAATGGCGATGATGGAATGCTTTGCCACATTGACCAAAATGAACCACAATATCAAGTGGTATCTTCTCAATTTGGTAATTATGCACTCACCACAGATGGAGGTGTATCATTCGCAGGCGGTGCTTTCGTTAATGGTTCTTTTGTCAATCCTTCTGATTATGATGATGAAGCAAACATACTTTATACTCAAACTTTTGATGCCGATTTCAGTCGCTGGCAGATTCCTAGCGGCACGCCAGAGTTAGTCAATATTTCTAATGCGGACTTACAAGTTTCCTTTGTCTATGCTGATCCTTCCACTTCCAATCGAATCTACTTAGGCACTTTTGATGGAGATGTTTATCGAATAGACGATGCTCAAAGTGGTTCATCGCTTGATGCTGACAGACTGGTGGCAGCCAATCGTGGTGTGGTCTCTAGTATTGCCGTACAGAAAGACGATTCAGACCATATTCTTGTAACATATTCTAACTACGGACTACCGAATAGCATAGTAGAGAGCCGTGATGGCGGCAGCACTTGGATAAATGTCGAAGGCAATCTACCAGATATGCCAGTAAGAGCGGTGCTATTCGGCCCGAAAGGTGGAGAAATCGCTATTATTGGTACAGAAGCAGGGGTTTGGTTCACTGAAAAATTGAATGGTGAAAGTACCAATTGGATTCCTCCGATGCCAGGGCGTGGCATTCCGTTAGTACGCACAGATGACTTGCAGATGCGCGAAAGTGATAACATCATCTTAGCAGCCACCCACGGCAGAGGGTTATTTACTTCTGATGTTTTTGCTGCTCCTAATGCTAAACTTTCTATTGATAAAATCGGCTACGTGGATGCTCCGATTCTTTTTTCAGGAGCAGCCTCAACAGGCGCAGACACTTACTTTTGGGATTTTGGTGATGGCACAAATAGCAGAGGCGAAGAAGAAGTACACAGTTATTCAGAAATAGGCAGCTACAACGTGCAACTAACCGTCAATGATACGCTATCAGACAATGCGACCATTAAAATTCTTCCAAATAAAACACTGCCTTACAAACGCAGAGCGGACGGTTACAGCGGTGATTTTGACAGCCGACCAGAAGACTATGGCGTTTATACAATAAGTGGTTCTGCTTTTGAAAGAGGGAGTTCTAGTTTCTTAGGGAAAGATGGAACACTAAGTGGTGATAATGCTTTTGTGCTGGGTAAGAATGAACAGTTTTATCAGCCCAATACCCATACGATGCTTTACTTGCCCAACTTTGACTTTTCAGAAGAAAGCATTTACGAATTTAGTTTTTGGGCAAAACACTTCTTGCAGGATGGTTTTGATGGTTTCCTTGTGGAATATTCCACTAACAAGGGACAAGATTGGAAAATACTAGGACAAGAACAAGATAACTGGTACGACTTCACCAATAGTAATAATCTTCAAGGTGCAGCTTTTCCAAATGGTACGCCTTACTTTGGTCGTTCTCGTTCATCATTTACACAATTCTACATAGATATCAGTTTTCTAGCAGGTCAATCAGATGTGGCATTCAGATTCGTATTTCGCTCCAACGGCGTAGGAAACCATCCGGGCTTAGTGATTGATGATGTGGAAGTCAAAAGATATGAAGGAGAACTACAAACAGCTATTGTTGCACTAAAGGCAGATTACAGCAGTGCTGAGGAAATTGCGATCAGTTGGACGACTCAGCCAGAATATTATGCACAAGAATTTATTGTAGAAAGATCATTGAACGGAAGGGATTTTGAAGAAATTGAAGACACTGATCCGACTGGTATCATTACTAGCCGAGTACAAAATTATGAAATTAAGACACTTGGCATAAGAGATTTATATTTCTATCGCATTCGTTCCATTAACGAAAGCAAGAGCAGAAATTATTTCTACGAGTTTACAACACCAACTATTGTTGTAAGACGGAACTTGGAGGATGTTGAGGTTTTTAAAGCCTTTCCAAATCCATTTTCTGATGCCATTAACTTAACCTTTACGAATGTAGTACAAGAACCGTTGGATTTAGAGCTATTCGATAGTGCTGGTCGCTTGATTTTAAAAGAACAGCGCATTGTAGAAGATGTCTATACACGCTGGGAATTACCCGAACTAGCTTCGGGCGTTTACTTCTTGCGCTATGTGCTTGGCGATAGCGCAGCAAAAACGATTAAGCTATCTAGATTTTAGTTAATTTGAACTCAACATGAGGGCAATGGCAACTTGTAAAAATAGCCATTGCCTTCATGTTTGTCAGTTGCCGCTCACACTTTTATAAATATCTTCCGCCAATAAAGTAACCATGCTAAACCTAAAAAGAACAAGACATTCACGATAGCAAAAGCAAACGAAGCATTCATTGGATTATGAATCCATGAAGTAAAAAAGGTTTGGTATATCCAGCTACCAAGAGTAATCGTTTTATCACCTGCCGTCCATTTTATAGTATAGAGCAATTTAGCGACCAAACCTGACATCACAAACACAAAGAGTGCATTTGTGCCATAGACTACAAAAGGCTTTGTCCAGTTTTTGTACGATAATACATCCACTAGCCAATAGATCACACCTAAGCAAAGTAAGGCAATACCACTTGTGTAAAGAACATAAGAACTCGTCCAGATTTTTTTGTTGATGGGAAAGACTAAATCCCAAGTTAAACCCAGAAAAATGAGTACTGCTCCGACTCCTAGAATGCCCGTTAGCTTTTTGTAGTCGCTGTTGTTAGTTTTGATCCAAAGCCCAGTCAATGCGCCACTTATACCCGTCGTAATAGCTGGAATAGTACTTAGTAAACCTTCCGGATCCCATACTTTTGATTGCGACCAAAGGTGTCCCGATAGTAAAGTGCGATCAAGCCAAGCACCAAGATTTGTCTGAGGTTCAAGATTGGGTGCAATCCCTCCCGGAACTGGCACAAGCGTCATTAAAATCCAGTACAATAGAAGCAATGCAGCACCTACCCAGAGCTGCGTTTTCCAGTTTGTCTTTAAAAACAAAATAGCAACTACTCCATAGACTAGTGCAATGCGTTGTAGCACCCCTGGAATTCGCACTGTCGTAAAGTTGAATTTTGGAAACAGATTCAAAAAAAGTCCAATTGCAAAAATGAGTAGCGTTCGGCGCAGAATTTTAGCGATAATTTTGCCGTGATCGTCTCCACGTTCCTTTCGTTTGCCAAGTGCCAGAGCAATCGAAACGCCTACAATAAACAAGAAAAATGGAAACACTAGATCGGTTGGTGTGCAACCATGCCAATTCGCATGAAGCAAAGGCGCATATACATTCCCCCAGTCTCCTGGATTATTAACCAGTATCATGGCAGCAATAGTCATGCCTCGAAAGACATCCAATGAAAGTAGTCGTTTTTGCATAAAGTGGCTTTGTTTTTAATTATTATATCTGTCCATATGAGGATAGAGAAATGGGCGAAACCTTTAAAAGCCCAAAAAAACTCGGAAATAACTTGCTTTTTATCACAGTTCTTTGTTGGCAAGCGTATTACAGTTTATCCTTGTTAGTTCTCGGTCTAAACTCCATGCCCAATTTTTCTCTTAGAAAATCCTTGAGAACAAAGACTTCAATTTTAGTCGCACTTCCATCTCTATCAAGAAAGTACTTTGTATATTCACATTCTCCGTTTGGTGCAACTATTTTCATTATGCGTTCTTCTCCGGCCAAATCTTTAATCAGGTCATTGTGTTTTATAGTTGTATCCCAACATACTATGTTATACAAATTTTGAAAAGAGTGATTAAAATCTTTGGTTAAATAATGCTTGAACTCTACATAGAATAGTCTTGAATTGTGGATAGGTTGAGTGTCATCACCTTTTACAATGACATCAATCCCACTATGAGTATCATAGTCAATAATGTAAAATGGGAATAAATCAGGCTCAAGAATTTGTAGTTTCAGTAGAATAGCATAAACTCCACTTTCTCGACTCGGCTCAACAAACACAGCGTCTTTAAATGATGCGATGTTAGCATTTTTAATTCTTTTTAGACGCCGGTCAAAATCCTTTTGTTCCTTTTCTGCTGTTTTGTATGCATCGGTTTCATCTTCAAGCCATTCCAAATCCGCCCAATCATCAGAATTTGTAATTTCCTCATAAATTATCTTAATTTCTTGTTGGACATTATGTAAAATTTCAGATGGTGTGTTGTCAATAGACCCTCTATTCGCGGTTAGTTTTAAACCTTGACAATTGAAAAATGCATGTAGTTTAATAAATTCCGAGCCCTTATAATTTACCCACTCATTTTTCCTCTGTATTGGGATAAAATCCTTGCACACCCAAATTCCATATCGTTCTGCAACCGTATAGCTGCCAGGAATATACGTTTGTCCTCTCCGTCTAATCATGGGGTTATTCTCTAATTTTATCTTATTTCCTTCTACAGAAAATATTGCTTGATAAGAAATGTCTGGCATATCCTTTAAATGACCAGTTCTAACAAATTGCTTGCAGTAATATTGAGGTGCGGAGACGAGATAATGCTCGAAAAGTTTACTTACACTTTTACTTTCTTGAGGGAATGGGTGACCAAAATTAATTTCCTCCGCTTCCGTTCTATTTAAACCCTTTAAAAACAGTTTCTTCTCACGATTATCATTAATGTTAAAGTAGCCTTCAACTGAAGCAAACTTTGTAAACCACTGTACATAATCCTTAAGCTGTTCTTGGGTAAATTTATTCATTCTGTTCGAGTTATAGCCCAAAATTTCAATTAGGGTGCCTTTATCCACATCTTCTGGACTCAGTACTTCAACTTGTACCTTTGGGATTTCCCTCTTGTGAAGTTTTTTTATCGGGTCTGTCATTTCAGCACTTAAGGCAATGCTATCTTTCTTTGTAATAACACGAATTAGGCTACTATTAAAATATACCTTTGTTCCGTGTCCCTTTTCTCCGATAGTGTTTGGATTTCCTCTTCTTGTTGAATTACCTAAATCAAAGAATGATTGCAATTCTTCTTGGTTCATTCCATCTCCGTCATCTTTGATAGTAATTTTCAACTCCCTTTCCCCTGAAGACTCTTCAACTTCAAATTGAAGAATTAATGAGTTAGAATTAGCATCAAACGAATTACTGATGGCCTCTCGAACTAAGTCTAAGGGATTTGAAAAGTCATTTGCTATCTCTATGAACTCCTGTGTCTCATCAACCTTTGGTATTATCGTAAAATTTTCACTCATTTTCATATTTTTTATGCTTGTCAACGTTTTGGCTATACGCAGACAGGGATTTTACCACTTAACTTCCTCCGAAGTACTGAACTTTAAATTTAACACTTTCCTGTCCTACGAAGCACGAAACCCCTGCTTACTTATGGCACTTAGGTTATGCCTCGTTTTTATTTTAGTCCTTTGCGGTGTATCATTCACGGTCATTCAATTGCAAGGTAATGTTTTTCATCTTTTTATCCACTGTTAAAAAAGGCTTGTCAGTATCTATACGCTTACCTTGCATCACTATGTCAACTTGCGAGTCCGTTGCAATATAGATTTTGGATTTAACAGGCAAGTCAAATTTTACTTTTTGAAATGGCAAAAACCATTTTACAAGGGTGTTATTTCCTTCTTGTTGGGGTTGGTAGATAATGAAAGTTCGCTTTTTGGGAAATAAGCCATTGTTTTTCAGATAAAATCGTACCAGTGAAGAGTCCGCTGTTGCGACTTCTATTTGATAGGGGGTTGAATGTATAGTGGCTTGGACTTCTCCGCAGTTAAATGAGAAAATTAATAAAACAATCGTTGAGA
>CAYWKD010000085.1:0-537 GCA_964458705.1 uncultured Saprospiraceae bacterium | reverse complement strand
AGCCTGCGTTTCCAATATCTCCTTTATGATAGATAAATGATGCTGTAAAAGTTACCAAAACATTCAGCAAAGCGGCAGGTCGGGTAAACAAACCCAGCATTAATAGAATACCACCAAAGAACTCAGACAGTACCGCAACCCAAGCAAAAAAGGTAGGAAATGGAAACCCCATATTGGCAGTATCTTGAATAAACCACTCTTGTGGTCCCCAAATACCGTTTTTTGGAAAGAACTTTTCAAAGACTGTGCAAAGAGCAAGCCCTACAAAGAAACGAAGAAGCAGAAAGCCAATATTTTGACCAATGGAGTTTTGCTGATTGCCCCCAAAAAGGAAGGCTCTGATTTTGTTGTTCATATTACTACTGTTTAGTTTGTGAGCAGCAAATATGATGGCTTAAAGTCACCTGAACGCTTCAAATCAAGATTTGGGACAAGTTTAAAGTGCTATTTTAATTTGACTCTGATGTGCTTTGAAGCTTCTTAACGAATTCGGAAGGTGTTACTCCGCAAGTGGACTTGAAAACTCTGTTAAATGTG
>CAYWKD010000084.1:0-7841 GCA_964458705.1 uncultured Saprospiraceae bacterium | reverse complement strand
TACAAATTTAATACTTTTTACAAATTCTCTCCTCGGGGAGGTAAATAATTACTTTCATTTTAATAATAAAGTTATGGTTAAAAAATAAAATAGCCAATACAAGTATAAATAAGTTGTTACTTTAAGCAACAATAAATAGTTCAAGCAATGTCTGACATAATTACTTCATATTGAATATAAAATTAAGCTAAAAATGGAAGAAAGTCAACAGCCTAAATGTTAACGTTATAGCTTTAACGTATCTAAATTTTTATCCTTTCAGATGGATAATTCTACTCAACTATCCCCCGCTGGCACTGAGTCTTCCGAACGCCCAAACTAAAGCGCATTGTGCTTGTGAGACATCTTTGATGTGATACGTACGTACTAAAAACCTCTAGATTTGTATAAGTACGTATCGCATCAAAATTACAAGTGCAAGTAGCCAACGCTACTCATCAGAGCAGTTACAACGACATTTAAAAGACTTGTTCCATTAACGGTGCTTTTGTTTTTTATTTCAGGCAGAACTTTTTGTCTGAGCTGCTCTTTTTAACGCCACTTGCTCAATAGCATCGAAGCGATATCCCTTTTCGCTTAAATACTTTAAGACTCTAGGTAGTGCATATTCCAGTCGTTCTTGTGCTTTGAGGCTATCGTGAAACACAACAACCGAACCTCTTTGAGTGCCATTCAATACATTTTCAAGGCATTTTTCCTTAGAAATATTCTGATCGAAATCACCACTCAATACATCCCACATTACAATTCGGTAATGACGTTGCAGGAATTGAGCTTGCTTGGGTTTCAAACGACCATAAGGCGGTCGAAATAGCTCAGACTTTACCAATCTGGCACAGTTGCGAATATTATGGAAGTAATCTATATTTTCTGACTGCCAACCATCTAAATGACTATAAGTATGGTTTCCAACAGTATGCTTCTCTCTGATAATCTGCTCAAATACGTAAGGATGTTTTCTAACATTATCTCCAACACAAAAGAATGTCCCTTTTGCGTGATATTGCTTGAGTTGATCTAGTACCCAAGGAGTTACTTCAGGGATTGGACCATCATCAAAAGTGAGGTAAATCACTTTTTCTTCAGTTGGAATATGCCATGTGAAATTGGGAAATAAATTTTGTAAAAAGCGGGGCGTTCTTGTTAAATACATATTGGATCAAAGTAGCTATTAAATCAGTAAACATTACCTAATCAGTACGTTTAGGTGGGTCGCTTCGCTGCCTTTAAAATCTATGAAGATAAGCGAATTATGTAGTCCTGTTAACAATTTTACCTACTTACTCTGAAATAGTGCAGGAAATTAATTGAGGTTATTCCTTCCGTCTCATTTTTTCTTCCTGTGCATAAATAGCAGCTCCAATAGTTCCAGCTTTATTAAGAAACTCTGCTGTTTTGATGGGAGTATCAATCGTAATTTGAGCTTTAAACTTCTCGAATTTCTTACTGCTGCCGCCTCCTAGTATAATCAAATTTGGAAAAAACAGACGTCTCAATTGGATAAGATATTTGTTGAATCGCTCGCCCCATTCTTCCCAATTGAGGTCTTGCTCACGGCGTGCCTTGTCAGAAGCATAGTGCTCGGCAGGCATCCCTTTCAGTTGAAAATGTCCAAACTCGGTGTTTCTAACTAACTGCCCGTCAGTAAACAATCCAGAACCTAGTCCAGAACCAATTGTAATCATAATAACAGTGCCGTTTACATCTTTGCCTGCGCCAAATTTCACTTCTGCCAAGCCAGCCGCATCTGCGTCATTCAATGCAATGACAGGGCAGCCTACTTTTTCACCAAATATTGTTTCAACGTTACTACCAATCCAAGCATCATCAATATTGGCAGCCGTTAGAGCTACGCCATTCATAATAACACTAGGAAAACCAACGCCTATCAAGCCGTCTTGCCAATTGTGAAGATCAATGAGCTCTTTGAAGGCTTTGGCCATTGCCTTAGGAGTGGAAGGTTTTGGTGTTGCTACTTTTAGTCGCTCTGTTAGCATCTCGCCTGTAGTTACATCAACTATACCTCCTTTGATGCCTGAAGCTCCTACATCAATTCCCATGACAAGATTTGTGTTCATATCTTTAGTTGATTATTACTGACAAGAAAATTTATAATAAGTTGCTCAAAATACAGCTCATAAACAGTCAACTTCGATTCACTTGTCCGCCTGTTCTTTAGTTGAGGTGAACTTTACAGCACTCAGGAATATCTACTGCTGCTGTAAATTAAGTGTAAAGCAATACCCTAAGATGTCGCTACTTTGAGACGTATTTATTTCATTACCACAAAACAAAAGTAAGTATTTTTTTTACTATCAAGCCCTTGATTGCAATGAATAGATGGAATGAAATATTTAGAAGCCTATCCGTAGGTCCAGTAGGTCAATAACTGTGAATGGGCACTACTAATAAATTAGATGATTCATCTTTTCCAAATTGGCTGAACTTTATCGACTTTTATTATGTATTGCTTTGCAAAATGTAGTCATTCATGTATATTGCATAAACATATAATTGACATCATGGCATCAAAAAGACAATTGCAGGTAGCTGAGTTGATAAAGCGTAATTTTGGAGTGATTCTGCAACAAGAAGGATCTTATATTTATGGTATAGAAGCCTTAGTTACCGTAACCAAGGTCAAAATGACACCTGACTTTGGTATTGCTAAAGTTTATTTAAGTGTTTATAATATAGAAGACAAGCAAAATGTGATTCTTCATTTAGAGGAAAATTATCCTCGCATCCGACAAATGGCTGCTCATCGGCTAAAACGCCAGATTCGTAGAATTCCAGAATTTAGCTTCTATCTTGATGATACCCTCGACGAAATGTACCGTTTAAATGCACTGTTCAATGACTTACACGACAAAGATCAAATGGGTAATTCTGAATCATAGAGCGTTCATTACTGTAGGATAGAATACCGTTATCTAAACAAACACAGATCGTGCTAACCTCAAGCTGTTTCTGGATGTTTTGCATTTAAACAAATAAGACTTTCTGAGTTCAAATACCTTAGAAGGCTTAAAAAGTCCAATATGCGTTTAGTTCAGTTACTGTATAAAGAATTGGCATACCAGTTAGGGCGCATCGCCAAGCTATTCCGAAGATCAAAGCCAACGACTGCTACGCCCACAACGGAATTGATAGGTGCTCAAGCAGCTAAACATAAACCTGCATCAGCCGATAGCACTACATCACAAATAAAGCTATCTAGAAAGCAAGTTATCTGGATCATAGGTGGTTTGCTATTGACTGGATTTTTGAGTGTTGTTGGATTGATTGTACTAATTTATACGGGTAGCTTTGGCGCATTACCTACTCCTTCAGAGTTGCGAAACATTCAAAACAACAATGCATCAGAACTTTACGCTAATGATGGGCAACTTATTGGAAAGTATTTTGTCGAGAATCGCTCAGAAACTACGCTCGAATCCGTTGCGCCCTCCGTTGTTTATGCTTTAATTGCAACAGAAGATGCTCGATTTTTAGAACATAAAGGAGTAGATGTACGTGCAGCAGCAAGGGTTTTTTGGAAATCCCTATTATTGCAAAAAGAAGAGTCGGGTGGAGGAAGTACCATTAGCCAACAACTTGCCAAAAATTTATTTCCTCGAAGAACTTATCGCCTATTATCGCTACCGATTAACAAGTTGCGAGAAATATTTATTGCTCGACGTTTGGAAGCAGTTTATTCCAAGAAAGAACTGCTCAATTTGTACCTTAACACAGTTTCATTTAGTGACAATGTCTTCGGTATCAAAGTAGCTGCCAACCGATTCTTTAGTACAAGTCCAGAGGAGTTAAAAGTAGAACAAGCCGCTGTTTTGATTGGAATGCTGAAGGGGACTTCCATCTATGACCCCGTTCGCCATCCTGAGCTGTCGCTAGAAAGAAGAAATGTCGTTCTTCGGCAAATGCAGCGATATGGCTACTTGGAGCTAGCAGTTTTAGATTCCCTCGTAGAAATGCCGCTTGAATTAGTACATAATAAGGTGCAGAGTCGGAATCAAGAAGTTTACTTTAAAGAGCATATTCGCTTAGAAGCCAATGAAATCTTGAAAGCCATCAAAAAAGAAAATGGTGCTCCCTATCAACTCTATACGGATGGACTGAAGGTCTATACAACGATTGACGCAAAGTTGCAGCGATATGCCGAAGAAGCTGTAACGACTCAAATGGCAAACCTGCAAAAGACATTTGACAAACACTGGAAAGGTAGAAAACCTTGGGGTGATGACGCAATATTGGAGCGTGCTGTTAAAAATGCTGCTCGCTACAAAAATATGGTGGCAAAAGGAGCATCGAAAACCGAAATTGAAGAGGCTTTCAGAACACCTGTAAGAATGAAGATATTTGATTGGACGGATAGCGATGCCATCCGAGAGCTATCACCACTTGATTCCATTCGGCATTATATTTCTATGCTTCATGCTGGCTTTTTGGCAGTTGATCCGAGTTCAGGACATATCAAAGCATGGGTCGGAGGGATTGATTATCGTTATTTTCAATACGACCACGTCAAGTCAAAAAGACAGGTAGGTTCTACTTTTAAACCGATCGTTTATACTAAAGCCCTAGAAAAAGGAATTTCGCCTTGCAGCTACTTTCAGAATATACAGGTTACCTATCCCCAATGGGAAAACTGGCAGCCTCGTAACTCAGATGGGAAATACGGTGGCTTTTACTCAATGGCAGGTGGATTGAGTAAATCGGTTAATACGATTACGGTTGAAGTGCTTTTTCAAACAGGTATTGAACCAGTGCGGGACTTAGCCAAGAAACTCGGTATTACTGGCGATATTCCTAAAGGTCCTTCAATTGCACTAGGAGCAGTAGATGCCTCCCTATTTGATATGGTTTCTGCTTATTCTACTTATGCAAATAGAGGGAAACAGACGCCGCTTTGCAGCATCGTTAAAATTGAAAATCGAAGTGGGAAAGTGATCTGGGAAGCCACTAAAAGTAAGGCAAAACAAGTCATCCAGACCCAACACGCTGATATGATGAATCAAATGCTCCAAGCAGTAGTGGATAATGGAACAGCTAGGAAAATCAGAACACATTATGGCATCAATGGGCAAATAGCTGGAAAGACAGGCACTACTCAAAACCAATCGGATGGATGGTTCATTGGCTTTAATCCTAGACTGGTAGCAGGTGCATGGGTAGGGGCGGAGTTGCCGCAGGTGCATTTTCGCTCTCTGAGTTTAGGTCAAGGTGCAAATACTGCCTTACCAATATGGGGAGCATTCATGAAAAAGGTCTATCGCGACAGGGCTTTCCGCGCTATCAAAAATGCTTCTTTCCCTGCCCTTTCTGAAGCTATGAGTTATGAACTAGACTGCGATCCTTATATTTCTGATGAAATGCTGGACCTTGATCTACTAATGGAAGAGAACACAGAAGACCAGTTTCTAAAAAATCTATTTAGGAACAAGGCACGACAGGATACTTTTGATTTTAGGGCTGATTTGAAGGATGGTATCGACCCTGAAGAGCTTGAAGGCTTACAGCGCCGAATGGAGAAAATAGAAGAAAAAGACAAGCGAAGGGAAAAACTAAAAGCCCTCTGGAAAGAAAAGCTATTCGGCAACAAAAAGAAAAATATTGATGACGAATAGATAAGTTATAATGGTTGCTAAAGGTAGTAATATTTCTATTTTAACTTATTTGATGCTTAGAAGTGAGCAAATAAGTCATATTGATTGTGTCAATGAAAGCGGCAAAAGAAAAAGTATAGCATCAGCACCTCGCGTAAGAAAATGTTGAATATTTTACGAAAATATTATGTAATTTACGAATCTAAATATTGATTGATTAGCCAGTTTAACGAACTTGAAAAATGCGAACTTTAGTTCGCATAAGCAATAGTTGGCGTGCATGCAAAATAACAGAAACTAAATAATGGCATTAAGTTGGAATGAAATAAAAGACCGAGCCTTAAAATTCACAAGAGAATGGGAAGGTGAAAGCAGAGAACGTGCTGAGAAAGACTCGTTTTGGAATGACTTTTTTACTGTGTTCGGTATTTCAAGGAGACGACTTGCCACCTTTGAAGAACCAGTTAAAAAACTGAACGACAAACAAGGTTTCATTGACCTTTTTTGGAAGGGTACACTGCTTGTAGAACACAAATCAAAGGGAAAAAATCTTGACGCAGCTTTTGAGCAAGCTACTGACTACTTTTATGGAATTAAGGAGCATGAATTACCAAAGTACGTTTTGGTTTCAGACTTTGAAAATTTTAAACTGTACGACCTTGACGACAAAGAAGAATATGAGTTTGGAATAAAATACTTCCACAAAAACATAAAGCTATTTGGATTTATAGCGGGTTATCAAAAACGGACTTTCAAGGATGAAGACCCAGTAAATATAAAAGCAGCAGAGTTAATGGGAAAACTTCATGACCAATTAGAAGAAAGCGGTTATGAAGGGCATCCATTGGAAATTTTCTTGGTTAGGTTACTTTTTTGCTTGTTTGCAGACGACACAGGAATTTTTGAAAAAGATACCTTCAAGGAGTTTATAGAAGTAAAAACCAACGAAGACGGCAGCGACCTTGGAGCTTGGTTGGCTCAATATTTTCAAGTCTTAAATACACCTACAGACAAACGGCTTAAAAACCTTGACGAACATTTAGCTGCATTTCCATATGTAAACGGAAAACTCTTTGAAGAACCTTTACCTATTGCTTCATTCAACTCAAGAATGCGTGAAATTCTTTTAGAATGCAGTTCACTTGATTGGGGTAAAATTTCGCCTGCGATTTTTGGTAGTATGTTCCAAAGCGTCATGAATCCACAGGAACGCAGAAATCTTGGGGCACACTACACATCTGAAAAGAATATTCTCAAACTGATAAAACCGCTTTTCCTTGATGAACTTAAAACAGAATTTATAAAGGTTAAAAGCAACAAAAACAGGTTAAAAGAATTTCATCAAAAACTCGGCAGTTTAAAATTTCTTGACCCAGCCTGTGGTTGTGGGAACTTCTTAATCATTACCTATCGCGAAATACGACTTTTAGAATTAGAAGTCCTTAAAGAGTTGTATGGTGGTCAACAAGTTCTTGGAATCGACCAAATCATGCTTGTAGATGTTGACCAATTCTATGGTATTGAATATGATGAATTCCCCGCTCGTATTGCAGAAGTGGCGTTGTGGTTAATGGACCACCAAATGAACCTTCGTATTTCTGAAGCATTTGGAATGTACTATGCTCGTTTACCATTAAAAAAGTCTGCAACTATCATAAATGGTAACGCACTACGAACCGAATGGACAGATATAGTTCCAAAATCTGAACTATCATACATTCTTGGTAATCCACCTTTTTATGGTAAACAATACCAAAGCAAAGAGCAAAAGGAAGACATGACCCTTATTTTCAATGGTGTAAAAGGGGCAGGAGTTTTAGACTATGTAACTGCTTGGTATCTCAAAGCATCAAAACTTATCAAAGCCACAGAAATTAAAGTAGGTTTCGTTTCAACCAACTCCATTGCACAAGGAGAGCAGACAGGGCTTTTATGGAATGAACTTTTTAATAATTACGGTATAAAAATACACTTTGCACACAGGACTTTTAATTGGTCTAATGAAGCAAGGGGTAAAGCTGCAGTTCATGTTATTATAATCGGTTTCGGGAATTTTGATGTAAAAAAGAAATCCATTTGGTCTTATGAGGATATTAAGGGAGACCCGTTAGAAATTTTAGTTAAAAATATCAACCCTTACTTGGTTGAAGGGGCTGACTTAGTTGTTCTTAAACGAAGAAAACCTATCTGTAATGTTTCTGAAATTTCATTTGGAAGTATGCCAAATGATGGGGG
>CAYWKD010000083.1:0-8002 GCA_964458705.1 uncultured Saprospiraceae bacterium | reverse complement strand
TAGTTAACTATTAATTATCCTTTACGAAACAATCCTTTAAATGTTTAAAATTTATATATCTAATGGTACAGTAGCTCTGTACATAACAGCGTTTTCAATCGACACAATAGAATACTGACTGCCTGCTGTCGCAAAGAAAATATCGCCTTTATTCCTCGTAAAAAAGACTCCTTCTTCTTCCACATTCACACTGCCTTTCATTACAATAATGATATCGGGTGCAGCCGACTCTCGCAGGTAAACCTGGTCTGCTAGCAATTCAATAGCACTCACTTCAAAATCGGGAGCTGGTGTTCGGTAAACTTTTTCTTGACTAGAAATAGGCTCACCTTTCAATACTTTTGGCTCAATTGGTTCTGAAATAATATGCTTCAGTAATTCTGGCACATCAATATGCTTTGGCGTTAGTCCTCCTCGAAAAACATTATCAGAATTTGCCATTAATTCCACGTTCACACCTTCCAGATAAGCATGAGGAATACCTGCCGCTTGATAAATGCCTTCGCCTTCTTTTAGCTGAACAATGTTATATAAATAAATTGAAAAGATACCACGATCAAAATGCCCTTCACGAGTATAATCCTCAAATGCCATTTTCGCCCAGTAGTCAGGATCATGCTTATCAAAGAAAATACCCCACATCAATCGCTCATAAAGCGGATAAAGCATCTCGTCCACTTGCTCCTGTGGCAGCTCCATCAAATATTTATAAAGATGATATATATCTCGATTTTTGAATAGCGGCAACAATATATTTAGCTCCTCCACTTCTTGCAAAGTCTTAGCAATAGCCTCCGCTGTTTTAAATCCATGCAGCAGCCAAAAATCCGTTAATGCAACCATCACTTCTGGCTTGTGATTATCATCTTTGAAGTTTCTATGAAAAGCATCTATCGGAATGCCTGCTCTGTTTTCTTTTTCAAAACCTGCTACTGCTTGTGCCTTTGTGGGATGCGTTTGAATAGACAACATCTTGTTGACATCCAATATTTTAAATAAAAAAGGTAATTGATTATCAAAATTTTCGGCAACCAACTTCCCCAATACTTTCTCGGGCGCACGAGCAATGTAATCTGCTAAAGTCAAGCCTTCATCATAATCATATACCTTAGCTGGTCCTCGATGGTGCGCCCCCATCCAGAGCTCTGCAAAAGGCTCTTGTTTGACATTATCAATGCGAACTAGCTCAGGAATATAGGAGTATCCGCCCCAAGCGTACTTTTGAATAGCTCCTTTGATTGGAAATACTGACATGGCTATTTTGATTTAATCCAAAAGCGAAAATAGGTGTTTCAAAATTTATTTCAGCAGAAGAGGGTAGAATAAAAAATCTTGATAAGAGTTTTCAATATTTCAATTTTCGTTTTTAACAAACTCAAATACCCTCAAAATGACTAAAGGATGAATATTACCAGACAGTCTAGATTTAACTTTGGTAGTAAAAAACTGTTCAACAATTGAAAAAACTGCTTAAGTAAAGTAAAATGGCTTCATAAGTTTGACATTTGCTTATTTTTGTTCAAAATATTGATTATAAAACTATCAAACAATGAAAAAAATATATATCGTTGCTATTGCACTAATTGCTGTGGCAGTTGTAATGCTGACCACTGCTTCTGATGACATGAGCACTTATTCTACCTTTAAAGAGGCAACGGCTCAGAAAAACAAAAAAGTAAAAGTCGTTGGGCAATTGGCAAAGGATAAGGCAATTGTTTATGATCCAATGATTGATCCAAATATTACAGAATTTTATGTGAAAGATGCCAACGGTGCAGAAAGTAAAGTAAAGTTATTGAAGTCAAAACCACAGGATTTTGAACTATCAGAGCAAGTCGTTTTAACGGGTAAAATGCAAGAAGATGGCACATTCATAGCTACCGATATTTTGATGAAATGCCCATCCAAGTATAAGGATGAAGAATTATTTGTGAAAGCAGAACAAGGCTAAACTAGTGAGAACGGAGTGAGCGCAAAAAATCATCGCTTCTCCAAATAAAAATTTATGGAAGAAGTACAATATATAGGAGAACACCTCTTGCCTGGTAAAATTGGGCAATTTGCAATATTGTTTGGTTTCGTAGCAAGCATCATGGCAGCCGTAGGGTATTATTTTGCTACTCAAAGACGAGACACCAGTGAATTCAATGGCTGGCGTAATATTGGTCGTTTAGGTTTCACCTTACATGGAGTAAGTATATTGCTTGTAATCGGTCTAATCTTTCATATTATGCTCAGCCACTATTACGAGTATCAATATGTTCAGGCGCATACTTCTGATGACCTACCGTTTCGGTATGTATTTTCAGCGTTTTGGCAGGGACAGGAAGGGAGTTTTCTACTCTGGATGTTTTGGCACGTAGTTTTGGGCGTTTTATTAATTTTTGTAGGCAAAAGTTGGGAAGCCCCTACCCTATCCGTTTTAGCTCTGATCGAAACATTTCTGAGTAGTATGATACTAGGGATTTACATAACAGAAGAAGTCAAGATCGGTAGTAATCCTATGCTACTGCTTCGCGATACAATGGCTATCCCGCTTTTCAACAATACTGATTATGTGCAACTGATTGAGGGAGCTGGCTTGAACCCTTCACTTCAAAACTACTGGATGACCATTCACCCACCAACTTTATTTTTGGGTTTTGCTTCTACTTCCATTCCATTCTGTTATGCTATCGCTGGCTTGTGGACAAAGCAACATAGAGCATGGTTAAAACCTGCGCTACGCTGGGCTTTATTTAGTGGTGGTATTTTGGGTACAGGTATTTTAATGGGGGGTGCATGGGCATATGAAGCCCTGAACTTTGGTGGCTACTGGGCTTGGGATCCAGTTGAAAATGCGTCGCTCGTGCCTTGGCTATTGCTGGTGGCAGGCATTCATACCAACTTAATCGCTAATGCTACGGGATATTCCATTAGAACCTCTTATTTGTTCTACATACTGACTTTTGTATTTATCCTTTATTCAACTTTCCTTACTCGTTCAGGCATCTTAGGCGAAACCTCCGTTCATGCCTTTACAGAAATGGGCTTAGAGTGGCAGTTGATTGCTTTCATGGGAACGTTTTTGTTATTGGGAATTTTCTTAATCATTCAAAGAAGAAAATCTATTCCAACTGCACTGAAAGAAGAATCTATGGCCTCTAAGGAATTCTGGATGTTTGTTGGCACACTAGTTTTATTATTTTCTGCTGTGTTAATAATAGGTTCTACCTCACTGCCCATCTACAATAAATTGTACCAACTTTTTGACCCGACCTTCGAAGGCTTAGTCATCAATGATCCAGTGCCACACTATAATAAGTATCAAATTTGGATTGCTGTTTTCATTGGATTACTTTCTGGTTCAACGCAGTTTTTACGCTACCGAGAATTTAATTTTAAAAAGCATTTCTCCAAATTTGCAATACATACTGGAGTTGCTTTGATTATAACAGCGGTACTGACTTTCTTAATCACTTTTTGGATAAAAGCGACCGCTTGGCAATACATTACATTACTCGCTGCTGGTATTTTTACGGTGATTATAAACTTAGACTATCTCATCACAACAGCTAGAGGGAATATGGCTATGTCGGGCTCTGTGCTGTCTCATGGTGGTTTCGGAATAATGATCGTCGGTATTTTAGCCTCTGGATTAAATAAGACCTATCTTTCTCATAATGAGTTTGCTATGACTGGCTTATTGGATAGAGATATGATAAATAAAAATATTATTCTCCAAAAAGGTGATCCTATTTTTATGAGTGGCTACGAAGTTACTTACCTTAAAGATACTGTGGAGCAGTTCACTAGAACCTTCGAGATCAACATGAAATATAAGGGAGACGGTGATGAAGTTCTGCAAGATTTTAATGTTTATCCAAGTTTATTGTACAGCAAAGATTTTTCAAAAATTGCTAACATCAATCCTGATACAAAGCACTATGTAGGTAAAGATATTTTCACTCATATTGCTAATGTGCCAAGAGTAGAAATTGATCCAGAGTACGCCAAAGAAGTAGAGGATAGCTTAAATTATCAAACTTATGCCGTTGCCTTGGGTCAGGTATTTGATATTCAAGATACTATTTCAATCAAAGACTCTAGTAGAGCTTTAGACACTGCTGTCGTCCGCCACTACCGTGGACAAGTGATAGGGATTGACAAAAATCCAAGTCATCCTGATTATCATGCAGAAGAGGGCGATATTACAATTGGCGCAGTTGTAAGAATTCAAGATCGAGATTCTATTTACACTGCTCGACCAATGTTGGCATTGCGTGGGCAGATGCTGTACGGCTATCCCGATCAAATCAACCGATTGACTTCTAAAGTAAAATTAAAAGAAGAGATTTTCGACCTCCTTTTGGCGGAAGAAGATCAGTTAGATTATAAAACTTTCACCGTTAAGCGAGGCGAGACAATTCAATATAAAGATTATACCATTCAATTTTCTGGCTTTAATAGATCACCCGAACATCCTAGCTATTATCCTCAAGAAGGTGATATAGCAGTTGGAGCAATTGTCAATATTGCAAGTGGTCAACGAAATTATATGGCACAGCCTATTTACTTCATCAGAGAAAATCGTCCATTCAATTTAAAAGATGAAATTATTGAAGAAGGCTTACACGTTCGATTTAATGGCATTGATCCCAAATCAGAAACGGTGGAGCTATTGATTGGACAAAATGAAGAAGTGAAGCCAGCTATCCCAATCGCTATTGCTACCAATTCAGCAAGAACAGACTTCATTGTATTTGAAGCTATTGAATTTCAAGGAATCAATCTGTTTTGGATGGGTTCTATCTTAATGCTAATTGGTCTATTCTTTAGTATGTCAATTCGGATGAAAAGAACAAATGCGACTGGATGATAGTGCCACTTTGAAATAAATATGTCCGTCAAGGAACATAAATGATTGTCTAATATCTCCGAAGTCTTCAAAAATACATAGATTAGTGTCTCGTAGCTATCGAAAAACTTAGTGCCGATCTGTAATGAATAGTTACAATCAAATCAAATATGGACATAAATAAATTTGAATCTAACTCCGAAGTGTTTATTAAAGATACTAAGAGCGTAGAAGATTTTATTCAAAAAGGTCTTCCTGAAGAAGGAAGTTGCACTTTCCAAGATATTGATTTTTCAGGGCTAAACGTCAATTGGCATAGCCTCAATATGAAAAATGTAACTTTTCTAGGCTGTAATCTGAACGCTAAAGAGAAGCTATTGCTTACACAATTAGGAGCGCAAGTTTATTCTGCTCCCAGTGATCTGCCTTACAATCCATTTCGCACACAACTTTATACCTGCCGCGAATTACTGAAAGGCTTCACCACTGAAAAAGACGAAAGCTACGACTTAAAAATATATGAGCATTTTTCAAAATGTCGCTTCAATCCTCCTATCCAAGAAGCACTGTGGCAACGTATCCACGATCATTCAATAGATCAAGCGCTGAGAGATATATTAAAATTTGATGCTGTAAATAAGACTCAACACCGCTGCGTGGGCTTCATGGGAGGACACAACACAATGAGAACCGATCCCTATTTTAAGAAAATGGCACTCACCGCTAAACTGCTAACCGAAGCAGGATACTTTGTAGTTTCTGGTGGCGGTCCTGGCATTATGGAAGCCTCTAATTTGGGTGCTCATTTTGCAGGAAAAAGTAACAATGATTTAGAAAAGGCTATTGACATACTGAGCGAAGCACCACACTACACTGATGCTAATTTTCACAAAAAAGCACTTGAGGTTATTCATTTATACCCAGATGGTGCGGAAAGCCTAGCTATTCCAACCTGGTTCTATGGTCATGAACCAAGCAACTTATTCAGTTCGCATATTGCTAAGTACTTCTCAAACAGCATCCGAGAAGATACACTGCTCGCTGTAAGTGTTTACGGGGTCATTTTTGCACCGGGAAGTGCTGGCACAACTCAAGAAATATTTCAAGATGCTACTCAGAATCACTATGGTACTTATAATTATTACAGCCCCATGGTCTTTCTAGGTAGAGAAAGATATGAAATAAACACTTTGATCTATCCTTTATTAAGACAATTGGCTTGGAGTAAAAAATACTATGATATGCTGCACCTCACAGATGATCCTGAGGATATTCTACAATTCATACAAGAGCATCCACCTGTGAAGTCTGCGTGATCTAATTTTGAATATTTGTGAGAGAATGATATATTTGCCTTGAGCATATCAATATGACGAGGTTTAAGTAAAAAAACGATTTCAATTTCTTCCCAGCATAAAAAGTTCGTCAACAAATTTATTCCCATAACATATTCATCACTTTACGGTGACCATAAAGTTTGTTGAACATAAATTATCAAAAGAATATGGATTCGGAAAAGACAGAACAATTGGAGCAGCGCGCAGTCAATACTTTAAAAAGGCTTGACAAAAGTAAAATTTTAGCGGTGCTTGCTATTTTAGGATTTATGAGTGCTAGCATTTATGCTATTCTACATCAAAGTCAAAAAGACAAGCTTTCTGCTAGCCTGATGCCCAATACTGAAATTGGATACTTACCCATCGTGTCTCCCAACTTAAAATATGGTTTTGCCTTAGACACTTTCCATGTATCGGAAGGAACAATTGAGTCAGGGCAATTTTTTGCTGATATCTTACAGGACTACAAATTAGACTACCCTGCCATAGAAAAGCTGGTACAAAACTCGGCAGGTACCTTTGATGTTGGCAGATTAATTGCAGGAAAGTCTTATACTGTATTAGCAAAAGATAGCACTCAAAAAGCAGATTACCTTATTTACGAACCTAATAAGTTTGAATACATCGTTTTTGATCTTCATCAACTAGATGCAACAAAGAAAAAATATCCTATTAGCACGGAGCGTCAAAATTCAGTAGGCATTATTCAAGATAACCTCTGGAATACAATGGTGGATAATGGCATGAGTTTTGAACTAGCTTCTAAGATGGAAGATGCACTACAATGGTCGATTGACTTTAGCAGAGTGCAACAGGGAGATCGTTTTAAATTAGTCTATGATGAGCAGTTTATTGATGGCAAATCAGTTGGTGTAAGCGAGGTTTATGCAGCTAGCTATCAAACTGGAGAAGATAAATTTTACGCTTTCTATTATGACAGTGAAGATATAGAAAAAGCAGGTTATTACGACATAGAAGGTCGTCCGATGAATAAAGGTTTCTTGAAGTCTCCGCTAAAAAGTTTCAGGATTTCGTCTTCTTATAATTTGAGACGCTTTCATCCAGTATTGAGAAGAGTGAAGCCACACTTAGGCACTGATTATGCTGCCCCTTACGGAACGCCCATCCATGCAGTTGGCAATGGAGTGGTGGTGAAAGCAGGCTACACAAAAGGTAATGGCAGATATGTAAAAATAAAGCACGACGAAACTTATCAAACGCAATATCTGCATATGCAGCGCTTCGCAAAAGGTATGAAAGTAGGTAAGCACGTAAAACAAAATGAAGTGATTGGCTACGTAGGTTCTACGGGCTTGGCAACAGGTCCGCATGTTTGCTTTAGATTTTGGAAAAATGGAAAGCAAGTAAATCACAGAGCATTAAAATTTCCTCCTGCAAAACCGCTTCAAGCAGAAGATATGGAACAATTCAAATCTATCAGGGATCAATACTTGGAGCAATTAGAGGCTTTAGACTTTGAAGCTATGAAAATGGAAAAAGAAGACACAGCAGTTACGGGTAATCCATAGTTAGCTGCAATCCATATATAATGAATCCAAACGCTAATTTTGTTATAAAAGCTGGCAATTGCAACCTATGAAAACCCAATTTGAAGATTTCATATATCAGAGAGTAGAAAAGCCAAGAGATTATGAGGTTCAAGCAATCTTGTCCATTTTTTATGAGAAAGAATTTGATAAGAGACAACTATTTAAAGAGAGACATACAGTCATAAAAAAACTGGGGTTTCTTGTAGAGGGTAGTGCAAGAACCTATTTCATAAATGATAAAGGTGATGAAATTACGGATGAGATCGTTCAGAAAAACA
>CAYWKD010000082.1:0-8791 GCA_964458705.1 uncultured Saprospiraceae bacterium | reverse complement strand
TAATCCAATAAAATTTTAATTTTAGCAGGAAATCAGGCAAATATTTCAATACATACCATTAGAATGCTAAATATTGTTGCTTTTTTCCTTAAAAAATCTCGTCTCAATTCATCATCTTTACGTCAGGTTTATACCATAGTCGCTCAATGCCCTTGCCATTCGCACCTTAGCTATTCAAAAAATAGCTGTGGAAAAAATTGGTATTTATGAACGCTCTCCCAACCAATTGGAGCGTATCAATTTCTTTAGCGAAATATTGAATAATGCTATTATTTTCGTGCTTCCGATGATAGTTTGGGGACTTGTTACACTAAGAAAAGGCGACTTAGAAAGGATACAAAAATAGGCAAGTTGATAATTGATTTTTTCTTCTATTTTTCGATCAATTTTTTCAGTTCACTCAACTTCATCATACACTCAATAGGCGTCATAGCATTTAGGTCAAGTTCTTCTAATGTGCGTTTTAATTTTTCCATCTCTGGGTGAGCCGCCTCAAAAATACTAAGTTGTATTGGTTCAACTGGCAGTTTTTGGGTATCGACCTTCCCTGTTTGGATGCCGTCGCTAGTCGCTACTTCATTATTGATGGATTTTTGCTCAAGTTGTCCCAAAATGTGTGCAGCTCGTTCTACAATACTCCTAGGCATTCCTGCCATTTTTGCTACATGGATTCCAAAGCTATGCTCACTACCTCCTTCCACCAATTTGCGAAGAAAGATGACTTTTTGGTCAATTTCTCTAGTAGAAATGTGAAAATTTTTGATGCGTGGAAATTTATTTGCCAACTCATTCAACTCGTGATAATGAGTAGCAAAAAGCGTTTTAGGGCGACCACTTCGATTATTATGCAAGTACTCCGCAATAGACCAAGCAATGGAAATACCATCATAAGTACTTGTTCCTCTACCAATTTCATCCAATAGAATCAAACTACGATCAGAGATATTGTTCATAATACTGGCTGTTTCGTTCATTTCCACCATAAATGTAGAT
The DNA here is from genome assembly GCA_964458705.1 of uncultured Saprospiraceae bacterium. Taxonomy (GTDB): domain Bacteria; phylum Bacteroidota; class Bacteroidia; order Chitinophagales; family Saprospiraceae; genus JAAUTG01. The sequence goes on along the minus strand of CAYWKD010000082.1, from coordinate 7,798 downwards.
TCGCCAGAAGAAATATTATCAGAAGCACCTACTCTAGTAAAAACCTTATCTATCCATCCCAGCTGGGCTGATTTTGCAGGAACAAAACTGCCCATTTGCGCCATCAAGCATATAAGGGCTGTTTGCCGAAGTAAGGCAGACTTACCCGCCATATTAGGTCCTGTTATCATAAGAATCTGCTGCGACTCCCGATCTAAATAAACATCATTGGGCACGTAGCTTTCTCCAATGGGCATTTGCTGCTCTATCACAGGATGTCGCCCTGCCTTTATATCAATAATGTAGTCTTTATTTAATGCTGGTTTACAATATTGATGCCGCAGTGCCACTTTTGCAAAAGAAATCAAACAATCGAGCTGTGCAATGAGCGAAGCATTATGTTGAATAGGTTGAATGTAATCTAGCAAGTAGGTAACCAACTGCTCAAACAAGTTATTTTCTAGTACCAATATTTTTTCTTCTGCTCCTAATATCTTGCTTTCCAGTATTTTAAGCTCTTCAGTGATGTATCGCTCGGCATTGGTCAAGGTTTGTTTGCGAGTCCAGTTATCGGGGATCAATCCTTTATTTTTGTACTTGTTGGTTACTTCTAGGTAATAGCCAAAAACATTGTTAAAGCCAATTTTCAAACTTTCAATACCTGTATTAGCCGCTTCCTTTTGCTGTATTTCAATCAGCATTTCTTTACTATGCTTAATAATATGTCGCAGTTCATCTAACTCTTCATGAAAACCGTCCGCTATGATCTGACCTTTTGCCAAATTCACAGGTGGCTCAGCTACAATTTGTTGATGGATTTGGTGGCACAACTTTGGACAAGGGTTTAGACCTTCAGCGATTTTCTCAAGGTAGGTTTGTTGGGTCTGATTGAGTGATTCTTTTACAGGATGGATGGCTTCTAATGCTTTTTTCAATTGGACTACCTCTCTGGGGTTGATCTTTCCCAATGGTACTTTAGAAATCAATCGCTCCAAATCCCCCATTTGGCGAATGTGCGTTTCGATCTGTTGAACAAGCTCCGAGTGGTTCAAAAAGAAATCCACCATATTCAAACGAGCATCCACCACTTTTAGAGACTTTAAAGGCAGCACAACCCATTTTTTTAATAACCTCGCTCCCATTGAGGAAACTGTTTGATCTAGCACCTTTATCAAAGGAATCCCAGTTTCTTGAGGGCTATGAATCAACTCTAAATTTCGGATCGTGAACCGGTCTAACCAAACATAGCGATCTGGCTGAATGCGGCTAATGCTGGAAATGTGCTTGAGATTTCGGTTCTCAGTAGTTTCTAAATAATGAAGAATAGCACCTCCTGCAATTTGTGCTAAAGTCATTTCTTCTATGCCAAAGCCTTTTAAGGTTTGCACCTCAAAATGGGTCAACAGTTTTTCGCGTCCGTAATCGAAATTAAATACCCAATTTTCCAATGGAAAAGTATAGTATTGCTCTCCAAATTGTGCCTGAAAGTATTTATGCTGATCTTTAGAAAAAATTACTTCCGAAGGATTTAAGCTTTGCATCAGTTTTTCGACATAGCCCTGATCGCCTTCACTAGCCAAAAATTCACCCGTGGAAATATCTAAAAAAGCGGCACCTAAATATCCTTTTTTGCTGAAAGAAACTGCTGCTAGATAATTATTTGTTTTATGATCGAGTAACTTATCGTCCACTGCCACACCAGGTGTTACAACCTCCGTTACACCTCGCTTCACAATCTTTTTTTCTTTACTTGGCTTTTCCAGTTGCTCACAAATAGCAACCCTATAGCCAGCTCGAACCAAACGAGGCAGGTACAAATCAAGAGAATGATAAGGAAAGCCAGCTAGCTCAATATCACTACCGCCATTATTTCGAGCGGTTAAAATGATACCCAGCACCTTGGATGTCGTAACAGCGTCTTCGCCAAAAGTCTCGTAGAAATCTCCAACCCTAAACAGCAATATTGCCTTTGGGTACTTAGCCTTTAAGCTGAAATACTGCTTCATTAAAGGTGTCATCTTTCCTTTCTGCTTACTTGTCTTTGCCAATACTATAGTGTTGATTTTGTTGACTTACAAAGGTATTTAAAGTTTTTTAGTATGTCTTCTACTATGGATCAAAGTTGAAGACTTTAGAGCTTACAAAGCACAGATTGTGGAGACAACGCTATTTTAATACCGTTCATAAAATACCTTAATCCGGGTATTTTACATCTAAAAATAAGACTTATCTTTGTAATGAAAGAACATATATTTTTCCCATAACCGTAGTTGAATCCCGTGAAGTATATTTACGCAATTAAAATCCTTTCTTTTAACTGCTATAATCATAGCAGAGAACTCATTCAGAAACTCAAATTTGATGACTCGCCATCTAATTGGCTTGTGTTGATTGGGCTACACGCCTTTTCTATGGGTTCAAGGTTTCAACTCGGACAGTGTTAGTTTGATGATAGTCCAATTGAAATTGGCTATTCTAATTTTTTTTGGTGACGGTGGGGTAGATGTCACCGGAGCTCCCAATTACTTATTAGTTGAAGGGGCTAATAGTCGTCTGAATAGGCGAAAATGGGGGCTCCATTTTTTTCTTTCAAGATTGGTATTTCTTTACTGATCGTCAATTTTATTAAGGGAAGAGTTTGCGTATGTCCCTCTTCCCTCAATAAAATATGTTCCCTTTTATTGATCTATCTAAGCTGAATGTTATCCAAGCGATAAGTGGTTGTATTAGTAGCACTAGTGCCTACATATCTGAAAGCCACATACCCTTTTGCGCCTGTTGGCAGAGTAACCGCTCCCGAATCTACCCAATTATAATTAGGATTCCCCTGACCGGCTAAGGTAGTCTCTAAGTTTTCCCAGGTGGCTGTTTCAACATTAGTGCCATCGAAATCAGAAGAAAAAAGTACACTCAAACCATCATGTACCCAAAAAGCAGTAGCACTTTCAAACTCAAGCGTTGTGATTTGAGTCAAATCCAGTTCAGGACTAATCAACCAAGTATCAATTTCTGGGCTGTCTTCTTGAAAAGCTCTAGCTTCTGTGAAGGAATTTTCGTCAAAAGACCTGCCCAGCCAGAGCCTTGTACCTGTTAATGCAATATTTTGCCATCCGTCTAATGCAATTGGCTCAAAATCCTCTTGATCCTCAAAATCAATATCAAAAATAGAGTCGCCCCCTGTATTTCCACCTCCTCCTCCAGTTTTGACTACGTCATTAAGGTTACGAATATTAATTTGTGGATCATTAAATTGCGAAACAATAGCAGTAATTGCTACGGTTGCTCTTTCTAGTTGAACATTCGCAAAGCTAGAATAAGAAGTACCAAACAGAGCGATTTTTCCTGTGGCATCCTGTACTTCTGATGAACCACCATAACTACCTCCTCCAACAATCATAGCTTCTTGGATGGTAACTAAAGTGGATTCTAAATCCTCAGCATTAGCCAGTATTTCCACAACCGTTAAAACAGAGGGTGTAATCTCCTTTTCAGTGGACAGGACGGAGGCATCACCAAGATTCAAGTTATTAATCTGAAGCAAACCGTTAAACTCAGATAGCTCCTTTTCTGAGACCGCAACTTCTAATTCATCGCCAAGACTATAAGGATGTGCTTCTGCAAAACGCAGTATGATGCCTTTGCCGCCCGGTTCTTGAATTACTAAGTTTCGATTTGTGATGTTAGCATTATCTTTATCTGAAATAACGATTCCTTTAATTTTTGTATCGGCTGGCACCGTCGTTTCGCTACCAGTAAATAAATCACGAATGGAAGCAATCGAAGCCAACTCCTCATTTCCTGTTCCACCCCCTTTTTGGCATCGAGCTAAGTCAAACTCAATATCAGATAAATCTCGGATAAATAGCTGCGGTGTTTCATTGAACACACTGAAAACAGCCGTAATTGTGCCATTCCCATCGGGAATGGTGGATTCCGCAAAGTCAGAGTAGCTGCTCGTTCTAAGAATAATCTCATTACCAGCGCAATCCTCAATTGTTCGGTTCACTGCTGAGGTAGTTGTTCGATTCGGAAAGTCAGCAAAAGTTTCTCCGACCTCGGATGAAGCAAACTGCTGATTGGTTAATCGAACCAAAGTATTAACATCGGCAGTGGTCAATTCATTGATTTCGACTTCTTTCGGCACAATGCTATTCTCAACTGGACCTTTAGCAATGACCTGACTAATCAACACTTCATCAATTCGATTCAAGCGATCATTATCTTCATCATAAGAGCCGCCCAACTGTAAAGAGCCTGCAAAATCACCAATCCAAAGGTCTTTACAATTGACATAAATACGTCTTCCTATAGGATAATCATCGTGTAAACCTATGGCGTTTAATTGAACTTCAATACCGCCTGTTTCATCTTGAATAACAAGTTCCTTGAAGTAATTACCCGATTCATCGTCTGCAATCACGATACCTGAGATAGCGACGCTGTCTGTAACTTTAGTGTATGCCCCTGCTTTATAGAAATCGTTCACTAATTCAGTAATCGTGATGACATTAGAAAACGCGGGGTCTAATTCTGGCTCTGGCGGCAGATCAAATTCTTGATCTACACAACTTGAAAACGTGGCAACGATGCCAATAAAAAGCAAAAAAATTGATTTTTTTGAAAATAGTAGTTTATTCATCGAATGTGATTTTTTTATTATTTGCTGTTAACATTAATGAATGATAAGTCATATTTCTGAAGTTTATCATCCAAGATTATTTTTCATATTCTCACCCGAAATGTTGCATTCACGAAGTAATTCAAGCCAAACATATAATAATAGCGGTTTGGAAAGTCATTCTCGCCCATATCATCAATCTCAAAACGCCCTTGCTCATAGCCACCTGTTCTGAGTTCTTGATTGTTCAAAAGGTTATTCACACCTACGGTGAAGTTCAAGAAATAATTATCCGCTAGTCTAAAAGATTTTCCACCGAAGAAATCAAGGGTATAGCCTGAGTTTGGACCATCTTGATAAATAATAGACTTAAATTGTTCCGAATCCCTACTAATATCTGCCACAGCTTCTTCTGTTCTACGAATTGGGTTGAAATCCATCCAAATTTCATCAAAGTAGTTGAAACTTAGGTTAGCGAACCAGTACTGTTTGCCAGAGTATTTTAAGCCAAAAGAATAGGCTTGTTGAGGCGTTCCTGGCACATAGAAATTCTTCATGTATATGGTGCGATTTTCTACTACTGCTCCCCGACCACTGTCTGTATAAATTGAGGTAGTAGGTCGAGAATTGAAAGTATATTGTCCAATGGCTGCCACTGCATTAAAGGAAAGCCCGCCGATTATGCGCCCTTCTACTGCTAGTTCTCCACCAAAATGAAGCCGATCAATTCCATTGATGGTCATAAAAATGAAGTCGGATACATTGGCAGACTGATCTGTAACAAGGTCATCAATAAAGAAACTTTGAATGTCAACGCCATTTTCAAATTGGCTGTAATAAGCCGTAGCTCTTGCCTTGAAATAAGGCGAACGATAGTTGTACCCAATTTCACCAGAAGTGATGGTTTCTTCTGTTAGATTAGGGATAAACTCATTGCGCGTGCGTGGAGCTGTCATGGCATTGCGGAAGAAAGGCGCACGAGTGCCGTAATAACCATTGGCATAGAAATAGTTACGTCCATCTAATTTGAAGGTAATACCACCTTTAGCTCCATAAGTAAAAAAATCTTTTATTTCACTGTCCCCGAAGGAATCGTTCCCCAGTGGGAATCGTCCATTTCTAACATTTCCTGTCCGCCAAAATTGAGTAAATTCTGCTCGACCAGCGATGAATAAATCAAATCGAGGTAGATTATAAGTCAACTGTGCCCAGCCAAAACTTTTCTGAATGTTAGAGTCATAATCATAACCAAAGCGATCTCCTTCTTGTACAATTCTATTTGGCGTATCCACATCATTTTGACTAGATGCATCGTCCACTGCAAATCGGTCAATATCTAAATAAAACTCGCCTCCGAGTAAATCTTCCACTACTTTGAAATTCTCCCCTTTATAATATTGTCCACCAGCACCAACATTCAGGGTCAGGCGATCACTCAAAAGGCTTTGGAAAATTAAGTTCAGATTGGCTTCTTCGCTATCATAGCGACGATCTTCTACAATATAGCTTGAACGCAGACCCGTGAAGGATTCACCAGAACCATTAGCATTCTCAATCGTTTCAGGATCACCAAAACGATTAGCATTGTACATTGAACTCCAATCCACTGTCAGAAGTGCTGGATCATCTAATAGGGCATTTTCTATTTTTTCAGCACTTTCTTCATCTCCTCTATTTAAGGCATAACTTGGCAGCCTTTGATAATAGTCAGGTCGTGGATCACGTGCATCTACCCAATCCAAAGCTGTACCTCCATTTCTACCAGTCTGATAAGTCGCTGTAACAGTTAAGTTTGATTTTTTATTCATTTTCCAATCATAGCGCAGCATGGCAATTGGCTGATGAATATTTGATACTCTCGAGTTGCGTTTTTCTCCCGATTGATAGCCCCAATAAGGGTTGTAATAATTTGTGCCAGCTAAGTCGTACACTTCTTGCGTTACGGCACCTAATTTCCCTCTTTTATTTGGTGCTCCTAAGAAGGTCAACCCAATTGTATGATTTTTTCCTAGTTTTCTATCTACTGACAAGAAATAACTATACGCATCATAAAATGTGCCATCTGCATAACCTTCATTTGCCCAACGTCTTGAACCAGAAAGCGAGATTGCCCAGCCATTCGACATCATGCCTGTATTGTAAGTCAACATTGTACGATTGCGATAACTTCGGTTAGAAATAGAGTAGGCAAATCTAAGCGTTCTGCGCTGCCGAGACGCTCTTGTATCAATATTAGTTATTCCACCGATGCCTCCAAAGCCATTGTTGTTTGCTCCCAATCCAATTGTAATTTCTTGATTACGAACAACATCGTTCAATCCACCCCAAGCACTCCAGAATACTCGACCACTTTCAAGGTCGTTCATCGGTGCGCCATTCAACAAGATAGTTGTATTATCGGAGTCATATCCTCTAATTCTAAACCGAGCCGAACCAAAGTTGAATGCCGCAGTATTGATGAACACATCCCTAGAAGCGAAGAGTAATCCTGAAATATTTTGCCCCATGGCATCTGCACCAGTTAAATCGGATTCAGTAAGTGTAATGACAGGAATAATGTCTTGTTCTTCTAGAAGACTAGGTGCTTCGGTAGTCGGATTGAGTGGAAGGATTCCCAGATCAATTGTTTCATTTTCGCGAGCTGTAATTTTTTGCATGACTGCTTCATAGCCGTCTATTTCAATCAGTAGCACTTGCTCTCCTAAGTTCAGACCCGTAATTTCAAAGTTACCTTGTCTATCAGTACTAGTACCTTTTTTGGTATATTGTACAGAAATGAAAGCACCTTCTACTGGATTGTCTGTATTGGCGTTTGTAAGTTTTCCTTTCACCGTAGTTTGGGCACTTAAACCGCTTGTTACGATAAATACAAGAAAGAGTAAAGACGTAAATCTCATAAATAATTGATTGATTTTACTTTCTAAAGATTATAGGAACTGGAAGGGAACAAACTAATGCGGTAAGTAATTGACAAAGCAACGCATTTCACTCTACCAGTAGTATTTGACTCTGCAAAATTAGAAGAAGAATTAAGCAAAATATTAGGAAGGACTAAAATTTAATAATTAGTTAACAATAAGACGCTTCTGGTGATCTGAGCATCTAGAGTAAGAGAGTTGGCTTTTTCAACTAAAAAAATATTTTTTGGGCTATTTTCTTCTTATCGAATGAAAATCAAAATTGCTCCAATGGCTGTTAATA
>CAYWKD010000081.1:0-9033 GCA_964458705.1 uncultured Saprospiraceae bacterium | reverse complement strand
TAAACTCCGACCCTTTCCTTCCAACTATACTTTTATAGGTCGTTCAGTCAAAACTATTTTTGTTCTATTTGATTTATTAGCTTCTACTTTTGCATTATATTTTGGCTTACGTGTTGCCGAATTATTAGTTGATTGGAGGCTACTACTAGATTTCCTACCTATTTTAGTGGTACTACTTTTTCTTCGATTAGTAAGTGCTTTTGTCTTTAAAACTTACCTTGTAATTGTTAGATACATAGGAGAGCGAGATGTAAGGATAGCTTTCTTTGCAGTGATTAGTTCTAGTTTTTTTTTCTTTGTCTTTTTAACGTTTACGCCCACCGTTTTACCCTATAATAAGATTTTGATCGTCGTTATAGCAGAATTGCTTCTTTCCTTAATTCTGATTATTGGTTTAAGGGTTTCTCTACGATACAGCTATGATAAACTTAGGTTACAAAGAGGAGCTCGTATAAACGCAGCAATTTTTGGAGCAGGTGAATTAGGGGCTACAACAGCACGAGTACTCCGTCAGCAATCTGCGCACGACTATCGACTAGTGGCCTATTTTGATGACAATCCTCTTGTGCATCATAAATTCTTAAATGGAGTAAAAATCTTCAATCCAGCCAAAGCATTCAAAGAAGTTATTAAAAGAAATGATATTAAAGTTGCAATTATTGCCGCTGATGAATCGACAGAGGCTCGAAAAATTGAATTTATTAATCAATGCCTTGCCAATAAACTAAAAGTATTAAAAGTACCTCAAGTAGAAGACTGGCTAAATAATAATTTGAATATAGGTCAAATTAGAAATATTAATTTTGAAGACTTATTAGATCGTTCTCCCATTCGGTTAGATGAAGCAATAACGAGAGAAACGATTGCGGACAAGGTGATACTAGTAACAGGCTGTGCAGGTTCCATAGGAAGTGAAATCGTAAGGCAACTTATTAGTTATGAACCTAAGATAATTGTAGGGTTAGATCAAGCAGAGACACCACTGGCCGAGTTAATCCTTTCTTTACAGCAGTCTTCAAGAAACATGATATTCCAACCTATCGTTGGAGATGTGAGAGATTACAAAAAAATTATACATATTTTTGAGCAATATCAACCCCAGTATGTGTTCCATGCGGCAGCTTACAAGCATGTTCCTATTATGGAAAAATTTCCTTTAGAAGCTGTAAGGGTAAATATTTTTGGAACACGAAATGTAGCAGATGCCGCTTCGTTGTTTAAAGTAGAAAAATTTGTAATGGTTTCTACGGACAAAGCTGTGAATCCTAGTAATGTAATGGGAGCTTCAAAGAGGATTGCAGAAATTTATGTGCAGGCGCTTAATTTTCGTAGAAATAATCGTACTCAATTTATCACTACTCGTTTTGGAAACGTACTTGGTTCTAATGGGTCCGTCGTTCCAATTTTTCAGCGACAAATTGAGCAGCGTCAACCTATTACGGTCACCGACCCGAAAATCACACGGTTTTTCATGACGATTCCCGAAGCCTGCCAATTGGTGCTAGAGGCAGGTGCTATTGGCAACGGAGGAGAGATTTTTGTTTTTGATATGGGAGCACCTGTCAAAATAGTAGATTTAGCAGAAAAAATGATACAAATGGCTGGATTGACTCTTGGAAAGGATATTGACATTGTATTTACTGGACTTCGACCTGGCGAGAAATTATATGAAGAGCTTTTAAACGACGAAGAGGGAATTATTCCTACCCATCATCCTAAAATAAAAAAGGCAATTGTCAGAGTGTATGATTATGCAGCGTTCAGTCAGCAGATAGATGTTCTTTGTCAACTAGTTCAAACGGGCTGCACAGACAAAAAAGTCGTGGAGATTATGAAAATAATTGTTCCAGAATTCGTTAGCCAAAATTCTATTTACTAACTGACGTTACGCAAAACAATAATAACTAATTATTCGACCTTATTTCTTTTAGTATTTTCAATGCTTTTGGAGCGTTAAAAAAGAAATGCAGTCTTGATTTTTTGGTTCTTTTTTATCAAGAAAAAAGAACAAGAACTTACAGCAATCAACACTTGAAACAGTAAATTATCAAATGGTGCGTAACATCAGTTACTAAGCAGCATATAAAACAAACATTAATCTGCAAAATCTACCTATATTATCAATCTCCATTAGCAGAATTTTGGTTTGAGATAGCTCTCGCTACCTCAAGGCATTATTCCTAAAAGACGCTTCCTCAAAATAGTGCTGCAAATTAGCAGGTAAAGTCAATTGCTGAAGTGCTTGTAAATGCTGTTGATGATGAAGGTCGGTGCCTACAAAGTCAATCATGTTGGCGCGAAGCAGCTTTGTAGCAAGTTGCTGTTGTGGCTTACCATAATATCCTGCCAAAGAAAGCAAATTGAGTTGGAAGTAGCAACCGTAGGATTTGATGTTTTCAAATTGCTTGAAATCGTTGGTATAGTACACATAGCGTTCTGGATGGGCTAGTATGGGCTGGTAGCCTTGGGTATTGAGTAAAAAAAGGACTTGCTGAAGGTTGCTAGTCGGAAAAAGCATAGACTGCTCAACGAGAACATATTTTTTGCCAAAAGAAAGAAGCGGGACTTTTTTTTGCAATAGGGCTTCAAAAGTTTCATCTATAAAATATTCTGCCGCACCCTCTATCTGAATGTTAATCCCTGCTTGAGCAATAGCCTGTTTCAGTGTATTTAATCCCTTTTGAATGATTTCCGGTGTATTGGGATAATATTCATTCATAATATGGGGCGTTGTAACAATCTTAGAAAAGCCCATATCCACTAATCCACTTATCAGCGTTAAACTTTCCTCTAGGTTCTTTGCACCATCATCAATACCCGGAATTAGATGGGAGTGCATATCCACACCAATTTTTGAATAATCAATTTTTCTTTTTTTTGTACTTGTAAAGATAGAAAACATAGTCAATTCGATCAATTTAACCTCAAATATCTAACTTTTAAATACAGTTAGTAGCTTATGATAGTAGAAATCTTTATTTTGTGAGTGTTACATCGCCTACCAGTTTCTGCAAAGTGCCTCCTTTGTACTGAACCTGCACGAGATAAGTAAAAACGCTCGGATTCAATTCCTCGCCTTTGAATGTTCCGTCCCATCCTTTAAGGGGGTCATTAGGTAAAAAGTTGCTTGCTTCAAATACGAGTGTGCCTTTACGGTCAAAAATCTGGAAAGAAACAACAGTGGCAATTCCTAGTCCCGCCTGCACAAAGAAGCGATCATTTTCTCCATCTCCATTAGGGGAAAAAGCGGTGGGAAGATATACTTCATTTCTAGCAGCCACCTCAAAATAGATAGAATCGTTAGCGGCACATCTGCCATCGCTCACCTCAAAGCGATAGTAGCCAGAGGTGCGAGGAGCAATAACAAAGCGATTACTATCTACTGTGCTAACAAAATCATTAGGTGTCCATCTGAAATTTAAGTTCTTGGGCGTATAATCTACATCTACTTGAACAGGATCGGCTTTTCGCAATGCTATGGAATCTTGTAAAATATCAACAGACAGTGCTTGAGGTTCACTAATACTAAATTGATAAGTGGTGTCACAGCCATTATCTGCAATTGCGGTTAAGCTGTAGTTGTTTGGCATCAGATTATTAAATAAACTTGGACGATCTTGAAAGTAACTATTGCTAAAAAGTTCATATCTTAATTGCTCTTGAAGATTTAAAATCTCAACTCTTCCATCATTGGCGCCACCACAGCTAATGTCGTCCACCCTAAAATCAAGTACAGGTGTCTGACGAATTGAAATCGTTTGTCGGGTTGTGTCAAAACACTTATTGTTTATGCTGGCAATGAGGTCGAGGCTAAAATCTCCTGCATCTTGATATAAGAAATTGGCATCTGTTGTTCTTATTATTTCTCCTTGATCGAACTTCCACTCAAACTGATTAGCATTAGTAGAAGTATTGAGCAATAACAGTTCAGCAGGCGTACATAAATCCAAGGCATCTAAAGTAAAAGAAGCTATCGGCTGCGGTAAAGTAGTAACGGTAGCTTCTTTTTCAGTCGAGCAACCAAGGCTATTCTGAACGCTAACGGCTACCTCAGATTGCCCATTTCTTGGAAAAGTAAAATCTATCTGTCGTCCTAGTAAAACGCTATCACCAATTGTCCAGCGATAATTTTCATAGGCTTCTAGTACATCCACCCTAAATGTGTTTAAAGTATTTGCACAAACGGTATCTTGAACAACAAGTTCAAATGATGGCAACGAACTAACACTCACTGGCAACTGAAAAGTATCTCTACAATTGTTGTTTTGAGTAATTAGATTTACTATATAATTGCCAGCAGTTTGGTAGGCATACATAGGCTCATCAACAATTCGCTCCTGCCCATCTCCAAAATTCCAGATATTTCTCAGACTATTGCTTGAGTTATTTGTAAATTGCAAAGTGTCTCCTAAGCACAGTTCTCCTGCTACTTCAAACGAAGCCACTGGCATATCAGATATTTGGATTTCAACTCCTACACTATCATATCCACAGCCAAAAGCCAACTGACTAATGACATAATTACCAGATTGATCATAAGCATGAACAGGATTTTCTAAATTGGTCGAATTACCATCTCCAAATTGCCATTCCACAGGTACATTAGGGGTCGCAAAACTTTCTAAGTAAATACTATCTCCCACACAAAATGCTAACTTTTCAATGTTAAAAAATGCCTCAACATTAGAAGGAGTAATAAAGATATCTCTGATGGTGCTATCCATACCACACTCATTTTGAATACTTAATTGTATAGAGTAGTTCTTGCTCTCCTCTTCTACGGAATAGATTGGCATGATAGGAAGAGAATCATTAGAGGTTGTTCCATTTCCATAAGTCCAAGTGTAAGAAGTTGGTAATCCAACACTTAGATTACGAATTTCCACAGGTTCGCCCTCACAGTAAGTATCGAACATAGTTCCAAATCTTGCTATGGGTTTTGGAAAAATGCGGATGGTATCTTCGGAAGATAAAGTTCCACATTCGTTATTTATGGTTAGTGTAGGGAAATAAATTGTGTCTTGTTCCCCTTGCTCATAAAACATCGAAGACGGATTTTCGAGTGTACTTGTGATACTGTTACCATAATCCCAGTAGTAGCTTAAATTTTCTCCAGCACTTTGGTTTGTAAACTCAACAGCAGTACCCACACAAACCACAGAATCGCTCAGTCCAAAGCCAGCAGATAAAGGTGGGGCTATGACATTAAATTCTTGACGGATAGAATCCTTGCAATTCAAATTATCAGCAGAGAAGGCAACCAACTCTACTGATTTCAAACCATTGTTTGTATAAGTAAATTGAGGATTTGTCGCATTGGAAGAGGTAGAATCCGTAAAACGCCATTCATATTGACTAGCTCCATTGGATAGGTTGTTGAATCGAACAGGTGTATCTTGGCATATAGTACTATCTGGCAATTCAAACGCTACTGAAGGAAGAGCATCAATCGTAAGTTGAATGCTGTCTATTGCGCTACATCTAGGTAAAATATTATTTTTTGCTTCATAATATAAAGTGTATTGACCTGCCTGTAATGTGCTAGGATCAATTAAGCCTAAACTAGCATCTGCTACACCTGTACCAGTCCAAATACCATTCATTGGCTCAAAATCTGAAAGTGCTATCAATGCTGTGCTTCCTTCACATACAGCTATGTCCGAGCCTGCATTTGTTAACGCTTGCATATCTATAACATCTAGCCGTACGGTATCTTTAGAGGTACAGGAGCTATTCTCAAAAATAGAAAAAATGTATTCATACTGACCTCCTTGTTCTAATTCAACAATTCCCGTTCGTTCATCTATGGGGTTATTTGTATTAATTGAAGTCCACGAACCAAAACTTGGAGTGGCATTCAATCTTACCAATCCATCAGTAATGCAGACCGCCAAATCTTGCTGTACAGTTACGGTATCCAAGGGTCTAAGCGCAATGGAGACGTTATCCATCGCTTGACAACCTAGCTGATTAGTTTTGTAAGTAAGCGAAATACTGGTCGTATTACGACCAGTCGAATCCACTAGCCTTGTGTTGAATCTACCTGTCAAGCTGTCTGTTATGCCTAAGCCTCGCCAAATAGTTACACCAGGACTACCTTCGATGTTAATATTTAGATTTTCATTTAGATTGATACTCGTCTCATTTACACACAAAAACAATGTATCTTGTGAGATATCCAAGGAGGGAAGGGCTTCGACTTCTACAGTTTTTGTAGCGCTTGCAAAACAGGCATTTGCGTCGTCAAATACCTCATAAGTTAATTGGTGAGTTCCCACTCCTGCATTTGAAGGATTAAAGATTCCGTTATTGTTAATGATACCATCACCACGCCATAATCCACCGCTTGGAGTACTCAGGAGCAGCAGGTTTTCCTCCGAATAGCAAATAGCAGTATCTATACCTACGTTTACTTCAATAGCAGCTCTTACTTCTACATCTAGTGTATCTGTTGCCTGACATCCTTGAACACCAGCGGTATATATTAATGAATTAACACCGATATCAACACTAGTATCTTGCGGGTCAAATATGCCATTGTTAGTAACTCCACTGCCAGTCCAAATACCACTGGTATCACTCGAAGAAAAAGGAAGCTCAATAGGTAATCCATTAGAACATTGCGGATTGACTGGAAATAAGTTTACATCAGGGCGATCATATACAATTATTGTACTATCAATAGCGCTTGCTATACCACAGCGATTTTCAACGGATACTTTCACCGTGTAATTTCCTGGAGGAAAGTTAAAGTCATCAGGAGCTAGGTCGGTAGAAAAAAAGGATTGACTTCCGCTGACTTCCCAAATAATGCCACTAATCGTTTCACTAATTTCAACAGTTGGCTGATACGAAAGTAGTTCACAGCTAGGCTCTACAGGGGATAGGCTAATGGTTGGTGTTTTTTGAATCTCGATAGGTTGAGCAAAAGTGAAAGTATCTATAGCGCACTCATTTATAGCTTCTAGTTGTATATTAAAAAGCCCTGTTTCTTGAAAAACTAATTGAGCATCAGGGGTTGTTTCATCTGTTCCGGGGAAGAAATTTATACCGTCAGTGGGCGAGAAACTCCATTTGTACTCATCAGCATTTGTTGAAGTGTTAGTAATATTAATGGAAGTAGGCGTACAGAAAGCAGCTACGTTAGGCAATCTAGCACTAGCATTTGGCGATTCCTGCACAATTATTTCTCTGAAAGTAGTATTAACATTACAAGTGCTTTCAACGGTTAGGGAAACATTGTAAGTACCTGGTCCGCTAAAAGCATGGGTAGGTTCAAATTCGTTGGAGAAATTTCTACTTCCTGATGCAGGATCATCAAAATTCCAAGTATAAACTGCATTTGAGTCAGCAGTACAAGTAATATTTTCAAAACTAGTTGATAATTCAGGCAGGCATATGTAAGATGATTCAGCCGCAAATTCTGCAACTGGATTATAATAGACGAATACAGGTTTAACGACAAAATGGCTAAACTGAGGGCAATTAGGCAAGATAGCATCTAATCTTAATTCCACTACTTCAAATCCTCCCTCTACTGAGCAAGCATCCCCATCGGGAAAGTTGTAAACATGAGAAACATTATCTTGGTTAAATACGGTATCTACAGCACCGTCCCCCCAATTCCAAACATAAATTATACCTTCGTGATTTACCTCATCCGTATTATTCTGCACCGCAACTAGTCCTCCTTCGCAAATATCATTATTCTCTAATGTAAAATTGGCATCAAGCCTATTTGTGCCAATACATTGGGAGAAAGCTATTGATGAAAAAAGCATTACAATAGCTATTGTTAGTAACCAGAAATTGTTGTTCATTATCCTATTTTTTGAAGTAAAGTGATGAATTCTATTCTGTTGTTACGAGCTTACCAACAAATAGTTGATAGCTTATGTTGTTGATTGAAAATGGGAACTCATATGTTTTCTCTCCAAGTTATTTCTCACGACTTTTTATTAAAAAACAAGTAACATCTTCCAATGTGCAATGAATAAATAAGAACAGGAGAATAGCTCTTCGATATGGGATTCAAATAAATATCAAAGTAAACTGCCCAAACTACGCTACTTTGAGAGCCACCAAAAATTATTGTAAACTCAATCAATAAACAGCGTTTTTTATGTAAAAATTGCGACAAACAACTCCAATGTAAACACAAAAATTGGGTTATACTTTTGGAGCGCTAAAAAAGAAATACAGTTTTGATTTTTTGGTTCTTTTTTATCAAGAAAAAAGAATAAGAGCTTACAATATTTAATACTTGAAACAGTAAATTATCAAATTATTCATAACATCAGATTTTAATTCATTTTCCTTGTTGAGATTTACATCGTAAGTAGCATTGATAATAATTACCGCTGTTTTCAGTAAGCATAAGTCCATTGCCCTTTTTATTTTGGATTGGCTAGACTAATACAAATCATACCTCGCATAGAGTGTGATAGAGTAGTTGCGGAGAAAAGCATAAGGACGGATTCTACCTGTTATTTGATCTTGGGCAGTAACGTTCTTATTCAGAACAGCCTCATCTTTATACAAGCGACTGAGCGCACTTGTACCTCTGATGCCTAAGTTGGCATGGTCAAATATTTTTACGCTTAGCCCAGCTATCAGGCTAAATTCATTGCGGTTAAAATCAGGTTCAATAGCGGTGAATGTTCTAGGCAATCGATTAACTTCTTCTTCAATTATTGTATTAATCAGTTTTCCATAGGAAATTCCACCTTCAAAAGTGAGAATTGCTTTTTGAAACTCATCTGGTTGATTGAGTTGATAGCGGATTAAAATAGGGACTTCCATATAGTCGAGTTGTAGCATGCGGCTCTTCTTTTGACGCACTGAAACGCCGTCATGTACTCTTGCACCTTTTTGATTGTAAAGCAATTGCATTGCGCCGTTCATTCTTCTAGTCAGTAATACTACGCCTTCTATTCCTCCACTCAAGCCAGCTTTGTCATATCCAACAAAATCATCTCCATCTATTTGTGATAGGTTTACTCCCAGCATTAGCCCCATCTCAAATCGCTGTTT
>CAYWKD010000080.1:0-9390 GCA_964458705.1 uncultured Saprospiraceae bacterium | reverse complement strand
CGTTTTTTATGACTTCGATCTTTCCTTCGATTTTTCCTTCAGTCTTTCCTTCTTCACGACCTTGTTCTTTTCCTTCCTCGAAGCCCTCTCCAAAAGCTGTATCTAAGGAATTTTTCAAATCTCGATAATACTTCAAACTATCCTCATAGGAGCGCAATTCCTCTCGCGTGAATTTTGCTACTTCTGCCACCTCGAATAGTCGCTCGAATATCCGTTCTCGCAATCGGTCGGGAATCTTGTCTAAGCGGTTCAAATTTTTTAACACATACAGCCACTTGTCGAAGCGCGTTTCCAATTCTTCGACGTCTTTGTCAAACTTGGGCATTTCCAAATAGATGAACGTCAACTTATCGTAAAATACTTTGCAGGTCTCTATATCTGTCAATTGTACATCATAGCGGTACTTGCAGCGCTCGGCTTTGCCTTCCTCAAACACGAAATCTAAAATCGCAACCGTATAAACTGCTTTTAACTCGTAATTCCAGTCTGCCCGCTTTGCCTGCTCTTGGATGGGAAAGGTCGAGTAGTATAATGTTCTGTCCTTGAAGAAATTTTGTTTTGATTTTTGCAGTTCTACAATAAATTTTTCACCTCGCTCATTCTCGCAATATAGATCGAAGATAGCTTTCCTATCCGTATCCGCAGCACCTAGATGTTCATTCTTCAAATAGGTCATCTTCTTGATTTCTCCTTCCTGCTCTCGCAGCAATTCATTGAGGAAGTCCAACAACAAATCTTTGTTTGGCTCTTCTCCGAATAACTTCTTGAATCCAAAATCAGTAAATGGATTGACGTATTTTTCTTTTAATTCACTCATCTTGCTCCTGCTTTATACATTAGTAAGTTAATGTTTATTTAGTAAGGATCACAGATTTATCTACCGTAGGCAGAATAACTTGTCGATTTATGACAGCATCTTTTACGCTAATGTTCGCAATAGGAAACTTCCACTCAATTATAATTTCTCCATTTTCACGCTCTTAAAATAGTGCGTGTGTTTTTTCATTGGTCCATTTCATCCCAAATTTACAAAATTTACCTTTACTCAAGTTACAATGTAATTAATCTAGCAGACTACTAAATCTTTACATTTAATAAAACCTCAGTTATTTAGATTAAATCTAAACAATATTTAGTGAAAGGATTTTCAATCTTAGTAAGTTTCTTTTCCAAAGCAAGGTTTATATATTTGCCACAATAAGTAAAGGCACTTGATAGTCAAGATGCTAACCTTGTTAAAGTACTTAGAAGATACTTTCGATCTTAATGCTATACTCAGAATGAATAATACAGTTAAAAGATTTTTCTACCTATTTATTTCGTTGTTCGCCACTGTGCAGCTTTCTGCTCAGACCAATGGTTTACTGGAAGGAACTAGCTGGCTGACTTGGGCAATTATTGGAATTGTAGGGTTAATTCTCATCTCCTTCATTGTTCAAGTAGCTAATAGCTTCTTGAGTATTGAAGCAAAATCAATGGGAATAGACACTGAAGAGGTAAATGTTTCTGTTTTTCCAAAAGCAAGTGAGCTATTCGGTGCGAGTAAATCCAACCACCTAGAAGGAGAGCAAGTAAAGGTGCTTCGAAGAGGACATGATATTCTCTTAAAAGGTGAAGCAACTGGTAGAATAGAGGCAGCTAATGTCCGTTCGTTTGCAGTTCAGCCTAAGAATTTTATTGGCATGTCACCTATTCCAAAAGTAACAGTAGAAGTAGGGCAAAAGGTAAAAGCTGGTGATGAACTGTTTTTCGATAAAAAGCGACCTGAAATAAAATACACTTCACCAGTGAGTGGTGAAGTAGCTGCAATCAATCGGGCAGAAAAGCGATCAATTGCAGAAGTGGTCATATTAGCGGATGCAAAAATAGAGTATAGAAACTTTGGTGAATTTGTTTTAGAACAAGCAAGTAGAGAGGAGTTAATTAACTTTTTGCTTGAATCAGGTGCCTGGGCGATGATTCGCCAACGTCCTTTCAATATTGTTGCAGACCCCGCAGATGTTCCAAGAGATATTTTCATTAGCACCTTCGATTCCGCACCGCTTGCTCCAGATAACAATGTAGTCGTAGAAGGTAGAGAAATTGATTTTCAGAAAGGTTTGGATGCTCTGAATAAATTAACAGATGGAAGTATTTATTTGGGATTGAATGCACAAGCAACTCCTTCCTCCGTTTTTACAAGCGCAGAAGGCGTTGAAAAAGTATATTTTAAAGGTAAGCACCCAGCAGGAAATGTAGGTGTCCAAATTCATCACATCAAACCGCTCAACGTCGGTGAAAATATTTGGACATTAGGTGTTCAGGAAGTAATAACGATAGGCAGCTTATTTTCTCAAGGCAAATTTGACGCTTCAAGAGTAGTCGCTTTAACAGGGGCAGAACTAAAAGAACCAAAGTATGTTCGCACTTATTTAGGCGCAAACATTGGTGAACTACTTAAAGACAATTTGGAAAATGACCATATCCGAATTGTTTCGGGTGATGTACTTTCTGGTCAGCGAAAGACGGATAAACAATTTTTGAACTTCTTCGATGATCAAATCACCGTTATAGAAGAAGGAGATGATTATGAATTATTCGGCTGGTTGTTACCGATTGCACCAAGACCTACTATATCGAATACGTATCCCAACTTTTTATTTCCTAATCAAAAATTTAAAGCAACTACAAACACGCATGGCGAAAAGCGCGCTTTTGTAGTTACAAGTGATTATGAGCAGGTGATGCCGATGGATATACATGTACAGGCACTGATGAAATCAATTATGATAAATGATTTTGAACGCATGGAAGGTTTAGGATTACTAGAACTGGTTGAAGAAGATGTGGCGTTGTGTGAATTTGTTTGTACTTCAAAGATGCCTCTACAACAAATATTGAGAGAAGGGCTAGAAGAGATGAGAGAACAAGGCTAAGAGTGCTGTTGTTAAAAATTTGACAATAATTAAAAAAACCAGCTTTGTTCCTAATGTGTTTCGAATAAAAAAGAGATAGAATACAAATATGAAAAAAGCGTTATTAAACTTTTTTGAAAAAATAGAACCTAGCAGAGAAAAGAAGCTCTTACATACAGCCTATGATGCTTTCTTTACTTTTGCGTTCACACCTAATGAAACGACCCACAACGGAGTGCATATCAAAGATGGTATGGACTTAAAGCGTACAATGGTTCATGTGGTGATTGCATTGCAGTTGCTATACCTTTTTGGCACTTGGAATATAGGTCATCAACACTTTGTTGCTCTTGGAGAGTACACCACTCCTTTGGGTGGATTACACTTAAAAATTCTTTATGGGCTGGTCAAAATCATTCCAATTTTTATTGTTACCCACGTAGTAGGTCTTGGAATTGAATTTTTCTATGCTGCCAAGAAAGGGCATTCAGTGGAAGAAGGATTTTTAGTATCAGGTGCGCTAATTCCGTTGATTATGCCACCAGACCTGCCACTTTGGATTTTAGCAATAGCAGTAGCTTTTGCTGTTATTATTGGAAAGGAAGCATTTGGTGGTACAGGTATGAATATCTGGAATATCGCTTTGCTCTCGCGTGTATTTATTTTCTTTGCTTATCCCACCACTATTTCAGGTGATGAGGTATGGATAGCTGGTTTGGAAAGCACTAATCCAGGTAGTCTAGCAGATTATGGGTGGTTTGTAACGAGCGTTCTAAATCCAATACTTGAAAGCGTAGGTAGTGCATCTTTCAATACTGCCGCCGCCGTTGTGGATGGCTACACGGGTGCAACTCCACTTAGTTTAGCTTTTCAAGGAGGCTGGGAAAACGTTACTGCTACTTATTCCTCTTCACAGATGATGTGGGGGGCTATTCCAGGTTCAATAGGTGAAAGTTCAAAAGTATTGGTCATATTAGGAATGATTTTTCTAATCGTAACGAAAATTGCAGATTGGCGCATCATAGTTTCCTTTCTCATAGGTGCAGCAGTAATGGGAATTATTTTAAATGCTTGGGGTGCAACTGCGTTTATGGAAGTGCCTTGGTATAATCATTTCATTATAGGTAGTTTATTGTTTGCCGCTGCATTTATGGCAACTGATCCTGTAACAGCCTCTGCGACGGGCACTGGAAAATTAATCTATGGATTTATGATTGGTGTGGTGGGTATGATTGTCAGAGTGATGAATCCTGCTTATCCAGAAGGATGGATGCTAGCGATTTTGTTCATGAATACTTTCTCCGCTTTAATAGATCACTATGTGTTAGAGGCGAATATGAATCGTCGTTTAAAGCGAGCAAAAGTAGCTGCTTAGATTTATAGACTTTAAAAACAAATAAAATTTAGTACACCAACTTGGTGCGTAAAACATAAATTATGGATACAACAGGTAAAATTGTAACATTCATATTAATTATAACTTCAGTGGTAGCTATTGCCTTAACAGGTTTGAGAGAAGCAACAAAAGCTCAGGCTGCCATTAATGAAGAAGTATTTAATAAAAGAGCTATTCTTTCTTCCATCAACGACTATTTAGAAAAGCCAGAAGGTGAGCTAAGTGATGAAGAGGTGATTAATATCTTTGAGCAGAAAATGGAGCAGAAAGTATTGAACATGAATGGAGAGGTGGTTGAAGGAGCGAAAGCAGAGAATATTGATATGAAGCAGGAACGCAAAAAGCCAGAAGTAGAGCGTAATCTACCGCTTTATGTCTATGATAATGGTGAAAAGAAATATTATATTCTTCAAGTCAGAGGGAATGGACTTTGGGATGAAATTTGGGGAACAGTGGCACTGAAAGAAGACTTAAAAACTATCGCTGGAGTATCTTTCGATCATGCTGGAGAAACACCAGGACTTGGTGCTGAAATAAAAGACAATCCTCAGTTTCCTGCACAATTTGAAGGGAAAACTATTTATTCTGAAAAAGGTAAATATACTGCGGTGGTTGTAAGAAAAGGTGGTGCGGTCAATACTGAATATGAAGTGGACGGTATATCGGGTGCAACCGTTACAGGGGATGGCGTTTCTGAGATGTTAGATAGAGGAATTAAGTACTATGAGCCTTACCTCGAAAAGATTAAGGCATCAGAAACAAATAGCGTAAAAGGATAATTATTTGGAAATTAAGTCAGACTTAAAAAAGAATAACATGGCAGATATAGCAGTAAAAGAAAAACCAATCGTTCAAGAGCCAAAAGAACCATTATTCGGTTCAAAAGAACGAAAGTTGCTCGTTGATCCATTAAATGATAATAATCCGATAACGGTGCAGGTACTGGGAATATGCTCAGCATTAGCAGTAACATCTTTGGTTGCGCCATCCTTAGTAATGGCTATAGCAGTTGTTTTCGTAACGGGATTTTCGAGTCTATTTACATCAATACTGCGTAATTATATCCCAAAATCAGTGCGCTTGATTGCTCAACTAATCATTATTGCTACTCTAGTTACGGCTGTTGAGCTGACGTTACGCTACATAAATTATCCAATTTATCGTCAACTTTCAGTTTATATCGGTTTGATTATTACCAACTGTATCGTGATGGGGCGCTTAGAGGCATTTGCAATGGCAAACAAACCTTGGCGTTCTTTTATTGATGGCATTGGGAATGGGCTAGGATATGGTGCTATTTTGATTTTGATAGCTATCGTAAGAGAGCTATTTGGTAAGGGTACTTTACTTGGATATGGTATTATTGGACCTAACAACGATCAAGTCTCTTATCTTATTAATACAGCAGCAGAAAGTGGATTTGGCTCATTTTTTAGCTGGTACGCCAATAACAATTTAATGGTACTGCCAGCAGCAGCAATGTTTGTTATTGGTGTAATGATCTGGATACAAAGAGCTTATAATCGTAAATTGATTGATATTAGCTAGGTAAATCTAGTAAAGACTTGTTTATTTAAACTCGTAATTTTCTTTCAGGGAATAAGTGCGATTATACGTAATAGATTAAATTCAGTGTAAAAAAATAAGATCGTAGGAAGACACATATGCAAATCCTCTTTCTTTCAAATAAAAAATTATGGAATTAGTCAATATCTTCATCAAAGCAGCATTCATAGAGAATCTTGTTTTAGCCTATTTCTTGGGAATGTGTTCTTATCTAGCAGTATCAAAAACAGTGAAGACTGCTTTTGGACTTGGATTGGCTGTAATTTTCGTGTTGGGTATCACAATGCCGATTAACTGGTTGATTTATGAATTTTTATTAAGTGAAGAAGGCTTGTTCAAAATAGATTTGACATTTCTTCGACTTATTTTATTCATCGCAGTTATCGCTTCGATGGTTCAGCTAGTAGAAATGGTGGTAGAAAAGTTCTCACCATCGTTGTACAATGCACTCGGTATATTTCTTCCTCTTATTACAGTAAATTGTGCGATTCTGGGAGGTTCATTATTCATGGTTTCTCGTGAATATAACTTCGGAGAAACGATAGCATTTGGATTAGGTGGTGGATTCGGATGGTTCTTGGCTATTATTGCAATCGCTGCTATCCGTGAAAAGATAAAATATTCTAATGTGCCCGCGCCACTACGAGGGTTAGGTATGGCATTTATATTAACTGGATTAATGGGTATTGCTTTTTTAAGCCTTACTGGTATTGATCCAGCAGCATTTAGTAAATAAAAAATTTTCCAGCTTTTCTGCTTTTGGTATGGCAATTGCTCTGAGCAGTAAGGTTAGTAACAATAAATTAGTATTATTATGAGCATAACGACATTGATCTTCGCCGTAGTCGTATTTATGACAGTAATTTTGTTATTGTCCTTCATGTTACTATACGCTAGAAAGCAGTTAGTACCTCAAGGAGAGGTCAAAATTATTGTTAATGGAGATGAGGAAAATCCTATGATGGTAGCTCCAGGTACTTCCTTGTTGTCCGCACTTTCTGATAAAAGCGTTTTTTTACCTTCTGCCTGCGGTGGTGGCGGAACGTGTGCCATGTGTGAGTGTCATGTACATGAAGGCGGTGGAGATGTACTGCCAACCGAGTTGAATCACTTATCAAGAAAAGAGGTTGCAGAAAACAAGCGTTTGGCATGCCAAGTAAAGGTACGTGAGGATATGCGAATCAGCATTCCCGAAGAAATTTTTGGAATTAAAAAATGGGAATGTGAGGTTGTCTCTAACTATAATGTGGCTTCTTTCATCAAGGAATTTGTAGTAAGATTACCAGAAGGTGAAGAGTTAGATTTCCAAGCAGGTGGATACATTCAGGTAGATGTTCCAAAAGTAGCGGTGGATTATAAAGATATAGATATTACGTCTCATCCAAGAATGGGCAAAAAACCCGATGAGTTCCAATCAGAATGGGACAACTTCAAGTTATGGGACTTAAAAATGGTTAATAAAGAGCCGATTTTCCGTGCCTATTCAATGGCAAATCACCCAGCAGAAGGGAATATAGTGATGTTGAATATTCGTATTGCTACCCCTCCATTCGATAGGGTCAAAGGTGGTTGGATGGATGTAAATCCAGGGGTATGTTCCTCTTATGTGTTCGCACAGAAGCCAGGTGATAAAGTAACCATATCTGGTCCTTATGGTGAGTTCTTCATTAAGCCGACTAAGAAAGAAATGGTTTACATTGGTGGTGGTGCAGGTATGGCACCGTTGCGCTCACACTTATTCCATTTGTTCCACACATTAAAAACAACAGATCGCAAGGTATCTTACTGGTATGGTGGTCGTACAAAGCGAGAGTTGTTCTATGTGGATGATTTCCGCCAAATAGAAAAGGATTTTCCAAACTTCAATTTTTACATAGCATTGGATAATCCAATGCCAGAGGATAATTGGACCGTCAAAGAGAATATAGAAGACAAGAATGGAGAAGGGTTCAAGGGGTATATAATGAACGTTTGCTATGAGCAATACTTAAAAGATCATCCTGAGCCAGAAGAAGTAGAATACTATTTCTGCGGACCTCCAGCAATGAACGCATCCGTCATTAAAACTTTAGATAACTTAGGTGTACCAGAAGCAAATATTTCTTTTGATGATTTTGGAGGGTAACATACTACATAGGATGTAAAGTTCATTTAAATAGCCTAGTCGAAGAAGTTTCGGCTAGGCTATTTTTTTAATGGCACTAAGCAACTACACCACCATCGAATATGAAGTCGATGAGTGAAAAACCCTAAAAAAAGAATTGAAATAGCATTTTAAACAAGAACAGAATAAATCACTCAACATCATGAAATTATTGATTCCATCAGGTATGCTTATGTGTCTTATTATGGGATGTTCTAGCATTTCAAAAATTGATTATACTTCAAATTACAACTCGGTTCAATTAAATGAATGGAAATTGGTGGAGTTAGATAAATCTACATTTTGCAGTGATAGCTCTCAATATTTTATCTTTTCTAAAAAGGCAACTTCCGACAATCTGATTATTCATTTTGTAGGAGGTGGAGCGTGCTGGAATTATGAAACTTGCACTCAGCCATTCAATTTATGGCGAGGAATAAATGTTGCCATTACTCATAATTTGAAAAGTTATTATATTCCTTCCGTTTCTGAGCGGATGCCAACATTCGTTACTGGTTTATTCGAAAATGACGACAAAAATCCCTTCAAAGATTGGAATGTAGTACTGATACCCTACTGTACAGCAGATATGCAAGTTGGAAACACGGTCAATCGCTATGCAAGCGAAGCGGGAAATGTAAAGATTTATCACAACGGCAAAACAAATGTACAGAAAGCACTAGAATGGATTTATGAGCAATTCGATGCACCTGAAAAATTATTAGTGACGGGCGATAGCGCGGGGGGCTTCGCAACCATGCTCTATACCAATGAGATAAAAACACACTACAATAGCGCAAAAACGTATCAGTTGATCGACTGTGCTTATTTGAATACGGACAACTGGAAGCAGCTCGCTACGCTTTGGAATGCTGATATTCCTTTTGAGCAAGATTCGGAGCACTCTTTGATGGAAACTCTTTTCCTCAATAATACCACTCCTGATATTACTTACCTTCAAGTAAGTTCTATCTATGATTACATTCTTGCTCAATTCAATGTGGCAGTTGATTCTACTCCAACTTATGATAGATCATACATGAATGAGTGGTCAGATGGATTGCTAAGTACCATGCAACACATGGCAAATAAAGAATTGGATTATCGGTATTTCATAACAGATTACAAGTACAAAAAGAAAAAGCACGATACACCCCACACTTTCATTGGATGGAGTCCAACGTATTACAAATGCAAACAAGATGGCGTGCATCTTTATGAATGGATCGCTCAAAATATATTAGACGATCAACCTATCAATGTAGGAATGAATTTTCTCGAGTCTGCACGGGAATCAGAAGACTAAGTAACTGCGATTATTCATAAGTAAAAAATGTGGTAGTGGTAAAAGATGTATGATGAATTTGGTTAATAAAACAATGAGGACGAAC
>CAYWKD010000079.1:0-9732 GCA_964458705.1 uncultured Saprospiraceae bacterium | reverse complement strand
TACTTTACTACACATTGAGTGCCAACGACTTCACAGCAACTCGTAAGATGATTATCATGGAGTAATCCATGTGGATATAGCGCATAAGGCTACAACAGCCGAATAGAGTAAGAATGAAGCCTCCCATCTTTTAGGTGGGAGGCTTCTTCTATTATTTACTTTTTGCAGAATATTAAACTTTACCTAGCTTTGAATGTAGTTATTTATTGACTGACGTTACGCAAAACAATAATAACTAGTTACTCGACCTTATTTCTAATGCTAGCAGCTAAATACCCGTCAATAAGATTAAGCCAATGACAAGGAAACAAGATAACTACAATGACACTGATGAATTTCACGATCATAGAGTAATAGCCGTCGATCCGAACCAAACTCCCGTGAGAATTGATAAATTCCTAATGGATAAGCTAGACCGAATTTCAAGGAATCGAGTTCAAACGGCGATTAAGTCGGGCGTAATAACGGTGGGGGACGAATCCATCAAACCCAACTACAAAGTCAGACCGGGCGATCAAATTAATGTCTTATTACCTAGACGACCTGAGGGAAATTTAACGATAATTCCTCAGGATATTCCACTCGATATTCGATATGAGGATGACGATATAATAGTGTTGTACAAGCCTGCTGGCATGGTGGTGCATCCGGGTATTGGGCATAGAAAGCGCACACTTGCCAATGCACTAGCGTATCATTACCAGAAGTTGCCTATGCTGAACGATAATTTTCCTGACCGCCCAGGGCTAGTGCATAGGATTGATAAAAATACCTCAGGTCTGATGGTAGCTGTGAAGAATGAATATGCGATGGACAAAATGGCAAAGCAGTTTTATTATCACACGATTGAACGAAAATATATTGCGATCATCTGGGGAGAATACGAAGAAGATGAAGGTACGATCCGCGCAAATGTTGGCAGAAACCCCAAACAGCGAAAGGATATGACTGTTTTTCCAAATGGAGAAGACGGTAAATGGGCAGTTACGCATTGGAAAGTGCTGGAACGGCTGTACTACGTGAGCGTCATAGAGTGCCAGCTAGAGACGGGAAGAACGCATCAAATAAGAGTGCACATGAAGTTTAAGGGGCATCCACTTTTTTCAGATGATAAGTACGGAGGCACGAATATCCACAAGGGTACACTGCATAGGCGATACAAGCAGTTTGTCAATAATTGTATGCAAATACTGCCTCGCCATGGATTGCATGCTAAATCGCTAGGCTTTGAACATCCTTCCACTGGAAAATGGATGTATTTTGAATCAGATATACCAGAGGATATGCAGGCTTGCATAGAGAAATGGCGCCATTACATCAAATATCAAAAAGAGCTGCTAAACAAAGGATAGCTTTTGCTGCACTTTTATAAACGTTGTACTAATGAGTCAAACTATCTTTTGCTGGTGCACTAGCATGAAAATCTCTGTGGATTCTGCGAGCGTACTCCTCTAATAATTGCAGTACCTTTTCTCTGGAATTGGACTGAAGAATGAGTCCAATATGCTGCTTTTTATTCATTCTCCAGACGACTTCTGGATCGGTAAAACTAGAGGTATCTGGATGTTCAAATCTCGATAAAGACACCACGATGCCAGCGTGTGTGTATTGAATATCTGGTAGTTGATAGTCTTTATGCTGAGCCATTGCAGATTCGATTCTTGCCCATTCTTTCCACAGATTGATGCCAGAAGCAAAGGCTACCATCTCTGCAATATTGGCTCCACCTACTCGGCTTGAAGTTTCCAAAAAGTAGCATTGCCCATCGTCGTCTGATTTAATAAACTCGGTGTGAGAGGCACTAAAGTGCATGCCGAAGGTCTTTAGTACTGCTGCATTCATTTGGCGTAGTATGCGATCATCGTCGCCGCCGAATTCTAATGTATGTGATCTAAATATACCTCCACCATGAGCTACGTCAAAAGGAGGAGTGAGGTAGCCTGAGCTTCGAGCAAAAACCACCTGTTTGTTGACGGATATTGCATCTACATGAAAAACCTGACCGGGCTTGAACTGCTCTAGCAGATATTTAGGTCGATCATCGCCCAATTCGTGTATCATTTGCCAGAGTTCTTCTCGAGAATGTACCTTTCGCAGACCTGTGGCAGAGGCTTCTGCTCTTGGCTTGAGTATCCAAGGTGTAGGGACAATATCTGCGAAGTGATTGATTTGAGCATCATGAAAGAGTGAGGTGAACGCTGGAACTTTGATACCTGCTTCGGCTGCCTTGATTCGCATGGCTAATTTATCTCTAAAATAGCGAGCAGTTGTTTGTCCCATTCCGGGAATGCGAAACTCCTCTCTCAGATAAGCTGCTTTTTCCACATCAAAATCATCTAAAGCGACAATTCGATGAATCTTCCTTTGTCGCATCAACCAAGCTAGACCTAGCGAAAGACTTCTAAAGTTTTCGGGCGTATTGGCATCTGATCCCATGAAGAAAAATTCATCAATGCTTTCTCTTGGCCAAGGCTCCTGTTGCAAGTCTTGTTTTGTAAGTAAAAATACGGTGTGCCCTTCTTCCTTGAGTGCTTGTAAAAATGCTTCGCCTTTAAAATAGCAAGAGATGCAGAGAAAATTCATGATTAGATGCTTTGTGTATAAACGTCAAATTCAAAACAAGTTAATAAATTTATTGGTACAACTTGTTGCACTGCTATCGAACTATAGGCTAAATTTTACGAGTTGTACGAATTGTTGTACTCGATTACTGATTTCTTCGTCGGTTAATTCGGTCAGTCGGTGGATACCAAATTTTTCTACACAAAAAGAAGCCATTGCCGATCCAAAAATAATAGCCGCTTTTATGTTTTCAAAAGAAGTGTTGCCTGTCTTCGCCAAATAGCCCATCATGCCTCCTGCGAAGGTATCGCCTGCTCCCGTTGGATCAAAAACTTCTGCTAGTGGCAAGGCGGGAGCAAAAAAGATTTGATCTCCTTGAAAAAGCAGTGCTCCATGTTCACCTTTCTTGATGGCGAGGGTTTTTGGCCCCATATTGAGTATGGCTTTGGCTGCCTTGACTAAGGCATATTCTCCAGAGAGTTGGCGTGCCTCTTCGTCATTAATAATTAGCATATCTACTTGAGCAATCACTTCTTTAAGGCTATCTAAGGCACTGCTGATCCAGAAATTCATTGTGTCCATGGCAATCAACTTTGGACGTTGCTCCATTTGCTCAATCACGCGCATCTGAACAGCAGGGGTGAGATTGCCTAGCAGTACAAAATCGGCTTTTTTGTAGCTTTGGGGCAATATAGGGTCAAAGTCTGCCAACACGTTGAGTTGAGTATCTAGTGTATCTCGCTCGTTCATATTGTTGTGATAGCGTCCTTGCCAAAAAAAAGACTTCTCTCCTGCTTTAGTTTGCAGTCCTTCCAAAGCAATTCCTCTATTTTCCATATCCGCCAATACATCTTTAGGGAAGTCATCTCCGACAACGGAAACCAACTTAATATCTTGAATGAAATACGATGCTGCTAAAGAAGCGTAAGTTGCCGCTCCACCCACTGTATTTTCTGCTTTTCCGAAAGGGGTCTCAATATTATCAAAGGCAACTGTTCCTACTGTTAATAAACTCATTGGTAGTTTTTAATTTTGAATGCAAAGGAAAGATAATTGATTGAAAATTAGTAGTCTATTCTTAAAAGAAAAAAAGGAAGGTAGTTTGGACTTGTTGATTGAGCGAGTCTTTTGCAAGCATATAGCTAATACTCTTCAGTCATTGGTTTATCTATGTATTCAAAATCAAACTGTTCGGCAAAGTGGTGCATCAACTGTGTTTTTACCACTTTTACATCCACTTCTTGATGGAGTTCTTGTTGCATAGAAGTTACCTCTTTATCGGGGGTGTCAATACCACAAGGAACGATGTTGTTGAAGTGGCTTAGCTGTGTGTTTACATTTAGGGCAAAGCCGTGCATTGTTACCCAACGACTCAAATGAACGCCAATAGCACATATTTTGCGTTTGGGTTTTTCTTTATTTTCATTGAGCCAAACACCTGTGTAGCCTTTTTCTCGTCCTCCTTCAATTCCATATTCTGACAACATTTTTATCACAATTTCTTCTAGGTAGCGTACATATCGATGCACATCGGTGAAGAAGCAATCTAAATCAAAAATCGGATAGGCGACAATTTGTCCGGGACCATGATAGGTGATGTCGCCGCCTCTGTTGATCTTAAAATATTCAAATCCACCAGTTTTCAATTGGCTTTCATTAAGTAATAAATGATTTTTATCGCCATTTCTTCCAAGCGTATAGACGGGCGGATGCTCACAAAAAAGCAAGTAGTGTTGCTGCGGCAGTATTTCTGAGTGACCAGTAGTTAATTTACGATTGTGTCGCTTTACATCAATCACTCTTTGCAGTAGGTTTTGCTGATAGTCCCAAGCGTGCTGATATGGAATACGCCCTAAATCTTGAAAGATTACTTTATTCTTCATTTCAACTAGTTTTAGTTGCTTCCGCTTCCATTTTGCGTTTGATGTGGTAGTAAGTTTCTATTTGTGAACGAATAAGTATATCGGCATTTTTTCTTCTGTAAGTATTGGATTGTGCTTCGTCAAGGATTCTAGCTTTCATGTTATCACTCAGTTGGATATCCATGTACTCCTTGATCTCTCGCTTGATTGCTTGATCGTAAATCGGAAAAGCCGTTTCGATTCTATAGGTCAAATTGCGTACCATCCAGTCCGCAGAAGAAAGATAGATTTTTTCGTTACCCTCATTATGAAAGATAAACACCCGTGCATGTTCCAAAAAGCGATCTACAATGCTGAAAGCCTCTATATTTTCGCTCCATCCTTTCAATTGAGGAACCAAGGAACAAATGCCCCGAACGATTAGTTGAACTTTCACCCCCGCTTGACTTGCCTCATACAATTTGGCAATCATGAATTTGTCTTGCAAGCTGTTGACTTTCAAAAATATACCTGCTTCTTTGCCTGCTTTAGCGTTTGCAATTTCTTGGTCAATAAGTTCAATTAAACTTCTACGCAAATTGAACTGACCCACTAGTAAATGCTCAAATTCGGGTGCTTGTAATGTTTCTAAATACGAAAATAAGCGTGTTGCTTCTGAAACGATGCGATGATCAGCCGTGAAAAGTCCAAAATCACTGTAAACTTTGGCAGTTCGTTCGTGAAAGTTACCTGTGCTTAAATAGGCGTACATTTTTATGCCGTCTTCGGTCTTTTTGCGAACAAGTGCTAACTTAGAATGCACCTTTACGCCTGGAAAACTATATCGTACATTGACTCCTGATTTTTCGAGTTTTTCACCCCAAGTCAAATTAGCCTCTTCATCGAATCGAGCCTTTACCTCAATAAATGCAGAGACTTGTTTACCCGCTTTTACAGCTTCCATTAGGGCCTTCATTATTCTCGATTCCGCAGCCACACGATACTGAATAATTTTAATGTGAGTTACGCTTGGGTCTTTTGCTGCCGCCTCAAAGAATCGAATCACAGACTCGTAGGAATGATAAGGTACATGAATAAAATGGTCTTTTTGATCTATTGCTGCGAAGAAGTCATCGGCTTGCTCCAGTTGTGCATAAGGTAATTGCGGTAGTTGTGGATTTTCAAGATAGGTTTTGCCTGGAATGGGAAGCTGGAACAAATCAAAGTTGTTTTGATAACGCCCCTCAGGAAAAATATCATAGCGGTGTAAGTCGAAAGTCTCTTTTAAGAAATCGAGCAATGGTTGAGGCATCTCTCTGTCGTAAACGAAACGAGAAGCTAAGCCCACTTCTCGTTTGGCAAGGCTTTTCTTTATTTTTTCAATTAAGTCACCCGAAAACTCATCATCAATGTAAAGCTCTGCATCCCTTGTTAGCTTAATAGAAAAGGTGTCTTCAATATCGTATCCCGGAAACATATAGGAAACATTGTGCCGCACTATGTCATCTAACATAATTAAATTATGCCAGTCGCCAGAGGAAGGAAGTTTAACAAATCTGGGCAAATGATCGGAAGGAATTTTTACAATGGCTACCGTGTATTGTTCTTTGCTGATTTCCTTATCTTTCATCCAAACAGTTAAGTATAATTCATCATTATTCATAAAGGGTCGGATTTTATGCTTTACTAATACTACGGGCTGCACGTAAGGAAGCATGTGATTTTGGAAGTAATTCTCTACAAATTCTTTTTGTCCTTCATCCAAATCCAAGCGACGAAGTAGTCTGATGTTATTATCTTTTAGCTCGGGAACAATCTTTTTTTCAAATATTTGGCTGAATTCGACTTGCTGTTCGTTAATGATTTTTTGGATTTGCTTAATAATTTCTTTGGGTTCGTAGTCCACTTCCTTTTTCGCTTTTTTGCCTGCTCGAAGCAAATTGCGATGATTGGACATTCGTACTTTAAAGAATTCACTTAGGTTGGAAGAATATATTGCTAGGAAGCGGATGCGTTCAAACAATGGAACTGCCAAGTCTTTTGCTTCTTGAAGTACTCTATAATTAAAAGAGAGCCAACTAATATCTCTATGAACATGAGGAATATTATTTACTGTTTCGGATCGCTCTGGTATGAAGTCCTTCATGTCAACTAAATTTGGTTGGAAAACATTTGAATACAAAATTGTTAATTGCGAAGCTAATAATCATTCAGGACTTTCCTATATCATGGGATTAAAAATGAGTAAAGCTGTTAAACTCTTTTCACCTTATAACATTGTGAAATATAATTAATCACAACCGAGTATGTTTACAGGAATTATTGAATCAGTAGGGATAGTCAAACAGATAGAAAAAGAAGGCACGAATGTCCACTTTACCGTTACTTCTGCTATTTCAGAGGAGCTAAAAGTAGATCAAAGTCTAGCGCACAATGGCGTTTGTCTGACTGTGGTGGAGCAATTACAAAATCGGCATGTAGTAACGGCTGTGGAAGAAACACTAAAACGCAGTAATTTGGGCAGATTGCAAGTAGGAGATGCGCTCAACTTAGAGCGAGCTATGCTCGCCAATGCTCGACTTGATGGTCATATTGTGCAAGGTCATGTGGATGCAACGGGTATTTGCGAGAAAGTAGAGGTAGTAGATGGCAGTTGGTATTATACTTTTCAATATCAGCCAACGCTTGAGCACATCTTAGTGGATAAAGGCTCTATTTGTATCAATGGAGTGAGCCTGACAGTAGTGCAACCAGCGGACAACCAGTTTTCTGTAGCTATTATTCCCTACACTTACGAACACACTAACTTCAAGCAACTACAAGTAGGTGATACGATTAATTTAGAATTTGATATACTCGGAAAGTACATTGCTAAGTACATGTCTATTTATGCCAAGTAGCCATTATTTTGATTGAGGTTGAAAAATAGCTCCTATACCATTTCGATCAGGATAAATAGCTTTTCCGTTTTTGATATGTACGCCATCGGCAGGGTCATTGGAAAGCAACAAAGCACCGTCCATATCTACATAATCGAGTAGTGGCAATAGCTGACCAATGGCGGAAATACCAATAGAAGACTCTGTCATACAACCTACCATAACCTTCATGCCGAGCTTTCGAGCTGCTGCAATCATACGACGTGCTGGAGTGAGGCCACCACATTTCACCAATTTGATATTAATGATATGAAAGCGATCAGCACATTTTGCTACATCACTTTCTACTCGACAGCTTTCATCAGCCGCCAATGGCAGTGCACTATTCTGATAGACTAAAGGCATTTCATCAATTTGTTCGGCGGGCAGAGGTTGTTCGATAAATTCTACGCCAAGTGCTTTCAATTTAGGAGCATAATCAATGGTTTGCGCTACTGACCAAGCGCAGTTAGCATCCACTCTAAAGATAGCAGCCGTATGCTGGCGTAAGGTCTCAATAATCTCCAAGTCTTGTTGAGTACCCAATTTAATTTTGTAAATGGGAGATGGCGTTTCTTGTATTTTAGCAATCATTTTTTCAATGCTATCAATTCCAATTGTATAATTGGATAGGGGAAGCACTGCATCAATTGATAGTCCCCAGACTTTGTATAGTGGCATGCCTAACTTTTTGGCATACAAATCATTAGCTGCAATATCTAGTGCACACCGAATGAATGGATCATTCGGAAAGAGTTGCTGAAGGAGTGCTTCGAATGCGGTGGGATCTTCCCATTTGTACTGTTCTAACTGAGCTTGTACGGCTTCTATCTTTTGGATCATATTTTCTACCGTCACGCCATAATAAGGGTTAGAAGTTGCTTCGCCCCAACCACTTATATTACCTTCTTTGAGTTCAATAATGAGTGTTTGTTGAACATCGTGCGATTCTCTAGAAATAGTGAAGGTATGTCGGAGCTGAAGTTGACAAGGATGGAATTCTATTTTCATAATGTTTACCTTACTTTTAGTTAGGATACGGCTTCTTCTAAAAGCGTAATTGATTGATTTTCAGTATTTAGACTTGCTTGAATGCCAACAGGTAACGTACACTGATGCTCAATGTGTCCAAATGAAAGTCCATATATAACAGGAATATTCAAATCCAACAAGCGATCTTTAAGTGTTTCTATCAAACTTAGAGAGCGATCGGTTGGTTTGGCTTCGCATCCTGAACAAACACCAATTGCAATACCTTTTGCTTTATCCAAATTGGCGGACTGACGCAGCTGTGTCAGCATTCGATCAATGCGATAGGGCTGTTCACCGATATCTTCCAAGAAAAGTAATTTATTGCTTGCGTCGAAATTATAGTCTGTTCCAACCATTGCAGCCAGTAAGCTCAAATTTCCTCCAACTAATTGTCCACTTGCCTCTCCTGGTCGCAGCACCTGTATCTTGAAGAGATCATCTTCTTTCGCCTTATCTAGATTTTCTTTTGCGGGTTTAATTTCCCATTTTGACTGACTCTCAAATAGTACTTTTTTGATCTGCTCTTGTGCATATTCAGTCATTGCGCTAGAAGCTAGCGGTGCATGAAAACTCACTAAACTTGCTTTCTGCAAAAAGGCATAGTGCAAAGCAGTAATATCACTGTAACCAATTAACGCCTTTGGATTAGCACTAACTAGTTCATAATCAATATGTGGTAAAAGTCTTGTACAACCATAACCGCCACGAATGCACCAAATAGCACTTATGCTTTCATCTTGAAACATGGCGTGTAAATCTTCCAGTCGTTGTTCGTCTGTTCCTGCGGTGAAGCCTCTTAATTTATCAATGTGTTTGCCTAGCTTGATCTTTAGTCCCAATTCATTCATATTTCGCATTGCCTCATCCACCCCTTCTTGGTTGATGTAGCTACCGGGCGTGATTAGGCCTACCGTATCCCCTTTTTTAAGTCGCTTTGGCTTGATTAACGATTCACTGGAAAAAGAATGTATTAGTGGCGTTGCCATTGCCAGTGCGGGCAGATGTTGTGTGAAGGTTCTTCGTTTCATATTTTTAGATTTATTACTGAAGAAATAGACCGCAAAAGAATATTCATTTTCAATAAACGAATTTGGCAATAATATTTGTTAGTTCAGTAATGGAAAAAGGAAAAGTATGGCAAATTTGCCTGCGTTAGTGACCAATTTTAGAACTAGAGCATAATCGCACAAAACCAATATATAACAAAAAAAACCACAAGAGCCAAGACCCTTGTGATTTTATAATTTTTGAACAGCTTTGTTACAATTACTTGCCAAAAGTGGCTTCAAGATGCTGCTCTAAACGTTGAAAATCATTTTCAATAGTTCCGTTTTTCATTACGTCAAAGCAGGCAAAGGTTGGAAGCTTTTGCATTCCAA
>CAYWKD010000078.1:0-9891 GCA_964458705.1 uncultured Saprospiraceae bacterium | reverse complement strand
ATCGAAAGCTCACGCGCACACGCGTGCGGTCAGCGTTTTTTATGCATAAGGTCTTTTTAGATTTAGGTTTTTTTGATTACTAATGACCTAGAAAAATGATATTTCATTTTTTAAAACCACTATTTTAATGAGAATAAAGCAATTGCCTTAAATTGAATTTATTATGAATGCAGGCTGAAGCAACGAGCAGATAATATTTTAGTGGTTACCGTCAAAAAGCAGTCATTTCGGGCTTACCAATTCTACAAATTGCTCTTTTATGTTGTTCAACTTTGATATATTTGACTTAACAAACAAAAGCATTAATGAATATCATACATGAGCCGACCGTCAATCGCACTCAATCAAAAGCATTATACGAAGAAGCTAAGCATTACTTTCCAGGCGGTGTGAATTCACCTGTACGAGCTTTCAAGTCAGTTTCTGGACCGCCACTATTTATAAAGGAAGGTCAAGATTGCCGAATTACAGATGAGGATAACAATACATATATTGACTTCTGTTGTTCTTGGGGACCTCTCATTTTAGGGCATAATAATAGTAAAATAAGAGAATTGGTAACCGAAACTGTTGCAAAAGGTACTTCCTTTGGCACACCTACCAAGCTGGGAAATGAATTGGGTAAGCTCATTTTGAACAATAATAGATACATCGAAAAAATACGTTTTGTAAGTTCTGGTACAGAAGCGGTGATGTCTGCGATTCGATTGGCAAGAGGAGTAACAGGCAAGGATAAAGTGATTAAATTTGATGGCTGCTATCACGGTCATGTGGATTCTTTGTTGGTGAGAGCAGGCTCAGGATTGGCAACCTTTGGGGTGAGTACTTCGGCAGGCATTCCAGCATCTTTTGCAAAGGAAACCATTGTGCTACCACTTGATAATCCAGCACTGCTAGATGAAACGCTTCAGAAGCACGCAGATGATATTGCCTGCATCATCGTTGAACCTATTCCTGCAAATAATGGACTGCTGCTTCAAGATCGCTCCTTTTTGATGTGCTTGCGCTTAAAATGTTACAAATATGGTGTGATGCTCATTTTTGATGAGGTAATTTCCGGCTTCAGAGTTGGCTTTGAAGGTGCAGCAGGATATTATGGTATTCAGCCTGACATTATTACTTACGGAAAAATAATTGGTGGTGGAATGCCTGTTGGGGCTTATGGAGCAAGTCACGAAATTATGTCGCATGTTGCACCAGAAGGAGCTGTTTATCAAGCAGGTACGCTTTCTGCGAATCCAGTAGCAATGGCAGCAGGCTATGCAGCGTTGCAGCAACTGCTTGAACCTGATTTTTATGAAGCTATGGAGGCAAAAACTAAGCGCTTTGTTGATCGCATTCAATCTTATTGCGATTCAAAAGGATATGTAGTAAGTATGCCAACGGTTGGCTCTATTTTTTGGGTAGCTTTCACAAAGGAGCGCATCAAGCGTTCTGACCAAATTGATCCTGCGAGTATGGAAAAATTCAAAGTACTGCACCATGAGTTGCTTCAAAGAGGGGTTTACTTGGGTCCTTCGGGCTATGAAGTAGGCTTTGTTTCGGCTGCTCATCAAGAAAATGATTTAGCATTAGCAGCCTCTATTATCTGCGATGCAATGGATGTAGTTTTTCATTAATTACTGAATGCTAGTGGTCGGTAGTTAGATGCTATTTTGAGGGAATAGTTTTTAGCGACCGATAGTGTTTGCTATTAATTTTTTATATGCAAAGTACGCGTCTTCGTTTGTTATCTTATATTGTTATGGCGTATATGCTGTTGGCATTCGTTTGGTGGTCTGTACTACTAATAACAAAAAATCGAGATGCTTTTGATGCAAAAAGAGAATTGATTGAAATTGTAATGGCTTCAGAAGAGAAGTTTAATGGCATAAACACCCCTAAGTACAATAGCTTAGTTCATCAAATTGATAAACTCGAAAGTGATTACAAAATGCAGGAGTGGATGATAGTTGGTGAAGCTATTGTGTTTGCTGTTATTCTATTGATGGGTGTTTATTTTGTAGATCGTGGCTATCGAAAAGAAGTAACGAGTGCTAAGCAGCGGCGCAATTTTCTGCTTTCCATCACGCATGAGTTAAAATCGCCTATTGCTTCTGTAGAGTTGGTATTAGAGACCTTTTTGAAACGGCAATTAGATCAAGCTGCCATACAGAAATTCAGTAAAAATGCATTGAATGATACTCGTCGATTGTATAACTTGGTTACTGACCTCTTGCTTTCTGCAAGGTTAGAAGAGAATTATCAGCCTCATTTTGAGCAAGTTGATGTATCGCTATTGGCTCATGACTTGATCTCGGAATTAGAAGAAAAGTATCCTAATGCTGAGTTTTCCATTCAAGAAATCAATGAAATTCCCATGATAAAGGGAGATATTTCAGGCATTACTTCTGTATTGCTCAATTTACTTGAGAACGCCATAAAATACTCTAAGGGAAAGCCTATTGTAGAGTTGAAACTCAAGACTCGTAACAGTTATATCCAAATTGATATAGCGGATGAAGGTATTGGAATTCCCGATAAAGAAAAGAAATATATATTCGACAAATTTTATAGAGTAGGTAGTGAAGATACGCGCACTACCAAAGGAACAGGTCTAGGACTTTACATTGTCGAACAAATCTTAAAGGCGCACAATGGTAACATACAGGTTACTGACAATGAGCCTTGTGGAACAGTAATGTCACTCAAATTGCCTATTTGAAAAGAAACAATGCAACAAAATTCTACTTTTCATAAAAACCATATTCTCACTTTTACAGTTCGATAGGCATGAATAAAAAAACGATGACTGTAAAGGAAAAAGTAGAACAACTACTTGTAGCACTTTGTAAGGGATTGTACGAGCGAGAAGAAGCGGTTAAATTAGCTTTATTGAGTGCCGTAGCAGGAGAGAGCATTTTTCTTTTAGGTCCTCCGGGGGTTGGAAAGAGCTTAATTGCCAGGCGGTTAAAATATGCTTTCAAAGACGGTATTTCCTTTGAGTATTTGATGAGTAAGTTTAGTACGCCTGATGAGATATTCGGACCTATTTCCATTAAGAAATTGAAAGAGGAAGATCAATACAAACGCATAACAGATCGCTATTTGCCGAGTGCTAATATTGTGTTTTTGGATGAAATATGGAAAGCAGGACCTGCTATTCAAAATGCACTACTGACGATACTAAACGAGAAAATTTATCGCAATGGCGATGAAGATATGAAGGTCAATATTCGTGGAATCATTACCGCTTCAAATGAATTACCGCCTAAGAATCAAAATCTTTCGCCTATTTGGGATCGCTTTCTTATTCGACTAGAAGTTGGGGGAATCAAACAGTTCAAGAATTTTCTGACCATGATTACGGACACAAAGGATGTCTATGAGGATGATATTCAGGAAACGCTCAAACTCAGTGAGGCTGAACTAGATCAGTGGAGTAGAGGTATTGACGAAATTGAGCTACCAGCCGAAGTGTTAAATACGATTCAAGTTATCAAGATTAAAATTGAGCAGCACAATGCACAGCCTAATCAATTAGACAATCAAATTCCACTTTTTGACAGAAGGTGGAAAAAAGTAGTGCGGCTGCTTCGGACTTCTGCTTTTTTGAATGGACGAAAGCAGGTAAATTTAATGGATTGTTTTCTAATGGTACATTGCCTCTGGAGTAAGCCTTCTCAGCTTGAGCTACTGCAAGAAATAGTGAGCGAAGCAATTCGTAAGCACGGCTACACAATGGCAGTTAATTTGAATATGCTAAAACGCGAAATCAGCGAGTTTGAAACA
Organism: uncultured Saprospiraceae bacterium; assembly: GCA_964458705.1. Lineage (GTDB taxonomy): Bacteria > Bacteroidota > Bacteroidia > Chitinophagales > Saprospiraceae > JAAUTG01. The sequence goes on along the minus strand of CAYWKD010000078.1, from coordinate 6,120 downwards.
GATGTAAATGAAGAGATAAAGGTCAAGTATGCGAGTGTAGAAGAGCGCTTGCTGCCTGTGAAAGAAGCATATTTTGAACTTGTTAAAGACGAAAATAAATTTGAAGGAACGCTAGTGAGTATTAATCAATTCAAAGCGTTACAACTCGATAACGAAGAAGTAACTAATTTTTATGACAGCAATGGAACATTGGTTAATCGCTTGAAAGCCAGCAAGGGAAACAAAGAATACACCATTGATGTCAATTACAACTCTACTACATACAACTATCCTTTAAAAACACAAAAAGTGGAACAGTCAGAAGTAATTTATAAGAAGCCGCATAAAATCATCGTGGAACATTGGGAGGATCGCTATCGAAAGCTTAAGCACTACACTGGGAAGCAGATAGAAAAGGTAAAGACGCAAGCGCCTTCCCCTTTAAGAGATATAGAAAATAATCTTTTCGTGGATGCAGCTAGAAGTGAAATTGTAAAAGCGAATATGAATGAAGTAAAAGCAGTGCTTCAACAGTTGCAATTAAAATTGGAAAAGATTCAGTACGCTTATTTAAACGTACAATGAAATTCAAATCAAATAGGTTTGGCACACTCACCTGACATGATTTATTTACTACTGAAATCAGTAAACTATCTCATACTTTTTAAAATGGCTGTAGAATTTACTACTTTCATCCAATAAAAGCGATCATCAACATAAGACGGTACATTACGCAAAGCTTATGCTGCTCTGGTCAATGATAACTAAATAGAAATCACAATGGAAGAAGTTTATATACTTTCTGCTGTAAGAACGCCTATTGGAAGTTTTGGAGGCGTATTTGCTGGTATTTCTGCTACTCAGCTTGGTGCTAAAGCCATTCAAGGAGCGATTGAAAAGGCGGGTATTGATAAGACACTCGTAGAAGAAATATTTATGGGCAATGTTTGCTCTGCCAATTTAGGACAAGCACCCGCAAGGCAAGCTGCTCTTTTTGCGGGTTTAAGTCACAGCATACCTTGTACGACTGTGAACAAAGTATGCTCTTCAGGAGCAAAGTCTATTATGTTTGCAGCGCAGAGTATTATGCTAGGGCAAGCCGATATCATCGTAGCGGGCGGCATGGAAAATATGTCGCAGATACCTTATTACATTCCAAAAGCAAGATGGGGCTATAAGTATGGTGATGCAGCCTTGATAGACGGTTTAGAGAAAGATGGATTGACAGATGTTTACAATAAAATACCAATGGGGGTATGTGCAGATAACACTGCTAAAAAATATAACATTAGTCGTGAAGAACAAGATAATTATGCTATTCAATCCTACAAGCGTTCAGCGGCGACTACTGAAAACGGATGGTTTAAAGATGAAATTGTTTCAGTCGAGGTGCCTCAAAGAAAAGGTGATCCTTTGATAGTGGCAGAAGATGAAGAATATAAAAGAGTGAAGTTTGAGAAAATACCACAGCTTCGTCCAGCTTTTACAGAGCGAGGAACTGTAACGCCTGCAAATGCTTCTACCATTAATGATGGAGCTTCGGCTTTGGTGTTGATTAGCGAGCGCAAGATGAAACAATTGGGCCTAAAACCTATGGCGAGAATTATAGCTTTTGCGGATGCTGCACAAGAACCTGAATGGTTTACTTTGGCGCCTACGCTTGCTGCTCCAAAAGCATTAAAAGCGGCAGGTATGACCTTATCAGATATTGATTTTATTGAGGTGAATGAAGCATTTTCAGTAGTGCCACTAGCTTTCAATAAAGTATTAAACGTGGAAGCTGATAAGGTGAATATATTTGGAGGTGCAGTATCGCTGGGGCATCCATTAGGTGCATCAGGTGCTAGAATCGTTACCACTTTGAATAATATACTGCATCAAAAAGATGCAAATGTCGGATTAGCTGCTATTTGTAATGGTGGTGGCGGAGCTTCCGCTTTGGTCATTGAGCGAGTCAATTAAAAATGATAAGGCTTTCTCATTTTTTGCTCAACATACTCAATCATCTTATTGACTTGGTTTGGATAAAAGGGCTTCCAGGCTTCGTTTCTTCTAAACCAAGTCATTTGGCGCTTGGCGTAGCGTCGGCTATTTCTTTTGATGAGTCTAATTGCTTCTTCTCTATTAACTTTATGGTTGAAATAATCAAATAACTCCTGATAGCCGACCGTTTGCAGGGCATTTAGGTGTTGATGAGGTACCAAAGATTCTGCCTCTGCCTCTAATCCCTCAACTAACATTTGATCTACACGCTGATTGATTCTTCTGTACAATTCTTCTCGCTCCCATTGCATAAGTAGATAAATAGGTGTGAAATTTCGCTTCGAGGTTGCTACTTTTTGAAAGGAAGAAAAAGGCTTTCTGCTTACTCTACAAATGGATAAAGCGCGCAGCAAGCGGTGTACATTGTTTAGATCTACCTTTTTATAATATTCAGGATCAGCTATTTCTAATTCTTCTCGCAGTGCTTCAATTCCTTTTTCTTGATATATTTTTTCTAGTTCTTGCTTTACGGTCTCTGGGACATCAGGGTAGTGATTCAACCCTTCGCATACAGCTTGGATAAACAAGCCCGAGCCACCTACCAAGATAGCTAGATCGTTGGTAGCGTAAATTTTGTCTAACAAATTGATAGCATCACGTTCATAATCTCCTACGCTGTAAGATTCGTGTATGCTTAAACTATCGATGAAGTAGTGCTTGGCTTTCATCAATTCATCTGAAGTAGGTTTGGCAGTGCCAATACTCATTTCTCTATAAAACTGACGACTATCACAAGATAAAATGACGGTACTGAAATGTTTAGCTAATTCAATGGCTACACTTGTTTTTCCACTTGCTGTTGCTCCACCTATAACGATTAAGTATTTTTTTCGTATCATCATTAACTTTGCAATGAATACATAAAGATAAAAAGAATGCGAGTTTTCTTAGTTGGTTTTATGGGGAGTGGGAAAAGTCATAATGGAAAAAGATTAGCAAAGGCATTAAATTGTGAATTTGTTGATTTAGATGATTACTTAGAGAAAAAGGTTAATCTGCCGATTACAGAGATGTTTGAGTTGCATGGAGAGGATTATTTTAGATTATTAGAACGTGATTGTTTACGTGAAATGGCTGAAACAGAAAATGTTGTAGTTGCAACAGGTGGTGGCGCACCGTGCTACTTTGATAATATGAATTGGATGAACAAAATTGGTATCACAGTTTTCATCCATCCAAGCATTAATATCTTAGTCAATCGCTTATTGCCTGGAACGAGTCATCGTCCATTGTTGAAGGGGAAGTCTGAATTAGAGTTAAGGCATTACATTTTTCACAAACTAGAAGAACGCTTACCTTACTACACAAAAGCTCAGCATACGGTGATCGTTAATAAGCATAGTAATAAGGTTACAAAAGCTATATTAAAGTTGTTGGACGTGGGGGGTTAGACAAGTTCAAATTGTAGCTTTGCTAAACTATTATAGGCACCGTTTTTTCTTACCGAAAGTTCTGCATGAGTGCCGCTTTCAATGATTTCGCCTTTGTCCAAAACATAGATACAATCTACATCTTTGATAGTTGAAAGTCTATGAGCAATGATGATAGAAGTTCTGCCTTCCATTAGTTTGTTCAGTGCATCCTGAACTACTCTTTCTGATTCAGCATCTAGAGAAGAAGTAGCTTCATCCAAAAGGAGAACGGCTGGGTCTTTCAAAATGGCTCTGGCAATGGCGATGCGCTGCCGTTGCCCTCCTGATAGTTTCACACCTCGCTCTCCGACAAGTGTGTCGAATGATTCAGGGAAGTTTTCAATAAATTCTAGGGCATTAGCTTTAATTGCAGCATTCACGATTTCTTCTTCAGTGGCGTCTGGCTTGCCGTAGCTGATATTTTCTCTAATTGTGCCACCAAAAAGTATGACTTCCTGTGGCACTATGGCAATATTTTGTCTGAGAGTGGTAGTATTGTAATCTTGAATGTCTTTACCATCCATTTGAATTACGCCACTTTCTAAATCGTAGAACTTTAATAGTAACTGAACGATTGTTGATTTTCCCGAACCACTAGCTCCCACTAGTGCTACTTTCTGACCTTGAGGTACTTTAAAACTTATATTTTTTAGTACTTCAATATCTTTTCTTGTTGGATATTTAAAAGCAACATTTTTATATTGAATATTGCCGCTTAAGCGTAAATTAGGAAGATTACTAGCATCTTCTACATCAATCTCTGACACTTCATCTAAAATTTCTCTAATACGTTCAGTAGCTCCTAGAGCACCTAAAATTTGTGTGTAAAAATTCCCCAAACTACCGACGCTTGCGCCAATGAAAATCATGTATAGTAAAAATTCAATCAGTCGTCCTACTGTCATCGTGCCTGCTTCCACCATTCTAGCTCCTTGCCAAAGAATAAAAAAGATTGAACCAAATATCAAAACAATGATAACCAATGAAAACAAAGCTCTCGCTCGAGCATATTTCAATGAAACAACTACCATCTCGTCCATGCTTTTTCCATAACGCACCCGCTCAAACCACTCGTTGGTAAAGGTTTTTACTGCTTGAATTGCTTGGATTGATTCGCCCAACACGGAGTTAGCGTCTGCTAATTTTTGTTGTCTTGTTTTTGAGAGATTACGGATATATCTACCAAAAAACATTGCTGCTACAATAGCCACAGGAAAAATAGCAAGCATAATAAGTGATAGCTCCGTCGCACGAAAAAGTAATAAGGTTACACTGGCAATCAATGTGAAAAATTGGCGGATGAACTCTGCAATTATAGTAGAAAAAGTATTATATAACTGTCCCACATCTGATGAAATACGACTGATGAGTTCTCCAGATTTATTTTCTTCAAAAAATAGGATCGGTAAACTAATCAACTTGGCATAGACTGCTTTGCGTACATCAGCAATTCCTCGCTCACTTACCAATGCAAAAAATAGAACCCTAAAATAAGAAGTTACCCCTTGAATAACGAAAAGAATAATAAAGAAGCGACCTATATCTTGTAATGACCATGTGTTTAAGCTATTATCCAAAGAAATGTCAACCATCTCCCCAGAAAGATATGGAAGAACTAAAGTAGTAGAACTGGAAATCACTAAAGTCGCCAAGCCCAAGAATAAATAGCTACTGTACGGTCGTATGAATTTGAATATTCTGACTGCATTCTTTAGGCTCTCTCGATCTAGCTTCCCCTTTGGCAACTCTTTATTATTATGCTGCTTCGCCATTATCTTATTTTTAATTTCAATGCCAATAACACTTGGCGTGCTGTTTAGGTCAAAAAAAATAGTTGAATGACAAAATTACGACTTGCATTTCAATTAATAGATGTTTAACTTTGTTTGGATTTTGAAATTGCTGCTCTAAAGATGTACAACTTACATGTAGTAGGAAAAGAATACATCAAAGCATACTGGCTCCGTAGTTCAATTGGATAGAATATCAGATTTCGGCTCTGAGGGTTGCAGGTTCGAGTCCTGCCGGGGTCACCGGATGAAGATAAATGGTTGTAAGTCGTTGACTTACAGCCATTTTTAATTGGCGGACGGTTTCGCTTTGTCTTGGTGTTTTCTTGCCTTCTTTCGCAGCTTCATCTACTAGTGGTTCAAGACTTAAGTTGTTGACACAAATGATTGAAATAAAATCAGCCAGCGATGGGTTTCAAACCCATCACTATCTTGAAAAATAACTGTTAATTACTTCGGTCTAGTCGCACTAGCTCACCAATGAAATCAGCTAAATTCATGTTTCTTTTTGTAGCCTCGATTAAATTTATGATAAACGCTATCCAACCATTTATTACGAAGTGCTGTATAAGCAGCCTTTTTGCCCAAAAACGACCTTCTGGCCATACAATATTTTGTGATATACCTCACAAAAGTGATTGAAATTTGGCAAAAATATAAAATATCATGGCTGAATACGCTCTTGTGTGATAAATGTCATAGACTAAATTTGTTGCACCCCTTACATTTGTAATTGTCATTGAAATTTTGAATAAAACTACGAAAATATGCTTTGCCACAACCGCTGCCCATGAGGGTGGCTTTCTTTTATAGACAAAACATGAACACATGATCATATGTTGTTATAAGTACCAATGATTGAATAATCGCCATTTTTGATCGAGGTGATTTTTTCG
>CAYWKD010000077.1:0-10228 GCA_964458705.1 uncultured Saprospiraceae bacterium | reverse complement strand
TCGCTAATTTGTGCGTGCATGCGAATCTGCATTTTTATCGTTCATAGGGTCTATTCAATAGGTAGTTTTTGCGCAGTCTGACGTATGCGCCAACTACGTGCGATGTTAGGAACATGTACGGTGGCGCTATGTTGGTGGCATTTATTTAGATATCATTTGTATTTTTTCCCGAACGTCGATTAGACTTTTAGTTGTCTCAGATAGAATTTCAAATGACGGCTTAATCGATGCATCTTTGATCTCTTGGGTGACATTTTTTACTATTTCACTATTCTTCTCTAAGTTTTTAAAAACTAGACTTTTGTGTTCGTGAAATGAGTTTATTTTATGAAAATAGGAATTAGATAGCTTGACTACCTCAGACAATAAGCCATCTAATTTTTCTTTAAATTCTCTCAATTTTTGCCTATTCTCCTGTTGCCACTTTTCTGCGACATTCTGAAACCTCATTCTTATCTCTGATGATGATGAAAGAGTAACGTTTTCATCAAATAAATCTCTATAATTCTCCCAGAATACATCAGAAAATCTTGAATGAAACAGATTCTTCTGCTTATCTATAAACTCATTATTTGTTTGTTTTTCTACCTTGTTTGGATCATTTTTATACCTTGAGTAGAAGTAGCCGATAAGATTACCTATAACATTTGCGATTACCGAAGCTAGAATAGCATCCCCATAGCTAGCAGCTGGAATTCCTACGCCAAAATAATATACTAAAAACAAGATTACCGCTATTAATCCTGATAGAATGGTCCATTTAACAATCGTCTTTTTCCGCCTACCCAGGTACTTAGCTTTTTTCTTAAGATGATCGTCATACGCAGTACTATGAGAATTGTAAAAATCGCTGAGTTCGGATTGTAGATGTGAGTTAGCCTTACTAGTTTTCCTATCAATGTAGTCTACTATACTTTCTTCCAATTCTACCTCTTCTCTCTTAAGTTCAATTGGAGGATTTGATACATCTAACTTAATTTTTTTTGCTGCTAGCCTCATATTTGAAACATCCGCCAGATACTGAATAGCTGCATTGCTTATTTCTATTGAGTCCTCGTCTAGTGATATATAAATACTATCCAATACTTTTGACTTCATACTTTCCATAAAAGTTTCATCGAACTCTTGATCGAGTTCATCCAGCTGGGTTCCAATACGAAGTTTTTCAATTGTTTCCTTGTTATTTCTCGTTAGTACAGTACCCTTGTACATCTGAATTAAGTCGAAATACTGGTCAAAATTCTCTTCGACTGAACTTTGCCCTATCGAATATTCATTTTGATATGTTTTCAATATCGTTATATTCTTTATTAAGCTTTCTAAGACATCAATCTTTCTAATTAAATCATGCCTCATATTATCGCCTATACTTTTAAGTCTTTCATCATAAGACATTAAAGTCGTATTAAGTTTTGACAAATCAACTTCAGTGTTAATTGCTGGAATTTCTAAATCTAGTGAAGTAGGAAAAATATCAGATATATCACTCCTTAGCAAGTTACCTTTTTCAATCCTTTGTTTAAAATCTGTTTTTGTTGACCTAATCAACCCTCTAATTTTTTCATTTATGTCTAAAACTATTTTACCGTGATAACCATTTGATACATCAATAATTTTTTGGTTAATTAATGAATTAGGTTCTGTTAACTCTCTTGAGGTGGCATGAGGTTGAAAACTTTTAATCGTTGACATTTCACTTACTATAAACTCCTCATTCTGATGAGCTTTATTTACACTATTCAAGCTAGAAGACCACAATGATCGTAACCTTTCATTATTAATCTGAGCATTTTTATCGAATCGCTTAATATTTTCTAATGCAGTGGTTTCATACCCTTTACTTTTAGTAACTTTCGACTGGATCAATCCTAGAAAATAACTATAAATTTCATTTAGATTTTTTCTGTAATATTCAATTTTATAACTATGAATTCTAAGTAATTCTTCTGAATCAATAGAGTCAATAGAAGAAACCACAATTTGACGCAAATTATCGATATTGTATTTATCCTTATTATCAATCAAGATTAAATCATCAGATTTTAAACTAGAATCAGGAAATATCTCATTTACTCTTGCAATTAATTGTCCTTTAAACTGATTAACAGCACCTACATCAATATTCCCCTTATCTAAAGCCAAGTTTCTATTTAACCTGAACTCATCAGACCTTGTGATTACATACCTTATTGGAATAAAAGGTAGCTTTTCTGCTTTTTGAATTAGCAATGGAAGATCAGCCTGATCAATCGGATTTGTGGCAGATATAAAATAGAATATAGAATCACATATTGGTAAAAAATCTTGAATTATTTCATTAACAATGTGAGGATCCCCTGATCCAGGAGTATCTGATATAACAACATTCATTAATAAATCGTGATCAATGAAGAGAGTTCTTACAGGAACGTCACTTCCTTCTCTTGTCATTAATACAAGATTTTCAGAATTATCGGGATGAGTAATCAATGTTATAGCCTTATCAGTAGGGTTTAAACCAGTCGATCTTTCATTATTTGTACCATCAAAATTAAAGATGTTGTTTAGCGTACTACTTTTTCCTGAACTGTAGTGCCCTAAAAACCCAATATAAGTCAGACTTCTTTCCTTGTTTACGTACTGCTCTAAACTCCGTATAGTTCTCTTTAGTAAAGTCTCTTGTTTAGCACTTATAGCAGACACATCTACTTCCAATACCTTTCTTGCTAATTCATCGTTTAAATGATTTTTTAATGTTTGAGCCTTTTCTAATATTTTTCTTATTTGAATATCATTCATAAGCTTTTAGTTTTTATTGCCGCCAATGGGAATATATACGCAATAAGTTTCACATATTCACAAAATCATAATTACCTCACTAACAGAAGATTATTGCCTAATATATTATTTATACGTTACAAAGTTTTGTATAACGTCTCGCATAAATGGCGTTGCGAGTTTTGCTCGCAACGCCATTTATGCATTGTTGTGCGTAAAGCCTTAAAGTAAATTATTAAGTTTTTAAAAAACAATCCTCTTACTCAACATGTTTTCAGCCAATTTATTTTTGTCATGAAATGCATTTAATTTATTAACCCCATCTTTAAGCTCATTTATTTGGATTTGCATTTCAAAAGAAACTTTACTCCTCTCAGAAGAATATTTTTGATCTGACTCATTAACCGAGTCTAGCTCTTTTAGTGAAATATTCATTTGCTTAATTTTTTGAATTAAATCATCCTTTTGATTATTATTGAGTGCAATTTTAGTTTTTATTTTTTGTATTATATATTTAATCATTTCTTTTATTTGGTCAGATTTTATATCAATCCTTTTTAATCTTTGTTCAGTAGCAAATATGTTGACTTCAGATAGAAACCTTTCTTCTTGAGTGTATCTAGATTCCTCAGTTAAACTCGGAATGAAAAATACTTCTGAGAATAATTTTTCATCAGCGGTAACCTTATTCAAGAAGTGTTCAACTTCCTCATCTTTTTTATAATCTAGAATTAGCCAGACATCAGCGATCTGACTCTCGAGTATTCCAGAACTAAGATTTTTTTCACTCCGATTGATTTCTTCAATACGAACATCAAAAGCAAGCAAATCAAAAGCCCTAGAATAATGGCTATAGTATTTTTCATAACTTTCTAATGAGATTTCCGCTATTTTGATATCTTTTATGTCTGGCTCTTTGAAAAAAATATTTAGATAATCAATGTTTTCATTATTGGATGTTACGGACTTTCCCTCTAAAAAGCTTTGTAGCTTTTTGATGTCCAAAGTTGTTTTTTTGCCTCTATTATCTATGATCTCAAAGTATCCATCTCCCCTTCCAAAATATGATTCAGCTTGAACCTGTTTAAATAGACATTCAGAGTCCTTTTTCTTGTACTTATATCCCAGTAAGTTATTTATCAATACTGATCTTTTTTCAAAACGTTGAGTTACTAAGCCAATATTAGTTTGATGTTTATGATGCATTATGTATTCAAATTGCGATGATACCCAAGCATCAAGCTCTCCTATAAGTTCGTTTTCCTCTAAAAAACTAATAAAACTTAGACTGTTGAGGTTTTTCTCAGCTTGTGTTATATTTTCTTTAGTTTCCATTTTTTCTAAGTCCTCAAGAAAATTGTATGCTTGAATAACCCAATCAGGGATTTCATGATAAACGTCAAGTAAAGCCTTGTTAATCCTGTTAATCTCTAATAATTCGTCTTCTTTTCTTAGTAAACCTAGCCTAGACTCATTTCTAAGATGCTGAACTCTAGCATTTAATAATATTAATTCTTTTCTGGCATCAACAATATCTTTACTTCGAAGCCCCTCACAGTATAGGCTTAATAGATTGTCAAGCGAGCTGGCTGCCTTTGTATTATTTCCTTCTTTCAAATATTTCAACATCATGTTTTACTTTTCTTGCGTACAACTATTACTTATGCAAACCAAAGTTCGCATTTTTCAAGTTCATTAAATTATCTTTATCTAAAGGACTTTGAACTCTTTGAATAGTGCGATTACTTATAGGCGTGTACCTTTCAGTAGTTTTAGAACTGTTGTGTCTCAAAAGCTCTTGAATAATGCGAACTTCTTATACTATACTGTCCGCTGTACTGCCCCTTAAATAATTAATATTTTGGTTGGTAAGTTACATAACATTTTCGCAATATGCCAAGCATTTTTTAAGTAAAATACGGATGCTGCCTTTTTTAGGGCGTCATTTTATCGATGACAGTTGGGTATTTACACAAAAAATCAAGTAGAGTACCTCAGTTGAAAAAAAACGAAAAACAAAGCCATTGGCTAGTTTTCTCATTAGCGAAATGGAATCTTGTTCAGATTTAGGCTTTAGGTTGCAATCGCTGAACAGGCATCCGTATTTTTCTTTTTGGTGATTTAAAGTATTGGGTAAAATTGATTTGTGTTAGTGATAATCCAAAGAAAACTATAATAAGACCTAAAATGTCAGTTATTTGAATGGAGTCTCCTAACAATACCCAAGCCATTATCATCGTCGCTGGCGGACCTAAATAAAATAAGCTAGAAACTTTAGTCGCACTAATGCGTTCAATCAATTTCCACATTAAACCATAAGCAATCAGAGAAACACCTACGATTAGCCAACTCAAGGACAAAGTAAATTTCATATTCCAATCGGTCGATAATTGCTCCACAAAGACTGCTGGTAGGAATGCAGCTGCGGCTGTTGCAATGCTTTGAAAGAATAGAGCCTGATCGATTGCTAACTTATTCGATGCATTATTGATTTCCATTTGGCGTTGGATTAGACTTGCTACGGGCATACTTATAACCGAACCTAAAAGGATTAAATATCCAAACAGTGAAGCATTATTATCATGCTGCATTCTAAATGCAACCGATACTGCAACTCCAATGAATCCGATCACAAGACCCAGCCACTGCATTTTGTTAGTCTTTTCACCAGTAATAATTTCGGATAACGCTCCTGTTGCAATAGGTTGTAAAGCAATAACTAGAGCAACCATTCCAGCTGGAACACCATTTTTTAAGGCAAAGAATGCACAACATAACCACACGCCATGCGCCAAAAAGCCAATTACCATATTAGGAGCAACGACTTTCCAGCCAGGCCAGTATATTTTTTTTCTAAATACCAGGTAGGAAAAAAGTAAGAGACTAAGACCTAAATATCGCCAAAATAACAAAGTAAATGGCGCTGTTTGAGATAAGGCGTAGTCTGCTGCAATAAATCCTGAGTTCCAAAAAACAACAAAGTAAATCGCTAATAGTAGGGTTTTCCCTTTCATAAATCGCACTTCATTTTAGAAAATAGAACCACTAAAACAAACGATTTAAAAATTGTTGAAATCAATTTGTAATTTTATTGTGACGTGTATTTATTTTATTGATAATCAAAGATTTATAGACATTGATTTTTATTTGTAAGGCCTCAAAAAAACGGGTAATTTTTGATGCTTGCAATAGTGGTTGTCTATCGATAAATAAGCACTGCTTAAACAAGATGAGAGGGCGCTCAAAAACTGGACGGAAAAATTTAATAACTTTAAGATTATCTCTAAATCAGATAAAAATAAACAAAGCATTGATGAACTCCTAAACTTCGGGCGCATCGCTGCTTGATTTCTTACTGCTGACCAAAATCTAATATCAACTGCACTCCAGCAGCGATATTTTCTTTTTCTAAATTGGAAACAGCTACCCCTAGCAACCTGACGGATTCAAACTCATGGCGATGTGCAGTGAGTAATTCTTTGACTACGCTTTTGAGTAGTACTAATTGACGCACTTCACTACTGAAAGACTTGCTTCTTGTAAGTAGTTTGAAATCAGGTGTTTTTACTTTTAAAGTAACCGTTCGCCCAAAGTTCTGCTTTTCGTGCATCGTCTTGAAAACGACTTCGGCTAGGTGATTCAGCTTCTCTTCCATGATTGCTGTATCAAAAATATTGGTCGAATAGGTACGCTCTGCTCCAATGGATTTGCGAATGCGATTAGGATTTACCCTACGATCGTCCTGCGCTCTTACAATTTTGTAGTAATGCTGCCCTGCTTTACCGAATTGTTGTACCAAAGCTAATTCTGTCATCTGTTTTATATCAGCACCTGTTTTGATGCCTCGCTTTCGCATTTTTTTCGCCGTTACTTTACCTATGCCGTGAAATTGTTCTATGGGCAGTGCCTCTAAAAAGGGGATGGCTTCCTCGTAAGTAATGATTTTGATTCCGTTTGGTTTGTTGATGTCAGAAGCAGTTTTGGCAAGGAATTTATTAAAGGAGATGCCCGCGGAAGCCGTTAACTGTGTTGTCTCAAAAATGCGTTGTCGAATTTCCTCTGCAATATCTACTGCTGTATGAGGATGTTCGCTGACATCTAAATAGGCTTCGTCTAAAGACAAGGGTTCTACCAATTCTGTGTATTCATCAAATATGGAGCGAATTTGCTGTGATACTTTTCGATATACCTCAAATCGGTGCTTCACAAAGATCAACTGTGGGCATTTGCGTTTTGCAATTACAGAAGGCATAGCTGATCGAACGCCATATTTCCTCGCTTCATAACTAGCTGCTGCTACTACACCTCTTTGGCTACTTCCACCTACTGCGACCGCTTTACCCCGCAATTTAGGGTTATCCCGCTGCTCAATAGAAGCAAAAAAGGCATCCATGTCAATATGAATAATATGGCATTTTGTCATGCTACGAATGTACCTCTTTTTTAGCTATTCAGTATGGATCAGTATTGAAGATTGTAAAAGATTTAAAGTACTGATCTCTAAAGACTTTGCCAATTTTAGACGGTTACAACATCAAACTAAGTTAATGCTGTATTAATTTAATACCACCACCGAATACCCATCCTTCTTGACCATTAGTAAGCCGAACTTTCAACCAAGGCTGATCGAATATGGAGTCTCTTAATGTTAATTGATTGGTTTCAAAAGTGCGTTCGTTCAAGTAGAAAAGGGTATCTCCCTCTGATAGCTCTCGGATCACACGACTCTCCACATCAGGCAGTGTTCTGATGCGTAATTGATCCACCCAAGCAATGGCTAAGGCAGGTTCTACTGGAATTATTCTAGTCTCAAAGTTGCCTGCATCTGAAACCACAGGAATTTTAGTCTCGGTATTATCTTTACAACTTGCTAACACAAGCGTTAAAAAAGTGATAAAGCATAATTTTCTCATAGTTGTACGTGGTTTTCACCGTTTTATGATTGTCAAAATTATCGACACACAAAGTTACAGGCTTTTGGTGTTTTTTAGTCAAAATAAATTTAGGGAATGGTAAGTAATTTACAAAAAATATAGAGAGTCATCTACGATACGGATTTTAATAGATAAATTGCTGTTTATTAGCAATATAAAACTGTTAATTTTCTTTAATTTAATCTTTGTTGGCTCATATATTCTGATATATTTTTGCGTTACAAATAGTGCGTAATAGTATATTTATTGAACAACCGATTTTTAGTTCCCTAAACTGATAACGCTATGAATATTTTAAGTCTGTTATTTGCTCATCTACTTTTGCTAACTACATTCTCCAAAATAGATTTCATCACAGAGGAGAGTGTCCAAGTAAATTACATTCAAACGTATAAGAATCTTGCTATTCAAGAAATGGAGCGTACTGGCGTTCCAGCGAGTATCAAACTAGCACAAGGGCTATTGGAGTCTAATGCTGGAAGAAGTGATTTAGCCAGAAAAGCAAACAATCACTTTGGTATTAAATGTGGTGGACGTTGGGAAGGTGATACTTTTGAAAAGAAAGACGATGACCGTGATGCTAGCGGCAGAATAATTGCTTCTTGCTTCAGAAAATACAAAAAAGCGAAAGATAGCTGGGTTGCTCACTCTGAATTTCTCAGAGATAGTTACCGTTATCGCAATTTATTTTCGTTAGAAAAAACGGATTATAAGGCTTGGGCAAAGGGCTTGAAGAAAGCTGGATACGCCACCAAAGGTTCTTACGCTGAGGATTTGATTAGAATCATTGAAACGTATGAATTATATCAGTATGATGAACAGCGCATCAATATTCCCGAAGTTATTCTGGACTTACCAACTTTTGAAGAAGACAACCAGCCAACAGCGGAAAATTTGCCTGATATAATTCCTGCTATCAGTACCATAAATGATGCAAAAGTAACTTTTGCATTAGGTAATGAAACACTAAAGGATATTGCAGAACGCACAGATGTTAGTTTGAATGTGCTGAAAGAGTATAACGATGATTACTATGATGCCTCTACAATTTTGCCAAAAGGGGCAAGTATTTATCTACAACCTAAACGACGTTCATATAGAGGCAAAGCGCGTTGGCACAAAGTCGAGGTCAGTGAAACTATGCTAGATATTTCGCATCGATTTGGTGTGGACTTGGAGCAACTCTATGAACGCAACTTGATGAAAGAGGCCACGCAACCAGCTGCTGGGGAACACATATTACTTCGAGGGAGAAGGGGAGGAGGTGCACCTAAGTTAGTGAGTGAGCTAAAAGAGACGCAAGATCAAGTGCTTACTCCCACCATTACTACTCCAGCAGAGGTACAGGTTGATAGTATGGCTATCCCTGATGAGGATGAGAATGGAATAATTGATATGGAGGATGTTGTTTATGAGGATGAACTCAAAATGCCTGATTTTGAGGAAGAGAGCGAAATAGTTGAGACGACAGCACCTGAAACAAAAACTAAGCTAGAAGTACCCCAAGAGATTATTATTGAGGAAGCATCAGAAATAGAAGCATCCATTGTCGAAAGTGCAACTTGCAACCACTATGAAGTAAAAAAAGGGGATACTTTATATCGAATTGCAGTGAATCATAGTATGAGTGTTAACGAATTGAAAACACTGAATAGCTTGACCAGCAGCAGCATTCATATTGGTCAAATATTAAAAGTGAAATAGACCAAGAGGATGTCCTTTCAAATACGATCTATTGAAGAAAAAGATGAGGCTATGGTGAAAATCATACCTCATTATTTCACTAAATGCACTCTCAGGTAGCTATATCCTGTTCCTTTGGGAATGCCTGTTCCTGCTCCAATTTTTGTTGTGAATGATTTGCCCGTGAGTTGCTTAAAAGTATTTGCAAGTTGAGTGGCTTGAGTGGCATCCTGTTTTTTGTAGTAAAAGATAGCATTGTTGTAATCCAGCCAAGACGTTCGCTCCTTTAGCATCAATGATTGTTCAATGACATAACCCTCTTCTCTTACATAATCAGTTATTTTCTTTAGAGTAGTAGCATCTACGTTCAAGCCATACAAACCAATATTATAACTCGCATTTCGAGCAGATCGGATTAATTGCTCATTTTTTGACTGAATTTTATCGTCTTTTACGATTGTATTATTCAACCGCTCTAAGGCATACGCTAATGAATCTTGAATCGTCTCAATTTGATGATTTCGTTCTTCGAGCATATTTTGAACCTGTAATAGTGTGTCATTTTTTAGTTTGAGCTGTGTATATTGATTGCGAATAGTCTGCTTTTGCTGTGCGTTTTGAAGGAAAAACCAAAAAGAGGTAGTAATGCCCAACAGCATCAAAATCATAAATAAAATAGATTGCTGCTTCGCTGATTTTAATTTGGATTGACTCATTAGAATGATTGTTCTCGTTAACAATACTACGGACAAAAATCTATCCTTATGAATAATTTGAGGCTCCGAGGGCAATGGCCTTCTGAACTTCGGGATGATTTAAATCAAACTCAGCTTTTGAGCTGAGTTGTGAAAAAA
>CAYWKD010000076.1:0-10650 GCA_964458705.1 uncultured Saprospiraceae bacterium | reverse complement strand
GCTCGCTACCTCGTGCGTGCACGCAAATCTACATTTTTATCGTTCATAGGGTCTAATATACAAATAATGGCTACACCCTATTTGATAAATCGAGATGTGAGTTGGCTTTATTTTAATCATCGTGTGTTGCAGGAAGCAATGGATGAAAAAGTACCGCTGTATGAACGCATTAAATTCTTAGCAATTTATTCTGGCAATTTGGATGAATTTTTCAGGGTTCGAGTAGCATCCTTGCGGAGCTTCAAAGCACTGGGCAAAGAAAATTATAAGGAGCTATTTGAAGAAAATATCAAACCTAAAAAAGTACTAAAAAAAATAAAGACAATCGTTCAAATGCAGCAATCGCAGCTAGGCAAAACATTCAGAGAAGAAATTATCCCACAACTGGAAAGAGAAGGCATTTTTTTAGTATCTAATGAGAATTACACATCTGAAGAACAAACCTATGCTCAGTCTTTTTTCCAGACTCATCTTGCCAATAAAATTGCTTTTAAAAGTTTAGATAGTACCAACGGCATACCTTTTTTAAAGAACCAATCATTGTACCTTATTATTAATTTCTATGGATCGCATTCACCAGTTGTTGCTTCTTTTCCCAATGGAGATTTGGACAGGTTTGTTGTTTTCCCAAATGTAGAGCAAAATATCCATCGAATTACTTTTTTAGATGACATTATAAGATGTAGTCTTCCAGCTTTATTTCCCAACAAAGAAATCGAGGGTATTTACGCCATAAAAATTTCAAGGGATGCTGCACTGAATTTAGAAGACGAATTTGAAGGTGATTTAATTGAACGAATCACAAGAAGCCTCTCTCAGCGAAATGTGGGTACGCCAGCTAGATTTTTGTATGATGGCAATATGCCAGAGGAATTGCTGGATTTTTTGCAGACAATCCTCAAACTTCGGGACGAAGACCTAGTAAGAGGTGCACGCTATCACAACTTTAATGATTTTTTTAGCTTTCCAAATCCTACGCATAGAACTGACTTGCACGACGCACCTCTACCTCCTATGAAGCACCATTTACTGGAGTCAGCATCATCTATACTTGATTTGCTAGACAAACAGGATATAATACTGCACTTCCCTTATCAATCTTATGAGTACATTCCCCGCTTGATTTGGGAAGCGGCTGAAGATGAAAAAGTAGAGAGCATACAGATAACACTATATCGAGTGGCTACAAAATCAGCAGTAACTAAGGCTTTGATTCATGCAGTAAAAAAAGGAAAGTGTGTCATTGTTTTCATTGAAGCCAAAGCCCGATTTGATGAAGAATCTAATCTTTATTGGGGCAATGAACTCAAAAAAGTCGGTGCAAAAGTCTTGTTTAGCTTTCCAGGTATTAAAGTCCACACAAAATTATTGCTCATCACAAAGGAAGAAAACAATCAACTGAATTTTTACAGCTACATTGGAACAGGCAATTTTAATGAAAAAACTGCAAAGTTATACTGCGACCATGCGCTGCTGACAAAAGACAAGAAGCTAGGTAAAGAAGTGCGTCAAATATTCCATTTGCTAGAGCGTAGAATATTGATTCCCAAAACAAAAGACTTGCTCGTTTCACCATTCACAACACGCTCAAAGTTTGAGAAAATGATAAAACGAGAAATTAAGAATGTCCAAAAAGGGGAATCTGCTTATATCATTGCAAAAATGAATAGCTTAGAGGATAGAGAAATGATTGAACAATTAGTGGAAGCTAGTCAAAAAGGTGTCAAAATACAACTGATCGTAAGAGGAATATGCTGTTTAGTTCCCGGCATTGAGGGCTACACTGAAAATATTGAAATCATAAGTATTGTTGATCGTTTTTTGGAACATGCTAGAGTCTATATTTTTTGTAACGGAGGAAAAGAAAAAATGTATATCGCCTCTGCTGATTGGATGACTCGAAATTTAGACAGAAGAGTAGAAGTGGCTATTCCAATCAAAGACAAAGAGATTTTTCAAGAATTAAGAACAATTATTAATATTCAACTAGCTGACAATGTTAAGGCACGATTGATCCGACAA
Source organism: uncultured Saprospiraceae bacterium (assembly GCA_964458705.1). Taxonomy (GTDB): domain Bacteria; phylum Bacteroidota; class Bacteroidia; order Chitinophagales; family Saprospiraceae; genus JAAUTG01. Next base: position 8,628 of record CAYWKD010000076.1, on the reverse strand, counting down.
AAGCAGGACAATCCCTACAAGGGGCATGAACCCGAAGAAGAAAGCGTGAGAGCACAAGTCGCTATTTACAACCACCTAAAACGTCATTCCCCAATGAGTAAATCATCTACTTGAGCTTGTAGATGGCATTGTAATTGATGAAAAGCCCGCTTATCTTTGTGATAGGAAAACAGGCTACAAAGTCAGCTTTTGATTAAACGGTTTCCATGTTGGATCAACATTAAAATCTTAAGATACTTTTTGCCTACTAGTAAGAGGACGAATGCGAAACTACTATGAAATACTTGACATATCTGTAAATGCTTCAAAAGCACAAATCAAACAGGCATATTTACTTAAATGCAAAGCCTACCATCCTGACTTGCACGACGGCGCAGCCTGGGCAGAGGCTCATTTAAAACTTGTGAATGAAGCCTATCAAGTGCTTTACGACACTTTTCGTCGGCAGTCTTACGACCATAAGTTGTTTGATCTAGGTCATAAAGCAGCAATTCCTGTAGCCACTACTTTCCCTTTGCACCCTAGCTCTTCCCAACAATTAAGAAAAAAGCTCGCTTGGGGAGCTAGTCTTACTATTCTCTTGCTACTGCTACTTATTATTATCCATCTTCTTTCTAGTGCTAACAGCGAGCCAACTACTCCCTCAGCGACAGCCGTGCATTATCAGACAGGCAACAAAGAAAAAAATCGTTTTTTAGCTTTCTGTAACGCTTATCCAAACTTGCTCTCGCAGAAACAATTTCTGGAGGTAATGAAAAGTAACAATCTTCCCAGTGGTTTCACCTATCATCTACGACTGCACGTCGTAAAAAGAGATACGGCTGCCTTCTATCGGTTAATTAAGAATGTTACTGATAAATGATTTTATAGCTAACCAATAACGATCAATTATATTTTTTAACAATATGATTTTCACTCCGAACCTTTTTATCTTCCCCTGCGTAAAATTTCAAATGAGTAGATTTCAGTGAACGTACTCAGCTTGTAGATAGATGAGTAAGGCAACACCTAAATTTTACTCACTTCATTATTAGTTAATAATTATTGACCACTTGTTGCTTAACTTTGGGCAATTAATTAGTGCATTATAATCACAAGGACTATGGATTTACTCTTTATCTTAAATATACTCTGGAAAAGAAAGTGGTTACTATTACTAACTGCCTTGTTAACCACTGCCTTGACTTACTTTTTGCTAGGATTTCTGCCACCTAAATATAAGTCAGAAACAATACTACACACTGGCATCATTGAGCGTAGAGGTGTTGATCTTGAAAAAGATAATCCCTTTGTGCAGCAGTTTCAGGTGCGCAGTCAGTTTAGTAATTTAACCAATCGCCTGAAGTCTAGGACGAGCATCCGAGAGTTGTCCAATAAGTTATTATTGCACGATCTCAAGGCAATGATGAATAATGAAGTTCCTTTTCACACCCCAAATGAAGAAGAATGGGCTTACGAAGCTAAATCCGCTAAGGAGATAATTGAACTAATAACACAAGAGACAAAAAACAAGGAAATCAATAGAAAAGAAGCTCCTAAAATCAGAAAGATAGCTAGGGCTTTTGAGTACGACTATGAGTCTTTGTTGGAAGAATTAATGATACAACGCGATGGAGATACGGACTATCTTAAAGTAATGGCTATCTCTGATAATCCTACTTACAGTGCCACTTTAGTCAATACTCTTTCAGAGCTTTTTACAGAGCAGTATAATATGGAACATCTGGAAGCTGAAAATACTTCTGTACAATTCTATTCAAGATTAGCAAATAATAAGAAAAAAGAAATTGATAGTTTAACCATAGAGATTAGCAGGTATAAGCAAGATAAACGTATTGTCGATTTAGAGGAAGAAGGAAGTTTTTTAATTGCGGAAAAGAAAGATTTAATTATTGCTAGAGAAGAAGAGAAGAAAAATATTGAAGGGCTTCGTAAAGCAGTTATTACTTACAATACTTTACTGAAAGAACAGGGATTTTCGTTGAGTCCTGATGACACAGAATCGATTTTGTTGAGAAGAGACATAACGGCATTAAGAGAAGAAAAAGCAAACCTACAAGAGCAATACAATCTGACAGGAAGACTGGACGATCGCCTTCAAAGAGATATAAACGCAGCCGATCAAAAACTAGATAAAAAATTGAGCGAACTAGCCGCAGAGCGCATTGACAAAGCGGGCAGAAAGGACAATAATGAAAACTTAAAGGATATCTTCTTTAAGCGATTGGATGCAGAAGTGGACTTAGTAATTGCAGAAGAAAGTGTAAAATCAATTGATAATGCCCTAGATAGAATTGATAATGAAGCAATTGGTTTTGTAGAAGATGAAGCAGTACTAGAAAATTTACAAGGTGAAAAAACAATCAAAACAGAAGAGTACTTATCAATTGTAAGTAAACTAAATGATGCTAAACGTATTGCACTTGCGGCTTCTACTCCTTTGCAGATTATTGAATATGGAGAGGTAGCAGATGAGGCAGAAGACTCAAAAGCTGCTATTATTGCTGCATTAGCTGGCATTGTAGCTACGGGAGCTTTGGCGTTACTCCTAATTTTTCTTTCTCTATTTGATAGACGCTTGACGCCGCAGCGATTTGAATCTTTGACTGAATTGCCTTTAATTGGAACGATAAGAAAACTTAACAACAAACATAAAGACCTTAGTGAAATTTTTTATCGCCCTACACAACAAAAAGAGGAAGAAGCCTTTAGAGAAGACATCCGTAAAATCCGACACGAAATAGAGTTTTCGGGCGCAAAGAAACTACTATTTACCAGTTTGGATGAACAAGAAGGGAAGACCTTTTTGATTGTAGCACTTTCTTATGCCTTAGGTGCAATGAAAAAGAAAATTTTAATTGTTGACACTAACTTCAGGAATAATGAATTAACCATCCTAGCGAATAAAGTTCTTGCAGATAATCCACTTTTCAATGGTATTCAAACCAGCAGTCCTAGCGAGGTAGCGAGTTTGGAAACCATCTGGGAGCTAGACGATAACATTCATGTATTGGGCAATCAGGGAGGTGATTATTCTCCTTCGGAATTGCTGGCTGGAAGAGCATTTGATACAGTGCTAGATAATACAGCTAAAACGTATGACTATGTGTTTATGGAAGCCCCCTCTATGAACAAGTATTCTGATACTCGTGAATTGCTTCAATATACTGATAAAATCATAACAGTTTTTAAGGCAAACGAGCAGCTAACAATGACGGATAAGAACTCTATCGCATTTATAAAGGCTAATGAAAATAAATTTCTAGGTGCTGTTTTAAGTAATGTTACCGAGTAAAGTAAACATTAAGCCTTAAATTAAGAAAGTGAAATATCCTAAAGCACTACGCAGGTGAGTAATGATAAAAGTTATTGGATTCAGTCTGGGCTTATCACTTTAATGGAAAGATTTTCTACTCAATTGTTTAATCTATTGAGTATCATGATATTATTTAGAGTGCTTTCTAAAGAAGAAATGGGTGTTCTAGCTATTTTTGCCGCCATCTTTTCTATACTTGAACAAGGGAAAGCTGGCTTATTGCAAAATGCCTTTGTTAAATACCTCTCCACCGCCGAGAACAAAATCTATGGTAAAATATTAACTGCCTCCCTCACTTTGAATATTATTACAACCATCTTTATCGTAGCCTTGCTGCTACTTATTGCTCAACCTCTTAGCATTAGCTACGATTCTGTTGAACTGAAATATCTACTTGAACTTTACTGTCTAACAACCATTGCGCTAATTCCATTTTTCCAGTTTAACTTCACTCAACAAGCCAATCTTCAATTCAAGGGCATCTTTTGGAGTAATTTTATTCGATATGGCTTCTTTTTTATCTACGTCGCTCTTTTTGCCTTTATGAGTTGGACTATTCGATTAACAGATATTGTCATCATCCGAACCATTGGCGTTGGCATTGGAGCAGTAGCTTCTTATATTTATGCCCGTCCTTACTTAAAATTTGATGCTACTATCTCTTGGAAGTGGGTAGCTACACTCTTCAACTACGGGAAATATGTGATGGGGACGAATCTCGGCACGATGCTCCATAAAAAAACTGATCAAATCATGCTAGGAGCAATGCTAGGCAAAGCACCCACTGCCATATACGAGGCTGCCATTAAAGTAACTAATCTAGCAGAAGCCCCTACTTTTTCAGTAGCTGCCATACTATTTCCACAAAGCGCAAGACAACTAAAGAACGGGAAAGAAGCTATTAAGCTATTGTACGAAAAAGCAGTAGGTGCAATATTAGCAATATTAGTACCTATTCTAATTTTTGTACTATTTGCAGCAGAATGGATCATTTGGATCGTCTCTGGTCCTGACTACCTTGAAGCGGCAAACATACTGCGTTTAACCATGTTTTACGGCTTGTTTATACCCTATGCTGTACAGTTTGGAACAGTCCTTGACTCAACAGGGCGTGCTAAGATCAACTTCGGCTATACCGTTGGGGCTGCCACAATAAATATTTTTTTTAACTATGTATGTATTCAACAATTTGGTATAATTGGCGCAGCTTGGGGAACATTATTTACTTACATAGTCGCTTTTATTGCGATGCAATGGTATCTACATCGAACTTTTGACGTACAAGCCTTTAAGCCCGTTGTTTATATGTTTGTTTTTTATAAACAAATCATCGGATTGCTAAAAAAGAAGATAATTAAACCCAAATCTGCCATTTAACATCAGAAAAGAGAAAGCTACACTATGCAAACATCACTGCAACAAGTTGATCTTATTTACTTTACGCTATTTCCTTGGGATAATCCATATTCCTCTGTATCGCTTTCTTTCACTAAAGAGTTTGCCAAAACGCATCGAGTGTTTTACGTCAACCCCCCATTTACACTAAAAGACATTATCAAAAACAGGACTGACGAACGCATCAAAAGTAGAATGAAAGACCAATTATTAAATAGAATGCGCTACGAGAACACTCCTGAACTGTCTAATAATGTTATCGCAGTGCATCCACCTTCCATTTTACCTATTAATTGGCTGCCAAAAGGAAAGACCTACAATCGCTTACATCAAATAGATAATGAGGTAATCTATAAAACTATTGAAAAAATAATTAAAGATTATAATATTCAAAACTACCTATATATCAACTGTTTCAATCCTTTTGTTGGAGGTGTTCTGCCGCGTCCACGCTTTCGGCCTTTACTCAACATTTACCAGTGTATTGACGATATGATGCAAGAAAAATATACCGCCAAACACTGGGCAGCACTAGAGGAGCAGGTGATTAAGGCATCAGACATTACAGTTGTTACTTCAAGGCAACTGCATAAACTCAAATCGCCCCTTAACCCTAGCACGCATATATTGCACAATGCTGTGGACGATACTATTTTTAAGAAAGCCCTAGAGGTTGAATACGAAAAACCAGCCGAGATAAAAAATATTACTACGCCTATTATTGGCTTTACGGGTAATATGGATAGCTCAAGAATAGATTACCCATTGTTGAAGTCTATTGCCATGCATCATCCCGATAAAACCCTTGTGTTAGTAGGACCAACGAATAGTGATGATTATTTGAAAGTAGGCCTAGATGCTCAGCCTAATGTTATTTTTACAGGTAGCAAAAACATTAACGATTTACCTCAATATCTACAGCATTTCGATGCGCTGATTATTCCGTTTTTGTGTAATAAGCTAACTGAGAGTATTTACCCATTAAAGATCAATGAATATCTTTTTTCTGGGAAACCAGTGATTGCAACCAACTTTTCAGAGGATATTAGAAGTTTTGGAGCAGTCATCTATATTGCTGATGACCACACTTCATTCAACCGAGCCATCGAAAAATCTATAATAGAAAATAATGAACAACGTAAAATAGATAGAGTAGCCGTAGCAAAAACAAACACTTGGAAAAATCGCGTGAGCGCATTTTGGGAAATTGTAGAACAACATCTTGAAAAGTATGGACAAACACAAAATACCATCAGATAACCCAATATTAGAAATAATTGCAGTTATTATTTGCTTACTGATTTGCATTGGTTTTTTCTTAAAAGTGGTACTCATATAAAATGCTGAACAATACACTGACATATCGTTTTCAAAACTGGCTGCAAGAGCAACTTATTTCTAAGTACCTGAATAGTGCCTTAGGATACTTTATTATTGCTGGATTAATACTTTTTATTGCAGCAATAACTTATGTTTTGGGCATAAAAGGTAGCTTTATTTTGCTAGGTTTATTAATTGGCTTACCCATCACAATTGCTTGTTTCTTTAACTTAGAATTTGGTGTACTATTCACAGTAACTTGTAGCTTTTTTATCAACTTTCTCAGAAAATACTCTACCATTCCATTTGGCACGGCACTAGATGGTTTACTCCTACTGCTTCTATTAGGGCTGATGCATAAACTAATAAAAGAGGGCAATTTCAAATTTGCGACTAATCCGCTGAGCATCTCTATTTATATATGGATTGGATATAATATACTAGAAGTACTGAATCCATTAGCTCCAACCTTTGCTGGTTGGGTGTACTCAGTCCGCACACTAGCCATTTGGTTATCTATTTATTTTGTAGCTTATCATGCTTTTGACAGCCTAAAAAAGATACAGCGATTTGCATGGCTAGTGATTATTATTATGACCCTTAGTGCATTGTATGGACTCAAGCAAGAATACATAGGCTTTAGTCAACAAGAAATGAATTGGCTCTATGCTGATCCTTTGCGGTATCGGCTCTACTTTACTTGGTCACGATTGCGTATTTTTTCCTTATTTTCTGATCCTACTTCATTTGGAATTGCAATGGCCTACACGAGCATATTTGCACTTATCCTAGCCACAGATAGAATCAGTTGGACGAAACGTTTCTTTTTAGTTACTGTGGCTGGTTTAATGATACTGGCACTTGGCTACACAGGTTCAAGAACTCCTGTTTTGCTTATAGTCGCAGGAGTATTTATTTATGTATTACTAAGTTTCTCTAAGAAAGCTATTATTGTAGGTGGCATTTTAGCAATGCTGGGCATAGGCTTGATGTTAAAATCAACGAGTAACCCTGTAATCTACCGCATACAATCTGCCTTTCGACCTAGTGAAGACAGTTCTATGCAACTGCGTTTGAAAAATCAAGCCCATATTCAGCCATTTATACAATCACACCCTTTTGGTGCAGGATTAGGTACTATTGGAATTTGGGGGCAACGGTTTAACTCGGACTCTTGGCTATCCAATTTTGCACCTGATAGTGCCTATGTGCGAGTAGGTGTAGAATGTGGCTGGATAGGGCTTATTATTTTCTTAGCCTTATTTTTTATTGCACTCAGATTATCTATTTATTATTATTATCGAGTCAAGAATCCGACAATCAAAACATTATATCTTGGCTTTACAAGCATCATTTTTTTAGTTACCATAGCCAACTATCCACAAGAAGCCTCGTATATGCTACCAACGAACCTCGTTTTTAATGCTGTATTAGCAGCTATTATTCGACTTAAAGACTTTGACGAAAATTTTCAAGTATGAAAATCTTATTTGCCCTATCGTTTTCTCTAATGTTCATTAGTCTAGCAGCGCAAAACTTAGAGTACTCCAATACTATACCTACTGAAAAAGACATTCAATCTTTTGAAGAATACTTAGTGTTTATAGCATGGAACAATCATCCATCAGGAAGAATCTTAGAATCGAGAACCATTATTGCTGATGAAGAAATAGCCGAAAAAAAACTGGGCTACTTAGAAGGTTTTGCCCCTTTTGTTAATTATTCAAGAGGCTCAACCGATGGACTTTCCATACCCAACAATCCAAATATGCCAGAGAACCCCACCGTACTTTCAGATGGCACAAGTAATGCTTTTTCTATTGGACTCTCTCTTCGATTATTACCACTCTTTACGACTAAACATCAAGTAAACGCTGCAAAAGAAAATTTAAAAATTGCTCAAGCTGAGGTCAAAAATGGTCAGTTGAGTTTGAGGGCTAAAGTGCTAACTTTGTATCGCAGTTTCTTAACAACTCAAAAAATACTAGAACAGCGCCAAAAAGTAGCCGATCAAGCAGAAGAAAACTATCGTTTTATACTTGAATTATTTCAGCAAGGTGGTGCAGAATACGAAGAAATCAATACTGCCACCGCTACTCGTGACAAAACAATAGAGGATCGCATAAGAGCAGAAATAGAATCGGAGCAATTGAAACTTGCCTTAGAAGAATGGCTGGGCAGCACACTAGAAGCAACCATGCAAGATTATGCTTCATTTGAAAGTAATTGATTGAAACTTGCAAGTTTAATTTAAAGTTAATATATTTGTTCTCAGTGGGCGTCGACCAGCTCCCTTTGAACTCCCCCAGGTCAGAAATGAAGCAAGGGTAGGAGGTCGTAGCGGTGCGAACGCCCCTTTTTTATTACTTTACATCTTTTAATCTTGACTTATTCAATCAGTGATAGCCCAAAATTCTTTAATAAGAATTAATACTATACTCAAACCTATAACCTTCAGAGCCGAAGTCTGATATTCTATCCAGTTGAACTACAGAACTATTTATTCTAGTTGCTTTCTCTAAACTTGTTTTCCTGAGTGACTCCGGCAGGACTCGAACCTGCAACCCTCAGAGCCGAAATCTGATATTCTATCCAAT
>CAYWKD010000075.1:0-10789 GCA_964458705.1 uncultured Saprospiraceae bacterium | reverse complement strand
ATTGTAGCAATAGGTTTGAGTTTTTTTTTGATGAACTGCACAGCGGATCGCCCTGTGGAGCAGCAAAATTACTTTGAGGATTGCGCTTACACCGCCCCTGAACCTATTTTTTCTAAAGACGTTACTTCGGTTGAGTATCACACTTTTGAGTTGCAGCGACAAATCGGCATCGAGCAAGTCGTATTTGAAAACGGGTTGAAAGTAGAGATTGTCCAACAAGGTTGTGATGCTATTCGCCAAGATTTTAGATTCACTTTAGACACTCAATACAGCAACGACGAAAGCGAATTTTGGATACAGCAAGCGGGAAAACTTTTTTTCTTCATGGGTGGACTTGAAGAACAGTATTTGCCTCTTTACGAATGGGGGAATGCCATTGTTCAAAATGCTGCCAATATGCAGCTCAATCGCAGCTTTGAGGTCTTTGATGGTTTTTCAGTGGAAGTGCAGTTGCAAAAAGAAAGCGCAAACCAACTTTTATTGATTGTAACGCTGTCAGAGCATTGAAACTACCAATCTGTAAATGCCTTATTAAAAATATCTTCTACGATTTGGTCGCTGATATTTTGTATGAGTTGATCTTGCACGTCAAGCAAGTTTTCTCCCGCCCCGAAGTCCGCAAAGAAGGTAAAAGTCTGATTCCAGTTGTATTCTTCTTGCTCGTTGTGGAAATGATCCACATATTCTATTGCAACACCGATGGATAATCGGTTAAAGCCAATGGCTTCACCTGCTTCTGGAGCTTGGGGGGTAACATCAAATCGGCTGACCGTTCCCTTAAATTCAATATCGGGATCCACGTCGTTTTCTTCTAGTTGGGACTCTTGCCTGATTTTTAATTTTAGTGCCTCCTCGAAGGTTTGTGTGATGGTAGGCGGTGCATTGCCAGATTGAATTTTAAAAGGCGATACATAAAATGAAGTAATGTTAGGATCAAATGAAGTATCATTGAACTTGTACAAGCCAGGAATGCAAGACTGGATAACTACGACTAGGAAGCACAGCGTGCTTCCTAGTTTTGCATTACGACCAAAGTGAAGTGGGATAAACGCCATCATTTGTTAATTTTTTGAATGCACTAACGACAATCTCCTTATCTTCACGATAAGTTACGCCGTACCATTGTTCATTATTTGGAATAACGGAAAGTCTAATCTCTTTGTTATTCAACTGCTTATTTACTACAAATGGAATATAAAATTCTGCTCTTGGTTGGTCTTTGTTCTCGCTGACAAAAGATCTGAAATGCGTTTCTAGCGCATCAAAATAGCTTGGATGAAATCCCCAGTAATTCATAGATACTAAAGCATCTTCTGGTAAGACATGCTTTGTGCCATCTTCTTTATCTGGAAAGAAAACTTCCCCGTGCTTGTCTCGCTGAATCTTCTCTCTTTCCACTACAGTTGTTAAGTAGCCATTTTCATCTGTTGAACAAATACCACGATTGACATGACCGTGATCGGAAAGGGTATTTTTTAAGGTGTAACCAATCATAGCGTAGTGATCGGCAGTACATCTATTGGTCAAAAAATCTGCAATTTGCTTGAAAGCGGCTACTCCATAGTAATCATCTGCATTGATAACTGCAAATGGCTCATTAATGGCATTTTTTGCAACGAGCACCGCATGGCCTGTTCCCCAAGGCTTTTCACGAGGCGGAAATACTGTTAAACCCGCCACGGGTGTATCCGTTTCTTGAAAAGCGTATTCAACAGTGATTTTATCTTCAAATTTTCCTGAGAATTTAGCTTTGAAGGCCTCCTCTATATCTTTTCTGATTACGAATACAACTTTGCCAAATCCAGCTCGGATAGCATCGTAGATGGAGTATTCAATAATGGCTTCCCCATTCATTCCTACGGCATCTATTTGCTTGAGCCCACCGTAGCGGCTACCCATTCCAGCAGCTAATATTAATAAGGTTGGTTTCATGATTTTTGTGTAATGAAAGATTTAAAAAAATGTAATATTTATAAGTTAAGTAAGTGAACAAAATTGTTTATGGGTTTAGATTGCTTACTTGTGTACACCATCTTCTATTAAGGTGGTGTTATATAGCTAAACCTTTAAACCTATCCACTTACTCATAATAAGATACTGATGTTACGCACAATTTCATAATTTACTGTTTCAAGTGTTGATTGCTGTAAGGTCTTGTTCTTTTTTCTTGATAAAAAAGAACCAAAAAATCAAGACTGTATTTCTTTTTTAACGCTCCAAAAGCATTGAAAATACTAAACAAAATAAACTCGCTAACGCTCAAACAGTATTTTGTTTTTAACGTATTTTCAACCCTTTTTCCACTAAAAGAAATAAGGTCGAATAGCTATTTATTATTGTTTTGCGTAACGTCAGTAAGATATACTGTGAATACGACTTATACGTAGCTGTTGATGATTGCCAAGAAGTCATCTGCCTCCAAAGATGCTCCTCCTACTAGCCCACCATCTACATCAGGCTGGGTAAAAAGTTCTTGGGCATTTTTAGGCTTCACGCTGCCACCGTAAAGGATTGTGGTGCTATCTGCGATGTCGCTTCCGTATTTGCCTTCAACCATTGAGCGGATATTTTTGTGCATTTCTTGTGCTTGTTCGGGAGATGCTGTTACGCCTGTACCAATTGCCCAGACGGGTTCGTAGGCAATGACGACTTTTTTAAACTCTTCTGCACCCAGATGGAATAAGCCGTCTTCAATTTGACTAGCGACCAAAGCTACATGATTTCCAGCCTCACGGGTTGGCAGTTTTTCTCCGCAGCAGTAAATAGGCTTTAAGCCAGTTTCAATGGCTAATTTTACTTTTTGAGCAATCAAGGTATCGTCTTCACCAAAATACGCTCTACGCTCTGAATGACCTATTATAACGTATTGAGCACCAGTAGATTGAATCATATCTGCAGAGATTTCGCCTGTGTAAGCTCCGCTAGTTGCTTGGTGGCAGTTTTGAGCTGCGATTTCCATATTTTCGGCTGTTTGCACCGTTTCGCAAGCTGCTGATAAGTGAATGGCGGGTACTCCTAGAATAACCAATACATTATCGGGACGATCACCTTTGGCAATAGCTTTGGTTAGAGCGATTCCTTCTGTCAGGTTTTTGTTCATTTTCCAATTTCCTGCAACGATTAATTGACGCATAGTAGTTAGTAGTTTTGTACACTAAATTTGATAAGCCGAAAGTAGTATGTATTTGGGACTTCTCCAATTGTCAAAGCGGTAGATAAATTTCTGTCTCATCCTAGCTCGCAATAGATGCACATACATAAGTTGGAATGATACCTGTGCTTTCGATGATGGATTTTACACTATTTTCCAGTGTGTTGCCTGAAAGTGTCAGAGCAGTATTTACACCGAATTTATTTCCTCCAAAAATATCAATATTAATGGTATCGCCGACCATAAGAATATCATTTTTCTCGAGGTTTTCGTTCGCCATCAAGGCTCGCTTATAAGCGTACATGAACATTTGTGGATCGGGCTTTCCGAATTTTATAAAGCGTTTTTTTACAATCGTCTCAATCAAATGAGCTATTCCTCCAACTGCTAAAGCTACTTTTGTATTTCCCATTGGATAAACATAGTCTGTATTGGCAACAACTGTGGGAACGTTTTGCTTCCGCAAGAAATTGATAGCAGAATTGATGCCTAAGTCCCACTGAAATCCCTCATCATCCAGAAAAACAAACCCTTTTATGCTATTGGGTAAATGATCTTCCAAATCGTGCATGTGGACGGCTTCTAATCCAAGCGACTGCAAGTAATAAGCGGAGTTAGGAGTACCGACGTAGGCTACCTTGCCAGAAGTGATTTTGTAACGAAAAAACTCTTTTGCCATCATGCCAGAGGTTACAATTTGAAACTTAGAGAGATTCTTGAGTCCCATATCTCTGAACTGCTGCGCCATCTGTGCAGGACTTCTTGAAGCGTCATTGGTGAGTATAAAATAGTTAATACCTTTTTTTTCCAGTATTTCCAGTGTTTCAATAGCTCCATCAATGAGTCCTTTAGAGTTTTTAATGACACCGTAAGAATCAAAAAAGATGACTTTGTAACTTTCTGCGATTGATAGAAATGATGATATATCCATAATAATATTTACTAACTAACTGACTACAAATCCAGAGCTGTCAATAACTTATCTACATGAAATCCACGCTCAATTGATGGGAGATAATTTTCGTAGGCCTCTTTTAATAGCTTTGTCGCATATATTTCATGAAAGAAATAGCGACCATCTTTTACTACATACTTCAAGATGAAGAAGCGATAAATTTCAGGAAGTAGTCTAATTTCCTTGGCTGTTAAAGGATTTACGGCGTGGTAAGCCTGCAAAAATCGAATGAAGCGGTCTTCTGAAAGTACATTAATTGTATAGCTGAATACCGTTTGATCTCCGACGTCAGAGACGATACGGCTTAAAAAATAAAAATCTAAAATTCTAGCACTCACTCTAAACCAGTCGTAATCCCAACGTGAAAATAGCTTTGTATCAAGCGTTACTGAAAAATTGCCAATATTCCAATCTACAAAAACTGGAATTTTTTCTAATTGATGAAAGCCCAGTGTTTCTGTGTTCTCAAAGAATAGCGCACACTGTTTTTTAATGAAATTTTCATGTCCACGATGGATAAATTTCCCCTCGCCCGTTTCTAATATTTCCAATAAATGCAATATGTCTGTATTCAATGTTTTCGAGGCTTTGGGTAATGTATTTTTTACTTCCGAGCAAACACTGTGTAGCATAGCAAACTCCTGCCCTAATGTTTCAATTTGTGCCTCACTCAACCTCTTAGGCAGCATTTGATCTATTCTCACAGGGCGATAAAAAACAACCCAAGCATCTATCATGCCACTTTTGAAGCGATGTACGAATAGTTCATTTTTACGCACTAATGAACGAGAAAGAAAATTCTCAAATGGCTCGGTTAAGTTGTTTGAAAGTACATTAATAATAGTGTGATCTTCTACGAAATATTCGTACTTGCCAAAATAAGATAGTTTGGCAAAAACATAGTGACCATTGGTGAATACGACCTTATAAACATGGTTGGTTGAGACTCGCACACTTATATCAGAGATGGTCTTAATCTCACGAGTTGGATCATATTCCATCCAAGCATACTTAACAATTGTAGTAAAGTCAATTTGTAACATGGCTTAGGCTTGAAAGAGTAGAGCGCAGTGGGCAGAATGCAGAGATAAGATTCAGCTATTCTTTACCAACTACCTTTTGTCAAACTAAATAATTTCAAAATAGCGGCGCAATTCCCAATCAGTTACTTGCTTTTGAAATTGCTGACACTCCCATTCGCGAGTAGCTATGAAATGCGCTGTAAAAGTTTCACCAAAAAGCTGTTTGGCAATATCTGATTGTTTCATTTGCGCTGTTGCTTCATGCAAGGATAAGGGTAATTTAGGACTTTTTTTGCTTTGATAAGCATTTCCTTTTATGGCTGGAATAGTTAATTCTATTTTCTGCTCAATACCATACAGACCGGCAGCCAGATAAGCCGCCATTGCTAGATATGGATTTACATCTGAGCCAGAAACACGCCCTTCGATTCGGGTAGCATTTGCTGTGTCATTGATAATTCTGAAAGCAGTAGTGCGGTTTTCGATGCCCCAGGTCAAGTTAGCAGGTGCCCAGTCTCCTCCTGCCAGTCTTTTGTAGCTATTGATTGTTGGAGCAAGCATTGGTAAAATGTAAGGCAAACAAGCCAACTGTCCTGCAAGATAGTGTTCCATAGTTTTGCTCTCACCATGAATATCATTAAAGAGGTTTTGTTCTTTGCCTAAGTCCCACAAGCTCTGATGAACATGACCACCGCATCCTGGTAGCTGACTATTCCATTTCGCCATGAAACTTGCCATGATGCCGTGTTGATGAGCGATTTGTTTTACTGCAAGTTTTACTAAAGCAGCTTTGTCGGCTGCTATTAAAGCCTCATCGTAAAGGATGGCAGCTTCCGTCACGCCATTCCCTGTCTCGGTGTGCAGCCCTTCTAGCGGTATTTCAAATGCCTCTAATTGGTGATAAAGTTCATTGAAATAGGCTTGGTTTTGCCCTAGCCGTAGCATAGAATAGCCAAACATACCTGGCGTCAGTGGTAGAGGATCAAGGTACTTTTTTTTAGATAAGGTGTCAGGTGTTTCTCTAAAATTGAACCACTCTAGTTCCATTGCCATGATGGGGTTGAAGCCCATTTTGTGAGCTTTACGAACCAATTTTTTTAGTAGTGTTCTAGGGCAGAGGTCTGCTATTTTTGAGTCCTCAAAGTCCGCTAGGTAAAAAGGGGTATTATCTTCCCAAGGTATCATTCGGAGTGTAGAAAGGTCTATTTTAACAAGGGCATCTGGATAGCCTGTATGTAAACCAGTGGTGGGATTGTTTTTATAGGTGCTATCATTCGCATCCCAGCCAAAAACGACACTGCAAAATCCCAGTCCACTTTTGATACTTTTTAAGAGTTTACTCTTGTGAATAATTTTACCTCTTAAAATTCCATCAATGTCGGTAATTGCAAATTTTATTTTAGTGCTAGGTAAGTTTTCTATTTGCTGGACAATATCATTTTCATTCATGCAATTCCAGATTTTGATAAGCGTATCAAAGTAGCATCCGAAAGAAAGGAAAGAAACTCAATCTATATATGCCATATTAATGACCAAACTTTTTTTGGTTCTGGCTGACTATTACGATTAGTAGAATATTTCAATAACCATTGTAAATCGAAGCTCTAGCAGTTCTTTAACTCAATTTAGGCAGCTAGTTGTAACGTTCTGGAACGGCTTAACTTTTCTTCGGCATATTGCTTGGTTACGGTGAAAGTATGAGTGTTAGGCTGGGAAGGCAACTCAAACATGGCATCCGTCATAACGGCTTCACAAATAGAGCGCAGTCCTCTAGCTCCCAGCTTGTACTCTAGTGCCATCTGAGCTACAAACTCAATGGCGTCATCTGTAAATTCTAGTTCAATACCTTCTAGTTCAAACAATCGTTGGTACTGTCGAATGAGTGCATTTCTTGGTTCTGTAAGAATACGTCTAAGCGCTTCCAAATCCAATGGCTGAAGATAAGTCAACACGGGTAGGCGACCAATCAACTCAGGAATGAGTCCATAAGATTTTAGGTCTTGCTGATTCACATACTGCAATAGATGGTCTCTATCAATTTTTGCTTCTTTACCGTTGCTTTTTCCTTTAAAACCAATTACTTGAGTGTTGACACGCCGTGCGATTAATTTTTCAATGCCGTCGAATGCTCCTCCACAAATGAAAAGAATATTTTGTGTGTTGACTTTAACTAATTTTTGCTCGGGATGTTTTCGACCTCCCTGTGGGGGTACGTTGACGTCTGTTCCTTCGAGCATTTTCAACATAGCTTGCTGCACTCCTTCTCCTGAAACATCTCTTGTGATAGAAGGATTATCGCCTTTTCTGGCAATTTTATCTATTTCGTCAATATAAATTATACCTCGCTCCGCCGCTGCTACATCGTAATCACAAACTTGTAACAGTCGGCTCAAAATGCTTTCTACATCTTCTCCCACGTAGCCTGCTTCAGTAAAGACAGTAGCATCTACAATGGAAAAAGGTACATTTAAGTATCGTGCAATAGTCTTTGCCAGTAGCGTTTTTCCAGTTCCAGTTCTACCAACGAAAAGTACATTTGATTTTTCAATTTCTACATCATCCATTGTAGTTTGCTGCAATCTTTTGTAATGATTATACACTGCAACTGATAAATAGCGTTTGGCTTCGTCTTGTCCGATAATAAACTCGTCTAAATGCTTTTTTATGTCTAGTGGACGAACACTTTCAAGCAGGAAGAAATTATTTTCAGGAGCCTTCATTTCTGCTCGTTCTTCTTTGGGTTGACCACCATAAAGCTCCTCTTCTACGATCTCTTGTGCTTGCTCCACGCACACCTCGCAAATATGCCCATCAATTCCTGCGATCAGGAGCAGTGCCTCTGACTTATCTCTTCCACAAAAAGAGCATCTGTGATTTTGCTTAGGACGACGCATGTTCATCATCAAGATATTTGAATTTAATGTTCAAAGTTTAAGGACTAGGAAATGGAAGCTCTCAAACTTTGAACTGCTTTGGCTAAACTACGCTTCTTTCTTCTCTCCTTTTGCTAATACTTCATCTACTAAGCCATACTCTAGCGCTTCTTGCGAAGTTAACCAGCGATCGCGATCAGAATCTTCTTCGATTTTCTCAAATGGCTGACCTGTATGATTGCTTAAAATGACGTAAAGCTCCTCTTGCATCTTCTTAATCAACTTATAAGATATTTCCATATCCGACACCTGACCCTGCATTCCACCTGATGGCTGGTGCATCATCACTCGACTGTGTGTAAGGCAAGAACGCTTGCCTTTTGCTCCAGCAGCTAAAAGTACAGCACCCATTGAAGCCGCTAATCCTGTACAGATCGTTGCTACATCTGGAGCAATATACTGCATAGTGTCGTAAATGCCCATACCTGCAATTACAGAACCACCAGGACTGTTTACGAAAATTTGAACATCTCGCTTAGGATCAGAAGATTCTAAAAATAGAAGTTGTGCTTGAATAATATTGGCTACATCATCCATCACAGGCGTTCCTAAGAATATAATTCGATCCATCATCAAGCGCGAGAATACATCTAGTACAGATATATTTAACTGTCGCTCTTCTATGATGTTAGGAGTAAGATAGCTGGAAGGAAGACTTTTTGCTGCATAGTTAGCGTAACCCTCTATACGAGTACTACTAATACCTAAATGTTTAGTAGCGTACTTCTTAAACTCATTCTGGTTAAACATGAATAGAATTTTTTGTAATTGATAAATTTAAACTCCGAAGTAGAATGTTCAACATATGAGGCACTCATCAAGAGCGCACATTAATTATCAAACGCCTAGCGTAGAGCTTTTCTAATCAGATTACTTATTAACGTTTATTTCTTAATCGGGTTGATTTTCTTTTTCTGTTGTTTCATTTTCAACTTCTACTGCTTCCGCTTCGGTTTGGGTTTCTTCTTGAATATTTTTGATTTGTTCTGCCATTCGTTTTGCGCGAAGCTCTTCCATCATAGCATCGAATTCTTCCACGCTTATTTCATTTTCTAAAATAGTAACTTCCTCTTTTACTTTCTCCAATACTTTTTTATTCATTGCTTGGTCGAAGAAGCGACTCACTTGCTTTTCGTCTGATAACATTCGCATAGCGAAATTGCGTATCATTTCTTCATCTGTAATATATCCTCCATACATACTGCGGATGTTATCCATTGTAGCTTGCACGATTTCTTCTTCTCCAACTTGTAGGTTGTATTGTTCTTGAATATTTCTACTGATCAGAGACCACTTTAGTCCTTTCTGAAATTCTCCGTAGCTCGCTTCAATTTCTTCCATACTTGATTTTTCTTCATTGGACACCTTTATCCAGCGCTTTAAGAAGTCATCAGGTAGAGCAATTTCATTTTTTTCTAGGAGTATATCCTGTATATCTTTGTTGAGAAAAGATTGCGCTTGAGCATCGTAATAGCTTTTAATATCCTCTTCTAGATTTGCTTTGGCTTCTTCTTCGTTAGTAATACCTGCTTCTTCTCCGAATGCTTTCTGAAAGAATGCTTCATCTAGCTCAGGCAGTTCAATACGGCGAATCTCCGTAATGGTAAGTTCAAATAAATCAGGTAGTTCCGCTGCCTCATCCTCTATTTCTAAATAATACCTAAAGACGCTTTCCTCTGTGTTGTTCTTTTCAATATCCAACAGGCTCATGCGAAATTGATCGCCCTTATTTTTGCCTAGTACTGCTTCTTTGGCTTCCTCTGTTAATTGTTCTCCAACTAAAACACTAAATGTACTTTGTAAGCCGTCTTCTTGTATTTCGCCATCCAATAATGCTTTTACTTCTAACTTTAGTGTATCGTTTTCCGCTACGTCTTCTTCTACTTCTTTAGGTTCTCCAAAGCGATTGCGAAGATTTTTGAAATCTTTCTCTATCATCTCTGCGGGTATGTCATTGACAGCATATTTGGAGTAACTATCACTTTTACTCACGCCCACTAAATCAACTTTAGGGGACTGTCCAACGTCAAAACTAAAAGTGTAATCTTCCATAGATTTATGACCGATGTTCACTATGGGGTGGTTTTCTGACAGGATAGGCTGACCCAAATAGTCAATTTTTTCTTCTTCTAAGTAGTTGAAAAGGGATTCTTGTAGTACTTTATTGACTACTTCATTTAGCGCACCGTCACCGTACATTTTTTTTAAGACAGAAATAGGCGTCTTTCCCTTGCGAAAGCCTTTCATGTGAGCCTGCTTCTGATACTTGTTCAGTTCAGATTTGAATTTTTGTTCGTAATCACTTTTCTTGATAGTAATGGATAAGGAAAGATTCAATTCATCTTTATCAATTCGATTAATATCTGGCATACCCTATGAGTGGTTTGTTATGACTGCAATACCTTGAGATTGCAAAGATTAGAATAATAACTTATGTGGAAAGCCAGAAGACCTAAACCGTCTTTTGTTAAGTCTTCTTAAGTACGGGTAGAGGGAGTCGAACCCCCACACCTTTCGGCACTAGATCCTAAATCTAGCGTGTCTACCAATTCCACCATACCCGCGCAAATAGCCATAAAATATGTTAGATATTTTAAAGACTTGAAAGTTTACAGCTACTTTCAAGTCTTTTAGAAATCAACTTATTGATTTTCAGTAATAAACTAACTTGAAGTGGTGTGGGGCGGAATCGAACCGCCGACACATGGATTTTCAGTCCATTGCTCTA
>CAYWKD010000074.1:0-11453 GCA_964458705.1 uncultured Saprospiraceae bacterium | reverse complement strand
TTTTGGAAATAGAATCCTTTTCCGTCTAAACCTCCTGAAAATTCTAAAGTCGAATTACATAAATAGAGGAAACTTTTTAAATCTGTTACAACTTTCACTCCATTGTCTTCAAAAACTTGGTCGTTAGGTTGTGATTCATCATCAAAATCCATCATGTATGTGAGACCTGAGCAGCCCCCACTAGTTACTGAAACTCTTATAAAATGTTTGTCTGTCACTGTCGCTTGGCTCTTTATCTCTTCTATCTGTTTTTTTGCACTTTCCGCTACATATAACATTTTGCTTCAATTTTAGTCAGAGGAATTGAGACATGACTATATAGTATAATACTTTTCTCATGCCTCAAGACTTGATTTATACAATTTCTTCTGCAATTACTTCGTCTGCAGTAACTCTATTTTTTGCCTGATAATCCTTAATTGCTGCCTTTATTGCGTCTTCCGCGAGTACAGAGCAGTGGATTTTAACGGGTGGCAGTGCCAATTCTTCTACAATATCCATATTATCAATGGTCATCGCTTGCTCTACTGTTTTCCCTTTCAACCATTCTGTTGCTAAAGAAGAAGAAGCTATGGCAGAACCGCAACCAAAGGTTTTAAACTTAGCATCTTCAATTGTTCCAGTTTCTTCGTTTACTTGAATTTGAAGACGCATTACATCGCCACATTCAGGGGCACCTACTAGACCTGTACCCACGCTTTTAGAACTTTTATCTAATGTTCCTACATTTCTCGGATGAGCGAAATGATCCATTACTTTATCAGAATAAGCCATTTTCTATTGATTTTTGATTAATAATTTTATAAAATATTTTTGGTTTCTAAGCTAGAAAAGCTAGTGCTCAGACCATTCAACAGCTTCTAAATCAACACCTTCCTTGTACATTTCCCAAATTGGGCTGAGATCACGCATGTGATGAACCCCTCTTGAAATTTGTTCTACAACATAATCAACGTCTTCTTCTTTTGTGAAGCGTCCAAGACTGAAGCGCAAAGAAGAATGAGCTAAATCATCTCCAAGCCCTAAAGCAATCAAAACGTAAGATGGTTCTAAAGAAGCCGAAGTACAAGCCGACCCTGAAGATAAAGCAATTTCTTGATTGAATGTCATCATTAAACCCTCTCCTTCAACATGCTTAAAGGAAAGATTCGTTACATGTGGCATACGATGCTCACGGCTACCATTTACATATACTTCTTCGACATTTTCAAGAAAAGCTGCTTCCAACTTATCTCTCAACTTACTCAAGCGAGCTGCATCTTGATCCATTTCTTTCATAGCAATTTCAGCCGCTTTCCCTATACCAACAATGCCTGGAACATTTAGTGTGCCTGAGCGCATTCCACGTTCATGTCCACCACCATCCATTTGAGCAGTTACTTTTACTCTCGGTTTTTTTCTATTGACAAACAATACGCCGATTCCTTTAGGTCCGTACATCTTATGACCAGTAAAAGCCATTAAATGTACTCCTACTTCTTTAGGGTGCGTTTTGATCTTGCCGACTGCTTGCGTAGCATCACTCATAAAAAGAACACCGTGCTTTTCGCAAATTTCACCAATAGCTTTCATTGGCTGAATAACCCCTGTTTCGTTATTTGCCCACATTACAGATACTAATGTAGTTGTATCTTTAATGGCTGCTTCTAATTCATCTAAGTTAATCAAGCCCTCTCTATCTACATCAAGGTAGGTTACTTCTCCCCCCATTTTTTCAATCTTATCACAAGCGTCCAAGACTGCTTTATGCTCTGTCTTCACTGTGATAATATGATTTCCCTTACGGCGATACATTTCAAAAACACCTTTCAGAGCTAGATTGTCAGACTCTGTAGCACCAGAAGTGAAAATAATCTCTTTAGTATCAACTGCTAACAAATTAGCGATTTGCTCTCTAGCATAATCCACAGCTTCTTCTGCCTCCCAACCAAATGGGTGATTACGACTAGCTGCATTACCTGGATGCTCATAGAACCAAGGCAACATTGCATCTACCACTCTAGGATCACAAGGTGTGGTAGCGTTATTATCAAGATATATTCTCCTTGTCATTTTTATATATTTATTTAGATTTAATCCAATATTGATTAGTTTAATAAGAAACGGACTTAACTATAAAAAGTTTGAGGGAGAAATAAAAAAATTAGAAAGGCTAACTAATCAGCATGCTTCAATAATTGAACGAACATACAAAGCGATTATTTCAACCTTTCTTCCAACTTCCAAACCTAAAAGTATAACTTTTTTGACTAACAACTAGCTTTTTTATAGTCAAAAGTGTAACTTTGAGAATTAAAGCCGCCTGTAAAATAGTCAAGTAATGAATAGTATTGTAACTCAAAGATTTATCAAGTGCCATGACAAATTGCGTGAAGATAATAGGGTACGCTCTAGTAGGCAGTTTGCACTATCCTTAGACTACTTGCCACAGAGTTTAAGCGAAATACTTAAAGGTCGTCGGGATGTAACTATCGAGTTGCTACGCAAAGCGGTAGAGATTTACAAGATCAACCCAGTTTACGTTTATACAGGTGAAGGTCCGATGTTTATGAGTGAAGAAGATCATAAGAGCTTTAGGGTCTTAACAATTGTAACCAACGTTCAGAATGATGAACGCATTGTCCATGTGCCAGTACCCGCCCAAGCAGGCTATGCTTCTGAATTGAGTGACCCTACTTTTATACAAGATTTACCTACATTTACTCTACCAGATTATAAATATAAGGTAGGTACACATAGAAGTTTTGATGTAGCAGGCGATAGCATGGAGCCTACACTCTTTGAAGGCGATAAAGTAGTGTGTAGTTTTTTAGAACCCACATTATGGGAGACTTCTTTGAAAGATAATTATGTATATATTGTCGTTACAAGAGGCGATGTAGTCGTAAAGAGACTGTACAATAGATTAAAAGAAAATCGACAGATTGAACTGCATTCTGATAATGAGGCCTATTCACCTTACAGTGTGAATATAGGAGACATCAGAGAAATTTGGTATGTGCGCGCGAAAGTGAGTCCATTTTTGCCCTCTCCTCAGAATTTGAGTCGTTATATGCGAGAAGAAGTCAGCGAGCTACGCAATACGATCATCAAACAATCTGAACTGATAGAAAAGCTAAATAGAACAATACAAACGCTTGTCCAAAAGGACTGATACCTTAAAACTCGAGATTTAGAAAATCAGTATGCTGTGAGCTATTTGTGATACTTCCTGCTCTTTACGCTCTCGGATTTATCTAAATTTTATAGTTTTTGATCGAAAATGGCAAACATTGACCTAAGCTGTTAGTTTAATTTTTATATTAACTTAAAAGTATCATGAGTCAAAGAAATCCTTTTTGGGGCAACGGAAAAATAAATACAGGAAGTATTATCATAGGTGCAGTCGTATTGCTGCTAATTTTGTTTGGTCTGCTCAATTTGGCGCAGCTAACTTATCGCCTGCTAAGTTTTGTTGCCTTACCACTTCTCGCCATCACTGCCCTTATAGACTATAAAGTTATCACTGACTATGTCAGTTGGTTGGTTTCATTGGTAAAGCGAAATGCGATTCTAGGCATTGTTGTGAGTTTGTTAAGTATTATTGCTTATCCCGTAACTACTGCCATGCTATTTGGCAGAGCCTTATTCAAGCGAAGTATTCGTAAAGAAATGCAACGCAGAAATGAAGTTACACAAGAGCAAACGCCACAAATTGGAGAATATATTGACTTCGAAGAATTAAAAGAACGGAAAACAAAAATAAAAGAGGAGAAAACTTCTCAAAGTGATTATGACAGTTTTTTTGAATGATTGTAAACTAAGTCCATAAGGTAACGTTTGCAGTTTTTTGTTATCATTAAGAATGTAAGTATGTACGAAGCTACCCTTGAATATGCTAGAAAGCAAGATAGAGAAGATGTCCTCAGGCATTTTAAAGACAAGTTTATTTTTCCTCAGCACAATGGACAAAACTGCATTTATTTTTGTGGCAATTCACTAGGCTTACAGTCTAAAAATATAAATACAGAAATTCAACAGGTGCTTTCGCAATGGGCAGAGTTTGGCGTAGAAGGGCATTTTACAGGCGAACAACCTTGGACGCAGTATCACAAACTACTTGTAGAACCACTTACCAAAATAATAGGTGCAAAACCACACGAAATTGTAGTTATGAATACACTGACCGTCAATTTGCATCTTTTGATGGTTTCGTTTTATCAGCCTACAGCCACTCGCTATAAAATCTTGATGGAAGGTGGTGCATTTCCTTCGGATCAGTATGCCATTCAAAGCCAAGTAAAATTTCATGGATATAATCCTGAAGATGCAATCATCGAAATCGAACCTCGAGAAGGTGAACACTTAATTCGTACAGAAGACATAGTTGATAAAATTGAAGCACATCAAGATGAAATTGCATTAGTGCTTTTTGGAGGGATCAACTACTATACGGGTCAATTCTTTGACTTAGAAGCCATCACTAGAGCTGGACACCTCGCGGGAGCAAAGGTAGGCTTTGATCTAGCTCATGCGGCTGGCAACGTGCCCATGAAGTTGCACGAATGGAAAGTAGATTTTGCAATGTGGTGTAGCTACAAATATATGAACAGCAGCCCAGGAGGTATGAGCGGTGTTTACATCAATGAGAAATATGCCGATCGAGCGGATTTACCGCGTTTTGCAGGTTGGTGGGGACACGATGAAGAACGCCGTTTCTTGATGGAGAAGGCATTTGTTCCCATGCACGGTGCAGAAGGTTGGCAACTGAGCAATGCTCCAATTCTAGCACTTGCACCTTACAAGGCGAGCTTAGATTTATTCGAGCAAGCAGGTTTTGAGAATCTGAGAGCAAAAAGTATTCGATTGACGGGCTACCTTGAATTTCTACTACAAGAACTCAATCAACAAAGTTATAACTATGAATTCATTACGCCAAGCAATCCAGCAGAGCGCGGATGCCAGCTTTCTGTCTTAGCAAAAGATGAAGGCAAGGCACTATTTAATTACCTAATTGAGTATGGTGTAATACTAGATTGGCGAGAGCCTAACGTCATTCGAGTTGCACCAACACCTATGTATAATACATTTGAGGAAGTATGGCAATTCGTAGCCTTAATGAGAAACTATAGACAAACCCAAGTCAGTTCGAGTTCAACGGTGATAGCAGCAGCATTGTAATACGCTAAACCTACAAAGCACCAAAAGCCTTGTAAGTCTAGCACTAGAAGTGGATGAAGAGAATTACTGATCTTGCTTAGCAAATACTTGCTTCAAAAGGTCAGTTGTTCGAGCCGCCACATTTTCACGAATATCCAATTCTTTTTGTTCCACCATACTAAATAGCCCTGTTAAAGCCTGTTTGGTAACATAATCTTCTAAGTTGGGATCAACTTCATCCACAAACGGAATTTTGTTATATCTGCGTACAATGTCGCCCCAATATTGACGAGCGTTGAATTTGTCCAACGATTCAATAATGACAGGACTAAAAGTTTGATAAAGTTTATCGTAAGTTGCTCGATTCAAATAGTTGGTAGCAGCATCCTTTTCCCCCATCAAAATTTGGGTAGCATCTTGAAAGGTCATCTGTTTGATCGCATCCACAAAAATTGGTGCAGCTTGCTTGGCAGCATCTTCTGCTCCGCGATTGATTTTTTCAAGAATAGTCGCTTCTACTTCCGAAAAACCTGGAATACCTTGTAATTTTTCAGTTACCTCTCTAGCTTCTTCCGGCAATAATATCTTGTGAATACTATTGTAGTAACCTCCCTCTTGAGCAAGCTTACTCGCCCCCTCCTTTATACCAATGGTTAGTGCTTCCTTCAATCCCTTCCCAATCTGTTCTTGTGTCAAGGGTTGGTCGGTTAGCTGCGTAGCTGTATCCATTACCCGTTGCATAGTAGCAGGGTCACAGGCAGTTAAAATGTGGATTATCAAAAAGATAAACAAAGTTTTTTTAATCATAATAATCGTATTTTTATGAGTAAGACGTTTGAAATGATGCAAGTTTCGTTATGATTTTGTTATTTTTTCCAGGATAACGCCTACAAAGCTATACAACCGATACTATAAAATGTCAAAAGTTTCACAAAACTTCCAAAGTCTCTTATCCAAAGATTACTTATATTGCTTTTCAAATAAAAAAATACTGAATCCGTATGAAACGAATCCAACTTCTAGGCTTAATAATGTTCCTAGCAACACTGGGCTTTGCTCAGTCTTCTTCATCAGCAACTACTAATGATGAAACAACACTTTCAGAAGCCTATCATGGCTTAAAGTTCAGAAATATCGGTCCTTTTCGAGGAGGGCGTTCCAATGCTGTAACAGGTGTGCCAAATAATCCATTGACTTACTACTTTGGCAGCACAGGTGGGGGCGTTTGGAAAACAGAGGATGCAGGTATTTCTTGGAAAAATATTTCAGATGGCTTTTTTGAAACAGGCTCTGTTGGTGCGATTGCCATTGCGCCTAGCGATCAAAATGTAATTTATGTCGGTATGGGTGAACACGCTGTGCGGGGTGTAATGACCTCACATGGCGATGGCGTTTACAAATCGACCGATGCAGGTAAAACTTGGAAAAATATAGGATTACCCAATTCTCGACACATCGCAGAAATTCGAGTGCATCCCGAAGACTCAGAAACCGTCTATGTGGCAGTACAAGGAGCATTGCATAAAGACAGCGAAGACAGAGGCGTTTATCGCTCAAATGATGGTGGCGCTAACTGGGAAAAAATCCTGTACATTGACGAAACTACTGGTGCAGCCGATTTGAGTATAGATATAAACAACCCTCGCATCCTGTATGCTGGCATGTGGTCGCATCGTCGCTATCCTTGGCAGGTAGTGAGTGGTGGCGAAGGTTCGGGCTTGTGGAAAAGTATAAATGGTGGCGACACTTGGGAGGAGTTGAAAGGAGGCTTGCCAGCCAGTATGGGTAAAGTAGCGATTGATGTGAGTCCAGCCAATTCAGATATAGTTTATGCTAATATAGAAGCAGAAGGCGAAAAAGCAGGTGTTTATCGGTCGAATGACAGTGGAAAATCTTGGACACAAACGTCCAAAGACCGCATTACCATTGCTCGATCTTGGTATTACATCGAAATATTTGCCGATCCTAAAGATGAAAATAAAGTATATGTACTAAACGCTCCAATGTTAAAATCAATTGATGGTGGCAAAACATTCAAGACGATTCCCAATCCACATACCGATCAGCATCACCTTTGGATCAATCCTGATAATACTGAAAATATCATTCTAGCCAACGACGGTGGTGCTTGCATCACTTTTAATGGCGGTGAAAGTTGGAGCAGTCAACAAAATCAACCGACGGCACAGTTTTATCGAGTAATTGCTGATAATCGCTTTCCATACCACATTTATGCTGGTCAGCAAGATAATTCAACCGTAGCAATTGCTTCTCGTACATCGGGTTCGAGTATTGACTGGAAGGACTGGTATGCCGTTGCAGGTGGCGAAAGTGCCTTTTTAGCTTTTGATCCTGATAATCCAAGATATGTTTACGGCGGTAGCTATCAAGGGAATATCTCAGTTTATGACCACGAAACCGATACAGATAAAGACATCATGGCTTATCCAGTTGTAGGACTCGGCTGGCATCCAAGCGAAATGAAATACCGCTTCAACTGGAATGCTCCTATTGTAACTGCTCCACAAGATCGCAGCGTGATCTACCATGCTGGAAATAAGGTGTTAAAATCCACTAATCGAGGACAAAGTTGGGAAGAAATTAGTCCAGATTTAACAAGAAATGACAAAGCAAAACAAGTGCTAGGTGGCGCACCTTATACCGTCGAAGGAGCAGGAGGGGAAAACTATGGCGCTATTACTTATATGGTCGCTTCTCCACATCAACAAGGCGTACTTTGGACGGGGAGCGATGATGGGCTCATTCATTTAACACAAAATGATGGTGCAGATTGGAAGGACGTTACTCCAAAGGGATTGGGTGAAGTATTGATAAATGCTATTGAGGTATCACCACACAATGCTTCAACGGCTTATGTAGCGGTAACAAACTATAAAATGGGAGACTTCACACCGATGCTATATGTAACAAATGATTATGGTAAGACTTGGAAAAATAAAGTTGAAGGCATTGCTGAGGATGACTTTGTGAGAGTTGTTCGGGAAGACCCCAAGCAAGCAGGCATACTCTATGCTGGAACAGAAACTGGACTTTATATTTCTTTCGATAAAGGAGATAGCTGGGAATCGTTCCAGTTGAATCTACCTGTCTGCCCGATCTTGGATTTATATATTCAGGATAATGACTTGATTGTAGCAACCTCTGGACGAGCATTTTGGATATTAGACGATTTGAGTGCCGTACAACAAAGCAAAGGCAAGCTCGAGCAGAAAATGACCATTTTTCAACCGAAGCCTACTTACAAGTTCAATGTCAACACGCCTAAAAATGCACCGACTGGTGCTGGACAAAATCCAATGAGTGGGGTTATTATTGACTATGCTTTTGCCGAAGCATTGGATTCTACAGAAGTAATGCTGTCTATCTTAGACAGTGATGGTAGGCTCGTTCGCAGCTATTCCAGCAAAAAGGATGAAAATTTCAAACAATTTATTGGAGGTCCTTCACCAGAAGCTACGTTACCTATTAAGAAAGGCGTGAATCGCTTTAATTGGGATTTGAGAAGAGCAACAATTCCGGGAGTAGAAGGTGTGTTCATGCTTGGCGATTACAGTGGTGGTTTGGTAGCTCCTGGCACTTACAGTTTGGTGCTTTCAGCAGATGAAGAAAGCGTAGAAACAACCGTTGAGGTAATTCCAGACCCAAGAATCAAGGCAACACAAGCAGCATACGAAGCACAACAAGAAATATTAGTAGAAGCAGTAAATGCAGCTAGAGAGATTCACGAATCCGTAAATGCTATGCGAAAAGTAAAAAAGCAACTAGTGCAAATGCAAGAAACGCTAGAAAAGCGAACAGACTTGGGAGAATTAAAGGAGTCTGCTAAAGAAATTGTTGAAAAAATAACAAACTGGGAAGATAACTTGATACAGCGCAATCAAAAGACCTTCCAAGATGTCATTAATTTCCCGAATCAATTGAATGCTGAGTTTATGAATCTAAAAAGTCGTGTAGATGGATTAGTCCCAAACCCGACGCAAGGAGCAGAAGAGCGTTTGAACGATCTGATGGAAGCTTGGTCAAAGCACAAAATTGCCATGAAGAAAATATTGAATGAAGAGGTTATCACATTCAATGAAATGTACAGAAAAGAAGCCCTGCCTGCCGTCTTGATTCCAAAAGTAGAGGAGCTAGTTAGATAAGGTGCTCACACTTATTTAGCACTTCAATCTAAGTTCAGTATAGTAGTGCAATAAAAACTAGATGGTAAAAGTCATTTTTAACTGTTAAATGACTTTTACCATCCTTTAATAAATATCAACTTTACTTAGATTTACTCTATATTATTTCAAACATCTCTCAAAAACACAATTATCATGCAAGCAAAAGTTTATCTGCTATTCGCAATTTTGTTAATTCTTTCGGGTAGTGCTGCTGCACAAAACTATGATTTCGCAGTAGGGGCAAGATTGGGCTACCCACTATCTGCTTCCGCCAAAAAATTTATCACGGAGCAAGGCGCAATAGAGGGCTATATTGGCTTTCGTGGCTACACCGGCTACAACTGGGTTTCTATAAGTGCCGCTTATCAGCAGCATCAAGCACTCGATGTAGAAGACCTAACTGGCTTAAATTGGTATTACGGTGCAGGAGCTACCGTTTATTTCTGGAGCTTTAACGATTCTTTTTTGTCATCAGAAAACTACAATAGCTCATCGCTTGGAGTACAAGGCTACTTAGGACTGGAATACACATTTACAGATGACATACCACTTTCGATTTCTCTTGATTGGGTGCCTACTATTTTCTTCAATAGCTACACATCAGGTTTTGGGGCTGGCTATGGGTCGGTGGGCGTTCGATATGTTCTAAAAGAATAGGCAACGTGTGTATTTTAATCGCAATTATTGACCACTATATAGGTATTGGAGTTGGTCAATAATTGCGTTTTGAAATTCGTATGCCGGACGAATTCCTCCTAAACTCATTTCACTTATAGCATAAAACAGCAAAAGCTAAACCCTTTTCAAGATTCAGCTTCCTCCGATATTTCTTTATTGAGATCTTACAAAAAGTGGGTCTGCTCTGCTTCCTTCAATTCTCCAACTACTTTTTTGATTTCTTGCTCGTCTTGTTTAGGATAAATCAATAGCACATCGCCCTCATCTACAATGATATAATCCTCCAGTCCCTTGATGACCGCTAATTTATCTTTCGGCATTCTAATCAAGCAATTATTTACATTTTTAGCCACAATTGCTTGACAATCCACGACATTACCACCCTGTATTTTTTCTCGCTCAGCATAAAGTGATCCCCACGTTCCCAAATCTGACCACCCGATATCCGAAGGTATCGTATAGATATTCTGAGCATTTTCCATGATGGCATAATCCACCGAAATCTTGGGCGTTGTTGGATAGTATTCATCAATGAATACTTGCTCTTGATCGGTATTGTAGTAGCTTGCTCCTTGCCCTAGTATCTGATGAATTTCATTCGCATACTGCTCAAAAGCCTTCAAGACAGCACTTGCCTTCCAAACAAAAATGCCAGCATTCCAAAGGTAATTACCACTTTCCACATAAGACTGAGCTACTGCCAAATTTGGTTTTTCCTTAAACTCTTCTACTCTAAACACTTCACTAACAGTCGCTTGGTCTTTGATGAATTTGATATATCCATAGCCTGTATCTGGACGAGTTGGCGAAATACCCAACGTTACCAAAGCATCATTGGCAGCCGTGAAGTTCAATGCCTGCTGTAACTTTTCGATAAACACCTCTTCCTTCAAAATAATGTGATCCGAAGGTGCCATAATGAAATTCGCATCAGGATTGAGGCTTTGCAACTTGAACGCTGTGTAAGCCACACAGGGTGCTGTATTATTGCGAGAAGGCTCACACAAAATTTGATTGTCCGTCAAATCAGGCAGATGCTCCTTCACCAAATCCTTATACATTCCATTCGTAACAATAAAGATGTTCTCCTTAGGACACAACTTCAAGAATCGCTCGTAGGTCAGTTGTATCAACGATTTCCCAACGCCAAGAATATCTAAAAACTGCTTGGGTCGCTGCTCCCGACTAGCTGGCCAAAAACGAGAGCCAACGCCTCCTGCCATGATGGCAGTGTAGTTGTTTTGCTGCATTATTTTATTTTTTTGTTGAGGCATTTAAGGAATAAATTTTTAGTTTGCTCTATTGAGAAAGTAGTCTCTATTGAATTTACTTTTAACTTACGAAGGGAAGCCGAACATCAAAAGGTGCAGCAAGTGGTAAAAGCCGCCCCTTGAGCAGCTCTACTCGCTCTTGGAATTGCCAAAGCATATAATCTGCATAAGTATAATGCTT
>CAYWKD010000073.1:0-12422 GCA_964458705.1 uncultured Saprospiraceae bacterium | reverse complement strand
AATAAATTTGGGAAAACCCAACACGCTAGGGGGTGAAAGTCCCTTACTGGCAAGTTGCCAAAGCCAGTTAACAAGCCGCAAGGGCGTTTACCGTGAGGGGAGGTCTGAAGTAAGCGGGACTGCAAAAGTCTGAACGGACGAAAAGGAACTGCATAAGAGGCTACTATTTAGAAAGGGTAAGGTAGCACACCATACCGAAGCTCGCAGGCAATAATTCCAAGATAGTAGATGCAGCCGGATTAGACAGAAAGCGGGACTTCAGAAAGGGCCCCCTTCTCCTTTCTTCGTGTACCGAGGGAGAGATCGGTCTAGTTTCGTTTTACTAGAAACCGACCAGTCAGCCGAAGCCATAGTAGTAGAGCCAAACCTGTACTCAATGACCGACCGAGTTGTTGGCAGCGAGCGCAGAGAGGGTAGCTACGAAGGGCTGAACGATGAACAGCTTGAGTACAACCACTTTTTCTTTAGGTGCTATGGGTGACCGATTCCCTTAGGCACACTAATCGGAAAGGAAAAGAAAGGGCAAGGAATAGCTCGTGTAAAGAGGTGTTATTCTGTTCGTCGAACCGCCGTATTCGTGAACCGAACGTACGGTGGTGGGAGAGGGCAGAGGTGGCTAATCCATATTACCTTTAGTCACCTTTTCCTACTCGATTACATTGTTAGTGGCAGTCTTCTATTTTTGTTAAAAATCTTTGAAATTAGTTGATTTTAAATTTTTATACTTTAGTTCTAATAATTCATTTTGCTTATTCAATGCTCTATCTAATATAACTGATTTAAATTTCTTTCTTATATCTTCAATATTTTTATATTTAGCAACACTTAGGACCCAATTGTATTTATTGGTAAGGTCAACAAACATTGAAAATGGCTCTTGATTATCATTAATTATTGGAACCACAGGAATTTGATAATTCGGAACAATTGATTGTAATTCTAAAGGAATAGATTTAGGATTGGATAAATCAGCAACAATAAATGAACTTAATCCAGCTAGTATTTTTATAGTTTCTGTGTAGTCCCTTTTTCTTGAGGGGATAAAATCAAAAATGATTGGAATAAGGTCATATTTTCTAATTTCATCACCCAAAGCATTTAATATTTCAAGACTATCTTCATTAAACCTTCCTAAAATTAAAACAAGTTTTGAAGATATATTCGTAATAAATCCTCCCAGTTTTTCTCTTTTGATTAGTAAGTGAATAAATTGAGCAATCTCAATACTATCAGTTGTTATTTGACTTTCTCCTTCTGGAAGAATTTTCAATCTTTTTTGCGATAATTCTCCCAACTTTACATCCCAAACAGATATTCCATAGATGATTGAATCATCTATGGAACAATTATATATATCTGTTTTAATTAATGATGCAAATGTAAGGTTTGATTCATTTAATGATGTTTGATGTAATAATGCTTTATCAAGAATTACTCTTGACAGATTAGCTCCTTTCATTTTACAAAGAGTAATTTCAGCATGATAAAGATTCGCTCTTGTTAAGTTTACATTTTCAAGTTGAGTTGAAAAAAGATATGCATCTGTTAAATCACATCCTTTTAGGTTTGACCCTGTGAAAATTGTTCCAGAGCATTTGGCGCTCCATAAACTAGTGGACTGAAAATCACAATTATAAAAATGTGCATCTCTTAACTCTGAAAAACTTAAATCTGCTCTAGAAAAAGTAGTATTCTTTCCACGACTTTCTTTTAGATTTGAACCTTGCATCCTAGCAAACATAAAACAAGCATTATCTAGTTTGGTGTTTTCTAAATTGGCTTGAGTTAAATCTGCATTGAAAAAGTTGATTCCAGACAAGTCTAGTCCACTTAAATCTGCTTTAGTTAAATCTATTCTAGAGTTATGCGAATTTTTATATTTTTCCCAACCAAGCATAACGTCATCTTCTGAAACTTCTGTAAGAGATTTATTCCAGAAATCTACTCCAAGATTTTTAATAATATTTACTTGCTCAAGATTTGCCATTTGATTTTTTTGATTGTCACTAACTATCACTTATGCGAACTAAAGTTCGCATTTCTTAAGTTCATTAAACTATCTAAAGGACTTTGTACCCTTTGAATAGTGCGAATATCAGTATATGTACAAATATTTTGTGTTTTAAGTTATCCACTAATTGTGAGTTATTCTGATTTGTGATTACAAAATAAAACTATATCTATTTAGCATTTTTTCCAATAAGACGATTAAATCTATGGAGAACAACTTTAAATCCCTTGAAGGCATCTTACGATAAGCATCAATCTTGATAGGCAAGTATTTCACTGTAATTATTAAAATTCTCTGATTTTTATGCTTCTAAAGTGTACTGTATTGCCATGATCTTGAAGTAAGATGTGACCTGACTTATGGCGACCAAAGTTTTCCCACTTAGCATATTTGCTTTTTTCTACAAGTGCTGCAAAAATTTGACTAAAACGATCAAATTCAACTACCTTAACATCATTAAGCCAATGCTCTACATGACCACCTTTTACGACGATTCTTGCTCTGTTCCAAACCCCTATTCCATTAAAGCGTTTGTCGGCTCGATTGGATTCTGATAGATTATCTGCTCGAATTAAATCGTATAATGAACCGACTGTCCTGTTGCCGCCTACGCCCATTTTAGCATCTGGGTGGTTTTTGTCATCCAAAATTTGAAACTCCAAACCAATAGCAGAGCCACTTCCTTTATTTAACTTAGGATCAACAAAATACTTAATACCGCTATTTGCACCCTCCGTAATCATAAAATCTAACTGCAACTCAAAGTTACTATAGGTATCAACCGTAACGATGTCACCGCCATTATTGGACTCTCCTCCACCTGACTCCAGTACGGTCAAAATGCCCTCTTTCATCTCCCAGCCTTCTTCTGGAAAGCGGTCTAGCTTTGCACCTCGCCATCCTGCTGTTGTTTTTCCATCCCATAATAATCGCCAACCTTTGCGTTTTTCATCTTCTGTGAGTTGATTGTGTAAGTAGCTAATTTCAGGGACGCTAGGGTCATTTTCCCAACTTTCTGCTTCCAAATTATCTGTCTTGATTTTGATATTTCGCCATTGAACAGTCTTGCCTTCAAGATCAGGATCACCAATGCTATGCACCTGAAAAGCAATAAATCCTTCTGCGGTCATATCATCCACTAAATTGGCACACTGTATGCCATTCACCCAAGTTCGGATATGACTGCCGATAGCTTCTACACGAATGTCGTTCCACTCACCCACTTTGAATGCTTCACCACTTTCGGTATTCCGCGTCAAAGGATATAGCCAACCTCTTCTGGCTTCATCATAGATTCCTGCTGTCCATTTGCGCTCAGATGGATCAAGTTCTACTTGGTAGCCATGTACTCTGTTATTTTTGTAATCCGCCTTACTCAAACTTCTTATTTGAATCCCTGAATTTAGCCCTGCCTCCAAGTTTACTTCTAGCGTCAAAATAAAATCGCCATAAGTCTCTTTGGTAGCTAGAAAGCTATTCGGTGTTTTTAATTTTGAAATACCAACAATGGCATTTTCTTCTATTAAATAAGTAGCTTTTCCGTTGAGTTGAGTGAAATTATCCAAATCTTTTCCATTGAATAGCATCGTCCAGTCTCCTTTCTGAGCCAATATCGGACTGTTTGTTAATCCTACTATCAAAAACAAGGTTGATAAAATTCTAAACATTATTATTTTTTTGTTGGCTTATGAATAATTTGAGTAGCAAAATAGCACTTTTACGGAAAAAAAGAAGAATATTTGGAATGAATTTATTGCACTAAATAAATATTCTGAAATATAGATCACAAAGACTTGGCGAACTATTCAAATAATATTGCTAAACATTTGCTTTCAACGCTGCGTAATATTTATAAAAATAAGGAATAGTCTCAATACCTTTTAGATAGTTGAAAACTCCATAATGCTCATTAGGCGAGTGAATAACGTCTGAATCTAAGCCGAAACCCATCAGTACGGTTTTTGCTTCCAACACTTCTTCGAACAAAGCTACAATTGGAATGCTGCCACCACCTCGCTGTGGTAAAGGTGCTTTGCCGAAAGTTGTCTCCATAGCTTTGTGCGCTGCTTTGTACTCTGGCGTATCAGTTGGTGTAACCGCAGGTTCGCCGCCATGATGTGGACGTACTTTTACTTGCACACCTGCTGGCGCAATGGATGTGAAGTGCTGCTCAAATAATTGAGTGATTTTATCAGAGTTCTGATTGGGTACTAAGCGCATACTGATTTTAGCGAAGGCTTTAGAAGGCAGGACAGTCTTAGCACCTTCGCCAATATAACCTCCCCAGATACCATTCACATCCAAAGTCGGGCGGATAGTAGTACGCTCTAAAGTAGAATATCCAGCTTCGCCCATTACTGCATCAATGGCTAAATCCTCTTGATAAGCCTCCAAACTAAAAGGTGCTTTTGCCATTTCTGCTCTTTCTTCTTTTGTTACAATAGCAACATCATCATAAAAATTAGGGATAGTGATGTGATTATGTTCGTCCTTCAAAGAAGTAATCATCTTGCAAAGTACATTTATCGGATTGGCAACTGCGCCTCCATATACTCCAGAATGCAGGTCTTTATTTGGCCCTGTCACCTCCACTTCCACGTAACTTAAGCCACGCAATCCTACTGTGATGGATGGTACATCATTGGCGATCATAGAGGTATCAGAAATCAGAATGACATCAGCTTTGAGCAATTCTTTGTTTTTCTTACAAAATTCGCCTAGATGATCTGAGCCGACTTCTTCTTCACCTTCTATCATAAATTTGACATTACAAGTCAGGCTGTCCGTTGCCAACATGGTTTCAAATGCCTTGATGTGCATGTAAAACTGCCCTTTATCATCTGCCGAACCCCTAGCAAAAATTGCTCCTTCTGGATGAATAGGCGTTGATCTGATTTGAGGCTCGAAAGCAGGCGTATCCCATAATTCTAGAGGATCAGGTGGCTGTACATCATAATGCCCATAAACCAATACAGTGGGCAAACTGGTGTCTATTATCTTTTCTGCGTAAACAATTGGATGCCCTGGTGTTTCGTGAATTTCAACTTTATCTGCTCCTGCTTTTTGTAACTGTTCCTCTACATATTTGGCTGCCTTTTTTACATCTGCTTGATAGGCAGTATCAGCACTGATAGACGGAATGCGTAACAACTCCATTAATTCTTCCAAGAAGCGATCTTTATTGCTTTCAATATATTGTTGTGTATTTTGCATTATTCTATATTTCGTTATATTTTTTAATGATAAAACTTATTCAGCGTTTCTACGAGTTGTTCTTCTGATAGTTTTCGATACAAATGCCCTTCATAAGCATAAGAAATTGCACCTGTTTCTTCGGAAACGATAAGCGAAGCTACATTTGCTTTTTCAGTAATTCCTACAGACGCTCGATGTCTTAATCCAACAGACGAAGGCAAGTGTGGGTTCTCAGAAACAGGTAAAATACAGCCCGCCGCATGTATCAAATTGTTAGAAATAATAACTGCTCCATCGTGTAGTGGACTTTCTTTATTGAAGATGCTTTCCAGTAGTTGTTTACTAATTTGAGCATTTAATCTTATACCAGAATTACTAATCACGTCTAAGTTAAGTTCATTGGCTAGCACGATTAATGCACCTGTTTTTCTTTTACTCATGTTCAGCATGGCTAGTTTGATGGCTTTGACGTGAAGTTGTTTTTCTTGGCTATTTTCATTCTTTGTTCGATCCAGAATTCTATCCCAGAAATTAGAACGCTGCTTGAGCGTGCTATCGCCCAGTATCAGTAGAAATCGTCTAATTTCTGGCTGAAATATGATGACAATGATGAGAACACCCGTTTGTGCCAAGCTATTGAGCAGGCGAGAAAGCAAGCGCATGTCTAACAAATCAACTAGATAGTAAGTAACAAATAAAGTAATAACTCCTACAAAAATATTGAAAGCAATACTGCCTCTCAATAGCTTGTAGATGCGGTACATCAAGTAGCCAACGATGAGAATGTCCAAGACATCCCAAATTGTTATGGGTAAGAAGCCTATTCTAATCAAGTATTGCTTATTTTTGTGTTATATTTTATTATTGCCGTTTAAATACGAAAGCACAAATTATATGTTTTGATCTTTTTTGCCAACAAAGTGAAGCCTTATTGTTTTTCGGGTCAGTATTTCTTTTTGTTGTTATTGCTCGGCATGCAGTATGTAGGGATTAGTCAAAATACTTGTATTGAAGTAAACACAATTAGCCAATATGTAGAAAATGGGCGTATCGATACTAAGAAAAATGACTTATTCTTTTACACTAGTACAGATATGAAGAACTACATGAATGGAAGAGAAGCGATTAAAGGGCAAGCTTTCTTATCTTACTCATCTGGTGGCTATTATTTTTTCCATCTGGAAATATCAATAGGTCTAGCCAATGCAGAAGATGTTTATGGTATTATTCCAAATAAGTCAAAACTACTGATTACTTTTTTGAGTGGTAATAGTGTTACTTTGCGAAGTGCAGCGCAATCAAATGGCACACTAGATAAAGCAACCGTTCGCTGTAGCTACAATTTATTGTATCCCATTGGAGGCCTTCAACTCCGTAGCTTAGTGAAAGAAGAATTGGATACTATTCGGGTGCAATGGAGTACAGGAGTGGAAACTTATCCTATTTATTATGTTGATTTTTTTAGCGATCATTTGAACTGCATAAAAACTGAATTAAATGACAAATGAGCAATTAAGAGAACTGGAGGAGGTGAGAATGTTAGGCTTACAACTCCCCACCGACCCACGCTGGGTTAATCTTACAGAAATGGATTTAGGCGAAATATTGACTGACCACGCCTACTGCGAACAAAAAGCAGCAACCGCTTGTATTTCGCTAATTCAGCAATATCCTGAACTCAAAAAATTAGTCAAAGCCCTAAGTCCGATCGTAACAGAAGAGTGGGGACATTTTCGCCTCGTCATTGCTGAAATGGAAAAACGTGACTTAGATTTAGGTCAACAGCGCAAGGATGAATATGTCAATGCACTACTTAAATTTCAAAAGAAAGGTGAAGGAAGTACATTTGATCGCTTACTAGAGAAACTACTGGTCTGTGCTTTGATTGAAGCTCGCAGTTGTGAACGATTTCGACTGCTTTCACTTTATATCAATGATGAGGATTTAAAAGATTTTTATCATCGCTTCATGGTCTCAGAGGCAGGTCATTACAGATTATTCATTGAACTAGCAAACCATTATTGTGGAGCAGAAAAAACTCGTAAACGCTGGAAGGAATATTTAGCTTTTGAAGCAGAAGTAATTAAAAAGATGGAATTGAGAGGAGATCGAATGCACTAAATTTCTTTTGGGAAGTAACAACGAAATGCTCATTGGTTAGCAGTACAATCATCTCGTTAACACAATGTAATCCCGAATCAGTGTCTTCAAAAAGTCAATCTTATTCCCTTTTACTTCATCTAGCTGGAGCAAATGTCTCAAGCGATCAGTCAATGCTACAATGGCCTCCTGGTGAGCAAAATTTTTGTATTTCTGATAGCGATTAAGGGTATTCTTGATGAGTAGCATGTCGGCTTCGCTCAATTGCTTCACCTGTGGATAAGTGGGTTCATAAATCTCTATGGATTCAATATTTAATATGTCATCAAGGCTAAATTGAATAGAACTGCGAAGTCGAACAACCGCAGTATTGGCTGCCATATCCCCCAGTCGCTGATTTTTTGTGGATGCGCTAATGCCTAACATACCTACTACGCCCAATGATAGGAATCCATCCAAAAGATAAAATAAGTCTCGGACTAGATAGTCGCTCATACTGGCTTCTTCTCCATCCAAACGAACCACTTTTATTTTCATGGCTTTTTTACCGAGTGACTGCCCGTCTGCAATAATTTCAGAAAGGAATTGATAGAGTATAAAAAAGGCAATCGGCAGCAATGAAGAAACTACATAAACCGCCATACCATCGTATAAAAGACTTTCTGATGAGGCATTAAAAATTAAAACAAGGATGAGTGCATAGATAGTTTGCACGATAATAAAATCAATCAGTGAGCCTATAAATCGCTCGCGCAGCGAAGCCAGCTCATATTCTATGACCACATTTTGAGTTGTTTGAATATCAATGGTTTCCATTGCTTTAAGTTGTTTCTGGTAAGGATAAATAAAATTTAGAAGAAATCTTCGTTATTTGCAATAAGCAGTCGTAACAAAAATAGCAAAACCCATGAAAGAAACACGATTTATAGGGCAAATGCAAGCAAAGTGGCAAGAGTTCGAGGTAATTTTGAAGCAACCTTACAAGGCTTCAGACAAGCTATATGAAGTTTTCATCAACATCATGGATGATCTCTCCTTTGCGCGCACTTTTTATCCGAATCGTTCGGTAAGCGTTTATCTAAATGGCTTAGCACAACAAATATTTGTCAATATTTATAAAAATCGTAAAATATCACGAAGTCGCTTACTTTCTTTCTGGACAGATGATTTACCTCGCCTGATGTATGAATCGCGCAAAGCATTTTTAATTTCTTTTTTGGTTTTTTTAGGTGCATTTTTTATTGGTGCATTATCAGCAGCTATGGATGATGCTTTTCTGGAAGTCATACTAGGTGAAAGCTATGTGGAAATGACTAAGGAAAACATTGCTTCCGGCGATCCAATGGCAGTTTACAAGCAAAGAGGCGAGTTTGGTATGTCTCTTGGCATCACAGGCAACAATCTATTTGTCGCTTTTTTAACTTTTATTATGGGTATTTTTTTTAGCCTTGGCTCCATTATTATTTTAGTGAGCAATGGCATTATGGTTGGTGCATTTCAGTTTTTCTTTGTGAAGCAAGAACTATTCTGGGAGTCTTTTCTCACAATTTGGGTGCATGGTACGCTTGAAATATCTGCCATCATTATTGGTGGAGCAGCAGGCATCACTATGGGGAGTGGGCTTGTTTTTCCTGGCACTTATACCAGAATGAAATCTTTTCAGCGCTCTGCTCGAAGAGGAATAAAAATAATGATAGGCATTACGCCAATTATTATCTTGGCAGGCTTTATAGAAGGCTATCTGACCAGACATACCGAAGCTTCTTACTGGTTGAGGGGCTTGTTTATTTTTCTTTGTTTGGCTTTTGTTATTGGTTATTTCGTTTGGTATCCAAGATGGAAAGCTAAGCGAGGTTATGCAATTTCATCACAAGATTTTAGATTTCAACCAGACGAAAAAAGAACCGTAAATTGGTATGGCGTTAAGTCCGTTAGCAGCATCCTTGGTGACACATTTTTTTTGCTACAACAGAATTTTATAAGAGTCCTCTGGGTAGCTCTTGTTACATCAGCTGTTTATACAATTCTTGTTACTTTATTATCTGACAACATTACCGATCATTTCGTCTTTCCAAGTGGTGCTTTTGCGACCTTTTCTGTGCTCAATCAATTTTTTATCAATGATGTAATGGGCATGCACATCATTGTAGTGTTATGCCTAATGGGGCTTACCTACTTGATTTTCATAACCATAAGCCCAATAAAACAGTTGTCTAAATTCCCGTTTTTCAAACTTTCAGTACCAGTTGCTGTCTTTTACAGTTGCATTTATTTTACTGGCAATTATGTCTTTCTAGTTTTGATTATCACCTTTCCGATACTACTGCCTTGGCTCTATCATACCCACCAAAACAATGGCAGCCCTTTTATGAATCTTGGACAGACGCTTCATTACCTAAGCAATAGTTATGGTAAAGCAATTGGCTTATTTACCATTCTGTGTGCACTTGGTATCCTATCTTTCAATATCTTAGATACGATTATTGTTAATCTATTCTTTGAAGTAGTAGCTTGGATATTACCGTTTAATCAAGAAACAATGGATCAAGTAAGTGTAATGATATTAGTCTTCCTCACAATGGTCGTACTTTTTCTAATTATCAGTTTATTTTTGATCGCTTTCATGGTCTTACACTACGTTACAGTAGAAATTGCTGAGGCAGTTAGTTTAAAACAAAAGATTGAACAAATCGGTACAACACAGAAGATAAGAGGCTTAGAAAAAGAAGGATAAAACTGAATTTTGATTAATGATGGATGCCCAAATATCCTCACTCAAGCCCAATGAATATATAGCTGCCATTTACATTGCAGAAGTTTGGCAGTACAAGTGAACAAGAACCTACTAAACTATATTTTCAATTAGATAACTTACTTTTGCCCTGTAAGACAAATTGATCGAGATTTGAAACAAATTCAAACCCTGATCCGCTAGAAAAGCTGTTGATAAATTTAATATTACATTTTATTCAATAAATCAACCAATGAGCGATAAGAATAACATGGAGACGAAGGAAAAAAGATCACTCAATTTTATTGAGGAAATTGTAGAGAAGGAATTGATAGAAAATAAACACGATGGTAAAGTATTGACGCGCTTCCCACCTGAGCCTAATGGCTATCTGCACATTGGTCATGCAAAATCTATCTGCTTGAACTTTGGTATTGCCGAACAATATGGCGGAAAGACCAATCTACGTTTTGACGATACCAACCCTACCAAAGAAAAAACAGAATATGTAGATGCGATCATACAAGATGTGAAGTGGTTGGGATTCGAGTGGGAAGGTGAGCCAAAATTTACTTCTGATTATTTTGATAACCTCTATGATATGGCAGTCAAGCTCATCAAAGAAGGTAAAGCCTATGTAGATGATTCTACTTCGGAAGAGATTGCAGCGATGAAGGGCACACCAACCCGACCGGGTAAAGACAGCCCTTATCGTAGCCGTTCCGTAGAAGAAAACTTAGACTTGTTTGAGCACATGAAAAATGGCGCGTTTGAAGATGGTTCAAAAGTCCTAAGAGCTAAAATTGATATGGCTTCTCCCAACATGCTTCTCCGCGACCCCGTGATTTATAGAGTCAAAAAAGCAACCCATCATCGTACAGGCGATAAATGGAATATTTATCCGATGTACGACTTTGCTCACGGGCAGTCGGATGCTATCGAAAACATCACGCATTCCCTTTGTACATTGGAGTTTGAAAATCACCGCCCCTTGTACGATTGGTTTATAGAGCAGCTAGCCATTTATCCTTCCCGACAAATTGAGTTTGCTCGCTTGAACATGAACTACACCGTAACTAGTAAACGCAAACTGCTTCGCTTAGTAGAAGAAGGCTATGTTGCTGGTTGGGATGATCCTCGAATGCCTACCATTTCTGGAATGCGACGTCGAGGCTACCCCCCCGTTTCTATTCGCAACTTTTGCGATCGAATTGGTATTGCCAAACGTGAAAATGTGATCGATCTGTCGCTCTTAGAGTTTTTTGTAAAGGAAGATTTAAACAAAAACGCTACTCGCATGATGGCAGTACTGAACCCCATAAAGCTCACCATCACAAATTATGATGGAAGACAAACAGAAAGGCTAGCAATAGAAAACAATCCAGAGGATGAAAATGCAGGTACGCGAGAAGTTCCTTTTACGAAATATCTTTGGATTGAGCGAGAGGATTTTATGGAAAACGCACCAAAAAAATTCTTCCGACTGAGCCAAGGCAGGAATGTGCGATTGAAAGGAGCTTACATTATTCACTGCGATGATGTAAAGAAAAACGAAGCAGGAGAAGTAGAAGAAATTTACTGCACTTACTATCCCGATAGCAAAAGTGGTCATGATACTTCGGGCATTAAAGCTAAAGGTACACTGCACTGGGTGAGCAGAAAGCATGCCTTCGAGGCAGAAGCTAGACTCTATGACCGCTTATTTATGGACGAAAATCCAACAGGGCACGAAGACAAAGACTACACTGAATTTATCAACCCAAATTCCTTGACAACACTCAAGCCTATTTACTGTG
Source organism: uncultured Saprospiraceae bacterium (assembly GCA_964458705.1). Classification (GTDB taxonomy): domain Bacteria; phylum Bacteroidota; class Bacteroidia; order Chitinophagales; family Saprospiraceae; genus JAAUTG01. The sequence goes on along the minus strand of CAYWKD010000073.1, from coordinate 589 downwards.
AGCCAGCCCTGAAGGAAGCCAAATTGGGTGCCTATTTTCAGTTTTTAAGAAAGGGCTATTTTGTGCTTGATCCTGATTCGACAGCAGACCACTTGATTTTTAATCGCACCGTAACCTTGAAAGATGGTTGGAAGAAGAAATAAGTGATAGCTAAATTCATTAGGCTTGTTTTGATGTAAATAGTTCAATTAGAATAGCTAACTTAGTTTTTAGCATTGCAGGGGAGGTTGTATTTCAATTCCAAAAGGTACAATTCAAAGTTGCACTATATTTGCGACTATGTGTTGTAGAGTAGTGTCGTTTCAATTCCAAAAGGTACAATTCAAAGTTCTATCTTTGCAAACAATTCAGCTTCATTTTGTCCGTTTCAATTCCAAAAGGTACAATTCAAAGCCCTAAGCCTTTTGTAGCATGAATCCAAAGAACTCTGTTTCAATTCCAAAAGGTACAATTCAAAGTCCGCCTCGTGTGTACTTAATTTTTGAGAAATCCAAGTTTCAATTCCAAAAGGTACAATTCAAAGACCACTTTCTGCTTGATGATGCTCAAACCGTCATAGGGTTTCAATTCCAAAAGGTACAATTCAAAG
>CAYWKD010000072.1:0-14178 GCA_964458705.1 uncultured Saprospiraceae bacterium | reverse complement strand
GCAAGCAGGGGTTTCGTGCTTCGTAGGACAGGAAAGTGGTAAATTTAAAGTTCAGCTCTTCGTAAGTAGTTCAGTGGTAAAATCCCTGCCTGCGTGTAGTTGAGAACCGCTACCTGTAATTATTGCACAAGTGCGTTTTAACATAATAAGCATTAATATTTGATGATACGACTAAAAGGTTGTGAACACAGTAGATAAAACTTATATTTCGGTTCTAAAATAAAATAGCATGAAGCAGGCTCTACTTTTTTTTATTTTCTCTACGACTTATCTATCTCCTCTTCTATCGCAAGATTTAGTAACAATCATGCCTAATCCTGTGGATACTATTTTCCAAGTAGATGGAGCAAGATTGGTCAATGGTGAACCGTTCGATTTAGTTGCTAATGCAACGATTACCAACAATACTAATGATACTTTGCTGATTCGTTGGGAGCGAAATGTAGTTAATATTCCAAATGGTTGGGAGACAAAAATTTGTGATGAAAATCTTTGCTACGTAGAGTTTGTCAATTCAAATATTGATATTGAATTAATGTTGGAAGAACCTCTCATCCTAGAGCCAAACACTAGCAGCAATTTAGATGTACATTTCGTGCCAAATGGATTGGTCGGTTCAGGTAAAGTGGAAGTAGAAGTAGCCTTAGCAAGCGAATCCAATAATGTAATCGCAGTCGGAGAGTATAATGTAGAAGTAGTTACAACTTCAACTAGTACAAAGCAGCTAGAAAAAAACGCTATCAAGATTTATCCTAACCCATCTGGCGACTATTTAACGCTTTCTTCCACAAATGGCGTTGATCGCATGATAGTTTACAATATGGTTGGCCGAGCAGTACGTTCTTTTGACGTGGATAGTGATAATATGTACGACATTAGTGAGCTTTCAAATGGGATTTATTTAATTAGTCTTTATGATCGTAGAGGTAGCATTATCAAGACTTTAAGGGTGAGCAAGCGCAACATCCGCCCGTAATTACCGCTGCTTACTGTTACAAGAAGTTGGACATCGTTATTGCTTGTTCTATCTTGCACTTTTAGTTGAAAGCAATTTGAAACCACTATCTAGTCTTTACCATTTTTAATAAAAAATAGCAATGAAAAAAATTATTAACACGCCGAATGCTCCTTCACCAGTTGGTCCTTACAATCAATCGGTAGCTTATAATGGCATACTCTTTATCTCTGGTCAAATTGCAATCAATCCAGCAACTGGAGCATTAATAACAAGTAGTATCGAAGAAGAGACGCATCAAGTAATGAAAAACATTAAGGCTATTTTAACAGTAGCTAAATTGAACTTTGAGCATGTTTTGAAGTGCAGCGTTTTCGTATCAGATATGAACAATTACAGTGCTATCAATGCTATCTATGCGGAGTATTTTAATGAAAATACAGCACCGGCTAGAGAATTAGTAGAGGTGGCGAACTTACCGAAGTTTGTGAATGTTGAAATTTCTGTGATTGCAGCGATGGAAAAAGAGCCATTAGCTTAGCACTTGTCTATTTTAAGAAATCAGCAAAAAATGTCAGATCAGCAAAAACGTGTCCTTTCTTGTATCCAACCTACTGGGCATCTGCACTTTGGAAATTACTTTGGAGCCGTCAAAAACTGGGTAAGTCTTCAAGAACAGCATGAATGTTTCTACGGAGTAGTGGATTATCACGCTATGACCATGCCTTACGATCCTAAAAAATTGCGCATAAACACTTGGGAACTTATCTTTAACTTGATCGCTGTTGGTATTAAGCCAGAATCTTTATTTATCCAGTCTTTAATCCCTGAACACGCCGAACTAGGTTGGATATTCAACAATTTTACCACTTTTGCAGAGGTTTATAAGCAACCTCAATTTAAGGATAAGCGAGAGAATTTAGCATCTTCTTCTGGTGATGCTTATGTTTCAGTAGGTCTATATGATTATCCTGTATTGCAAGCCGCTGATATTTTGATTTATCGAGCAGACATAGTGCCAGTTGGAGAAGATCAACGTCAGCATTTAGAATTAACAAGAGAGATTGCTAATCGCTTCAACACTCGTGTCAAACAAGAATATTTTGTATTGCCGAAAGCACTTTATACGCCAACACCTAAAATTCGCTCCACAGCTGATCCTACTCGAAAAATGAGCAAAAGTGCAGGTGAAAAACATTACATCAATGTGTTTGAAGCAGAAAAAAGAGTGCGAAAGCAAATTGGCTCAGCCGTAACAGATACAGGAGACGGTGATTCAAACGAAATGAGTGATGGCGTAGCCAACTTGTTCGAGTTACTGAAAGCAGCAGGAAATACAGAAGCTCATGATTCATTGATGGAGCATTACAACTCCAATAGCTTGATGTATAAAGACCTGAAACAAGTTGTGGCAGATGCTTTAGTAGAAATTACAACGCAATTTAGAGCAAATCGAGCGGAGCTTGATGTTAACAAAAAAGAGGTGAAGTCACAAATAAAAGCCTCTTCGGCTGCTATCCGAAAAATAGCACAGGAAACTTTAAGGGAAGTGAAGGACTTAGCGGGCTTACTAAATGTAAGATTTTAATGCCTACCGTCTCCAAGAGCTACCATTGCTGTGTTTGTTGTGAATTGTGCAACCTATTTTCTACTCAACTTTGATAGGTTATCAAACAATATATACAAACGTAGTCCTCATTTCTAAAAGTAAAAATCGATAAGTATTTTCTGGATTTATAAGATAAAAAAGCGAAGTTCTATAAGTTGAACTTCGCTTTTTTGTAAATACATTATTAGTAACTATTACTATGGTGTTTCGTCCACTTTAGCAGCAGATTTCGAGAATGTGCTGCGCTCTTTCTTCTTAATAGCTCTTGGCTTTAAATCCCCCATGATGTCCGACATGATTGGTGTGGCAACAAAGATGGAAGAGTAAGTACCTACCAAAATACCAATCAATAGAGCAAAAGAAAAACCTCTTAAACTTGTACCACCGAACAGAAACAGAATCAATACCACTAATAAAGTAGTGAATGAAGTAATCACTGTTCGACTGACTGTACTATTGACTGCCATATTTACGATTTCTTCTTTCGTGCGGTTGGTGTATTGATTCATAAATTCGCGAATACGGTCAAATACAACTACGGTATCGTTAATCGAGTAACCAATCACGGTTAAAATTGCACCAATAAAGGCTTGGTCGATTTCTAGCGAGAACGGTAGTAGTCCATGCAGCAAAGCAAACACACCCAATACAACCAAGACATCGTGGAACAAAGCAGCTACTGCACCTACTGGATAAGCAACCTGCTGCTTACCAACACCCCCACCAAACCGAATCAAAATGTATAAGAAAATGGCTAATAATGCAAAAATAGAAGCATAAATAGCACTTTGCTTAATGTCATCTGCAATAGCAGCTCCTACTTTACTCGACTGCGTAACATGAGTCCCTGTACCATCTGTATCTTTGAAATTGCTTAATTCCAATGTTCCTCCACTCACTTCATTCACTCCTCGATATAACCGTTCCATCACTAAGTTGGCAGCAGCAGTATCAGTGCTAGCAACTAGGTAATCTGTTACAATATTATAAGCATTATCCACATCTACTGCTTTTACAACAGGTGTACTGCCATCAAAAGCTGTTGTTAATGTATTTCGTAAGGCTTCTACATCCAAATCTTGACTTTGATCGAACTGAACAGTGTAGGAATACCCTCCTTTAAAGTCCACACCTAGTTCAAAGCCTCTTGTCAACACACCTAAAATACCTGCAGCAATCAATGTACCTGAGAGGATGTAAGTAATTTTGCGCTTACTCAACCAGTCAATATTTAGATCCGCCAATGTATTTTTAGACCATCCCATCCAGAAAGAGATATTGCGATCGCGCTTGCTCAACCACCATTCGATCATCAAACGTCCTACGAAAACGGCTGTAAATACAGACGAAATTACACCAATCATTAAGACTACAGCAAAGCCTTTAATTGGACCCTGACCAAAGAAATTCAAGATCATGGCTACAATAAATGTTGTAACGTTGGCATCTAAAATAGCAGAATAAGATTGCTGAAATCCGTTTGCTACGGCAACCCGAAGTGCATTACCTGCTCTGAGTTCTTCTCGGATTCGCTCAAAAATGATGACGTTGGCATCTACTGCCATACCGATCGTCAGTACAATACCTGCCGTACCTGGCAAAGTCAGTACTGTACCAAAAGAGGCTAATGCACCGAAAATGAAGAATAGATTCAGTAATAAAGTAATAACAGAAACGATTCCCCCACCACCGTAGTAAAGAATCATAAAAACCAATAGCAGAGCCGAACCAATCAATAAAGCATTCACTGATCGGCTAATATTTTCAGCACCTAATGAGGGACCAACTAAGTATTCTTGAATGATCTGAAGGTTTGCTGGTAATTTACCTACTTCTAATATGCTGGCTAAATCTTGCGCTTCCTGTGTTGTGAAGTTACCTGTAATAGAAGAACGACCACCTGTGATCGGACCGTTTACTCTAGGTGCTGAAACAACTTCATTATCCAGCACAATTGCAATTTCACGATTACCATTATTGGCAGCGCGAGTAGTCATATTTGCCCATGTCTTCGCACCTGCATTGTCCATATTCAATGTAACCTGCATTTGCCCGGTCTGTGGGTCGGGGTCAGCACTAGCACTTGTTACTACATCGCCTTCCAAAGGAGCGTTTCCACCTCGAGGTATCTTTATAGCATACAACTCATACTGATCTGTATTCTCTTTTGTCTCTGGATCAATACTCGCATCTTTAGAATATAAAAATTTAATATCCCTCGGAAACAATGATTTTACTTGCTCCCTATTTAGATAATCCATCACCAAATCCCGCTTGTTGCGGCCTACTAAACCAAGTACAGGGCCTCCTCCTTGAAACAAGGATAGATTGCTCATCAATGGGCCGCCTGCTAGGTCTTCTTGAAAAGTAGTGTCTATGCTAGCAATATCATCTGTAAAATTACCCAATGAGTCAACTACATAAGTGGTGTCGATAGTAGCAATTTCGCGCGTCTCAACAGAATCTGTCTTTTGAAGATTACTCAAACGCTGATCTGCTTGAATAAAGCTATTGAATAAATTGTTATCAGAAATTCTGTAAGCATCCCAAAACTCTAGTGCTGCTGCTGCTTGCAAGAAATTTCTAGCGCGCTCTGGATTATCAATACCTGGCAACTCAACAGTAATCAAATCTCTAGCATCATCTAAAGATACATTAGGTTGAAGTACGCCCAGTTTGTCAATACGTTGCTTCAACATCTCAAAGGTCAAATTCACCGTTCTATTGGCTTCTTCACTCAATAAACGCTGTACTTCCCCGTCCGATGTTTCAAAGTTGACACCCTCTAGACTCGTTGCGAAAAGAGGGGCGAGTTTATCCTCAGTAGTGGAACGCCAAGCATCCACGAATAGAGTAACATAATCTGCTTGAGAATTAGCCTGGGCTGCAGTTGCCTTATCTAACGCTTCTTTTAGTGTAGGGTCTTCTGCATTATTGGCTAGTGATCGAATGAGTTCTCTTAAATCCACTTGTAATGCTACACTCATTCCACCTTTCAAATCCAACCCAAGAGCGAGTTGTCTTGACTTCAAATCCTGATACGTAAAATCAGGTAACAATGGTAGCTTTAATACTGTCTCTGAGGACATAGAGTCCAAGTACGCTGAACGAGCAGCTTTTAAGGCTGCTGAACGATCTTCTTCCGAGGCGTTGGCTGACATGCTGTTAGCGTATTCATCTGCTTGCTTTTCTACCTTTCGAGTAGGTAAAATAAACAGCGACTGAATCAGCGTTACTAAGAGCATTGCAACTAGGAAGAACCTAATAATTCCTTTCCCTTGCATTTCGTGAATAAATTTTGTTAAAAAAAAGCGTTAGAAAAAAGTTGGGCAAAGATAGGGAATGTTAGTGAATGTGGTAGGTTTTGTAAAGAGTAATTCAAGAATAGTCTGTATTACTATTGTTTTCCTACTGATTTATGGTGAATAGTTTCTCAAAAATTTATGTTTGCCGCTTGAATAAAAAATACCATACAACACCTGACAGAATGAGTAGAACACCAATAGCAGCAGCTATTTCAACACCCAGATCTGCTACATGATGCTCTGAACTATCAAAGAAACGTTTGTAAAAAATGCCGCCCAATCCCCAAGCAATCACAAGAGCATAAGGGTAGTCATTTCGTCTTAGTAGCATAAAAGCAGCAATTCCCACAGCCGCAGCAATTACAAATATGGCAAAACTTTGTTGCAATTCATTAGTTAGAGGAGACTCAATTGTGATAGCAGTAATCAAAGCACTAGCGTTAGCAATCGTCGCAACTGTTATCCATCCTAAATAAACACTGAAGGGGAATTTTACCAAGTACCTCTCTAGCGCACTAGCTGAAACTACGTCTATTTGCAACCTTATATATATTACAAGTAATGAGCCGAGCAAAGCAAGCATAATAACTAAGGAAAGCCATATTATTTGAAAATGCCAAGCAAACAACCAACTGATATTAGCAGTAGAGGAAACAATGAACCAAAAGCCAATTTTATCTATGAAATTTTCAAATGGTCTTCCTTTTTGTATGCGAAAGGCTTCAATCAATTGATAAACCACAAAGACTGCTAAAAGCAGATAAACCAGCCCCCATATAATAAAGGTAAAACCTGCTGGCACGAATAAATTATCGTAAATCTTGGATACTTCCCCTGTACTGATGCTATTCAGCGGCAGCGTGTTGGCCAAATAGTTCATGATAATAGTTAAGAGAAGACTTGTTGTATTAGCAAACGCTAGTACAATTCTATAATTACGCCTCATAGCGTTGATTTAGTATTTGCACAAATGTATTAACTTTAATGAAAAAAATCAGTTTTTGAATAATCCCTTAATTTTTGCGCTGCGATTGGACACTTACATTTTCTGTGAAATTATTTTACCATTCAGCAATACAAACTATGTTACCACTTTCTTTTTTGTAAGACTGCCACGCTTAAAGCAACAAAGAAAATAATGAGCGAAAAAAAGTAAATCATATCTCTAGTATCCAGTACACCTCGACTCATGGACTCATAATGATAATCAATGCCAATCATTTGAATAACGGCATCAATTCGACCAATAAAAGTGGGCAGATTACTGATGAATAGGAATCCCCAGTGAAAAATAAAACAAAGAAAAGTAGCTAAAATGAATGCAACAATTTGGTTATTAGTCAAAGCAGAGGCAAACACGCCAATGGCAACAAAGGAGGCTGCTAAGAAAAATAAGCCAATATAAGAACCTGCAATAGCTCCAGCATCAAGATTACCTTTTGGTGAGCCTAGTTCATGAACAGTCCAATAATATAGCAACGTGGGAATTAGTGCAAAAACAACTAATGCTAAGCAAGCAAAATATTTGCCTAACACAATTTGTCCATCCGAAATAGGACGAGTAGTGAGCAGTTCGATTGTTCCCGCTTGTTGTTCTTCAGCTAGTGAGCGCATTGTAATCGAAGGGATGAGGAACATAAAAATCATTGGAGCTACTGTAAATAGCTGATCGAGTGTAGCAAAGCGGTAGTTTAGGATACTATAAGATGGAAATACAAACATCATCAAACCCATGATGACTAAAAATATTCCAATCACAACGTAAGCGATGAAGGAGCTAAAAAACGAATTGATTTCTTTCAAGAAGATGCTGTACATATTAATTATTCGTTTCTAGTCAGTTGTTGAAAAATGGCTTCTATACTTTGCGATGCTTGATACATTTCGAGCAGCGTTATATTATTTTGAACTGCAAACTGAAAGATAGCCTCCCGAATATCCTTGTCGCTATCTACACTAAGCTGCCAGCGTTGACTGTCAATGGGCTTGATGTGTTTCACGCCTTTAATACGCTTTAGTATTTTTTCGTTTACTTTTTCTTTGAACATAATTGTAATAGTCTTCGAGCCTACAATGCGTTGTTGCAATTGCTCAATAGAATCGTCAGCCACCAATTTACCCTTGTTAATGATGACTACTCTATCGCAAATGGCTTGCACTTCCTGCATAATGTGAGTGGAAAAGATTACAGTTTTTTCTTTTCCCAACTGCTTTATCAACTGCCGAATTTCTACTAATTGGTTAGGGTCTAAACCAGAAGTAGGCTCGTCCAAAATCAGTACTTCTGGATCGTGTAGCATTGCCTGTGCTAGACCTACTCTTTGGCGATAACCTTTTGAGAGCATTCTAATTTGCTTGTGTTGCTCTCGTTCCAATCCCGTTCGCTCAATCATTTCTGCTACTCGTTTCTTTTTTTCCTTCACTTCAGGATGCAAACGTGCCACGAAATGCAAATATTCCTTTACATACATATCTTTATAAAGAGGATTATGTTCGGGCAAATAACCAATCCTCTTGCGGGTTTCTTTATCATCTGTTGCTACATCAAAGCCACAAACAATGGCTTTCCCACTCGTTTTAGGGATGTAGCTCGTCAGAATTTTCATGGTGGTGGTTTTGCCCGCTCCATTTGGCCCTAAAAAGCCAAGAATCTCTCCCTTTTTCACTTCAAAGGAAAGACTATCAATAGCATTTTGCTTGCTATATGTTTTCGTCAATTGTTCTACCACTACGGACATAATCTAATTTTTTACGCTCACGTAAGGAATCGCTTTTACGTAATCCATCCTCTGGGGACGATACTTGTAACCCATATCTGGAAACCCTTTCTGGGAGTAATACAAAAATGTATCTCGATCAATAAATTCTACTACACCAAAAAGATTCAGACCTTTTAGCGGCATCGTATTGAATGTCAAATCCAGTTGCATCAAAGCAGAATCTGGCTCAAAATGATAGTCTATTTGATAAGTGTCTAACTTGCCCGAGGAGTTAGTAGTAATCATTCTGCCCTTTGTATCACTGTAAAAATCAAAGACTTGTAAAGAATTAACAGCTCTCCATTCTTGTTGAATATATGCTTTATCGGGGTGAAAATCTTGACTATTACAAGCAGCAAAAACTAGAATAACAATAAAGAGAAATAATCTATTCATTTGAGTTCGTATTCATGAATGTGAAAGTTGAGAATCGGTGTAATTCTCGATGCAAAACTAGCGAAAAAGTAATCTGTAAACGAAGAAGTCAGCAGTTGCATTGCCAAGTTGTTAGGAAGTCGTTAAACTGTCTTGTTGCCTACGTCTTAGCATTTTCGTTCCAACATCTCAGCCAATAAGCCGTTCTATAGAAGAATCAAATCGAAATTATTTATGAAATACTTTTTGTTGTCTGTTTTATTTATGAGTGCATTAAGTATTAGTGCGAATCAAGCAGAGATTTCTGAGCATACTGCAAAAGTCAATCATACAGAATGGGATGCTTTACTACAAAAGTATGTTAACAATACAGGTAATGTCAATTATGCAGCGCTGAAATCAGACCAAGCGAATCTAAACAATTACTTAAAAATAATTAGTCAAAACACGCCACAATCCAATTGGACAAAATCAGAAAAGCTAGCCTACTGGATTAACGCTTACAATGCGTTCACCATAAAATTGATTGTAGATAATTACCCAGTAAAAAGCATAAAAGACTTGAAAGGAGGAAATCCATGGGATGAAAAATGGATTAAAATAAGGGAAAAAACTTATTCCTTGAACAACATTGAGAACGATATTATTCGCCCAACTTTCAAAGAGCCACGCATTCATTTTGCTGTCAATTGTGCCGCAGCATCTTGCCCTCCTTTGCTCAACAAAGCATGGACAGCTCAAAACCTAGAAGCGAACTTAGCAAATCAAACTAGGCAATTTATTAACAATACTAAGTACAATCAGCTCTCTAGCAGTGCAATAAAAGTATCTAAAATATTTGATTGGTATGGCGGCGATTTTGGTAACTTGATTAGCTATTTGAATAAATATACTGAAACGCCCATCAAATCCAATGCAAAAGTGAGCTTTGCAGAGTATGATTGGTCTCTTAATGAGCAATAATAAAGTGGGCTTTAGAGAGTTTTAACTCAAATACACAACAAACAAATCACCCATACCCAAATTTTTCTCTTACCGCTCGGGGCGATACTTTGAGCCATCTAAAATTTGTTGAGCGTCCTTGATGGCTAAAAGTTCTTCGGTAGTCATACTTGGATTTTTTTCTAAGTAGGCTTTGACGATTTGCCAACCGATCCAATTAGCTGTTTTGCCGGGCGATGTTTTGGGCATCCAAGTTGTGCCCATTGGGCTTGCACCAATCAGCTTATCGAACTCGGTTTTGTGCTTTGAGTAAAGCAATTCTCTATTGATGATTTGTATCCAAAGTTCTCGCTCGTTGTAGTTATTTTCCATCCAATCCAATTGCTTGCTTGACCATTCCATCAGCACACTATCAGGTGTTTCAGGTAATAAAAGCGACTTTATGTAGAGTATTTTCCCATTGGAGATCATGTAGTCTAGCAGGCGATCGTCTGCCCGTTCACCTACTAAATTAGAAGCTACTGCTTCTATGGCTTTAGCCACTAAATACTCCTTATCCATTGTTTTTTGTATGTAGGCTGGAAAATCCTGATAATTATAAGAGAAAGATTCCCCTAAGAAAAAGTCCCACCCAATTCCCAGCAAACTATCACCGTAGGTAAACGTTCCAAGCGTATATTCAGAAATGTAAGAAACCACTTCTGGCACAGGACGATCAGGGAAATAATACTTGAAGTAGCGAAATGCTTCAGTTAGTTTTTGCTCGGTTTGCTCAATGTTTTTATACAGGATTTGAGTGGTGTCATAAAGTTTTCTAATCGGTCGGTGGGTGACAAATTCATACAATTGCTTAGCGAACAAAGAATCATCCACAGCGGTGTTACTTATTAAAGATTCAAAAACAACAAAAAAGTCTGGATAATTAGCACGCAATTGTTCAACTTGTGCCTCGAAAGGAATTTCTTGGCTAGCAGTATCCAAATTGAATAAATCTTGTTCAAAGCGTCGAACTTTTACTTCTACTTGGATGTCTGAAATGTCAGGTATATTTTTGTCAGACTGACACTGCAACAATAAAAGTGAACAAAATAATAAGAGTGTAGCAACAATATAGTAGGTCAGTTCACCCTTACGACTAAAGACTAAATTAAACATACTTTACTTTTAATATTCAAGAACGCAAAGAAAAACATTACAATAATGAAAAAAATTGCTTTACTCGCTAGCTTTTTACTTGCTTTTGGTTGGACTCAAGCGCAAATGGGTTTTGATGCCTCTAGCCTTCGATTTGGGTTGCAACTCAGTCCCACTTTTACTTGGATGCAGTCCGACCTTTCAGAAGTCAACCGCAATGGCGTCAATGTTGGCTTAAAACTAGCTATGATGAGCGAATATTATTTCGCTGAAAATTATGCTATCACCTCTGGCTTAGGTTTTGCTTTTAATCACGGAGGAACTTTGAGACATGATCCTGTTGGAGAATACTGGAAAACGGGTGAATCACTTCAGTTTGCTGACTTGAAGTACAGCGTTCAGTATATTGAAATTCCTTTAGGGCTAAAAATGCGAACTAAAGAATTTGGCTATATTAGCTACTATGGAGAGCCTTTTATCATGCTAGGTTTTAGAAGTCAAGCAAGAGGTGATATAAAAGATACTGAGTTTAACGATATTGATATTAAGGAATATGTTGTAGGAGCAGGACTATCTTGGGGGCTTGGTCTAGGTATAGAATACAGCATCAGTGATAGCTCGGCTCTAATAGGTGGCTTATATTTTCAGAATATGTTTACAGATATGACGAAAGAAGATACCGATAATACTACCAAGGACGGTAACGCCAACTTTGATGCGATAACTATTCGATTGGGCATCTTATTTTAAGGAACCAGATACTAGGCTTCCAACTTCTTAATGCCGCAGATAGATTTTTTAAGACTTCAAAGGTCATTGTTTTTTTTGTACTTTGATTAAGTTTGTTCACAAAACAAAAAGAAAAACAACATTATGCAACAGAAGCATCACAAGGTAGTCATGCTTGGAACGGGACTGATTGGCACATTTTACACCATGTGTATTCAGCAGGCTAGAAGTGCTGACCATGTTCATACTGTTTATTCTCGCACGGGCGAGCGCGCTCAAAAATTTGCTGCCGATTGGAATATTCCTAACTACACGACAGATATGATAGAAGCTATCAACGATCCTGAGGCGGACTTGGTGGTAATTGGTCTGCCCAATCATTTGCACCTCGAAATTGTGGAAGCCTGCGCCCGTGCTGGTAAAGGCGTACTTTGCACAAAGCCATTGGGCAGAACGGCTGTAGAAGCAAAAAAAATGTTGGATTTGGTCGAAGGAGCTAACGTCTTTCATGGCTATTTGGAAGACCTCGCCTACACGCCTAAAACCTTAAAAGCACTAAAATCTATAAGAAATGGTGCAATCGGACGAGTAACTTGGGCGAGATCGAGAGAAGCACATCCCGGTCCTCACAGCGACTGGTTTTGGGACTTAGAGCAAGCCGGTGGTGGAGCTATTTTGGACATTGGTTGTCATTGCATTGAAATCAGTCGGAATTTTATTGGCAAAGAAGTGCGTCCTTTAGAAGTGATGTGTTGGGCGGATACGCTCGTCAAGCCAATTGAAGCTGAAGATAATGCAATTGGAATAGTCAAATACGCTAATGGAGCTATTGGACAGTTTGAGGTGAGTTGGTCTTACAGAGGTGGTTTAGATATCAGAGATGAAGTGGATGGCACAGAGGGTACAATTCGATTGGATCACTTTCTCAGAGCAGGCATGGAAATGTTTAGTGCTGAGGGTGAAAAAGATTATATCGCAGAAAAAGCAGAGCTAAATACAGGTTGGTTATTTGCAGTTGGTGATGAATTGAATGCCTTGGGTTATAATCACATGTTCAATGATATGTTTCATGCTATGGATGAGGAAGAGCAACCAATGGAAAGTTTTTATGACGGTTACATTGTCAATGCCATCATGGACGCTTGCTATAAATCTGCCAAGTCCAAGCAGTGGGAACCAGTAGAGATTGAAGATTGGCGAGGGAGTAATGATCTGCAGAGTAAGTTGACCATTAAAGATTTTGACGAATGGCACTACCTTATCAAAGAAGAGTTATTACCCGACGGACGTAAGAAGGTCATCTTAAAGCACAAACAGAGCGGAAGAATATCAGAAAAAGTAATGTAAGTAATTGAGCGATTTGTGATAAAAATGAATGTAATTGCAACTTTGTATGCTCTGCCGGATAAACGATATTGATTACTAAACAATCAGTAGCACCTGAGAAAGTGAGGTTGCCAAAAATCTTCGAGCGACACCACCTAGCTTGTTACCTAGTAAGTTTGTTTTGCCAATTCTTCCTAGTAGAATGAGATCAACTTCATTGGCATTGGCATAATTGACGATCGTTTTAGTAACATTTACACCTTTCTTCAATTGTAACTGCCAGCTATTAGAAGTTATATCTGTACTCTTCAAAAAAGCACTAAACTTTCGCTCGGCGCGTTTTCTAATGTCTTTTTGTATAACATCATTTTCCTCCTCAATATATGGAAAGTACGTAACTGGTAGCTTATAAACATGCAAATAAGTTGTCTCAATGTCCAGTATTTTCTCCAATTCGCTGGAAGCATTCAGCAATTTTTTCGAGGACGGCGCAAGGTCAATAGCTGCCAACTGATGGTCAAATCTCAACTTTGCTTTTTCTGGAATGAGTAGTAGCGGTGTGGTTTGTTTGTCAATACTCATTATTTTTTGTGGAATGATGCCCGCTCCATCTTCTTCATTCTTCTTCCCCATCACGAGCAAGTCAATATTATTTTGTTGTTTGAAATTCATAATAGCATTCGTGGTACTATTGTCATCTTCAACAACAACCTCATAAGTCTTGCCAGTAACTTGGAATAAATGCTCGAATCTTTTTTGAATTTTTTTAGCGACTACGGATTTTAGTTGACTAACTTCACTAGAAGAAAAGTCAACACTCTCCAGAAAATCATATCGAATATTGTGGAATAAGTATATTTTCTCGATTGCCGCCTTATTAGCTAGAAATACAGCATACTTCACCAAAGTGGTATCAATATCTGATAAGTCTAGGCAGAGTTGTATTTTATTAAACTTCATCTTCTTTTATTAACGCTTTTATTTGATTAATGTAATTTGCTTTTTCTCTTTCTTCCGCCTTCAATTTCATTTCATTGGTCTCTT
>CAYWKD010000071.1:0-14239 GCA_964458705.1 uncultured Saprospiraceae bacterium | reverse complement strand
GGGAGGTACAGCGGATGAGCAAATGGAATGGGGCGATTTTCGATCCATTGCAGATACCGCAGGATTTCTAATTGTTCATCCTCAGGGAACAGGTCCAGGAATATGGAACATCGGAGCAGGACAAACAGATGACATCGGGTTTGTTGAAGCCATGATCGATTCCATCGCTGCCGAATATACGATCAATCGGGATAGGGTTTACGCGACTGGTAAGTCTCTGGGTGGTTTTTTCAGCATACACCTAGCTGGTCAACTAAGTGAAAAAATAGCAGCAGTTGCTTCAGTTTCGGGTACCATGACACAAGGAGTATACAATAACGCTGCCCCTGTCCATCCAACGCCTGTCATGCAAATACACGGAACAACTGACCCTCTTGTGCCCTACGACGGAAATCCTTTTTACTTATCTGTTGACGATGTCCTCGATTACTGGATTGATTACAATAACGGCAATACAACACCCACCGTTACTCAGCTACCAGATATTGACACCGACGACGAAAGTACAGTTGAACGTTATGTTTACAGTGATGGTGATAATGGCGTTACGGTTGAGCATCTTAAAGTCATGGGTGGTGGTCACTCTTGGCCAGGATCAAATGATCCATATCCAGGGACAAATTTTGATATCGATGGCTCTAAAGAAATCTGGAACTTTTTCTCCAAATACGATATCAATGGTTTAATCGGCGGAATAGTAGGAATTGAATCAATATATGACAATCAGATACCAGCGACTTCTACTCTGTTCCAAAATTATCCCAATCCCTTTAAATCTCAAACAACATTTGGGTTCGTTCTAAAAAAATCCGAATATATTACTTTAAGGATTTATAATCAGGCTGGTCAACTCATTCAAACGCTGATTGATAATTACAAAGAGTCAGGAGAATATTTTATTACATGGAATGCGAAAGATATAAACGGTAAAATGTTGGATGCAGGTACATATTTCTACCAAATATGTTCAAACAATACATGTGATACAAAGTCAATGATTTTGCTTAAATAAGGAATATGATTATTCAGACTTATTTTCAGCTAGGTTGCAAAAAGGTGCATAAGTACTGTGAATTTATAATGGAATGAATATCAAGTAATAGCCTACACAACTTAAATCCTGAATAAATAAAGAATATATTTGTAACTACTTAGCATTTCTTTGTAACTTATCCGAAATTAAGAATTCGTCCATTAGTTATGAATCTTTTGCTATGCAATTTAAAAATTTTATTCTGATTTTTAAAGAATAAACTCTTCAAACCAAATAAAATTAATATTGTGTTAATTTTTATTATGAGGGTGCTAAGTAGTTACTAAAAAATAATATAGAGATGAATAATAGCCTTTTTTCTACGTATTTTTTAATCGTAAGCATTATTCTGGGTTTATCTAGTTGTTCTACAGAAACAGAAACCCATAAAAATCCATACTTGATCTATAATGAGTACGTTCCTACCGAAAATGACATTGTTGTATCTAGAGAAGCTTATTATGAAAAACTTCAGGGTTTTTGGTTGGGTACCTGTATTGCAAATTGGACTGGTCTTGTAACCGAGATGGACAAAATTGGTAATATTGGTGATATAAAAACCGACGACTTTTACACCCGACATGATTGGGGGCAACCCGACCAGCCAAACATCTGGGGGCAAGGCATACATGGCACGATTTCTTCAACAATTGACTTTGTATTTGTTGATGTTGACAGCATATGGGGTGCAGACGATGACACTGATATAGAGTACATTTACCAAGAACTTTTATTAAAACATCAAACATCTATTCTTACGGGTGAACAAATCAGGGATGGATGGCTGCAACATATTCGACACGAAGAGGAAAACTATTTGTGGGTTTCAAACCAAAAGGCTTTCGATTTGATGAAAAGTGGATTAATTCCACCTGCAACAGGAGATCCCAAAAACAATCCTGAATTTGAGATGATTGATGCTCAGTTAACAACTGAAATATTTGGGCTGTTTTCACCCACACGACCGGATATTGCCTTGAACATGGCGCTGCTACCGATTCAAACCACCGCAAGAGAAAATAGCCAATGGATTTCAGCGTTTTATGTAACTATGTTTTCGTTAGCATCAGCTGTTGATGAAAACCTACCCATGAAAGAAAGAATATTCTGGATGGCTGAGCAAGCCAAAAGCAGCCTACCTCAATCCTCCTATGCTTATAAAATGTATAATTATGTGAAATCTAAGTATGATGAAGGCATACCTTGGGAAGAAGTTAGAGATTCAGTTTATTATAGATATCAGGTCAATTCGATGGATGGATACGATTTTACTTCCCGAAATCTGTATTGTAATGGCTGCTACGCCGCAGGGATTAACTTCGCAGCAAGCTTAGTTAGTCTTTTTTATGGTGAAGGCGATCTAGTTGAAACGATTAAAATTGCATCATTGGCAGGATGGGATTCGGATAACCCAACAGCTACATGGGGTGGTTTGCTTGGTTTTATGATCGGCAAAAAAGGTATTGAAGAGGCTTTTAACAGAAAATTCTCAAACCGTTTTAATATCCACGGAACAAGATCTGGATTTGAAAATGATGGAATTGACACCTTTGAGAACATGGCTCTAAAAGGTATTTGGATAATTGACAGGGCAATTCAGGAAGAGATGAAAGGTGGTGTTGATTTAAAAAGAAACGTGTGGTATATACCTAAAAACTTGAAACCAATTTGAAAGAAGAGTGAAAAGCTGATGGGAATTAGCAAAAACAGTTTGACAATGGAAAAAATACATACTACAAACTACTACGACACTTTTATTGAAGTTGCGGAAGACATAAAAGTCCATAGCGGAACTATACCACCCTCCAAAACAGATAAAAGAACTATTGCCGAAATGCAATACGAATTACTTGCGAAAAATCCGTATAAGTTTACATCTGACGATATATTTTTTCAAGTATTTGCTCACAGAAACGACTTGACAAAAGCAGAATATAATCAAGCAAGGCAACAATTTTTCTCAAAAGGACAACCTTGCTTTAGGTCATCGCCTCTGACAAAAAAGTACGGTTTCGGTGTTCACGCAGACAAAGATGGTAAAGTTGCGATATTTGGAATGGAAACTGAACAGTACGAGAAGTTTCAACAAGACCCAAAACTCAAAAAAGTAAAAGCGATGCGCTCATCAAAAAAGTAAAAGAGAATGGAAACACAATTCAATCGCACGCTTCAATTTATTGGACACAGCTTTTGTATTGTTTTTTTCTTGGCTTGTGTTTACTATTTCAAAGAGCGGATGTTGCATTTTGATACTTCTTTCTACGCTTACAATCTGCTGCTCAATGAAGATTTCTATGTGCCTCACAATAGGACAATCAATTACTTGGCAGAGCTGCTTCCATTGCTTGCTATACAGCTCAATTGGTCTTTACAAAATGTACTCATTGCTTATTCTGTTTCTTATGCTTTTTTACTTTATGCAATATATTTAATTATTACCTATGGCTTTAAAAATCCAGCGGGGGGATTGTTTTTAGCTTTGGTGATGTGCTTGGCTATCAGGTATAAATTCTATGCTGCGATTTCAGAAATATATTTTTCGTTTGCGCTGGGTGCCTTGCTGGTAGGGTGGCTTACAAGTTCAGTCTTTGAAGAAAGCTCTACGAGTAAAAAAATAGGCATCAGCCTTCTATGCACGGTCTTTTTGTTTGCTGGGCATCCGATGATGGTTGTTCCGATTGCTATTTTTTTAGCATTTGATTTTACTTATTACCGTAGGTGGAAAGAAATTTCGGCATGGATCATTGTACTTATCGTGATGAGTATGTATGCTTACCGTTTTCTAGCCATTCCTGAAGGTAGCTACGAATCGGGTAAGTTGAGTATCCTTGAGAAAACGCAGGAAGTATGGAATAATCTCTACGAGTATCAATCCTATCATATCATAAAAGGCTATGTCAATAAACAACTCCACATTGCGATTCTTGTTACTACGCTTTGTTTGATTTGGCTTGGCGCACAACGAAAATGGCTTCCTGTACTTATTATAACAGTGGGAACACTAGGTATGGCTTTCTTGAATGTTCTTATTTACTCCTACCTCAACGACTCTATCTATCCATTAATTGATGGTTACATTGGAATATTTGGCTTCATCTGGGCAATTCCTATTCTATATACGCTCAAAGCAACTATTCGATGGAGAATTATTCCTGTTTTATTTATTACTACATTATTAATATTTAGTATAATACGAATAAATAGTCATGCTAAATATTATCAGCAAAGAGGCTATTTTCTTACAGAACTCATTGCAAAAAATGCAACCTCTAATCAAAGGAAACTCTTGCTACACATGAAAAACTTTAGTTGGAAACATCTTTTCTATCCTTGGGCAGTACCCTGCGAAACGCTGCTACTTTCAACACTCGAAGGTAAGTCATCAACAGTTTTTATAGTGGGTTATTCCGATGATATGAACAAACGGTTAGCAACAAAAGATAAACTAATAGGTCCATCAGGCGCTACACCCATCAGAGAACTGCCGTCTTATTTCAATCTCGATCAAAATAATTACCTTAAAGCCACTGATATTCCTAAGTATTGGGACTTGAAGTAATTCATAATAGATGCGATTACAAAATAGAACGTCATGCTTTTGTATGGAATAAAATTAAAAAGTTTTAAAAACTATTAGGCTTTCAAGCCTAGTCATTTTTTAGTATATTTGCGTTTTACAATTCAGTAAAATTGTGTATGCAGCCTACTAACGTTTTTGACCATTTTAGAAAACAATCTGAGCAACTTCGCACTAGCTTACAAAATATTGATTATGTATTCTTCCAAATCCTCTTTGACAATTACGGTGCTTATCTCAAAGTCGTAGATAAATCAGGAACAGAAGTGGAAGTAAGTTATTTGAATTACGGTGGTGCATCCCGCCATGTTCTACGCTTGGTAGATCAAATTCAGGAACGCAACAGTTTTTTGATTGATTGGGAAAAGCCAAATGATTTTCTCTATTTAGCAGAACACGAACATTTGATTGAGCAGTTAAAACACTGCAATAATTTAATCAATCAAGCCATGCAGCCTATTCAATTCGTGGAAGGTACTGCAACGATTAGATTGCTGCTAAAAGAAAGCAAAGACTCCAAGCCCGAAGCTGAAAGATTTCAAAGTCAAGTTGTATTAGAGTTTGAAAATCAAAAATATGAAGACATTCTTTTATTGAGCGATGCTTACATATTAGCCGATCAGCGCATCATAGAGGTAAAGCCACTTGGTAGTAATTATGCTAGTTTGCCTTATTTCAATACAGTTTTAAACGAACAGGAACTTTCCATCTTCTTTTCGCTTTATTTTTCCAATTTAGAACATGTAGAGAAAATAAGCTACAAAAATTACAAAACTCAAATCACACAGGATCGAGTCCACGCTAGTCCGAGTTTGATTTTTGAAAAAATTGATGCGGATGAATCTCTATTGATGCGCGTGGGGCAATCACTACCCGAAATTAGTGTGGAAGTAATGGATCAATTTGAGCTGTTCAGATTGGCAGAAATTAACGATTTGGAACAAACCATCTCGATCAAATTCATTGAAAGAGAACCCGTTGAAGTTATCATTGAAGAAGTGAGTAAGCTACTCAAAAGACAAACACCTAAGAAAAAAACAAATGGCATCAAAAGCCAAGTCATCCGAGAAGATGAATTATTTATTGTTCCCAAAGAGATAGCTGCCAACTTCATCTATAAAGAACTACCAGAGCTACTCACTAAATACCAATTATTCGGAGCAGAAAAACTAAAGTCTTATAAAGTTACTACTACTACGCCAAACCTTTCTATGAACCTCAGCCACAATATTGACTTTTTTGAAGGGGAGGTAACCTTGAACTTCGATGGCGAGGAGATGAACTTTTTTGATGTGCTCAATCAGTTCAACAAAAATCGCTATGTACAACTAAGTGATGGTACTCACGCCGTTATGAATGAAAAGTATATGCGAAAGCTAGAACGCATTTTTAAGAAGGGCAAGGATGGTGTTGTAAAGATTTCCTTCTTTGATCTACCGATGGTAGAAGAAATGATTGAAGCAAAAGTAAATGAAGATGCCTTCAGAAAGCCGCGTGAATTCTACGAAGGACTTACTAAACTGGATAAAAAGAAGTTCAAACAACCCAAGATTCAAGCAACGCTACGACCTTATCAAGAACAGGGCTACAAGTGGCTTAACTATATGTACGAAAACCGCCTAGGCGGTTGCTTGGCGGATGATATGGGGCTAGGGAAGACACTGCAAACCATTGCACAACTCGCCAAGGCTTATGACAAAAGCAATGAAAAAACATCTCTTATCATCATGCCGAGAAGTCTGCTCTATAACTGGCAACGAGAAGTAGAGAAATTTGCACCACAGTTGAGTACTTATATTTTTCATGGTAACGATAGAAATCTAGACAAAGCACTGGAAGCGAATCTCATTCTGACCACTTATTCTATTGCTCGAAACGAAATTGAACGCTTGAAGGAAATTGAGTTTCTGTACGTTATTCTTGATGAATCTCAAAATATTAAGAATCTCAATGCTTTAACAACCAAAGCAGTCATGCTTTTGCAATCTGACTATCGCTTGGCATTGAGTGGTACACCTGTCGAGAATAATTTGAGCGAGTTGTACTCCTTATTTCGGTTTCTAAACCCAACAATGTTTGGTTCTTTGACGCAGTTCAACCGAGATTATCTCACGCCAATACAAAAGTTTAATGATAAAGTAGCAATGCAACATTTGCGGAAGAAAATTTATCCATTTGTGTTGCGGCGACTAAAAAAAGATGTACTCAAAGAGTTACCGGACAAAATTGAGCAGACGCTCTACGTTGAAATGTCTAGTGAGCAGCGACGTTTGTACGAACAACGACGTAGTTTTTATCAAACTGCTATCAGTTCTCAAATTGAAAAGAAGGGTTTGAAAAACTCCCAGTTTTTCATTTTTCAAGCGCTGAATGAATTACGGCAGATTGCTTCTATTCCAGAAAATTTATCAGACGGAAAAATCAATTCTCCAAAACGGGAATTGTTACAAGAGCAATTACTCGACTCCATCGCCAATGGACACAAGGCCTTAGTTTTTGCCAATTATCTAGCTGCTGTTGAACTGATTAGTGAAGCACTAGATGAAGCTGGGATCGACTATGTGAGCATGACAGGTGCGACTAAAGATCGGCAACGTTTAGTAGATCGCTTTCAGAATGAAGAAGATTGTAAAGTATTCATTATGACGCTAAAAACAGGTGGAACGGGACTGAACCTGACGGCGGCGGATACCATCTTCATTTTTGATCCTTGGTGGAATGTAGCTGCTGAAAATCAAGCCATCGACCGAGCTCACCGATTTGGACAAACCAATAAAGTGTTGGCATACAAGCTCATTACTCAAAATACAATAGAAGAAAAAATACTAAAACTACAGCAGCTCAAAAAAGAAATGTTTGATAATATTATCACCGCAGATAGTGCCTCCTTGAAGTCACTTTCAGCAGATGATATTGATTTCATTTTAGGTGCCGAATTATAAGATAAACCTTGCATGAACTTAACAACGGTTTCCAAAATACTAGACCAAGCGTACAGCAAAAAAGAATTAGAACTTTCTTTCAAAACGACTGCTCGGATTTTCATTGCCAATAATTATGATTTTCTGATAGAGCAGCGCATTTCTAGGATGGAGTTGGAGCTAACCCGACAAGCAGATTATCGGAAAGAACACCTAACATCTATGTGTGCGATTCCTTTTGCGAGCAAAGAGATATTTCTACGCTTCAAAGAGAGCTTGGTAGAAGAAGTCCAGAAAGTGCTGGATGCACTGATTTGGGTGCAACACCTTCATCAAGATGAAATCGAAGAACGCCTAAATATCAAAATATATACTATTGAGCAGCGCAAAATGTGGAGCAATCACTATGAAGAGGTTCATCAAATCAAAAAAATATTTCATCTCTTTCGAGTAGAAAATACCTCAGGTTGGTATGCTCAAAAACCCGATTTTCAACTCTCTCTGCCGACTGGTTTAAGGCGCATACTTGCCCAATATTACGATCGCCCTGAAAATGCTAGATTACATCCTTTAGAAACTAAAGACAAGACCGACTACCTTTATGAAACGGGTGAGCAGGATATTCAAATGGAGCTACCTAGAGTGATGGTCTATCGTGGGCAAAATCAAATTGCCATCACAGCAAAAGGGCGTCCATCTCTTTCCACAGGAGGAAAAATGCAACGCAAACTGAGCATCAAAGAGTTTTTTCCTAATACTAAAGAAAAATCACTAAAGCATCTTCGCTCCATTTTGATTGCTAGCTTAGCCATTACTATTAGTGAGAGAAACATGGACAAAGATATGCCTACTCTCATTAGGTCTTGGCTATTTAGAAGTGCTTACCTCAACCGTTTTGAGAGCGCACCAATGATCTTGCATTATCTGAAAGGAATGGGCTACGTAGATAGTTCAGACATGCCTTCTGTAGAGTCGCCCATGTTTAAAATTCTGCTGCGATTACCACAAAACGAATGGGTAAGCATAGAAAATATTGAGGACTACATGCGCTACAACGTCATTGAAATCAAACCAATTTTAGAACATACCGCAGCAAGTAAACTCTACTATCAATACTTAGACTCAGAGGAACGCTACTATACGGATAAGCACTACATCCGGTCAGGTAAATACCGACGTGCTATTCTTGAGCCCTTTGTAAAAGGTAGTTTCTTCTTATTTGCTGCTTTTGGCTTAATAGATATTGCTTATGATGAGCCCGACGTAACGACTTTGGGAGTTACTGCTTTTTCTCCTTACGATGGCTTAAAGTATGTACGCTTGACTGCTCTGGGAGCTTACGTAGCAGGACATACCGAAACTTACAGTCCCCCAAAGATGATGAGTAAGGCAGATATACAACTTTCAGAAGATTCACTTTCTATTATTGTGGATGCTGAAGATGTCATGGCTATTGCACTCATTGAGCCTTATGCTGAACGCATTAGTACAACTAGGTTTCAGACTGATTTTAAATTCTTTTTAAAAGACTGTCGCTCCAAGGAGGAACTAAATACTAAAATCAATCTTTTTCAACAGTTTATTGGCAGTGAACTTCCTCCTATCTGGGAAAATTTTTTCACAGAACTGCGCCAGAAAATTGATCCACTAGAGGAACTGAGTGAAATTCGCATTTTTAAAATTCCTCCAGATAACGATAAACTTATTCATTTGGTTGCCAGAGATAGTGAGTTGAAGCAATCAGTTATTAAAGCAGAGGGGTATCACTTGCTTATTCCTAAAGAAAACTACAATAAGTTCAAAAAGCGATTGCAGGAGTTCGGATATTTCATTACAAATTAATGCAAAGGTAAAAGAGAGGCTACATTTAATTTATTGGCAGGCCTCACAAATTCCAGAAAGCACTAGATGCGTTTGTTTAACTTCATGGCTTTTGGGCATATTGATTGCAGGTGTACTTATCTCATCTAAACAAATAGTTCGATCGCATACTTCACAGTGAAAATGAGCGTGATTGTCGTTGTGCTGATGCTCACTACAACCTTCTGAACAAAGAGCGTAGCGCGTCTTACCACTTCCATCAATGGCTTGATGCAGGATGCCTTTTTGCTCAAAAGTTCGCAAGGTGCGGTAGAGCGTGATGCGGTCAATATCCCCTAACTGTTTTTCTAATTCTGCCTGTCCCAATGCCTCATGGTTAGCATGAAATACTTCTAATATGGAGATGCGTGTTTGCGTTTTTCGCAGTTGATGTCGATTCAATAATTTTATAGCAATATTTGACATAACTTTCTTTTTCCACTTAACGCCTCGACGGCAAAATAGATTACATGTTTAGTAATTCGATATTCGCTTCTAACTTTTTCATGAAAGGATTTAGGCGACATAAAAGCTGAGGATATGCTCCTTAGCTTTTTGTGATTTTTGCAGTTTTAAAGCTCCAATTTGTCATTTACTTCCTGCTCTATACTTCGCAGTTGTGTTTTACAAAATGTGAGTAATTCAACTGCACGTTTTGATTGCTCAGCGAGATTGTCCATATTGATTTCGCCTGATTGCAGCGCTATTACAATAGCTTCCAACTCTTTTACAGCGATTTCATAAGTAAGTGTTTTGTTCATATCATTTGTGTTTGTACCGTTCCATCTTGTAAAACAATAGTGATGATCGTCCCATTTTTTATCTCGTCAACAGAAGTAATTACTTTTTCGTCTTGTTGAACAATACTAAATCCTCTTTTTAAAGTATTCTCTAAACTAAGCAACTGTGTGATAGCCTCCAAATGGTCAAGTTGTTTATGAGCTTGTTGGAGTTTCGTTTGTGTTAATTTTGGCAGTTGAGCGGCAAGATTATGAAGTTGCTGTTCAGCTTGATGAATAAGCTGTTGACGCTGCCATTTTAGTTGCTGCTCCATTCGCTCTAATCTTAACTGGGCTTGATATAATTGCTGATACACGATTGACCGAATAGTATGAAAAGTTTGTTCCATTTGAGCTTCAAAAAAGAAATTATGCTGCACTAAAAAGTCTGCCACTGCCGTAGGTGTTTTTAATGCGTGATGCGCTACTTTATCCAAAATGGTTTCATCAGCATCGTGTCCAATTCCTGACAATACGGGAATCGGAGCATTAGCCACTGCCCTACAAAGTTCTAATTCATCAAACGCAGTCAAGTCTAGCCTTGCCCCACCTCCACGCACAATCACGATGGCATCAAAAGGGACACTGCTATTTTCAATAGTACGAAGTTGACGTTTTATCTCTTTTGTTACTTGATCGCCTTGCATGGAAGTGGGAAAAAGATGAAGCTGGAAGTGATATTTGTAGCTATTTTGCAGTAGTTGCTGCTTAAAATCTTGCCATCCTGCCGCTTGCTCAGAAGAGAGAACAGCTATGCGTTGTAGCACGCTAGGCAATGGCAGTTGAGCATTTTTGTTGAAAGCCCCCTCTGCCTGCAATGCTTCAATGGTTGCACGCCGTTTGAGTTCTAGTTGGCCTATGGCGTAAGAAAGATCAATATCCTCTACGATCAACTTCAAGCCGAATCGTTCGTGAAAATCTAACTGTACTTTGAGTCTGGTCGCTAATCCTGATTTTAAGACAGTAATTATGTCTCTGCCATGCTCAAGGCGCAATTGAGAAAAAGTACGACTCCAGATAACAGCATCGGCTTGTGCAATAATGTAATCACTTTCCACTCCTTTCTCTACTAAACTTAAAAAATGATGCCCTCGACTTGTCTGATGAGCTGCAATTTCTGCATGAATCCAAATTGCACTTGCAAAATTCAAAGCCACTACTCGGCGCAGATGCTCATTAAGCTCGAAAAGAGAGATAGTTGTATTTGTAGCTTCTTGCATTTTTTTACAGCGATTATTGCTTTGAGATTTAAGGATAAAAATTGCGCAACTCTTTATTTCCTTTTCCAGAGCAGTATTTCCGATTCTTTTTCAATCACTCCCTCATCCATTAAGTATTCAACTACTTTCAACACCTTTTTTCGCCGTTTGGGTGTGAAGCTATCTATTAACAGCGTAAGTGTTAGTTTTTCCTTTTGAAGTAGCGACTGAATTTTTTGCTTATAGCTACTCATTTCATCATGACTTACGTCCGATTTATTTCTTTCCAAGCAAACATCGCAGGTGCCACACTGTGGAGCGTTTTTTTCATCGAAATAAGCTAGGAGTTGCTGCTGGCGACATTGTAAATCCTCGGCATATTTAATGGCAGACCGTATGCGATGGTAATGTCGTTGCTTTCTAAACCCATAACTTTTTTGATCAATAGCTAAGTCTTCGGCGGGCAAGCGTTGCTGCAAGAAAAGTAATTGAGGTTTATCTCGTCGAGGTAAATATTCAATTATTTTATCATTGTGCATTTTTTGAAGCGACTGCACCAAAGTGGTTAATTCTATCTTTAAAGCTCCAGCTAATTGTTTTTCTCGGATCTTCACATAGCCTTGAAAAGCACCTTGAGTATTTCTAAGCAGGACTTTCAAGACCTTATCTAAACTAGAGTGACGCAGTTGGTAGTCGTACAATTGATCTTTTGAAACTATAATCTGAAATTGAGAAGGTACAAAAACAGCTTCTGTTAATACTAACCATCCTTCTTTTTCAAGTGTTTTTAATACATTAAAGGTTTCAACTATATTTAATGCGAACTTTTTGGTAAAATCCACAATATCAAAGTCATAACTCTTGCCTCTCCCCCCACCAATTGCCAATTGAAAATAACTGCCCAAGGCTCGATATACTTGCCGAATGGTCATCATGGACGGGAATGAGCGTTCATAATCCTTTTCTAGCCGATACTTATCCGTTGAATTATAAAGCAAAACAGCATAAGCCTTCTCGCCGTCTCGACCTGCTCGACCTGCTTCCTGGAAATAGGCCTCAAGGCTGTCTGGCAAGTCAATATGTACAACTAAACGCACATTGGGTTTATCAATTCCCATACCAAAAGCATTCGTGCTGACTATAATGCGAATTTTATCGTTTAGCCATGCTTCTTGTTTCAAAGAGCGTTCTTCATTATCTAAGCCAGCATGATAAAAATCTGCGGGGATTCCATTTTTTTGAAGCATCAAGGCTAGCTCTTTGGTTTTTCTACGATTACGAACATAAACTACCCCTGAGCCCTTTACTTTTTTAACCATCTCCAGTAGTTTATTCTCCTTTGCTTCTTCATGCAACACCACATAAACTAAATTATTTCTAGCAAAACTAACCTTAAAAACATTTTCTGCTTTAAAAGCTAGTTTTTCTTGAATATCGAGTTCCACTTCTGGAGTAGCAGTAGCCGTCAAAGCCAAAACAGGCACTTCGGGGTGTAGTTCACGAACGGCTGCAATCTGCAAATAAGGTGATCTGAAATCATAGCCCCACTGTGAGATACAATGTGCTTCATCAACTGCAAATAGATTGACCTTCATCTTAGCGATGCGCGCGCTAGCTAGATCGGTCATTAATCGCTCAGGGGAAAGGTAAAGCAATTTGGTATTGCCATAGATGCAATTGTCAAATATGCGATCAATTTCTTTGTAGTGCATACCTGAATAAATGGCTGCTGCTGCTATGCCTAGCTTTTTAAGTTGATAGACTTGATCTTTCATCAAGGCAATCAAGGGAGATACAACAATACATATCCCTTCTTGGCAAAGAGCCGGCACTTGGTAACAAATAGATTTACCACCACCCGTAGGCATGAGGGCTAGTGTATCCTTTTTCGCTAAAACAGATTCAATAATTTGATCTTGCGGTGGGCGAAAAGATGAATATCCCCAGTATTGTTCTAATATTTTTAGTGGACGCAACAAGTCTTTGCTTTTCAATTAGCGTATAGCCGTATTATCAATCAGTATTTAGCTTGTTTGTATTTTCACATTCGGATCTATCACACGAAGCAATAAAAGTTAAGCGGGTAAAAGTGGCAAGAGTTTTAGTAATATTTTTTTTCATTGTCGAATTCTACAAGTTTAGGGCAAACGCACCAAAATTAGTTGTTTGTGTTTATCAGTAGGTAATGAAATTTAAATTTAGTAATTTATCTTTTATTAAATATGTTAATCACAGGTCTTCAGTATCTGATTTTTCTAACAATACTTTGATGCGTTTGCCCTACTACAAGTTAAGTTAACGTAATATCTTCAATATAATTTTGTATTGCTATACGAAGAGTTTGTCAAAATGTCGCATAACTTTTAAGAAATAACTTGGGGTTTACCACAGTTCTTCTTAACCAGAATGACGCAGGGACTTGTCTCGAGAATTCGACACAGAGATACCACTTAAAAAATCGGTCTCACATAGAGCCAAAACCAAGGTACGAACTCTTCGTTAGCTTGGGTAATCAATAGGCTCTAAAATATTCTTACCTTCTTAATTAGAATTTTTTGGTTGCCTTATCTGGGGAATGACTGACAACGTTTTGCCGCTTGGCGATGTGGCGGATTTTTAGTACAAAAGTTCATTAGAATTACTGCTGTTGAACCTTGCACAAATTTTTCATAGAAGCACTTCAGCCGCCATATTGCCAAGCCGATGTTAGCGGTTCGGGCTTTTGTCATTCGTTTCAAATTTTAGTAGTTCAGCATAAGGGTCGCCTGTCAGCCCAAGTACTAATGCGAATGCTGGTTCTGTTTTTTGTCCTAATTGTTTGAGTTCAATAATTTGTTGTCTGAATTTTTCTCCGTGTTTATTCAGCAAAT
>CAYWKD010000070.1:0-14318 GCA_964458705.1 uncultured Saprospiraceae bacterium | reverse complement strand
CAGAATGTTGAGTGTCTTCATGGATAAATATTTGCTTGCAAAGTTATACCATTTTGAATAGATGATAACATATTCTGAATTTCAATCTAGTTTAGTAACAATCAAAGACTTATTTGTCGCAGGCGAAATAGCTTATTGATTTATGATGGCAAATTTTACGCTAATGCTGGGTTAGGAAGCCTTGCGAGCCAAAATGTAATACTTGTTTTTTGTTCGTTACTTAAAAGAAAACACGCTTTGGCGAAGATAAAAGAACATAATTTCTTACTGAGAAGTGAAAATTATTCGAAATTGCTATCTTCGGGAATCAAATTATGTATCTTCCCCTTCATTTGTTCCTTTAAACGTAAAAACTGACTTATGGACTTTTCTTCCATTGATATTGGCATATTCTTTGGCTACATTTTGTGTATCATGGGATTCGGTATTTGGATATCGAACAGGGAAAAAGCACAAAATGCTCAAGACTACTTCCTTGCAAGCAAAGCCCTACCTTGGTGGGCAGTAGGTGGTTCACTAATTGCCTCTAACATTTCCACCGAACAAATATTGGGCATGAACGGCTCAGGCTATGTAATGGGTTTAGCCATTGGAGCCTATGAATTAATGGCGGCGCTCACATTGATTGTAGTAGCTAAATTTTTTCTACCTGTCTTTATCAATAAAGGAATTTACTCTATGCCTCAGTTCCTTGAAATGCGCTACAATAAAAGTGTTCGGATTGGGTTAGCATTCTTCTGGGTCGCCTTATTTGTTTTTGTTAACATCACCTCTGTCTTTTACTTAGGCGGCTTGGCAATTGAAGGATTGACGGGATTCCCTATGGGGTATGGTATTATTGCATTAGTGCTTTATTCTGCTAGTTTTTCTATTTTTGGTGGACTGAAAGCGGTTGTTTGGACAGATGTAGTACAAGCCGTTACGCTTGTGATAGGTGGATTGTTGGCAGCCTACTATGTTGTTTCAGCAGTTAGTGGAGGTAGCTTTTTTGAAGGGCTTAATATTATGTTCGAAAAAGCACCTGAAAAGTTTGATATGATTTTGGATAAGTCTAATGCTTCCTATAATGAATTGCCGGGAATTGCAGTGCTTGTAGGTGGTATGTGGATTGCCAATTTATACTATTGGGGTTTAAATCAATACATCATTCAAAGAGCATTAGCTGCCAAGTCATTGAAAGAAGCGCAGAAAGGAGTAGCATTTGCGGGATTATTAAAACTATTGATGCCTTTGATTGCTGTATTGCCCGGCATTGCAGTCTTTGTGCTAGGCGCTGAACTCGATAAGCCCGACCAAGCTTTCCCTTATGTGTTAAGCAATTATGTACCAATTGGCTTGAAAGGCTTGACTTTTGCTGCTTTAGTAGCTGCCATAGGTTCTTCCATTAGTTCCATGGTTAATAGTACTTCTACCATTTTTACTTTAGATATTTATCATACCATATTCAATAAATCTTCTTCAGAAAAGAATTTAGTTTTAGTTGGACGAATAACGGCTGGAGTGGCTTTAGTTGTTGGTGCAATCGTAGCACCTGCTTTAAGTGTACTTGAACAAGCGTTTCAATATATTCAAGAATTTACAGGTTTCTTGAGTCCAGGAGTTCTAGTGGTCTTTATTTTTGGATTATTCTGGAAGCGATCTTCTTCTAATGCAGCAATGGCAGTTGTTCTGCTCTCAATACCACTATCGTTTGGGTTAAAAATATTTTTTCCAGAATTACCATTCTTGGATCGAATGTCGCTTTGCTTCTTATTGTTATCCGCTCTGATGGTATTCATTTCACTAGCCGACAACAAGCAAATAAGTGAACCAAAGGCAGTAGAAATGCGCTACAAATGGATCATATTTGGCTCAATACTCCTCATCTCTGTTCCAGCGGGTATTAAGATACTCTTTGAAGATACAGCAGTAGGCGATTGGTTTGGCTATTTAATACTAGGATTGTCGGGAGTAGTAGCCTACTTCTTGTTCTCTGAGAAAAAGAAAGACGATCCTAAAGGAGTGGATATTCCGACAGGATTATTTGAAACAGGCGCAGTATTCAACTTATCAGCTGTTGCTATTATGATCGTTTTAGCAGTGATTTATACGATGCTTTGGTAGCTAGTTACTTGTCCATATATCGTATATAATCTATGCAAAATACTAGTGTATGCTCAAAAAATTCCTCAAGATAGCTTCTCCGATGCTCCCCGACTTCTCAGGATGAAATTGGGTTGCAAAGAAATTATCTTTCTGCAAAGCTGCACTGAAAGGATGGACGTAATTGGTGAGCGCGGTAGTGTATTTACCAACTTCTGCATAGTAGCTATGGACGTAATAAACATATTCATTTTCTAAAGAACTATCAAATATGCCATTCTTTAGCGAATAAATCGTGTTCCATCCGACATGTGGAACTTTCTCACCATTGATAGGTTGAAACAATTTTACCTTTTGTGGGATAATGCCTAAACATTCAGTGTCATTTTCTTCTGAGTGTTCACAAAGTAACTGTTGACCAATACAAACGGCTAATACAGGTTGAGTCAAACTCTTAATCACATTATCTAGCTTGTGCTTTCTTAGATGTGCCATTGCAGAATTGGCCGCTCCAACACCCGGAAAAATGACTTTATCTGCTGCCCGAATTGCTTCATGATCGGCTGTTAGCTCAGCGTTGACTCCTAAACGTTGTAATGCAAATAATACAGAGCGTACATTTCCTGCATTGTAATTAATGACAGCTACCATAATTTAGAGCGTAAAGCGCAGAGCATAAAAAGTAGAAAAAATAACTTTTTTACTTTCCATTCTCTACGCTACACAATTAATATCTATAATACTCCGGCTTGTAAGGTCCTTCTATTGTTACGCCAATATATGTTGCTTGATCTTCGCGTAAGGTGTCTAGCTCTGCACCGATTTTAGCGAGATGTAAGCGAGCCACTTCTTCGTCCAAATGTTTTGGCAAAGTATAAACTTTATTCTCGTATTGATCAGAATTGCTCCAAAGTTCCATCTGTGCTAGCGTCTGATTAGTAAAGGAGTTGGACATTACAAATGATGGATGCCCTGTTGCACAACCCAAGTTTACTAAACGACCTTCGGCTAACAGAATAATATCCTTGCCATTTAAGGTGTATTTATCTACTTGCGGCTTGATTTCTATTTTTTCAGCATTGTTGTTTAACCATGCCACATCAATTTCGTTATCAAAATGCCCAATGTTGCAAACAATGGCTTTGTCTTTCATCATTTTGAAATGACGCTCTGAAACAATGTCTTTGTTTCCCGTCGCTGTTACTATAATGTCCACTAAGGGAATTGCATTTTCCATTTTCAGCACTTGAAAGCCATCCATAGCAGCCTGCAATGCACAAATTGGATCAATTTCTGTTACAATAACTCGGCAACCTGCACCACGTAAAGACGCAGCCGAACCTTTACCCACATCGCCATATCCAGCTACTACTGCTACTTTTCCTGCCATCATGGTATCTGTGGCACGACGAATGGCATCTACTAACGACTCTTTACAGCCGTATTTATTGTCAAATTTAGACTTAGTTACAGAGTCATTTACGTTGATGGCTGGCATTGGCAACGTACCCTTCTTCATGCGCTCGTACAAGCGGTGAACGCCCGTCGTTGTTTCTTCGCTCAGTCCTTTGATGTTTTGAACCAATTCGGGATAGCGATCCAGTACCATATTTGTTAAATCCCCACCATCATCTAAGATCATATTCAATGGCTGACCATCTTTGAATGCAAATAAAGTCTGCTCAATTGCCCAATCAAATTCTTCTTCTGTCATACCTTTCCAAGCAAAAACTGGATTACCTGCTGCTGCAATCGCCGCTGCTGCATGGTCTTGTGTGGAGAAAATATTACAGGAAGACCAAGTTACATCTGCACCAAGTTCTACTAGGGTTTCAATTAACACAGCAGTCTGAATCGTCATGTGTAAGCATCCCGCAATTCTAGCTCCTGCCAATGGTTTTGACTCACCGTACTTTTCACGTAATGACATCAAACCCGGCATCTCTGCCTCTGCCAGTTCAATCTCTTTTCTTCCCCACTCTGCCAAATTAATATCTTTGACTTTGTATGATAATTGTTTTACAGTATCCATTTATAATTTCTTATCATTTAAAAATAATCCCAAAGATAATAACTATTTATGACATCATGGGCGAGGATTAAGCAAATGTTCGTCCACAGTTATCTGTAAAGTTCAGAAAATGGAGAAAGTCATGTGCTTATTTAACGAGTTGATTTAAAGATAGATAGGAACTCTTATATTCAAATGTTTAGACGGAGCCAATGCCAGCTCAGAAGAAGTCTGTAAGAAAAAGGGTATCGCTTAACTTGAAAACTTTACAATAAATCCATAATGCCGCTTCTCTCGAAGAGTGGCATCAGTTCA
The DNA here is from genome assembly GCA_964458705.1 of uncultured Saprospiraceae bacterium. Taxonomy (GTDB): domain Bacteria; phylum Bacteroidota; class Bacteroidia; order Chitinophagales; family Saprospiraceae; genus JAAUTG01. The sequence goes on along the minus strand of CAYWKD010000070.1, from coordinate 9,910 downwards.
CTCATCAATTTGAGATTAAATCTTACAACTTAGTATAGATCAATGTAAATTTTGCTTTTCGCTTTTCATGTAATGGCGTTCCTACGACTACTCGATTGGCTCTAGCTAATTTCGTTAGTTCTTGATTGATGATAAATTCACCAGCAGCAGGCGGTGCAACTTGAATGATTAATTCATTGGATACTTCACCGTCAATTATTTTTTGGAAAACACTGGATAAGTTTAATGTATAGAACTGCAAAGTGCTATCCTGATTATAGGTCAATCCACCGCCAAATGCCTGTTCTGCACGAGCAAATGCAGCAATATCAAAATCGTCCACTAATCGAACACCTCTAAAGGATACATTTTGTGTGAATAAAAATTCCTCTTTATCGTTTGTCGGTTTGAATAAAAGTAGCTGCTCTGCGGGTGGATATATTGCAGCATTATCTCCATCTAGTTGAACTACGGGGAGTTCAAGTTCTGCTTTGTTTACTATAAATCCTTTAAGTTCAGAAACATCAGGAAAGGTAAGTTTGATATTTGTACCCGTCAAGCCCTGAGCAAAAGCTAAATCAGCTGATGAGGGTTTATCCAAATAGTTTTCAACAATGGAATTAGTATAATCGTGTTGAATATTTAAAGTATTGATGCTATTTGTTCTAACAGGAAAACTAAAATCTAACATCAGTTCATCGTCTGTATCCAATCCTGTTACAGTATCATAAACCATATCAATGCTTGCTCCTGCTAAGGTAAATGGCAGCATTATGTTGCCCTCGCTTGTCATTTTTATTTGGATACCATTCAGCAGTTGAGAAAACGTAGTATCTGTTTCGTAGAAGCTCGAATCTGCTAATAATAGCTCTTGTCCTAGCTCTTTTGAGAGTCTAATGTTAATACCCCTACCAAATACAACATCTAGCCCTTTTACCAAATTGGAATCCACAACATTCGGGGTAGGTCTGAACGGTAAAGTCTGTCCGATAGGTGTTGGATCAACTTCAAAATCTTGAATTGTTAGATAAGTCGCTCCATCTATCATTGGTTCGGTTACTCTATAAACGGCAATTGTTACTTCCTGAGTAGTATCACCGTAAGTTGCTTCTGGACTGAAGGGTAAAAGCAGTGAGATGGACTTTAATTCGTAAGGCACACTTCCTTCTGTAAATGTTGGCTTGCTAAATTCTATTCCGAATTCTGTATAAAAAGATGCTTGCGTTTTGCCAAAAATGGGATCAAAAAAATTACTGCTGAAATATACATCTGGTCGAAGAGAAAGCGTAACGTCTTCTGGATTATATACTTGAAGTGCTTCTCCTTGCACAGTCTCTAACACAAAAGGAATATCGTCCTTTAGTTCTACCTCTAGTTGCTTTCCTTCCACTAAATCTAGCCCTAGCACAGATGGATCATTACAGGCTACATTAAATACTAAACTTACTGAAAAATATAAAAACAGGTGATTCTTAAATCGCATAGATGTAAAGTTTGAACGTCCTTCGACAAATGCCATTGCTGTTATGATTAAGCGTGCTGATATTTGATAAATCATTTCGCTTATCAAGAATGTGCTGCAAAAGTAGAAAAGAGTTGTATTGAAGTGTAATAAATAGACTGGAAAACACATATAAAAGCAGAATACCGATGTATTGCAATCTCATCGGTATTCTAGTCGTTAAACTAAGATTTAACTTCCTCTGCTAGAAGGGAATGGTAAAATTCCACATATGTTTTGAGGTAGGTTTCTGAATCTTGAAATTCTAAAGTGGGCTTTTCTAAGCCTTCCATTAATTTAATATTTGCTGCCTCAAGTTCTTCACTTCCCTGAATGATAGCATCCGAAAATTCAATTGCACCATTGTGGAGCGTAATGCCCTCATCGTTTTGATACGCTGCTAAATTTTCTTCTTCCAAATCATTGATAGCTGCTTTATCAACGAATTCTTCATCAAATGAAGCCTCCATAGTTTGATTGTACAAAGAGTAAACGACCTTAGCATTCTGAAACAAAGGGTCGTGATTGTAAGCAGCTTTTACATAAAGTGGCAGCAGACTTGTCATCCAGCCATGGCAGTGAATAATGTCAGGAGCCCAGCCAAACTTCTTGACTGTTTCCAGAACGCCTTTGCAGAAGAAAATCATGCGATCCGCATTATCCTCAAAAGGTGTTCCATTTTCGTCTTCAAAAATCATTTTTCGCTTGAAGAAATCCTCGTTGTCAAGAAAGTAAATCTGTATTCTTGCGCCTGGCAAAGAAGCTACCTTAATGATTAGAGGGAAGTCATCGTCATCTACGATGATATTCATTCCTGAAAGCCTTACCACCTCATGTAAACGATGGCGACGTTCGTTGATAGTGCCATATCGAGGCATTAACACACGAATTTCCATACCTTTTTCCTGAATGTATTGTGGCAACTTACGGGCAACCGCAGAAATTTCGGTGAGTGCAGTGTAGGGTTCCATTTCTTGCGTAACAATCAGCACTTTTTTCTTGCTCATAGAACGAGTTTAAACTAAAAACCAATGTTGTAAAGGTGAATACTTAGGTAAAAGCTAGAAATAACATCAAAATATTTACAGCTAACACCAAGAATCACCATATGATTCATTAAAGGCTCGCAAAAATAGTAAAAAATAGTAATAAAAAGAACTACTTAGTGAATAGGACTACTATATTTGTGATCCAATATGACGAATAAGTGAAGCATCTCATTCGTATCTAATGATTGAATTCTACTTATTTCATATCATTTAAGCATCAATTATGCTTGTTTTCAAAACAGTTTCTGAACTAACAGCCCACCTCCAAAAAGCAAAACAATTTGATAATTCTATTGGCTTCGTACCAACTATGGGTGCTTTACATAGAGGACATCTATCATTAGTGAATCGGGCTAAAGCCAATAATGACTACGCAATATGTAGTATTTTTGTTAATCCAAGACAGTTCGACCGAATCGCTGATTTAGAAAAGTATCCTCGTACCCCAGCAACAGATTTAGGCTTGCTAGAAGCAATCAATACAGACGTTGTATTTTTACCCAGCGAAGAAGAAATTTACAAAAAAGGAATGCCGACTGTTCCCGACTTCAAATTGGGAAACCTTACAAAAGTAATGGAAGGTAAATATCGTCTAGGGCATTTCGATGGAGTAGTGCAGGTGATGTATCGCCTTTTGAGTATTGTGCGTCCAGAACGAGTATATATGGGATTGAAGGATTTTCAGCAACAAACAATTATTGCTGCGATGCTTCATCAAATGGAGCATCAAGCTCAACTGATTCCCGTTGAAACAGTGAGAGCAGCAGATGGACTAGCAATGAGTTCTCGAAATGCACAATTAACGGCAGAACAGCGTAGAATTGCTCCACTTATTTACAAAATTCTTGTCGAGGTAAAGCAACGCTCTAGGCAGCGCTCTCCAAGTGACATCAAAGAGTTAGCTAATTATAAACTAACGGCTTCGGGGTTTCGGGTAGATTATTTTGAGGTCGTAGATGCTAAAACTTTGCAGCCTGTCCAAGCGTTTAACGATGCTGAGTCCGTGGTTGCTTGCGTAGCCGTTTGGCTTGGTGATATTCGATTGATTGATAATATCATATTAAAGTAAAGTACTGAATTTTTATAATGAGCATTCCTTCTTTTGATAGGTAAACACAATCGTAGCTGTTCCAATACCGCTAAGCATTGCTCAATACCGGTACTGCTAAAAGAAAGTCTATATTATGCTAATTCAAAGGTTTAAGTCCAAAATACATCGTGCTACTGTTACAGAAGCCAACCTGAATTATGAGGGCAGCATCACGATAGATCAAGCACTCTTAGAAGCTGCAGGCATATTAGAAGGAGAGCGGGTGCAAGTTGTAAATAATAATAATGGTGAGCGATTAGAGACCTATGTTATTGTAGGTGAAAGAAATTCTGGTGTAATTTGCTTAAATGGTGCAGCCGCTCGAAAAGTGCAGATTGGGGACATTCTTATTGTCATTGCTTATGCTTGGATGACAGAAGAGGAAGCTCAACGATTTACACCAATTACTATTCACCCTGATACAAATAATCGAATTTAACTAGTGATTCATGCAAGTACAACGCACGCTACTCAACATTCTCAAAGCCTTATTTTTCATAGGATTTGGGGCAGCTATCTTGTACTTGCTTTACCGAAGTCAAAATGCTGATTATCAGCTTTATTGCCAAGAAAAAGGTATAGTTGAGCAGGACTGTAGCTTACTGCAGAAAATCATTACCGACTTCAAAACTGTCAATTATTTTTGGATAGGGCTTGTGTTGTTGGCTTTCGTTGTAAGTAATTTTAGCCGAGCGATACGTTGGAATATGTTGCTACTCCCTCTGGGTTATCGCCCCAAATTCATCAATAGTTTTTTGACTATTATGCTAGGCTACTTTGCTAATTTAGGTTTTCCGAGAGTAGGAGAAGTCGTAAGAGCAGGTGCTTTGGCGCAGTATGAAAATATACCAGCCGAAAAAGCAATGGGAACAGTAGTAGTGGATAGGATTGTAGATATGATGTCCCTATTGCTAGTAATTGGCTTAGCTTTTTTGTTGGAGTTTAATACACTTTGGAGCTATGTCAACCAAAATGCTAATTTGAGCAATGTGGGCGAGGAATCCGTAGGTAATCTTTACCTCTGGTTAGCTCTAGCGATTGGGTTAATTGGTTTGAGTTTAGCTTTCTATTTCCGCCGAAAAATGCTTGCTTCTGCATTAGGACAAAAACTAGTCAATTTATTAAAAGGATTCTTGGAAGGTGTGCGTACCATCAGCCAGCTAGATCGTCCCTTCCTATTTATATTGCACAGTATCAATATCTGGGCAATGTATTATTTAATGACATATTTAGCCTTTTTTTCTTTTGAGCCTACGGAAAATTTGACGCCACTTGTTGGATTGATGGTGTTTGTTTTTGGTTCTCTAGGAATTGTTATACCTTCTCCTGGTGGCATGGGAGCTTACCAAGGTCTCGTAACCGCAGCATTGCTCATTTATGGGATTGAACAAAGCGATGGTTTTTCTTTTGCTAATATTATATTTTTCTCTGTTCAAATTGGGTCTAATGTGCTACTCGGTTTGGTTGCATTGATTGCTTTACCCTTGATAAACCGAACTTAAATTAGGGCTCGGCAAGCATCATACCAACCTTCCCAATCCTTGCGAAGCCGCAAAATGGTTTCTAAATATTCCTCCCATACTTTCTGATCTTGATTGTCTTGCTTTACGACTGCTCCAATCAGTCCTGCGGCTAAATCGTCTGGCTTAACCGTTCCATCTCCAAAATGAGTAGCAAGTGCCAAGCCATTATTGACTACCGATATAGCTTCGGCAGTACTTAAGGTACTGCTTGGGGATTTAAGTTTATTTTGTCCATCTTCAGTTGCACCATTGCGGAGTTCTCTGAAAATAGTAACCAATCTTTTTATTTCTTCTATTGGCACTGAAGTAGTCGGTAATTCTAGCGATTTTCCTAGTTTTTCTATTCTCGTTGCCACGATCTTTACTTCCTCTTCTAGTGTTTTAGGCAGTGGGAGTAGCACAGTGTTAAACCTGCGGCGCAAAGCACTTGAAAGCTCGTTCACGCCCTTATCCTTTGTGTTGGCAGTAGCAATAATATTGAAACCTCGCTGAGCTTGTATTTCTGTGTTCAGTTCTGGTACGGGAAGTGTTTTCTCTGAAAGTAGTGTAATCAAAGCGTCCTGTACATCGGAGGGTATTCTGGTTAGTTCTTCAATTCGCACAATTTTTCCGTTCTGCATGGCATTCATCACTGGGCTGGCTACTAAAGCTCCGTCGGTAGGTCCTTCGGCTATTAGTTTGGCATAATTCCAACCGTATCGCAACGCATTTTCATCCAAGCCCGCTGTACCCTGCACTAGCAAAGTAGAATCACCAGAAATAGCGGCTGACAAATGCTCTGACACCCAGGTTTTAGCTGTTCCAGGTACGCCTACCAATAGCAAAGCCCTATCCGTTGCCAAGGTAGCTACTGCAATTTCAACTAGTCGCTTACTCCCAAAGTATTTAGGTTCTATCTCGGTTCCATCTTCCAACGTTCCTCCCAAAAGATAAGTAACTACTGCCCATGGCGACAACTGCCAATTGGTAGGACGAGGCTTTTTATCTATTTTTTTTATTGCTTCTAACTCTTCAGCATAAGTCTCCTCTGCGTGTGGTCGAAGTATATCTTGTTTTAATATTTCACTCATGGTACTGTTTTAAACTAGGCTCATGTCTTTTGCAGTTCTTCCGCCATCTCCTTGCGAAAGTCTAGAATATTCATTGCTTTTTCTATTCTACTGACCCAATCATAAGATATTCTATTACTTGATTTCCAGCCGTGTATAAACGCTTGATAAGCATTCGAGTCGAACCAATAAATATTTTTAATAAACTCATAGGAGTTATATTCTTCTGTAAAAAACTGCCCTGCTACAATTTGCTGCTGTATATCTAGCACAAAAGTGGTTGCTGCTTGGATTTTGGAAATCGGTCGTTCCATTTGTCTGAATGGACGGTCTTTCAAATATGACCAATCTTCATTTTTGCCAATCACCCACCAACCTTCAGGTGGCGTAATGCAAGCCACTGCATTCCAGTCTAACTGATTGGCACGAACCGCCTCAAAAGCTAAGGGACAAAGCTCTGGTAATAAATACAACTCATAAGAATAAGCAAGACTAGAAAACTCTAATAGTGCTAATGGAAATTCATTTAGTATTTTTTTAAAATGTTGGGCGGATGAAGAGCTAATGTAAACTGTAGCATTTGGTTTTAAAGGCTCGGGTAGGCTACCCTCGTACTTTTGGAAGTTTGGTTGTACTTTTCTAAACTGTGCCAACAATGCAGCCGCCTCCAATAGTACCTGTGTGTCTGATGCGTCATCAACGTCTATGCCATAAGCACGCAATGCGTTCTTAGCTGAATCCGATAGCGTTGTCCGATTTGTGCCCAGTAATGCTACTCTATTGATCTCTTGCCAAATCATATTTTATACAGTCACTTTTAGTTGGTTTTAGCATAAGAAAGTGAAGAGCTGTTTGGTAAATTATAATGAACAGATTAATGCTATTCTTGATAAATAAACAAACCAATGATGGATCGTGCAGCCACATTCATTGTATTCGACTCAATAATTAAGTCATTTTTAATGGAATAAAAATCATTGGGCGCCTTGTTGGCGGTGTTCAACAATAATCTCCATCCACCTTCTAGCAATTCTGGTACCTCAAACTCCAAATCCTCCCAATATTCATTAATCATAATATGTATTGCTTTGCCGTATTCTGCATTAAACAAAGTAAAGGCAAATGCGTGACTATGTTTACTCCAATTGATGTGATTGAGCTTTGTACCGTGTAAATCAAAAACCGTTTCAGAGTCATCAGGCAGATTCCAGAAGCGATTTTCATGAAAAAACTCTGTGTTGCGATGAAAGCGAATCAACTTTTGAACATACTGCAAAAGATCGCTATTTTTTTCTACCAAGCTCCAGTCCATCCAACTGATTTCATTATCTTGGGCATAAGCATTGTTGTTGCCTTGTTGCGTTCTTCTGACTTCGTCGCCCATGCTTATCATAGGCGTTCCTTGTGAAAGCAATAAAATTGTGAAGAAGTTTTTGACTTGTTGGAGGCGTAATGCTTCAATTTCAGGATCGTTGGTTACTCCTTCTGTCCCGTGATTCCAACTTTCGTTCTCATTGTGTCCGTCTTGATTTTCCTCCCCATTTGCCCAGTTGTGCTTTTCATTGTAAGAGACAAGGTCGTTTAAAGTAAAGCCATCATGACAAGTAATAAAGTTAATACTTCGATTAGGGTTTCTAGTTGAATCTCTGAATAAATCTGGGCTGCCGGCCATACGTTGTGCAAAAGCTCTCATCATCCCTTCATCGCCTTTGACAAATTTTCTTATGTCATCACGGTACTTTCCATTCCACTCCGCCCAGCGATCGCCAATGAAACTCCCCAATTGATACTGTCCTAAATCCCAAGCCTCTGCAATGATTTTGGACTGAGAAAGTATTGGGTCAGATTCAATTTCCCAAAGGATAGGAGCATTTTGCAAAGGATTGCCTTGCTCATCTCTTGAAAGCACTGATGCTAAATCAAAGCGGAATCCATCTACGTGCATTTCTGTAACCCAATAGCGCAGACAATCCATAATCAAACGTCTAACGACAGAATGATTTGCTTTAATTGTATTTCCTGTACCACTATAATTTTTATAATATTTTTTGTTCTCTTCTAAGATATAATAAACCTTGTTTTCAATACCTCGCATGGAAAGTGTAGGGCCTTCATGGTTGCCTTCGGCAGTGTGGTTGAACACAACATCCAATATGACTTCAATACCTGCTTTGTGCAGTGCTTTAACCATATCCTTAAACTCTCTAACTGTAGTGGTAGGGTCGTTGGTCGTACCGTAAGCATGATGTGGCGCAAAGTAAGCAATAGGGCTATATCCCCAATAATTAATTAAGGATTCATCAGGAAGATCGTAAGGATCAAATTGATGCACTGGGAGCAACTCTACGGCAGTGATTCCAAGTGATTGCAAATAAGGAATTTTTTCAATAATGCCTAAGTATGTTCCTTTCAGTAAGTCGGGAACGCCTGAATTTGGATGCTTTGTAAAGCCGCCAACGTGCATTTCATAAATTACAGTAGAAGACATTGAGATATTCAAGGGCTGATCGCCTTCCCAGTTATAGGTGCTATCGTCAATCACTACGCTTTTTATGCCACAGCTACAGTTTTCACCGGGTATGCAGGCTCCTCCTCGTTCGTATTTATCCATTACCACAGCCTTAGCATAAGGATCAACTAAAAGTTTTGCTCCATCAAAACGCAAGCCATTCTTTGGGTCAAAATCCCCTTTTACACGATAGCCGTAAAGCTGCCCATGTCCAATGTTAGGGACAAAAACGTGCCAATAAAACGAAGAATGATTCAATAAGGGGTCTAGTTTTATGACATATCTTGGGTTCGCATCCTGCTTGTGATCGAATAGCAATAACTCAACTTCTTTAGCGTGTTTGGTGTACAAGCAGAAGTTCACGCCCTCTTTTTCGACCATTGCCCCTAGCGGATGTGTTTTACCCGGGCGAGATGGAATGGATTTGGCGTACATCTGCTTGAAGAAGTTCTTTATCATCGTAAATTAAATTAAATGTTCTACCTCAAAGGTAGAATAAAATTAAACCTAAAGACGGACGGTTGAAAATCGCTTGTAAACAATTGAATAGCAATGACATTTCAAGGAATAGGAATGATGCGCTTCAACTCAATTCTACCTGGAATACAATCACTAAAAGAAGTATTTCCTTCCCAAATTCCACTAATTTTCTTCCCTTTTAGGATGAGATGTCCCTTTTTAATACACCATTCCAGCTCTGGGATGATCGTATAAGAAACAATGCGCTGCTCCTCGAATTTTAGGTACTCTCCATTATAAATAGAGCCTTCTATTTCCATTTCGGCATATAGGCTATCTGCTTTTACATAAGAGCGACCCCAGACGTTTTTGCCTTTTTGATATAAGTAAAGCTCAAAATCATAACTCGTTTTATATCCACCTTCCATTTGTGTAATCTCTCCTTGCCATAGACCACTAAAGTCGGCTTGAGCCATCATGCTACTCGTCATGAACCAACAAAAAAATAGGACTAGGTACGCTTGCTTCATTTTTATTTCTAATTCTATTTATAAGCTACTATTCAGTGCCTTTGGAATTTAAACAACAACCACTTTTATATTCGGTTTGAGCGAAGAGGCCTCTAAGGTTTATCTTCTACTAAAGTCTATATTAAATAGTACAAAGCCACAGTCAAGCCCGATTAATCTACCACAGACCCAACTTTATTGCTATTTATTCATCAATATCTTGAACAACCCCTACAAATATA
>CAYWKD010000069.1:0-14355 GCA_964458705.1 uncultured Saprospiraceae bacterium | reverse complement strand
ATCGAAAGCTCACGCGCACACGCGTGCGGTCAGCGTTTTTTATGCATAAGGTCTAATCATGAGGCTATGCTTACAGTATTGCTTAATTTTTATAAATCGTTTGAGTTTTTCATTTTATAGGCTTAGAAATATGATAGACTCTAGCAATAACATAAAATAGATCAGCGCCAAAAGAGCAAGAAATTAACCAAATACTAATTAGCGATGATTTGCATAACTAAGTTCATGAACATTTTTACAATCCCTCTATTTTAAGCACAAATGACAATGCAGAATATGAAAAAAAGGATAGTAATAGGAGTGGGAGGATCAAGTGGCTCTATTTATGCAAAGGTATTATTTGACCGCTTAGTACAACTGAAAGATCAATGGGAGGCGGTAGGTATTGTAATGAGCGAGAATGCCAAATTTAATTGGGAGTACGAACTTGAAAACAAAGATTATAATAATTATCCTTTTGATTTTTATGAGAAAAAGAACTTTTTTGCTCCTTTTGCCTCCGGCTCAGCTCGGTATGAAACAATGATTATTTGTCCCTGCTCTATGGGCCTAATGGGTAGAATCGCAACGGGTATTTCCGATGATCTAATCACTAGAGCAGCAGACGTAATATTTAAGGAGCGTCGCCGTTTAATATTGGTTCCTAGAGATACACCTTATAGCTTGATCCACATCAACAACATGAAGACAATTACAGAAGCTGGAGGTATTATCTGCCCAGCATGCCCTTCCTTTTACAGCCGACCAGATAGCTTTGAAGCCTTAGCTGCTACTGTAGTTGATCGAGTATTGGACTTATCTGGCTTTAGTCTGAATACCTATCGTTGGGGAGAAGAGGACTAAACGATTAGTGTGATTCATAAAAGTAATTGAATCAGAAGTGAAGGTTTTAAAAGTTGCTGACTAACAACAGATTAAAAATAAAAATTGTAAACATCCACAAATAAAAAAGATGATGAAGCAAGTTTACTTAATACTTATTGTAGTGCTTATGCTAGGATTTCAGGATATATCAGCGCAGAAGGAATTTAACCAACTAGACTCTGTGAGTTACAGCCTAGGCGTGATGTTTGCTAAGAACATTCAAGAACAAGGCTTTAGTGAAATAGATTTGGATTTAGTGCTTTTGGGCTTAAAAGAAGCCACAAGGGACACTGCAACTATAAATGCTCAACAGGCAAATCAAGTTTTATCAAGTTATATACAATCAAAAAGAAGTAAAGAAATGAACAAAAATTTAATCGCCGGACAACAATTTTTAGCAGAAAATGCGACTAAAGATAGCGTAGTCATATTAGAAAGTGGTTTACAATACAAGGTGCTAACAGAAGGTACAGGTGAAGTACCCACAGCATCAGACAAGGTAACTGTTCATTATCACGGTACTTTAATTGATGGTACTGTCTTCGATAGCTCTATTCAGCGTGGAACACCGGCTACTTTTGGTGTAACTCAAGTAATTGCCGGATGGGTAGAAGCACTGCAATTAATGCCTGTTGGTTCAAAATGGCGTTTGTTCATTCCCTCAGACTTAGCTTATGGTTCAAGAGGAGCTGGAGCTACTATCAAACCTAACTCTACGCTCATTTTTGACGTGGAACTGATGGAAATTGTGAAGTAATGTCAGTAAGCAAAATACTATCAGCAGCTCAAATCAGAACTTGGGATGCCCATACCATGGAGCATCACCAAATTACTTCCATTGATTTGATGGAGCAGGCTGCTGTGGCATTTGCAGAATGGTTCGCCTCAGAGTATTCATCTAAAAATCGAAAGATTTACGTAATTTGCGGAGTTGGTAATAATGGTGGTGATGGCTTTGCAGTTGCAAGATTGCTAAGTGGTTGGAAGTATGATATTCGGGTGATTCACTGCCTCATCAGCCTACAATTGAGTAAGGACTGTGCTTTGAATAAAGAGCGCTTAGTTAACATCCCTTCGCTTGATCTAAATGTTGGCGATAACTTTCCAAGCATTCAAACTGGCAGCATAATTATAGATGCCATCTTTGGCTCTGGCCTAAATCGAGTGGTTGAGGGCTACTGGGCTAATTTGCTAAATTATCTTAACCGTCAAGATAGCACCAGAATTGCAATAGATATTCCATCGGGTCTGTTTGCGGATCAGCACACGAAAGGGATTATCTTTAAAGCTGATCACACCGCTACTTTCCAAATTCCGAAGTTGGCATTTTTTTTAGCTGAGAATCAAGACTATGTAGGTGAATGCAGAGTATTAAATATTGGTTTATCCAATAATTTTTTAGCTCGTTCAAGCACTTCTTTTTATACTATCAATGCCAGTGTAAAAGGGCTAATAAGACCTAGAAGGCGTCATGACCATAAAGGTACTTTTGGACATGCACTTATAATTGCGGGAAGCTATGGTAAGATTGGAGCAGCTTTCATAGCTAGTAAAGCTGTACTTCGATCTGGTGCAGGATTGGTTACTACTCACCTACCCAAGTGTGGTTACGAAATTCTACAAATAAGCCTTCCCGAAGCTATGACTCAAGTAGATAGCAACTCGTATGTCTTTTCAAAAGTCCCTAATCTAACTGCATACAAAGCCATTGGCATAGGACCGGGCTTAGGCACTGATTCTTTGACTGTACGAGCAGTTACAACTGTATTGAAAGAAGCAACTAATCCTTTAGTTATTGATGCAGATGCTTTAAACATTATTGCTGCTCACCCTGATTTATTTGAGTACATTCCCACTCACAGTATTCTTACTCCTCATCCCAAAGAATTTGAACGACTATTTGGTAAAACTACCAATGATTTTGAACGCATTGAGCTGCTGAGATCAAAAGCACAACAACTCAATTGTTACATTTTGCTCAAAGGTGGCTACACCGCCATTGCAAACCCTGAAGGTGATTGCTATTTTAATACTAATGGTAATGCAGGTATGGGCACTGCTGGCATGGGCGATGCCTTGACTGGAATTTTAACAGGCTTGTTGGCACAGGGGTATGCGCCTCTACATAGCTGCCTACTCGGTGTTTATTTACATGGAGAAGCAGGAGATAAGGCAGCCAAGAAGATAGGACAATCTGCACTAATGGCTAGTGATTTACTAGAAGCACTAAGAGTGGAGTCTGAACTCACATTCCCTAAACAGCACTAGATTCTTCCTTTTGTCTCACCATGCGAACAAAATCATGAATATCCTCAAAAAGATTGTTGGATTTTTCTAGCATTCTAATAAAAGCAGAACCTATTATCGCACCATTGGAGTATTGGCAAGCAGTTGCAAACGTTTCGTGGTTAGAAATACCAAAACCGATCAATCTAGGATTTTGAAGTTGCATGGCATTAACGCGATTGAAATAATCAATTTGCTTCTGAGAAATAGTGCTTTTTGCTCCCGTAATAGAAGCGTTAGAAACCATATAAATAAAACCTCTTGATAGCTCATCTACTTTTCTAATACGCTCTTCAGAGGTCTGCGGTGTGATTAAAAAGCTAATGCAAATGTCTGCTTCTTTGAGCATATCCTTATAATAAGTTTCAAATTCAAAAATAGGTAAGTCTGGTAAAATCAAGCCATCAATGCCGACTTCAACACACTTTTCGATGAATGCTTTTTCACCGTACTGCATCACTTGATTAAAATACCCCATTAGCACTAATGGAACTTCTACTGTTGGGCGAATAGCTGCCAATTGTTCAAAAAGAATAGGCAGCGTCATACCATTTTGTAGCGCTTTCATACCACTTTGCTGAATGGTAGGTCCATCGGCAAGTGGGTCTGAATAAGGCATCCCTACCTCTATTAAATCTGCGCCTGCTGACTCTAAAGTTTTGATAATCGTTGCATTATCTTGTAAATTAGGAAATCCCGCTGTGAAGTAAATATTTAGAATATTGTCTTGTTTCCTTTGAAAAAGTGCCTCTAAGCGATTCGTTGACATGAAATAAAATTTATACTTTTTACAAAATTATACCATTTCTAATAAATGATAGCATATTTTAGCACTCATCATTTATTGAAAATGATAAGTGGAACATTTTCATTATTCGCAATAAAAAATTCAACGCAATATGAAAAACATAAATAGAAGAAAGTTCATCAAAAAAACTTCGCTTTCAAGTGCTGCTCTAGCCATAGGAGCAATGACAGCAGATTGTGCAGGCACAAAAGAGTTAGAACCTTCTGGTGGAAGTTATATGGGCGATTTTGCTGCTCCAAAACTTGAGCAAGTACGTATTGCCTTGATTGGCGTCGGAGCAAGAGGAACGGGGCACGCAAAACAGCTAGCTACTATTGAGGGAACAGAAATAGTGGCAATCAGTGATTTGTATGAAGATTTAGCTAAACGCTCCGCAGATAGTTGCGTAAAAGTGGGAGCGGGTGGAAGACATCAAGATATTGCACTGTATTATGGTGGTGGAGAAAATTGGAAACAGATGCTCAGAGAAGTCAAACCAGACGCTGTTTTCATAAGCACTAACTGGAAAAATCATGCACCAATGGCAATAGAAGCTATGAAGCAAGGAGCACACGCTTTTGTGGAAGTGCCAATAGCTGTAACATTGGAAGAAATGTGGGAAATTATAGATACTTCTGAACGCACACAGAAACACTGCATGATGATGGAAAATGTGAATTATGGAAGGGATGAATTGATGTACTTAAATATGTGCCGAAAAGGAGTAGTTGGTGAGTTGCTTCATGCCGAGGCTGCTTACATTCACGAACTGCGCTTTCAGATGGAAGAGGTGAAGCGTGGCACGGGTTCTTGGCGAACTTTTCATTATGCAAAGCGCAATGGCAACCTCTATCCCACGCATGGCTTAGGTCCTGTCGCTCAATATATGAACTTAGCTAGAGGTGAAGATAGTTTTAAAAATTTAGTTTCTTTCTCTACACCTGCAAGAGGTAGGCAGTTGTATGCTGAAAAAAATTATTCCGCCAATCATCAATGGAATGAACTGGATTATAAAGGCGGCGATTTGAATACCTCCATCATTAAAACTAATTTAGGACGCACAGTGATGGTGCAATGGGATGAAACCAGCCCTCGCCCCTATTCTCGACACAATTTGATCCAAGGCACTAAAGGCACATTGGCAGGCTTTCCAACTCGAATTGCGCTTGAAGGCGGCGTAGAAGATGCAACAGAGAGTCATCATAGTTGGGCACAGGGGGAGCAACTAAAAGCTATTTATGAAAAATATGATCATCCGCTTTACAAACGCCTAGGGGAGATATCTAAAAAGATGGGCGGACATGGAGGCATGGACTTTATGATGCTTTATCGCATTATTGAGTGCTTGCGTCTAGGACAGCCATTGGATCAGAATGTTTATGAGGGATGCTTCTGGAGTGCTGTTTCGCCATTGAGTGAAAAATCAGTAGCAGAAGATGGTATGCCACAAAAATTTCCTGATTTCACGAGAGGAAAATGGAAACAGACCAACCCTCTAGCCATATTGGAATAGTAAAATTGGCTTTCATTTGGGTTTTAGTTCTCATCTCGGCAAGCGACTTAGATTCGTTTGTCGAGTAAATAAGAAGAGTTTACTTTTTTCCAATGTAAACCAAATACTCCCAGACACCACCGTAGGCTTTATTCTCTTGCTCCACAAGAGTTTCAAAATGTTGCTTTAGGAATGGTAATAAGTGTCCATCCATCCTAACATGGTTGTTGCCCATGTGTTGCTCAAACCATTTATATTGAGATCGGTGGAAGTCTGTTACTGCAATAACGCCATCTTCCTTTAAATCTTCTTTAGCTTTCAATATCACCTCCTGCCATTGTGGATTAATCATCGTTAGAGAGTAAGAGCATAAAACCACGTCAATTCCATTTCCTGCCACATCGCTTTCTTTGCTGTAAGGTGCTTCAATAAGCGTTACTCGATCTTGAAAAGCAGTAGTAGCTTTTCGAGATTTCTCAATCATATCATGGGATACATCAATACCTATTAAGTGAGCATTTGGAAAGCGTTTAGCCAACAAACCTAGATTGAAGCCTGTTCCACAACCTACCTCTAAAGCCTTAATATTATCCTCCCGCTCGAAGGGTAAAAGTTGTATAATAGACTTACGACCAAAGAGAAAAGTCCAGCGCGTATTATCATAGATTTTAGCGTGCAACTTGTAATAATTGGTCATTTCTTTGGCTTGCGCTTGCTCGTCCGCATGGGCAATACCTTTAGAAGCATAAGGTTGATCTGGCATAATATTTTTTATTTGGTAATTAATGTCTGATAATGAATGTTAAATAATCCTATCACTCTATGAACATCCAATACGAACTATTTTTTCTTTTTACTTTACAATTCCAAGATAAACGCTAGCATAAGTACCCACTCGATCCAGAAAGTGCTGTTGTTCAAGTCCTTCTTTTTGAAAATCAACCTGCTTTAGTACAAAATCGGGAAAGAAACTGACCTCTTCCGCAGCAGAACGCAGCAGTATTCGTGTTCCAGGGCGACTATTTTCTAGTATCAATTGCCATTCTTCTTCTAAAGCTGGAATATTGTTTGCGGCTAACCAATCTTGATGATCCAGCAAAACGTAATGACTGTAAGGCTTTGGATGCTCCTTCAAAAAATCACTAATATAAGTTGTATGTGTCTCAATTCGGTGATGCGCCGCTTTAATTGCATCAAAATTTTCACTTTTCAAGTAATTAGGGCTACAATCAATAGTGTATTCGCCATTCATATACAGTCGCCAAAAGTAATTGTCTTGGAGAGGTAATTGCATGAAAACTTTTCGTAAACACTGCTGAATGAATCCTAGCGCACCGCGTTCATACTTTTTGGCAAATAAATCCATTTGGCTTCGAGGTACACCTAACAAGGACATGGTGATATGCTTATTCACAAACCACTCTACGACACTATTTAATACCTTATCTTCAAGCTGCAAATAAAAGTATCTTTGTTCTTCTAGCGTTTTGGCATCTAGCAGATTTCGAATCTTATGTTGTACTTTATTTAGCCGGAAATAACGATCTGCAAGCCATGCAAAGCGACCAGAAGTGCCGTAGTGGTAAAACGTCCTTCGCACTCCTTTTCCGTTGAAGTAGCGAATATTTTTATCCCAGTATTCTTGAGCATGAGTCGGTAGTGTTGTTCTGAGCTTAGATTTGTAGGAATGCTTTACAGTTCGGCACACGCCTTTGCCAAACATTTGAAAGAGCGTATCGAAATCTGCGTTTTCAAATACTGATTTTTTTAGCTCTAGCAAAGCATTTTGTCTAGGATTAACGTCTATACAATTGATTTTAGCAGGCTGATCTAGTAAATAATCTAGTGCATTGCAACCCGCACTTGTAATCATAACGATTTCACTATCCGTTTTTAAGTCTAGCAGTATTCTATCACATCGAGGGTCTTCCCAGCAAGTATTGTACACCAAGTTGTTGGCATGCACTTGTCGGAACATCCAGTCCCGTATTTTGTCCTTAGGTGTTTTCGTCATTTCTCGTTCTTTTCTTAAAAGGATTTTGGGATTCAAAGATAAGGAAAGTTCGTTTACTTGAGCCCATCAAAAAAGCTATAAAGACAGAATCATTGCTATCCGACTGAACCCAAGTAGTTAAATAAGGCTAATTGCCCCCAGAAAATGAGTAGCCCACCCCAAAAAAGTAAAAACCCCCACCATGCTTTTTCGGTGGGGATATTCAATTGATACTTTGCCATCCAGCGCACCATTGCTATGGAAACGACTAAAAAGTAAGCCAGCATCAAATAGTAGTAAACATGCAATATAGTTGGTAAATTATAAGAAAAGCCATAGCGAAAAATGCCAGTTCCTAGCCAAGTGATTAGGTAAACTAGTATTGTAAAAAAGGGCATGGCTGCCAGATAGAAGAACAATCGTGCAGTTTTTCGTCTAACTTGCTGAATGATTTTTTTCAACTGCTTCAAAATCCAATGACTTGAATATCTTTAAATGTACGCTCAAACCAAATTAATGGTGCCTGCACCTTGTCGCCTGTTTTTGTGTCGCATTTGAAGAAAAGGTAATAAAGTTGCATACAAGAATTGATGCGTTCCAATAGTTTCGCTAGTCGGATTGCTCCATTCTTTGGTTCTTTATACAACTCAATCATACGCCAAATATAGTAGGCTTCATCATGCAATGCTACAATTTCTAAAATCTGCTTGTCGGAGGTGTAATGCGCTACAAAGTCTCTAGCCAACATAGAATGATGCCTTGACCAATTTCTAGGTCTGCCTCGATCTTCGAGATACTTGAAAGTATCGTGAACAAAAGTTATAATACGAAGTCTATTTCTATCAAGATCAGAAATACCTTCAATGTTTGAAACATTTTCTAAGACTTCCTTAATATGGTAAATAATTTTTCCTTCTGGATGACCATATCGTGGTATTCCCCAATCTAAGCCTATCAAAAAGCTATCATTTTCAAGAAATTGATACTCAATATCTTGTTGAGGTTGTAGCAGTTCAATAGCTTGCTGCTTCACTGCTTTCAATGCCGAAGATGTAAGTTTATGACGCTCTCCCATAAATAGTAATCATTTTGTCATTAGCTGATTAGCACAGTAGGAATTTGACACGCAATATCCAGTGTTCAACTCCAGTGAAATTAATATCATAACAATTCACCAAACTTAATAATGTTCGTGTGGATAGTTGTTACTGCAAGAGGAAATGATTTATTTTATTTTAGCAAAAAGAATAAATACTCAATAGAAGAAGCTACAAATTATGCTAATTTTGAATTTTAATAGCAGAAAATCTATTGCTAAAATTTTAGTAGCAGTCCTTTATTATGCAAAGAATACCAACCATTTATGTTAGCGAAAGCCCTTTGCACGGTCGGGGCGTATTTACTTACGAATCTATCCCTGAAGAGGCTTTAATTGAGGTTTGCCCAGTCATTGTGATTCCTGAAGAGCAGGTGCCTGTCATTCATAAAACAGTGCTACACGACTATTATTTTACTTGGGGCGATGACCAAAAAAGAGCAGCTATTGTATTGGGCTTTGGTGGCATGTATAATCATGCTGAAAATGCTAATGCTTATTTTGTTATGGACTACGAACAGATGACAATGGATTTCATTGCATGCAGAGAGATAAAAGCAGGGGAAGAAATCACAATTAACTACAATGGCGACGAGGAAGAAGACAAAGAGCAGGAGTTGTGGTTTGATGTAGTGGGCTATGAGGACTAAACGATTCACAGCTCTTGATCGCTATTACTTCTGAAAATTATTGGAGTATAAATAGCAAAGATAATTTTGCTAAATCAATTAAATAAACCGACTTTTAGCGCAAAAATAGAGTTATGAAAAAACGATTGTTGTTTACTGTACTTCTGACTATTGGAGTTTATCTGCTTCAGGCACAAAGTAACTCAGAAGATTTTTTCAGAAGTATTGGAAAAATCTATGTAGTGGTTGCAGTAATCGTGGTTGTGTTCATTGGCATTATATTATTTTTAATACGTTTAGATAGAAAACTAACCAAATTAGAGAATCAAATTAACGAGAATGAGTAAAATCGATCCAGCGGTACAAACTAGTTTTTATGAAAGTGTACAAAACTATTTTGACCAAGCAGCCAGTCACACAGATTTACATCCAGGGCTGCTAGAACAAATAAAGGTTTGTAGTGCCGTTTACCGCATTAACTTTCCTGTAAAAATTAATGGTGACTACGAGATTATTGAGGCATACAGGGCGCAGCATAGCCATCACCGATCTCCTACAAAAGGTGGAATTCGGTTCAGTAATCATGTAACTATGGAAGAAACAATGGCGCTTGCTACTTTAATGACTTACAAGTGTGCTATCGTAGATGTACCTTTTGGGGGAGCAAAAGGAGGAGTGAAAATTAATCGGAACGACTACACAGAAGATGGGCTTCAAGCTATTACAAGACGATATGCCTACGAGCTCATCAAACGCAATATGCTAGGTCCAGCAGTGGATGTACCTGCACCTGATTATGGTACTTCTTCTAAAGAAATGGCATGGATTTATGACACTTATCGAGGAATGAAGCAGGATTCAGATATTGACGTGGCAGGCTGTGTAACTGGAAAGCCAGTGAGTCAAAACGGAGTGAGGGGGCGAGAAGAAGCGACTGGACGAGGTGTTTATTACGGCATTCGAGAGGCTTGTGATGTGGTAGAGGACATGAAAAAGATCGGGCTTGCACCAGGCATAAAAGGTAAGACAATGGTAGTGCAGGGCTTAGGTAATGTTGGTTTCAATACAATGTCTATCGCACAAGATGAAGGAGGAGCTGTTTTGATCGGGGTCTCAGAAATAGAAGGTGCGATTTACAAGAAAGATGGTATCGACATACATGAGTTGATGAAATTCAGAAAAGAAACAGGTTCTATTTTGAATTTTCCTGGTGCAACTAGTTACAGCCAGGATCAGCGCACGATTGTTATGGAATTTGAGTGTGATGTCTTAGTGCCAGCAGCATTAGAGAATCAAATCACCTTAGAAAATGCAGATAAAGTCAAAGCTAAGATCATTGCAGAAGCTGCCAACGGTCCTGTTACTTCAAGCGCAGCAGAAGTCCTGTTAAAGAAAGGAATCATAATTGTTCCAGACGTTTATTTAAATGCAGGTGGTGTAACGGTCTCTTACTTTGAGTGGCTAAAAAACCTCTCTCACATGCGATTTGGTAGGATGGAAAAACGATTCAATCAACGTGCCTACGCTCAAATTATTGATTTGGTAGAAAAGACAACAGGGAAATCCATAGATGCTAGAGATAAAACTATTATCGCAAGGGGAGCTGATGAAATTGATTTGATTCGCTCAGGCTTAGAAGAAACAATGGTAAGTGCCTATCACCAATGCAGGGAAATTATGGTACAAAATCCTAAAGTGAATAGCTTGCGAACCGCAGCCTTCATCAATGCTATCAATAAAATCGGCAACGACTATTTGTCACTGGGCGTATTCCCGTAAGACAATTTGATTTTAATTTTACTGGACAACGATAAGATATTGTCCAGTAAAATTACTTGCCTTCATCTATCAATCTAAATGAACAGCATAATCAACGTCAATATAATACCCGCCAATGTAAAATATAGACCTTTCTTGAAAATAGCTGTTTTGGGCAGGAACATCCAAAATGAAGAAATGACAAAAAACAGTAGAGAAAACCTAAGTAGCGATGTAAAACCCTTGATCTTACGAAACCAAACGAATTTTTCGTGCTACTAAAATAGCTAAGAGGCTCATTGCCATTGCAATATAACCGACGTAAGCATAATTGGTAAGATGCCCCTCAGCCGTCTCGCCTACAATAAAGCCAGCAAGAATAGAAGAAAATGCTAAGGATGCTTCATTGATAGAAGACCGAATACTCATAAAACTACCTCTATTTTGACGTTGTACAACAGAAGTCATTAAAGTGAGTGCGGGGACATTTCGGCCGCTTGCAACCACAAAGAAAGAAGAAGTGGCGACTAAAGCAAGAGGAATGCTAACCATAGGCAAATTAGTAATAGCAAATATAGAAAAAACTGCTCCGATACTAGCAAATGTAAAAACAGTAACATGACCAAAGCGATCCGAAAGACGACCAAAAAGTGGAAGTAAAAATACCGTCAACAAACCTCCAACCAAATAAACATAAGTGATCTCAAAATCACTAAATCCAATATTCAATTGCATGTATGGTGCTATAAAAGGAATAATCGTAAAATGCCCTAGCATCAATACAACATTGAAAAGTAATGCCATCAACTGGTTTGGATTTCTAGCAATATCAACAATAACTTTGAATGGATTAGGACGTTGAGCTTTTTCTTGTAGATGCTTTTTCATCGAAGGCACTACAAAAAATATTAATACGCCAACAATAGCACAAAGTCCAGCCGTGCTTAAAAAAGGAATCCGCCATGTAAATTGGGCAGCCAAGTATAGCCCTATTGGCACACCCACTACAGAAGCAGCCGAAAAAGCCGTCATCACAATACCCATTGCTCGACCACGCCTAGATAGCGGAATGGTATCTCCTATGATAGAAAGAATAAGTGCCGCTAGCACGCCACCGAAAGCTCCTGTTAGCATCCGTGCTAGTAAAAAAAAACTATACCCATTGGATTGTGAACAGGCAAAAGTGCCAATCGTGAAACCAGCATATAGAAATAACAGTGCCTGCTTTCGATCGAATCGATCAATGAATAAAGCACTTAAAAATCCAGCAACAAAAGCAGTACCCGCATAAGAAGAAACAATCCAGCTAAACTGCTTAGGCGAAATGTCAAATAGCTCCATAAACTGAGCACCCAATGGCATAACTATCATAAAATCAATAATATGTGTAAACTGCACTAATGCTAGAACAAGTAAGAGTATTAGTTCTTTGCGAGTGAGTTTGTCCTTCTGGAGACTTGCAGATAATTTTGCTTGCTGAACCATTAAAATAGATTATGTATCGTTTTTTCTCAGTTGCATTTACAACTCAAACATAATGCCTTCATCACGCAATTAGTTTGTCATAAAACTCCTATCTTTCCGTTCCGTCAGACTCTATTTGCATCACATAATCAAGTCAATGAAATACGATATCATTATAGTTGGGGGAGGAATAGTTGGTTTGGCCACGGCTTATCAACTTTCCAAGCATTATCCGAATCTAAAACTTGCCATAGTAGAAAAGGAAGAAAAAGTAGCACAACACCAAACAGGACACAATAGCGGCGTGATCCATTCAGGAATATACTACAAGCCCAATAGTTCTAAAGCCATCAATTGCCAAAAAGGCTATAAATATTTGTTGGATTTTTGTCAAGAAAATGATGTTCCCTACAAACGCTGTGGCAAAGTCATTGTAGCTACAAAAGAAAGTGAGCTAGAAGAGCTCAGCCGGATTTTTCAGCGAGGAAAAGCTAATGGTCTGACAGGTATAAAAATGCTTTCAAAGGAAGAAACACTCGAAAGAGAACCTCATGTAAAAGCAGTAGCCTCTATCCATGTTCCCGAATCAGGAATTATTGATTATCAAAAAGTTGCAGAAAAATACTTAGCACTCTTCCGAGCTAGTGGAGGAGACCTATACCCTGGTCAATCACTGTACAGAGTCATTAAAAAAGGAAATGGAATCCGCATTTTTACAGATAAACGAGAACTACACTGTAAACTACTCATAACCTGCACAGGCCTCTATTCTGATAAAATTGCTAAGATGACCAAACAGAAAATCAACTTCCAAATACTCCCCTTTCGAGGCGAATATTACAACTTAAAACCTAAAAAAGAATACCTCGTCAATAATTTAATTTATCCCGTTCCAAATCCAGATTTCCCATTTTTAGGCGTTCATTTCACCCCTCGCATTCAAGGTGGTGTTGAGGCGGGTCCCAATGCTGTACTTGCCTTCCGCAGAGAAGGATACAGTCGGTGGGATTACAATGCAGTAGAATTTAGAGAGACGCTGCAATTCAAGGGCTTTCAAATTCTAGCTAAAAAATTTTGGAAAACTGGCTTGGCAGAGCAGTATCGCTCTTACTCAAAAGCTGCATTTGTAAAGGCACTGCAGAAGTTACTACCAGACATCAAAAGCAGCGACTTGAAGCGAGGTGGAACAGGTGTGAGAGCAATGGCATGTGATCTTCAAGGCAACTTAATTGATGATTTTTTGATCTTAGAGCAACCTCGCATTATCAATGTCTGCAATGCTCCCTCCCCCGCAGCAACTGCTTCTTTAGCCATCGGCGAGACCGTGATGCAAAAAGCAGCCAAGCAACTGGAGTTGTAGCGTTTGATCCGCTTTTTTAGCTTAACGGTTCTCGGCTATATGCAGACAGGGATTTTTATCACTTTCCTGCCCTGCTAAGCATAAAACCTTTACTTGCATATAGCTGATTTTGAAGGTTCGTGCTTTGGCTCTAATTACTCATTTGTCTAAATTGATTAGAGGGTCACTGATGCAAAATACCTATTTCGAGTATTCTTCATCAGGGGCAAAAACAATCTTTTCAATTTTATTATCCACAGGGTCGAGCGATTGCAAGTACCGATAGATGGCTTTTAATTCAAGATCAGTCATTTTTGCATATGTAGCCCACGGCATAGGACTTCCTTTATGTATTCTACCTCCTCGCATTCTATTTATAAAGGTCGATTCGTCCCAATATGCCATTATTCCTGTTTCTTTATTCGGTGTCAGGTTTGGCGTTATAAAGGAATATCCCTCTGTGAAAGCATCTGGCATGAAGCGTGTCCCTCCGGCAAAAGGAGCTCCAATAAAAGCCCCTGTTTTCATATCTCTTTCTGTATGGCATCCATTGCAATTTGCTACCCTGTTGGCTAAATACGATCCATATGCTATCTTAACATTGCAAAACGATTAATTTTGTCAAGAATAACTATTCATTTGAAAAG
>CAYWKD010000068.1:0-16043 GCA_964458705.1 uncultured Saprospiraceae bacterium | reverse complement strand
AAATAATACCATTATTGCACCTAGCCATTTCAGTAGGTTTGAATCAAGAAGTTGCGTCTTATTTAGTGTACGATAGGATATTATCAAGGGTATGAGGGCTACAACAGCAATTGTATTAAATAGCAAACGATAGTAACGTTTTGATACGAGATAAGATTTCAGATAACGTTTGACGCTGTCATCAGCCAGTAAGCTGTGCAAACTGAAATAAGAGACAAGTAAAATAGCAAAAAGTATCATAATTTTGAATAGATTATTAACAAAGCTAAACAATAAGAAATAAAGCCTTTATTCTTTCCTACACTCCCCCAATAATTTTATCATTGTAGAGCAGTTTGTATTAATATTCTTCAATCAGAAGTAAAAGGATATGCTCAGAGTCTTTTATATAATTATTATAATTGTTTCATTTCAACTATCTGTTGAAGCGCAACGATTTTCAGACAGTTTACGCATTAGTCTAATAACAGGTTCTTCGGGAACAGATCTATACGCCCAGTTTGGTCACTCTGCTATTCGAGTACAAGATTTTAAATATAAAAAAGACCTTCTTTTTAATTACGGGACATTTGATTTCGATGCTCCGAATTTCTATCAAAACTTTGTGTTTGGCAAGTTGCTCTATCAGCTAAGTGTTGGCGATGCTCAAAGAACTTTTCGCTATTATGAATGGACAGGGCGACAGTTGATAGATCAAGAGCTTCTTTTGACGAAGGAAGAAAAGCAGCGTATTGCAGGATTTTTACAACGGAACAACCTACCTGAAAACCGATCTTATTTGTATGATTTTTTCTATGATAATTGTGCTACACGCATTCGAGATATTTTTGAGAATGAATTAGGTATTACCTATGAAAATGTACATCAAGATTCCACTAGCTTTAGGGAAATGCTTGATTGGTATGTAGAAAAAACACCTTGGATTAATTTTGGTATGGATTTGATCTTGGGTATTCCCACCGATCAAAATGGCGGAATGCGAGAAGAAATGTTTCTTCCAGAGTACTTGTCTAGCAATTTAAAGAATTACGCTCGGCTCAATGGTAAGCCTTTATTGGGAAAAACTACTCTAGTTACTTCATTAAAGGGAACAGAAAACGCTCAGAAAAGCATTTATCCCACACCGTTTTATGTCATGCTACTATTCTTGCTGATTGTGTTGTTGTTGACTGCCATCGGAGGCGTCAAAGTAAAGCAATGGTTTGACCGAATATTATTTGGATTGCTGGGCTTAATTGGTGTGTTCTTTCTATTTATGTGGTTAGGAACAGACCATTGGACAGTGAATAAAAATCTTAATATGCTGTGGGCAAATCCTCTGTTGTTGTTTTTACTCCCCCTTCTTGCTAAACAAAAGTCAGTACTTCGAAGAGCATTGCTCCTACTTATGATTATCATGGCAATCTATGTACTTGTAAGCTGGAATTTTTCACCGCAAGAGTTCCATGTAGCAATCATTCCAATTGTTCTAGCTGTACTCCTGCGCTATGCAGATGAATTGAAGATGCTGCCTTTTGGTAAGAGCACTTGAACTGTATCTTTTATTTTACCAAATTCAATTTCATTTTCTTGATTCTATCTTCTAGCCGCTCAGAACTCAATCGTTCTCTCAAGCGATCTACAATAATTGGAAAGGCAAAAGGGGTGGCTTTGGATGGATGCGTTACAATGATTTGCTGCTGCTGAATGCGTTGCAGCACTTGTCGCAAGCGAATTTCCTGTAGTTGAAAAGTCATTACTTCATCATAAGACTGGAGGAGCAATAAATTGTTAGGCTCGTAATCCTCAAAGACTTGAAAAAACAACTGAGAAGAAGATTGCAAATGTCGATCTTTCTTTTGCTTTCCCGGATAGCCTTTAAACACCAATCCAGCAATACTGGCAATATCTCGAAATCGTCGTTTGGCTAATTCAGCACTATTGATACTTTTTTGAATATCCGAACCTAAATTATTGGCAGAAAAAAGATCACTAGCTAATGCTGCTTCAATTGGAATATCAATATCTGAAAGTAGCTCAAAGCCGTAATCATTCATAGCAATAGAAAAAGAGATAGGCTGCAGTTGAGCAATCCGGTAAGCGATTAATGCTCCCATTCCTTCATGGACAAACCTGCCCTCGAAAGGATAAAAAAGTAAGTGATAGCCTTCTTTGTCTTTAAAATACTCTATCAAAAATTCAGATTGCTTTGGAATATGTGAGCGTTCAGCTTGAAGTTCAATGAGCGGATAGATTGTTTGAAGTTCTACATCCCAAGAGGCTCGCTCAGAGGCATCTGTCAAAAGGTCAATTTTATGGCGTAAATTTTCAGAAAGCTGTGCCGAAAGCACGAGTTTTCCTCCCATCCAAGATGGAACTTTCCCCTTTTTTTTATTGCTTTTTTTTACTTGCACAGTCATTTCTTTGATCCGAACTAGCTCCAAACTTCGGCCAGCAAACCAGAAAGTATCACCGGGCTTTAATTGGCTAACAAACCATTCTTCGATTGTTCCTATAAATTTTCCTGACAGATATTTTACTTTCAAGGCTCCGTCACTCACAATTGTGCCAATTGATAGGCGATGCCGCATAGCAATTTTACGACTCTCAACTTTATACACACCATTTTCAATTACTACTTTTTGA
The DNA here is from genome assembly GCA_964458705.1 of uncultured Saprospiraceae bacterium. Classification (GTDB taxonomy): domain Bacteria; phylum Bacteroidota; class Bacteroidia; order Chitinophagales; family Saprospiraceae; genus JAAUTG01. Next base: position 13,418 of record CAYWKD010000068.1, on the reverse strand, counting down.
TGTTCAGCATAAGCCTCTAGTGAAGCTCCCCCCATTGTGATGTGATTGAGACACCACTGCCATTCTTCATCTGAAATACTATTGAAGCAAAAAGTACTGCGAACTTCAGGCAGAATTTCAGCAGGCTTGAATCCTTCTGAAACGGCTAACGTTACCAGATACTGTACGAGCACATCAAAAGAACGAATATAAGGAACTCTATGCTCTAATTTTTGCTCTTGTACTGCTTTTCTCAGTGCTGCCGCTTCGATTAGCTCGAGCGTATTAGTGGGCACAAAATAAATTTTACTCAATGCTCCAGGTTGATGACCACTACGCCCTGCACGCTGCACAAATCGAGCTACTCCTTTAGGACTACCAATTTGAATAATGGTTTCGACAGGTCGAAAATCCACACCCAAATCGAGACTAGAGGTGCAAACAACTGCTTTGAGTTGTGCTTCATGTAAAGCATTTTCGACCCAATTTCGCAATTCTCTGCTAACAGAAGCATGGTGCATGGCAATCTGTCCTGCCAAGTCTGGCTCTACTTCTAGCAATCGTTGATACCAAATTTCACACTGTGCTCGCGTATTCGTAAAAATGAGCGTGGTAGTACTTTTTTGAATAATTGGTATAACTTTTTCAAGCATACTAATCCCAAGATGCCCCGCCCAAGGGAAGCGTTCGACTTCATCAGGCAATAGAGATTCTATTTGTATTTGCTTCTCAATATCAGCCTGAATGATTTTAACGCTATCGCTTTTAAGCGTTTCTCCAAATAGTACTTCTAGTGCCTCGTCCATATTGCCAATAGTGGCAGATATACCCCATATTTTCAAGTTAGGCAGTAAGCCCTTTAACCTTGAAAGTGCTAATTCTATTTGAACTCCTCGCTTTGAACCCATTAATTCGTGCCACTCGTCTATTACGATAGTTTTGAGTGATTTGAAATACTTGGGATAGCCTTTAGAAGCTAGCAATAAATGTAGGCTTTCTGGTGTGGTGATGAGGATTTGGGGTGGTTTTCGCTTTTGTTTTTGGCGTTCACTTTGAGAAGTGTCGCCAGAGCGAATTGCAACTTGCCAATCTAAGCCTAGTCCTGTAATTGCTCGCTGTGCAGCTAACTGTATTTCTTTCGCCAAAGCTCTAATTGGCGTTATCCATATCGCCTGCAATCCACTTGCTTTATCTTTGCTCGCAGTAGTTTCAAGTAAAATAGGCATAATTAGAGAATACGTTTTACCACTTCCCGTTGGTGCATTCACTAAACCATGATAGCCTGAAAAGTGAGCCTCCCAAGTTTGCCGCTGAAAGTCGAAAGGTTGCCAACCTTGCTGCCGAAACCATGCTTCTGCTTGTTGAATTGATTGCATAATGGAAAAACTAGGGGATGCAAAATTAGTTTATGGTGATTTTGTAGTTTGAAAGTATAATACGCAATTAAACCTATAATCAGAACATCGCTTCAATCTTATCTGCCAATACATTACCATGCCCCAGTTTAGACTCAAAAGACCAACCTGCGATGTGAGGCGTTAGTAACACTCGATCTGATTCCACCAAATATTGAAAAGGTGCAGGAAGGGTTTCAACATTGAGTGCTGCAAAAGATTGTTCTTCGTATTCCAATACATCTAATGCTGCTCCTTTTACTCTGCCTGTTTTTAAATGCTTCACCAAATCGGCAGTATTTAGCACCAAACCTCTTGCAGTATTAATGACATAAATATCCTTTTGAAAAGCACTCAGGTAAGCATTGTTGACTAAATGATAATTATCTGGCTCATAGTAAACGTGCAGGCTAATAATATCACTTTCGGTTTGTAGGATTTCAAGACTGACTGCTTCGGCAAATTGATCGCCGTAGTTGGCTTTGTATTTATCATAAGCTATCACTCGACAATCAAAACCGCTTAGTCTTTTAGCAAATGCTTTGCCCATGTTTCCATAGCCAATAATTCCGACGGTCTTACCTTTTAATTCTATTGCTCGGTTTTCTTCGCGCAGCCACTGACCATTTTTCACCTGCTGATTTGCTTGGTTTAAGTTATTGAGCAATGCCAACAGCATACCTACTGCGTGTTCACTAACAGTATCCATACTTCCCTCTGGCGAAGTGATAACTTTAATGCCCTTGCTTTCAGCATATTCTACCTCAATATGCTCAATTCCTACTCCCTCTCTAGCTATAAATTTTAGATTTGTTCCTTTGTCAATAAAGGACTGGTCTATTTTGATTCTACTTCTAACGACCACTCCAAAGAAATCTTCTAGCAGGTGTTCTATTTCAGCTTTGGGTGTCTGGAAATGAAAGTGACAGTCATAGCCAAGTGCTGTGAGCCGTTCCACCAAAACTGGATGTGCTTCATTAATGAATAGTATTTTTGGTTGCATCTATTTGTTCTTTTTTTTCTAAGAAAATTAACTTTTGAAATAACTCCTTACTAGGATAAGAATTAAAGATTTCAGCAATTTTAAGAAAGTTCAGCGGCTATGAACTTGTCATTCAGATACTCAAAGACGGTAAATACTTACGGTGCTTGTAACATTATTTCTTTCAGGATAAATCCAAGACGTAATAGGCATCGCAACTTCCATGCCCTGTATTGCCAATTGCTCCACAAAGCTTTTGAAATCCCATTTGGCAATATAAATGATTGGCAACCTCCATTCTTTCCACAGTTTCTAAGTAACACTTTTGATAACCAAGTTTTTTTGCTCCTTCTAAACAGGTCTTTAAAAACCGCTTGCCTTGTCCTCTACCTCTAGCTTCTGACAAGAAATACATTTTTTTTAACTCACAAGTATCACCTGCTCCACCTTCTAAAGGTGCAATTCCTCCGCAACCAACCACTTTTTCCTTTGACTCCAGCACGTAAAAAATTGAACGATCGTTATCATAAGCTGCATACATATTCTCTAACTCTGGGTCTAAAATAGAGTAACCTTCACCCACACAATCAAATTCAGTCATTACTTGACGAATAATCTGTGCAACGATTTCGCTATCTTTGACCTCAATTGGACGAATGATAAAAGTAGTGGTACTAATCGACATAACAGTCTTATTTAGATATATTGGTTAAAGATATGAAACAAAAAATAGTTGTGCTTACTGGTGCGGGTATAAGTGCGGAGAGTGGTGTAAAAACTTTTCGGGATCAAGGTGGACTTTGGGAAGGACACGATGTGATGGAAGTAGCTACACCAGAGGCTTTTGAACGCAACCCTGCACTGGTATTGGATTTCTATAATCAGCGCAGGCGACAGATGAAAAAAGTTGCTCCTAATTTGGCTCACATTGAGTTAGTGAAACTAGAAGAGCAATACGAAGTTACTATTATAACTCAAAATGTGGATAATTTACACGAGCGAGCAGGCAGCAGCAAGGTGATCCATTTACATGGCGAATTGACTAAGGTAAGAAGCACTCAATACCCACAGTTAATTTACGACTGGACAGAAGACTTAAGCCTAGGAGATACCTGTGAGAGGGGTGCTCAACTGCGCCCGCACATTGTCTGGTTTGGTGAAGCTGTTCCAATGCTAGAGAAAGCTGCTTATCACACAAGCAAAGCAGATATTATATTGGTGATTGGCACATCTATGCAGGTATATCCTGCTGCTGGATTGGTCAGTTATGCTCCTGAGTATGCAGCAATCTATTACATTGATCCTAAGCCTCACATTAATTATGAACTTATGCGGGCAAAAAACCTTACCGTCTTGGAGGAGGTTGCCACCAAAGGCGTAAAGCACGTTGTAAATCAATTAATACTAAGTTAAACAGTCTTGCTTTTACATCTATTTTTATGCATCATTGGTTGAAAAAATAATATCTAAAGTCGTACATAACTTAGAATGGCAAGAAAGCGGAGCATATTAAAATGGGTAATGACGAGTATTGTAATAGTAGTATTAGCATTTGTGCTACTACTATTTGGCTTACGCTTTTATTTTGTACAGAATTTTGTGATGACACAAACTTCTAAATGGCTTTCAAAGATTTCCAATAGCTACGTCGAGGTGGAGAGCGTAAAGTTTACTATCCTAGATGATTTATTGCTGCGGAATGTCCTAGTAAAAGATACTCAGGGAGATACGCTGTTTTATGCTCAGACTTTAAAAGCAGGGTTTAATTCTACCATCTTTGGATTGTTAAAAAAGAAGCTGGTCATCACAGATGTGGTTTTAGAAAATGCTCAACTGAATATACACCGAGGCAAATCAGATAAATTAGATAATTTACAACAGTTTTTGAAGTCTTTTCAAGGTTCATCAACAGAGAAAGACACCGCTGCTCGGGTTGTAAATCCGTTTAATCTTGATGTGCAAAATCTAAAAGTCAAATCAGTTACCTATAGCAGGTTAGATAGTATAAGTGGTAGCTATAATTATGTCTTCGTCAAAGAAGGGGATATTGATATAGAAGACCTTAATCTGGCAAAGCAGCTTATTGTTATTGATCGAATCAATCTTAAAGAGCCAATTTTTAGAATTCGAAATTTTGTATTTGATTCAACTGAACTGCAAACTAGTCTGGCACCAATAGACACTGCAATTCGGTCTGATGCTACTCATAGCTTTGCTTTCCAAATCAATGACTTTGAACTGAGTGAAGGTCAATTTAAACTAGACAATGAACGAGTAATCCCTACTGATTCTATTCCTGCTAATGCGATAGATTACAAGCACCTAGAAGTTTTTGACCTTAACTTAAATTTGCAAAATTTCTATTTCATCAATCAAACTTATAGTGCTAAACTAGAGTGCTTGAGTTTGACTGAAAAAAGTGGCTTTCAACTAAATCAACTAACAGCGTCTGAATTAAGTATCTCCCCAACACAGACCGCTTTGTACGGAATGCGGTTAGAAACACCAGAAACTAGTCTTGGAGATACACTTGTTTTTCAATACGAGCAGTATCAAGATTTTACTTTTTTTAATGATAAAGTGGATATGAAAATCCACTTTAGCGAAGACGCCATCGTCAAACTTGGAGATATTATGGCGTTTGCGCCAGCATTGAATAATAATCTTTTTTTTAAGAATAATCGCAGCAAACAAATTCAACTTTCAGGTCGGATTGAAGGAACTGTAAATGATTTGAAAGGTAATAATATTATCTTACAAATCGACGGAGATACTCGATTAGTAGGTAGTTTTGATTCTGAAAATCTAACAGATCCTAGTGAAATCAAAATCAGATCTAAATTTCAAACTTTTAGTACTAACATCAAAAGCCTCAAGCAAACTATTCCAAATTTTTCACTGCCTAATAATTTTGATAAACTTGGTGCAATCAATTACATTGGTGATATTGATCTTTTATTGGGTGATCTAGTTATTAACGGAGAACTGGTTTCGAGGCTTGGAAATGCTAAACTAGACATTCAGTTTAGTGGTATTGGTCGAGGATTTGAAAAAGCTAATTATAGTGGAACAATCGGATTAAATAGTTTCGATTTGGACAGTTGGCTAGATGATGATAATTTTGGAAAAATCAGTATTGAAGCCAAAGTCATAGAAGGAAAGGGATTGACTGGAAAAACTGCTGATGTAACGCTTTCTGCCAATGTAGAATCCTTTGAGTACAAAAAGTATAACTATCAAAACGCTACTTTTGAGGGACGGCTTAATGAGCAACTTTTTCAGGGAGTCTTGAATGTCTTAGATGAACATGTCAATTTGTCCTTTAAAGGAAGGCTGGATTACACTAAGGATATTCCAAATTTTGATTTTAATTTAGATGTCAGGCAGCTAGATTTGCACTCACTCAACTTGTACAAAGAGTACCTCAGTCTTACAGGTGTATTGGATATTGACATTGACTTACCCAATAATCAATTTGTACAATCAGAAGGAACAGCTTTTTTAAATGATTTAATCATCCGAAACAAAAATTACAGTCACCAAATTGAATCTGTCGTATTACTTTCTACCTTAAACAAAGATGGCATAAGGCGTATTTCTGTTCAATCAGATGTGCTTCTTGGAACACTTACTGGACAGTATGAGTTAGCACAATTACCTAATATGCTAACAAAATATGTAGCAACTTACTTCCCTAATTATGCTCGTAAGTTTAACATAGCCGCTACAGATACAAAAGAAACCAACGCCGAAAACAGAGCAGAACTAAGCCTTAATATTCTTAATACAGGTGATCTCACTAAAATTTTCGTACCAAAGTTGGATACGTTGGACAATATTAAATTGAACGCTACATTTGATGAATTGTCCAATGATTTTCACTTTGGCGTTACTGTCCCTAATTTAAAGTACGACAGCATTCATCTACAAAATTTTCATACCAATGCAGACTTTCAAGCAAGTGAAGGAGAGATAGATATTGGTATTGACTCAATTACACTAAAGAATGGAACAAAGATTGAGCCTATTGTTTTCTTAGGCTATGTGTATGAAGAAGAACTAGACTTCGGAATCAATTATGCTAAAAAATCAGACTTGGAATACAAAGCAAATATTGAAGGCAGACTTCAACCTTACGATAGTGCTTATTTCCAAATGATATTAGATACCACTAATCTAAATATACTCGGTACGAATTGGGACTTAAGTCCAAGCAACTCTATTGTCTTTGGGGACAGCAGTATCGTGTTCAATAGCTTTGAACTTGATGATCAAAACGGAAGAATAATTCGCATTCGAGACTATGAAGAGAAGGGCTTGATACTAAATTTAGAACAGTTTGATATCAACTACCTCAATTCCTTATTGAATTATCCCATCCTAGATTTTGATGGTAAATATGATCTGACGGCTACAGCAAAAAACATTTTCAAAGTCAATGATCTCTCCGCATTTATAGTATCAGATGCTCTTTTGATTAATAAAGATAACTGGGGTAAGTTGCAAATGAAAGCCTTCATGGAAAATCTTAATAGTTCCATTAGCACCTATCTAAACATAGCTCAGGATGAGCAGTATGTAAATGCGATAGGCTACTACAATCCGCCTAATTACCAAAGTAAGCGATCAAGTGCCAATACGTCTGTTCGCCAGCCTAATTATTTTGATCTTTCAATAACATCTAATGACTATCCGATTAAAATTCTTGAATATTTCTTAGCAGGAGCTTCTAATTTTGAAGGCACATTTAGTACTGATCTGTCTTTAAAAGGTGATATTAAAAAGCCTGATGTCAGTGGATACATAGCCGTGGATAATGTAGCTGCTACTATTGATTTTTTGAATACTAGATATTTTGTAGATCACGATACCGCCTTTGTCAGTAATCGAAGAATAGACGCTAGAGGTACAATTATTACTGATGAATTGGGGAATACTGCTGAGATAAAAAGAGGAGGTTTAACACACAGTCACTTAAAAAATTTAGGCGTAGATCTAGAGGTCTCTTCCAACCAATTTTTAGCACTAAACACCACGAAAAAGGAAAATGCAGTTTTCTACGGGCGAGGCATAGGAGCAGGAGAAATTATCTTTCAAGGGCCTTTCTCTCAAACAGATATCTTCATAAGAGCCACTACTATCAAAGGCACTAACATCACCATCCCTGTCTCTAACACTGCGAATGACACCGAAGTGAACTTCATAAGATTTCTAAATGAAGAACAAGAACAAAAGGATAGCGTAGAGCAAGCTACTCCTGACGTAAAGGGGGTAAATCTTGTTATGAATCTGACTATGACAGATGAAGCAGCAGTAGAGCTTCTGTTTGATGAACAAGCAGGTGATATTTTACGAGGTCAAGGGAATGGAGACTTACAGATTAATCTTAACCGATTAGGGGAGATGAGTATGTACGGAAACTACTATATTCAAAGTGGTGAATATTTATTCACTTTATTCAACCTTGTCAATAAGCCCTTCATTGTAGAACAGGGAGGTAAAATTCAATGGCGTGGTGACCCTTTCAACGCCACGATAAATATTGCTGCTCAATATAAAGATTTGAATACAGCAGTAGCCAATTTAATTCCAGAGTATTTAGAATTTGCATCTAGTGATTCTAGAAACAGAGCTAGCCAGCCCACCAGTGTTGATCTAACCATGTACCTAGAAGGTGAGTTATTTGAACCTTCCATCAGCTTTGGCTTGGGCTTTCCACGCTTACAGGGCGATCTAAAAACTTATGTGGATAATAAACTCCGCACATTAGAACAAGACCAAAATGAACTCAATAAACAAGTATTTGGACTCATCGTATTAGGGCAGTTTATACCTTCTGATTTTTCGTTGAGTGGACAAAATGGCAGTGATATTACCATCAACACAGTAAGTGAGTTGCTAGCCAATCAGCTTTCTATTATTGTAACTGATTTCTTTGATGAAGTTTTTGATGACTCGAATGTTATCTCTAGTATTGATTTCGATATTGCTTACAATCGTTACAAAAATGAAGTAGATTTCACGCAGGAAAACTTTTTTATCTATGGCGAAGAGATTGGCATTCGTCAAAAAACAAGTTTGTTTGATGATAAGGTAACGCTCATCATTGGTGGTAATAGAACTTCTGCTGCTACCAGCAGCACTAATCGAACTGCACTTGGAGGCGACATTGTTGTAGAAGCCTATTTAAATAAAGAACGTACGCTCAGACTGCGCGCTTACAGCATCTTTGAGCCCAGTATTGTAGAAGGCAATGATACAAAAGTAGGCACAGGACTTAGCTACAGAAAAGAGTTTGGCTCTTTCAAGGAGTTATTTCAATCTATTTTTAAGCGCAAGAATGCTAAGGACAGTTTAAAATAGTATTCTTAGCATGGCTTTTATTCTTCCACTCTTTCAACATAAAGTAAGCCTAAAAAGTGTAATATTTTCTACATTAGCACTAAAATAGCATATTATGCCTAACGAACAATCACTTCCAGACAAAGACCAACCACCAATACTGGGAACTTGGAAACGATTATACATTTTTGTTTTAATTATACATGCTCTCATTATTGCACTGTTCTATATCTTCACAAAATGGTTTAAATAAAAAGACTACCAAGCGCAGATCAGAGTTTATTATTTTAGAAACGACAAAATATACCAACTACGATGAGTACGATTGATTGGATTGTAATGTTGGCAGTGCTATCAAGTATTGTCATTTATGGAATAATGAAAACGAGAAACGTCAGTAGTGCTCAAAGCTATTTATTGGGAGATAAAGACTTACCTTGGTGGACGATCGGACTTTCTATTATGGCTACTCAGGCGAGTGCAATTACCTTTCTTTCCACGCCTGGGCAGGCCTACGGTTCGGGTATGGGTTTTGCTCAATTCTATTTTGGAATGCCTGTAGCAATGGTGCTACTATGTATTTTTGTGTTACCAATTTATTATAAACTCAATGTTTACACCGCCTACGAATACTTAGAAGGTCGGTTTGACTTAAAAACACGCACACTCACTGCCTTGCTCTTTCTAGTTCAAAGAGGCATGGCAGCAGGTATCACCATTTATGCTCCTTCCATTATTATTTCTAATATTTTTGGCTGGGACTTGAATACCACCATTCTACTAACGGGAGCCGTTGTTATCATCTACACTATGATAGGTGGTACAAAAGCGGTAAGTGTTACCCAAAAACAGCAGATGATTGTCATTCTCTCAGGAATGTTTACAGCAGCCGTCATTTTAGTTTTTCAATTACCTCAAGATATTTCTTTTGGCGATGCTATTGGAATAGCTGGAAAAATGGGAAAACTAGAGGTTGTAAACTTTGATTTTGATCTTTCCAATCGCTACACATTTTGGACAGGAATGCTAGGTGGCGTTTTTTTATTTCTATCTTATTTTGGAACAGACCAATCACAAGTACAGCGTTACCTTTCTGGTAAGTCATTATCAGAGAGTCGTTTGGGTTTACTTTTCAATGGTATCATAAAAGTACCCATGCAGTTTTTGGTGCTTTTTGTAGGAGTGTTAGTGTTTGTATTCTTTCAATTTACCAATCCACCTATTCACTTCAATCAGGCTAACCTACAAAAACTAGAAAATTCGCAGTATCAAGCTGAATTGAATGAGCTTCAAGTAATGCAGAATACCGTCTTTGAAGAAAAGCAAACTACCATTCGAGCTTTGATTGAAGCAGTAGAAAGTAAAGATGAAAATGCTATAAACAATCAGCAACTTGCGGTTCAAGACCTAATTGACCAAGACAAAGAGATAAGAGATAAAGTCAAAGACTTAATCTTACAAACGGATGAAAAGGCGGAAGTGAATGACGATGATTATGTATTTATCACAGTCGTTACAAAGTATTTACCCAAAGGCTTAGTGGGACTACTGCTAGCGGTCATTTTTTCTGCTGCAATGTCTTCTACTTCTTCAGAATTAAATGCTCTAGCTACCACTACCGTTGTTGACTTATATCGTCGTTCATTTGCTAAACATCGCAGTGACAACCACTACTTGAATGCCTCTAAGACGCTGACTATTTTATGGGGAATAATCGCACTTATATTTGCTACTTCTGCTTCTCTTTTTGACAATCTTATTGAAGCTGTAAATATTGTAGGTTCTGTATTTTATGGCACTATTTTAGGGATTTTTGTAGTGGCATTCTTCTTAAAGAAAATAGGTGGCCAAGCAGTCTTTATTGCAGCTATTATTGCGGAACTATTAGTCATTCTTATTTTTATTTTGAGCAGAATTGGTTATATCCAAGTTGCTTATCTGTGGCTCAATCTAATTGGTTGCCTACTCGTTATGTTTTTTAGCTTGATATTTCAAAGCATAATTGGATATAGAAATAGTGATTCTAATGCCATGAATTGATAAAAACTTACTTGCATCGCAAAAGCGTTACTAGTGCAATCAATTACTCAGTACTAACTCAGTATCTATTTATACTTCTCACTTATGTAATACCATGAAGCACAAAAATGATCTTTTTCGGCTCATTCATTCCATGTCTAAGTCAGAGAAGCGGTACTTTACCTTAGATGCTCAAAAGGCAGGTAAGAAAAATGCTCGTTACTTAGCCCTTTTTCGACTTATCGGTAAGATGGATGCGTACGACGATACAAAACTCAAGAGAGATTACAAATACCTTGCAGTGGATAAGTCTTACCTTTATGAAGCCATTTTACGTTCTATGCGAGACTATCATAGCCAGAAATCTCGTGCTGCTCAAATTAAAGAAAAACTCCTAGATGCCAAGTATCTTTATGAGCGAGAACTATACGACCTCTGCGATGAACGATTGAAGGAAGCAAAAAAGATGGCAAAAGAGTTAAAAGATGATATTTCACTTTTGGAAATCAACAAGCAAAAGCGTGGATTAGAAAGGACGATCAAGAAGAATTTGAAAAAGGAAATACTAAGGGATTTAGCAGTAGAGCAGTCCACTTATTTGACTTCAATTGAAGAAGAATTCGATATGCTGAACTTGTACGACAAGATTTTTTCAAACGCAATGCTGAATAAAAAACAATTGGTAGATGATGAGCAATTTATCAAAGGTAAAAAATTTTCATCTGCTCTTGCAGCATGTCGTTTCTACCAATCTGCAGGTGTTCATTTCAAAATGAAAGATGATTTTGATAACGCCATTTTCTACTATGATAAGGTAATGAATTGGTGGGATGAGAACAGTTACAGAAAAGAAGAGGATTTTTACAATTATATTATTGATGTTTCCAATTACTTGGCGGCCTGTTTTAGGCAGGAGAAATTCGATGATTTTGAATCATTAATTGATCGATTAGAAAATGAGCAACCTCTAAATACACATCATCAAAAAATACTTTTTCAGCGACTTTTTCAGTTCAAATTAGTCTATCTTATCAACTTTGGCATTGTTCAAGATGTCACTCAAGTCGCCAATCAAGTTGAAGAAGGTTTAGGTCGGTTTTCGCTCAACCCAAGTACAGAAAAAGTTCTGCTAATGAATACTTCAATTTTACTTTTCATTGCAGAGCATTTTGAAGCCTGTATTGTTTGGTGCAGTCGATTGCTAAAAAACAAAAATAAATCTACTCGTCCAGAAATTAATAGAGGTATTCAGTTTCTAAAATGTATTGCCTACTACGAATTAGAAGAGGTAGATGCTTTTGAAAATACGCTGAGAAGTGCTGCAAGATACTTCAATAAGGAGCAAGATCAATATTTAGATTACTATCTTGCTTTTCTAAATAAAATCAAAAAATTAATGGATGTTCCTTCTTATGAGGTAACTCAACAGTTGCAAGCAATAAAATTGTATATTGACCAGATGAGGCATGAAATTCAAGGTAGAATACCATTAGGAGGAATAGACGAAATGACGATTTGGTGGATTGATAGCCGATTGAATAAAATACCTGTTGCAGCGGCAGTTAGTGCCACTAAAAGATGATTTACACAGGATTAAATAGGACTAAGACTTCCGAAGTTTTGAAAACTTCGGAAATCTTGATTCAGAGATCAAATCTTAGTTTTTTGTTTCATACTCACTAAATCTAAGCTGTTTCCCACTTTTCTAATACTTAAAATCTTATCTCTCAAATCAAAAAGAACTGTCTTACAAGCGGGTTCTTTTCCTTCTTGTCGCCAGCCATCAATATCCACAACTCCAACCACATGCATCAGTTCTGCATCGCCATTGTAAGTGATGGTCCACTGATTTCCTTTTATAGGAATAGATTTGCGCTCTTCTGTCATTTTAATGCTTTCGGGCATCTTGCCACCTGAGTTAGCTGTAATGACGGTTACTTGACCTGCTAATGTCCCGATTAAAGCTCCTTTTCCATTAGTCAAGTCGAATGGAATAGCACGCTCATCGTCAATTAGATATAACGTGTTCATATCAGTCGAAAGGGTGATAGTGTTAGGCATGATTTGTGTGTTTTATTGTTAAAATATGTTGTTAGTGCGAATATAAGATTTTTTAGTGTTGGCTAGCTCGTATTTAGATGATTGTAAAGCGTATTTTTCGATTCCAGTAAAAATATTAACTCCCAAAGATATTCAAGCTCAGTAGGTACGAATTTATTATTTAGGTGATAAAACTAACCTTTTCCCAAGAAAGCATTAGGGCAAACGCACCAAAATAATGTTACGAAATAAAATGAGATATTGTCGAGCAAAAAGATGCAAGACACCATTGACAATTTGTTTACTCAAGTAGATGATCCCCGCGTACAGGGTCGTTGTCTACATCGGCTCAAAGATATATTATTCATTTCATTTTGCACTCTGTTGTCAAATGGAGAAGGCTTTGAAGACATGGCCGAGTTTGCAGAGCAACGCCTTGAATGGTTAAGTGGGATATTGGAATTACCCAATGGAATTCCATCGCATGACACCTTCAATCGTGTTTTGCAAATGATTGATCCTGATCAACTTAGCATTAGCTTGGAGGTGGATGCAGAGGTGCTGATCGAAAGTGTTAAGGGTAAACTGATAAGCCTTGACGGAAAGAAGTGGTTGCGACACCTTTTGAAAACCACAACCTCTTGAGCGGAACCATTAGCGCC
>CAYWKD010000067.1:0-16390 GCA_964458705.1 uncultured Saprospiraceae bacterium | reverse complement strand
CAGAACCACTATTGAAGGTTTGAGCTGTTGTTGGGAAAACATTGCTTTCGCCTGCCATGCAGGGGGAAGTAATGGTAAATTGTGGACTGATATTAAAAAAAGTAGCACAATTATTATCGGCACACTCTACCTTTATGCGTGCCTCCATTGTACCCACAAGCGTATTAGGAAGTTTTAGCGTAGTGGATTGTGGATCGTTTGCAGCACCGTAAGGTACATCAGCTGCCAAAGTAATTGGATAGGTTTTACCGCCGTCAATAGATAATTTGATGTTGACCTTAGTGCAGCCTGTAAAGCCCCCTTTCGACCAAGTAATGGTGTGGTCCGTGATTCCATCAGCGGCTAAAGAAGCGTTCATAACTGGTGCAGTAACGGTGAAAGGACCATTTGCACTAACGGTAACATCTCTATTGGCACAAACTATGCCACCTTTGCCATCGCGCACGGTTAGAGCAAATTTCATGGTGCGTGCCACGGTTGGTAATACTTCAAAATCGGAAGCAACACCATTAATAATGTTGTCTATAATTGGAAAGGTACGTACAGGTGTACTGGTTGGTGGATAACTTCTGAATAAGGGTGCACCTTCATCTTCACCTGCCGCCGCCCCTATCTTTCCTTGTGTAGCGGTGGAGTTTGGCATATTTACTTCATCGTCTTCATTGAATTGTTCCCAACAATAAGTTAAGGCATCATTATCAGCATCGGTAGCACTGCCAGTAAGTTCAAATGGAGTATTTTTAGGAATCGTTATTGTGCCAGCGGTGCAAGGGTCAGTATTAATGACGGGGACACTATTCGCACCTGCATTCGTACCGCAATTCATACCATTTCCAGTGCTGATATAAGCTACCATTTCACTAATACTAGCTGCATGAAAGTAGTTGTCTGCTACTCCGCTGCTTGGTATATTGTTATCTGCTTGACAAATCCCTTGATAGGACATGATTGTTGTTCCACTCCCGATTTCATAGGAATTATTTTCTGCAATATTGTTGGTGCAGGATGATCCAGTACCATTAAAAGTGTGATTGGCTCCAAATTGATGCCCTGCTTCGTGCGCAGAGAGCCTTATCCAGCCATTGCTTGTATTGTTAAAAGAGCCACTCCAAGCTCTGCCTTTACTTGCTGTACAAACACAACGCAATTGTGCAACGCCTCCACCTGACCAGCCATCGTTGTTAGTAGTTTTATGAAAAACATGCCCAAGATCGTAATCATCGATATTAAAATTAGCATTTAAAGCATTTTGTGCTTGATTAGTACGTGAGAGTGCGCCCATCTGTGTATCTGGCTGAAATGGATCTGTAGCTGCATTTTCATATATCTGGGTCAATACAAGCGTAAATTCAACGGCTAAGTCTTTTTTATAAATAATGTTCCAGCCATTGATGGTGTTGGTGATAACGGTCATAGCAGCCATTTGACTTGCGCCATTAGCGGCAAAAAATTCACCTGTACCAACGATGGCTACCCGGTAGGTTCGTATGGTTGCACCTCTAGTAAAACCACCCCCGCTTTTTTGAAGATTCACCGAACCCGGACCTTTCTTTTCGTTGTCTGGTGCTTCGCTGTGTTGCCCACATTCAACAGGGTAGTTCTTTTCTTCTTCCTCCAATTCGGGATCATTGTTGCCGTAGTAGGACTTATACAAAGTTTTTTCTTGGACGGAAGGCGTAATTGTTACCATGCCATTGGGCGTTTCCAAGATAGCATACACTGTATTTGCCCCAAAGGTTAACTTCCCCGTTATGTTTGGGTGCGTTTCACTCCTCAAATTAAAAGAGTGTAAATCGGGGTACTGCGCTTGCAAACTAGGCGATAAGACTTGGTTTGGCGTTGCGCGAAACTGGTGGTACGCTCCATTAGGCAAAGGCAGTACTAGCGAAATCTCCTTACTCTTATTTAAGTTAATTTGCTGATTGATGCCTTTTGTGTCAATTTGAAAAAGTTGATTAGTAGTTGCTTGACCGAAGGCACTGAGAACCACCGTACAAACAAAAATTAATGTAAAAACTTGTCTCATAAGGTGCAGACTTTTAAATTGTTAATAAAGTTAATAATAAGCAATCAGCACTACTTGATCGCAATAAAATTAGGTGTATCAACGCATAGTGTAGCGTTGAGTAATCGAAAGTCAATAGACTGTTTTTATTTTTAGAGTGTGAGCTAGAAAGGAAACCATTTTAGCACTACATTCAAACTTTGATGCCAAGATATATAGATATTTTATATTTAAAAATATATAAATGATTTATTTCTGAATATATTTTATTGTTGTCTTAGAACTGGGCTTGCGGAGTTTGTCAAACTTAGGAAGTAGTTACGCGATCAAAAAATGGTAGAATAGGAATGAGCAATACTCAAATGGTTATTGCCAGGAAGGAAAAACATAAAATTTTTCAACTTTCTTTGGATTTTCATTTAAAGAAAGTAAATTCGTAGTATGCTTTATTGAGCATACATTTGCAAAACAAACCAACAAGTAAAATTTTATTCCTAAAATGTGAATTAAACCATAAAAAGTGCTAAACTTGTGGTGTGATTATGATTTTTGGGAAACAATTAAAACTTAGACAACTAGATCAACTTTGAACAAACAAACTTTCCGGCTAAATATCCAAGTTATTTATCGCAAACGATTTCTAATTTTAAATTAAACTTAAGTTCTTATGAGAATTGCAGTACAAAAAAGTCTATCTAGCAGACTTACCAAGATAAGTTTCGCACTTGTTTTGGGGCTATTATTTTGTAGTAGTTTGCTCGCACAACGCACTGTTACAGGTGTGGTTGAAAGTGAAGAAGGCGAGCCGTTAATTGGAGCAAGTGTATTCGTAAGAGGTACTTCTACTGGTACGGTAACGGATATAGACGGCTCTTTTTCAGTGGAAGTGCCATCGGAAGGCAACACCTTAATTGTTAGTTATACTGGCTATAACACTCAAGAAATTGCACTCACAAACGAAGCCAACTATTCCATCACGCTAAGTGAGGGGGTGTTGATTGATGAGGTGGTCGTAACAGGGTATGCTGTAGAATCCAAACGACAAACCACGGGTGCGGTCTCCATCATTAAGGCAGAAGAGTTGCAAGCTATTCCTTCTGGAAACGTGGAGCAGCAGTTACAAGGTCGTGTGGCGGGCGTTACGGTCATTACCAACGGTCAGCCGGGTACGCAGAGCCAGATTCGCGTGCGTGGTTTTGGAGCATTTGGTGGTAATGAACCGCTTTATGTAGTGGATGGGGTGCCGGTAGGTTCTACTGATTTTATCTCGCCAGATGAAATTGCAACCACTACGGTATTAAAGGATGCAGCCGCAGCCTCTATCTATGGAGCTAGAGCAGCGAATGGGGTGATCGTTATTACAACAAAGCACGGCAGTCGGCAAGCTAGAAAAATGAAAATTACCTACAATGGTATGTATGGTGTTACTGATCCAAACGTGAACGGTGCGCCCGAAATGCTATCTCCACAAGAGCAGGCAGATTGGACACACATTGCTTACCGCAACAATGCAGCGGCAACTGGTACAGAGCCACAATATACACACCCTCAATACGGTAATCAAGCTCAGGCAACTCTGCCGGATTACTTGCACGCCAACGGTGCAAATGGTGTGAGAGGGGCTGTTGATTTAGCGGCTATTCAAGCTGCTTACGAGGCTGATCCTGAAAATGTGTTCTTGATTCGTCCTAACCTAGACGGTACAAATTGGTACGATGAAATTACAAGAGTTGGTCAATTGCAGCGCCATAATTTAGGCTTTAGTGGTGGCTCAGAAACTAGCAGCTACTACTTTGGTTTGTCATTGCAGGAGCAAGAAGGTATCTTAATCAATAATGACTTTACTCGTTACTCTTTCCGTGCCAACTCTGAATTTGATTTAGGAAAGCGCTTCAGAATTGGTGAGAACCTTCAGTTTACTTATCGCTCTCAGACAACAGCCGGATTCGGTGGTTTAGGTGGTGGTGATGATGAGTCAGAAATTCTTTCTGCTTATCGTATGCCTACTGTCATACCTGTATTTGACGAATTTGGAAGCTATGCTAGTACTAAGGCAGCTGGGTTTAACAACCCTCGTAACCCTGTCCGTCGTTTGGAGCGGAACGGAGGCGATGACTTTTCTTATAATGGCAATGCCTTTGGTAACATCTATTTAGAGTTTGATCCTATTGATAATTTAACGCTACGTTCTAGTATTGGTGGACAGTACAATACATATAATTTTGTGGACTATAATTATCGCTATCTAGGAGATTCAGAGCCGGAAGCTAGTAATAGCTTTGGTGAAGGCAGTGGTTATGCATTTAGTTGGGTATTCACCAACACAGCTTCTTATAAACTCCAGTTGGGTGCGCATGGCATTACAGCACTAGCAGGCGTTGAGTCATTAAATACTGGATCGGGTAGAAATATCTCAGGTAGTGGGCAGAATCCATTTTCTACGGATTTGAATTTTGTGAATCTTTCTACTGTGCAGAATCCAGTAGTAAATAGTGACTTATTTAATGGCGTGAACTTCTCCTCTGTATTTGGTAAGTTGGATTATAACTTTAACGAAAAATACTACTTGACGGGAGTGTTGCGTAGAGATGGGTCTTCTCGATTTGGTGAAAACAACCGATACGGTGTCTTTCCAGCAGTTTCTGCTGCTTGGCGTGTAACGAGCGAGAAGTTTATGGAAAATGTGAATGCAATTGATGATTTGAAATTGAGAGTAGGTTATGGTGAAATGGGGAATTCCAACAACGTCAATCCTGCTAATCAGTTTTCCTTGTTTGCTTCCGGTCGTGGCTTCTCTTTCTATCCAATTCAGGGACAAAATAGTGGGGTAGATGAAGGCTTCGCAGCTACGCGTATTGGTAATCCAGATGCAAAATGGGAAACGACGGTTACGACTAATATTGGCTTTGATTTATCTATGTTTAATAACAAACTAGAGATCAATACTGAAATTTGGAGAAAGGAAACAGAAGATTTGTTATACCAAATTCCACTGCCGGGCGTAACGGGTAACCGCGCAGCAGCACCCTCTGTAAATATTGGTGAGATGCTTAATGAAGGTATTGATATTCAGTTGGTTAATCGAGGTAAATTTGGCAATGACTGGAGCTATGAGTTGATCTTAAATAATTCTTTCTTGAACAATGAAATTGTTTTCTTAGCACCAGGTGTTGACTTCTTTGGAGGATTTGGCTATCGTGGTATCAATCCAATCAGAAATGCACCAGGTCAGTCGCTTTCTACTTTCTTTGGGTATAACGTACTTGGCTATTTTGAGAGCGAAGCAGACGTAAATAATTCTCCCGATCAGGAAGGTGCTGGTGTCGGTCGCTTCAAATATGAAGACATAGATGGTGATGGCGTAATTACGCCAGAGGATAGAACATTCTTGGGCAGTCCAGTGCCAGATTATGCTGGTGGATTGACCATCAATTTATCGTACAAAAACTTTAGACTAGGCGTGTTAGGTAACTGGGTAACAGGTACACAAGCATTCAATATGTCTAAGTGGTTTACAGACTTCCACGGTACATTTGAAGGAGCTGGAAAAGGTGTAAGAGCGAAAGAATCTTGGACACCAGAATTGGGTAATAGTGCAAAAGCTCCAATTTGGGAAAGTGAGTCTAACCTCAGTACAAGCGGTGTTGAAAACTCTTGGTATGTAGAGAATAGTTCTTACTTTAGACTACAGCAAGTATCATTATCTTACAACTTTAATGATGCCTTATTGTCTAGAGTTGGTATGTCTAATCTTAGATTAATGGTCGCTGCCAATAACTTGTTTACATTGACAGAATATGAAGGACTTGATCCTCAGGTAGCGAGCAACGTAGATACAAACTTCGGTGTTGATGTAGGTAACTACCCTGTAACTAGAGGTTTTATTGTTACGTTGGCAGCAGGTTTTTAAACTATAGTGAAGCTGTCAGATGTCCGAAATTTTTAAAATTTCGGACACCTATTCCATTATTTGTAATCAATAGGACAATTCTACTACTTTGAATTGTCAAATATTAATCAACTTTTATTAAAGATTTTGCTTTCTCTATTCAATACTATATTTTTGAAGCGTAAAGCATATCGGTAATTAATTTTAAAACTTAGAAAAAATGAGAGTATTTAATAAATTTAGAAAAATTCCACTAGTTGTCATTGCGGTTGCTATGCTAACCATAGCATGTGAGGAAGACTTCTTGAACGTCGAACCAACGGGTTCGCTTTCTGAATCTACATTAGCTAATAAAGCAGGTGTAGAAGGTGTATTGATTGGAGCTTATGCTTCTTTAAATGGAGAGTTCGGCAACCGTTTTGAAGGACCGAACCATTGGGTAACAGGTTCTATCATGGGAGGAGAGGCGAATAAGGGTACAGACCCTGGTGATTATTCTACCATTAACCCAATACAGCGTTATGAAATTAACCCAACTAATGGGGATATCAATAACCTCTGGAGGGGGCGCTATGAGGGAGTCAATCGCTGTAATTCTGTTTTGAATATTTTGGCTCAAGCGACAGATGTGTCGGCTTCTGATGCCGCAAGAATTTCTGGTGAGGCTCGTATGTTGAGAGGGCATTACTACTTCGACTTAAAGAAGCACTTCAACAGCATTCCTTATTTCGACGAAACCGTTCCAGCTGCTGAGATTCCAGCAGTTCCAAACACACCAGATGTATGGGGTAAGATCGAAGCAGATTTGCAGTATGCCTTTGAGAACTTGCCAGAAACGCAGACTCAAATTGGTCGTGTAAATAAGTGGGCAGCAGCAGCATTACTAGGAAAGGCTTACTTGTATCAGGGAAAGTACAGTGATGCAAAAAATATGTTCGATCAGGTAATTGCCAATGGAGTTACTTCTGGCGGTGATAAATACCAATTGATTGATAGCTATTCTCAAATTTACAATGCAGAGAATGACAACCATGCCGAGGCAATTTTTGCCGTACAATCTGCTAATAATTCAGGTAGTGTAAACAACGCAAACTATTTTGACGATTTGAACTATCCGTACAACACGGGTTCTGACGGTCCAGGTAACTGTTGTGGGTTCTTCCAGCCTAGCTTCTCTTTGGCGAATGCTTTTCGCACAGCGGACGGGCTTCCTTTGTTAGATGGCTCTTACAACGATCCAGCTAATGCCTTGAAGGATGATTACAATATAGAAACAAGTGATGCTTTCACTCCAGACGAAGGATCAGTTGATCCACGTTTAGATCACTCAATTGGTCGTCGTGGCATTCCTTACTTGGATTGGATCGACCACCCAGGTAAAGCATGGATTCGTAGCCAAGTTTACGCAGGTCCTTATTCTCCTAAGAAGTATATTTACTACAAGTCACAAGAAAATAGCTTCACCGATGGTAGCTCTTGGACGCGTGGTTATGCAATAATGAACTATACTATTATCCGTTTTGCGGATGTATTGTTGATGGCTGCAGAATGCGAAGTAGAATTAGGTAACTTAGAAAAAGCACGCGAATATGTCAATATGGTGCGTTCAAGAGCAGCTAATGCGGACACTTGGGTGCAAAAAGATGGCAAGCCAGCAGCCAATTATGTAATTAGTACTTACGATGCACCTTGGACAGATCAAGGAGTAGCAAGAGCGGCTGTTCGCATGGAGCGCAAATTAGAGCTTTCAGGTGAAGGTCATGCCTTCTTTGATTTTGTTCGTTGGTCTCAAAATACTGGCTTTGACATTAAGTCTTATTTAGATAGTTATTTGAGACATGAAGCTCAGTTTTTAGTATCAATGTTTGGTGGTGCTTCTTACACAGTAGGTAAAAATGAATATTTGCCAATTCCTCAAGGTCAAATTGATCTTCAATCAGAGGTATTGACACAAAATCCTGGTTATTAATCGTTTTTAGTAATCTAGTTTTTTATAGAGGAAGGGCTATCAACATTGATAGCCCTTCCTTGTTTTTTTATGGGCTTTTTTATAAAATAGGTAACTATTACGATCAGTCTAGCTTAGAAGAATTTAAAAAGCCTAAATGATTATTATAAAAAAAATGAAAGTACTTAATTACGTATTTGTATTGTTATTTCTTTCTGTTTTAGCCTGCACGGAAAGAAAACCTACGCAATTTGAGTTGCTAACGCCAACTGAAACTGGTATTACCTTCACCAATACTATTACGGAAAGCGACTCTTTCAATATTCTTGTCAAAGAATTTGTCTATAATGGGGGTGGGGTAGGCGTAGGTGATTTGAATGGGGATGGACTAGAGGACTTATTTTTTACAGGCAATCAAGTTGAGAACGCCTTGTACTTAAACAAAGGAAAGTTGAAATTTGAAGAAGTAAGTAAAAAGGCAAATACTCAGAAAAAATTTTCACAACAATGGTCTTCTGGCATTAATATTTTGGACATCAATTTGGATGGTAAACTAGATATTTACATCTGCAATACATTGAGCGAAAATCCCGAACATCGAAGCAACCTACTGTATATCAATCAAGGCAATAACAAAGCAAACATACCCATTTTTAAAGAGATGGCAGCCACCTATGGCATAGATGATGCAAGTCATTCTTCTCATGCTCAGTTTTTTGACTACGACAATGATGGCGACTTGGACTTGTTTGTGGGAGTGAATTGGATTGATCGCGAATATCCTAATCAGTTTGTAGAATTGACAGCAGATAGTACAGCCCTCAATCGAGATAATTTGTTTCAGAATAACTGGAATGATTCACTTGGTCATCCTGTTTTTACGGATGTGTCAATAGAAGCAGGCATTGTATTTGACGGTTATAGCCATAGCACTCTAATCTGTGATTTCAATGAAGATGGCTGGCAAGATATTTATGTGGCAAACGACTATCAAAGTGATGATCTCATCTTCATTAATCAGCAAGATGGAACTTTTAGTAATGAAGCAGACAAGCTATTTAAGCATTTTTCGCTGTCCGCTATGGGAAGCGATCTAGGAGATATTAACAACGATGGTGCTGCCGATTTCTTTACTTCCGAGATGCAACCCTATTACAACAAACAAAAGAAATTGTTTCAAGGACCGAGCAGCTACCAAAACCAACAGCGCACCGAGCAATTTGGTTACACTTATCAATATCCTAGAAATACCTTGCAAATTAATGTTGGTAATCATCCTGAAACGAATCTTCCTATTTACAGTGAGATTGGGATGTACGCCCAAATACAAGAAACAGATTGGAGTTGGTCGAGTTTATTTGCCGATTATGACAACGATGGCTGGAAAGACCTTTTTGTTGCTAATGGCTTCCCTAAAAATATTATAGATCGTGATTTTTCTGACTTTCGAGCATCTGCGGGCAATGTTGTTTCGACAGAATATCTGCTACCGCTCATTCCTGCTATTCGAGTTCCTAATTTTATTTTCCAAAATCAGGGAGATTTGACTTTTCAAAACAAGAGCAAGGAATGGGGCTTAGATTATCCTTCCTTTTCTAACGGAGCGGTCTATGCTGATTTGGATCGGGATGGCGACTTAGACTTGATAACCAACAACATAGATGATCCTGCTTTTGTCTTTGAAAATACTAGCAATCCACTGACTTCAGAGCTAGATAGTCATCATTTTTTGCGGATTCAGCTAAATGGTGCTGAAAAAAATCCTGATGCTTTTGGTGCCAAGGCGACCATTATTGCCAATGGCGAGCAGCAAACTAATTATCTGATTTCTGGTAGAGGGTATCTTTCCAAATCAGAAAATACGCTTCATTTTGGACTGGGGAATCAGGAAGTGGTGGATAGTGTGATAATTAATTGGCCAGATGGTAAGCAAACCGTTCTCACGGAAATTGCTACTAATCAAGTATTGTCCATTAATCACGCTGAAGCAGCCGAACCCGATGTGTTTTTGCCTCGACAGCAGGCTCTTTTTCAGTTGGTCAATAAGCTAAAATATGAACATAAAGAGATCGACTTTGCCGATTTTAACTTTCAGCGAACACTACCACACAAATTCTCCCAATACGGTCCTGCTATCGCCGTAGCAGATATCAATGGCGATCAGTTGGAAGATGTCTTTATTGGCGGAAATCGTATAAAACCAGCACAATTTTTTATTCAGCAAAATGATTTCTCCTTTGAGTCGAAGGATTTTTCGGTTCATGAGAAAGGGGAAGAAGATACGGGGGTGTTACTCTTTGATGCAGACAATGACGGGGATAACGATCTTTATTTAGCAAGAGGAAGCGCACAGTTTCTGGCGGGGGATACACTTTATCAAGATGTGTTGTGGCTCAACGATGGAGCGGGGACATTTTCAGTTGCAGAAGCCGCATTACCGCAGTTATACGCTAATACTTCTTGTGTTAAAGCCGCCGATTACGACGGCGATGGCGATTTGGATTTATTTGTTGGTGGCAGTATTCAACCGTTCAGCTATCCCTTAGCGGATAATAGTTATTTGCTAAGGAATGACAGTGAAAACGGGGAAGTTAAATTTACAGACGTTAGTGCAGCAGTTATTTCAGAACTGTCAAAGGTTGGGATCGTGAGTGATGCGCTATGGACGGATTTTAATAATGACTTCCTGCCTGATCTGATTATTGCGAGTAAGTGGCAGCCAATACAAATATTTGAAAACAATGGAAAGCAATTCAAAAGGCTAGATAACTCAGAACACCTGAAAAAACGGGGCTGGTGGAATAGTCTAGCTGCTGTAGATTTAGATAATGATGGGGACTTAGATTATATCGCTGGCAACTTTGGAGAAAATCTTTACTACCGCTGCACAGAAGAAGAACCCATTCGTGTATATGGAAAGGATTTGGATGATAATGGTATGGTTGATCCCCTGATCTCTTGCTATTGGCAGGATTCATTAGGCAACAAAAATGAATACTTGTACCATCCAAGAGCTGATTTGATTAATCAATACGTAGGCATTCGCAAAAAGTATAATACTTATGCGGATTATGGCGAAGCAACTGTGCCTGAGATGTTTTCTGAGGAGGAGATGGAAGGTGCGTTAATCCTAGAAGCCAACTATATGAAATCTGCTATATTAGAAAATAGAGGGAATGGAGAATTTGTAGTGCATGACCTACCTATTGAAGCCCAGTTTGCTCCTATTTATGGTATTAAAGCAACTGATGTAAATGGAGACCATCTTTCTGATTTGGTATTGATTGGTAATGATCTAGGAGTAGAAGTACAGCAGGGACGGGCTGATGCTTTGAATGGATTGGTGCTTATCAATCAAGGTCGCTTCAACTTCAAAGCGGTCGCTTTAGAAGAAAGTCATTTTTATGTTCCCAATGCGGGCATTGGTCTTGTTACAGTTGCAAATGGCAATGAGGAACTACTATTAGCTACGCAAAATAGATCAGCCTTAAAAGCCTATCAGTTAAGCGTTCCAGCAGATTATACGATTACTCCGCTTCAAGCTAATGAAGTGAAGGCTTTGTATTATTGCAATGGAGTGAAAAGAATGGAAGTGTTCTACTGGGGGACAGGGTTTATGTCTCAGAGTAGTCGCTATGTCAAGCAAACAAAAGATTGTGATAAAATTGAGCTTTACAATGGAGCAGGAAATATAACAAGAGTACTCATTTTTGATAATGAATAGCTATTTTTCATAAATTGGAGTTGAGTATTTTGTAATATGTAAGATACGTTTAAAGTTGTTCAACTAGCAGTTTTATAATTACAATGTAAAAATAATGCTTAGTAGTAACGTTTGAAAAAATATATTAAAACAATTCTACTGTTAATCTTATTCTATTTTAGTAGACATATTTAATAAGAGCGAACTACTAAAATAGGAATGGTTGTGGTGTCATTATTTTTGCAGTACTTCAAGTAGTATAATCCCTGTGGAACATCCTCAGTGCTTGTCTTCCAGACATATTCATTTGCTTCAAAAAACTTGCTATCCATAAATACTTTGACGATCCGACCAAGCGGATCAATTAGCATCAAATCTATTTTGCCATCTTTCTCTAATTTGAATACAATATTGAAGTTGCCAGAAGCGGGATTGGGATATGCTTGCAGTTTTGCTTTGCTCGGAGCTGTATTTATAGTGGGCTGTCCTCCTTTATTGGCATCTGTAAAAAAAGCAGGAGCACCAGTAAGTGCCAAATAGCGAGCATCCACCAATTTAGACTGTTGAGTAGTTGAATAGTTCCACTCCTTTTTCTCCAACTGCTTGATGCCAGTCATTTCAAATAAGTTGATAATCTGAAGCGCCTCTTCGGAATTGTCGCTTTGCGTCCTCGCCCAGAGCACATAAACATTATTGCCCGTAGTGTCCGAAAATATGCCCCCTTTTATACCTTCGGGTAGTTTCAACGCCCTAGAAGCATCGTCATTATATCGCTTTCCAAACAATAAATCAGATGTTGTTTTATAAGCTATGCCTACATCGTTGGGCAAAGCCTCAAAAGGCTTGGTATCAATCATATTTGTCATTAAGCCCATTACATTATACTCGTCATACACTTTTTCTGCTGCTTGTTCCTCTATTTTATCCCCTAATGTAAAAATATGGAATTGCTGGATATTATTTTTTTGCGATTCTACTAGTGCTTTGATAATAAAATTTCTTTGGACTTCGTTCGAGCCAAAACCCCGATTAATCGGTATTCTAGGTACATTACATTCTGTTATAATCCATTCTTTTTCTGGATAAACGACTCCATTATAGCCATATTTAAAAAGAACAGTCTCCATTCTACTTTTGAGTTGTATCGTACCTTCTACTGCTGCGTCCGTATGGCGTTGATTAATAAAGCCCCAAATTTTATTGCTCCATTGGCGAAGGCTATTATCAATATGTGGATAAGTATGAAAACTCAATACATCGAAATAAGCACCACCCGTCAGTGGAAAGCTATCAGTTATTATTCCATTTTCGGGATGATCCGTATATCTCAGTACTGCATCTAGAAAACTAGGATACCCAATACCTCCAATGGCGACATAGGCGGTAGGATCAACAGTTTTTATAATTTCGTAGCTAATTCTTAATAAGCGGATATAATGAAAAACAGGTACGTGAATGTCAAAATCGCAAGGATCAGGTGGCACCTGCCACCAACTATCGGGATATTCTGCTTGGGCAGTTGAATTAGGCGTAAAAGAAAAATCGGGTTCATTCCAAATTTCCCAAAATCGGACGTAATCTTTATACAAGCTAACAGTTTTATATAAGTAGGCAGCATAATAGTTTTCGTCATTATAAGGCGTACCATCTGTGCCATCATCCCATATAGGCGTGTACATGTTGGCAAAAAGTTCAGATCGCTTGTCTGGGCAGTAGAAGGCGGTATCTCTATGAGCCTCGCTAGGGTAGCCGACAAAAACTACGTTATCGAACGCTCCTAGACGTTGGTAGTGCTCAAAAGTTGGGACTCTAAAATCATAGCCCCAGTATTCTTGAAAATGCTCAAACAGAGCAGGTCGCATACTTGTGATACCAAGCCCTTCCACCCCTTCTGCTTCATTCCCCATTGCTACATCTCCTAGTTGGAGAGCCGTCCAGTTGGGGTAGTACCCGACATTTGTGCCATAACCAAATGGATTGTTATAAGCTGGAACGGTATCATTTGCAGTGTAATTGATTTGCGCTAAGGTTATGGTAGCACATAAATTTATCCATAAAATTAAGTTCAAGTGTCGCATCGAAATGTAGGTGTTTGTGTTTGTTATCTTGAACGTTAACACGAATAATTATATTAGTAGTTGAGAGATAGGTGTTAATTTTTGAACAGTTTTGATAAAATAGCGTCTAGTCAGGCGAGCAAGGGAGTCGTAAAATTCAAATGAGTAACTACTCAACTTGCCACGTAATAGCTCAGACCCCTGGCACTTTAGCTGTTGCAAAAATGCGCTTAATGCTATATTTTCCTGTGCCGTTTGCAAACACCATAAGTAGTCCACCTGTGATAGCAAGGTTTTTCATAAATGAAATAGATTCCATGCGCCTCAACGTTTCGCTATATTCATAACAATCATAGATCACCTTGCAATCTGCTGGATCATTCCAAAATGAATGAGCAATAAAAGTCATTGGCATCCAATACATCAATAACAAAAGCGTACCTAGCTGAACTCTATATCCGATTAAAAGTAAGGTGCCTCCTAAGATGAGTAAGCCTATTGCGCCAGTGAGCAAGACGTCTTGATTCCAAGTTAATCCATAAGTTGTCATAGTAGATTTGGTGGCTTGATAATAAAAAATAGAATCGTATGCTTCATAAATGAAAATAAATCCTAAGAAAATTCTACCCAGTAAATCAGCTATATGCTTCATCTTTTTAAGCTTTTTACAATTGTAAAGGTATAAGAGATAGGTCAAAAGAATGACATATCTTCTTTGTGAAACTTCAAAATTTAGACTGTGTGAAAGTTATCACTGACAATTTAGACTAAATACAGGTTCTTTGCAGTATAATAAGGAGAAAAAGGAAATTTGCTAATGATTATTCCCTTATTCAACTAATCAGAAAGAGAAGCGTTAAAAAATGGCTGAATATATGAATGAATGTTCATGTATCTCAGAGAATAAAAATCGGCAATAAAATTCTTAATCTTACGCAAACTTAGTAAATTACTTAATATAAATAATTATTTCAATATGACAATCGAGCAGATATATACTGGATGTTTAGCTCAAGGAGCTTACTACATTGAGTCAGAAGGAGAGGCGGCTATTATTGACCCGCTTCGTGAAACAGAGCCTTATATCAAAAAAGCAGAAGCTAATGGTGCTACTATCAAGTATATTTTTGAGACGCACTTTCACGCAGATTTTGTATCGGGACATTTGGACTTAGCTAAGAAAACAGGAGCGACGATCATTTACGGTCCTGAGGCGACGACTACTTTTGAAAAGCACGAATCTAAAGATGGTGAAACGTTCAAATTAGGAAAATTGACTTTCAAAGTGCTACATACACCCGGTCATACGCCTGAAAGTACAACTTACTTATTGCTAGATGAAAATGATAAGGAATACGCTATCTTTAGCGGTGATACCTTGTTTATTGGAGACGTTGGTCGTCCAGACTTAGCACAGAAGAAAGGATCAGTAACCAAGGAAGACTTAGCGGGTTGGTTGTATGACAGTTTGAGAACAAAAATTATGACCTTACCAGATCATGTGATTGTATATCCAGCTCATGGCGCAGGTTCGGCTTGCGGTAAAAATATGAGTTCTGACACTTGGGACACGCTGGGCAATCAGAAAAAAACAAACTATGCGCTTCGTGCAAACATGACAAGAGAGGAATTCATCAAAGAGGTAACAGACGGACTAGAGCCGCCACCACAATATTTTGCAAAGAATGCGAAAATCAATAAATCAGGCTCAGAGAGTATTGATATAGTTATGGAACGCGGTGCACGCGCACTTTCTCCTAGAGAATTTGAAGTCATAGCCAACGAAACGGATGCCCTCATATTGGATGTACGCGACAAAGCAGCATTTGTCAATAGCTTTATTCCCAACTCCATTTTTATTGGTTTAGATGGAAGTTTTGCACCGTGGGTCGGTGCTTTGATTCCAGATTTAATGCAGCCAATGTTAATTGTTGCACCAGAGGGACGTGAAGAAGAAACTGTAAAACGTTTAGCAAGAGTGGGCTACGACAATGCTATTGGTTATTTGCAAGGAGGCATGAAGGCTTGGGAAGCAGCAGGCATGGAAGTAGATAAAATCACTACTATTAATGTGGATACATTTGCAGCTACATATGCCGATAAGGCTGATATCAACATCTTGGATGTGCGTAAGCCTAGCGAATGGGAAGGAGAGCATATTGAAGGTTCGCAAAATTTTCCACTAGACTTTATCAACGAACACATGAGTGAAATAAGCCGTGATAATCAATATTTTACACATTGTAGAAGTGGCTACCGTTCAACGGTGGCAGCGTCTATATTGAAGTCAAGAGGCTATGACAACTTGATGAATGTGCATGGCAAGTTTGATGATATTGCAGCATCGACTATTCCAACAACAGCATTTGTTTGTCCTTCAACATTGAAGCAGGAATAAGACCACTCGTCAAATTCCATTGAGCTAAGCCTGAAAGACACCAAGTCTTTCAGGCTTTTTTAGTAAGTGGACAGGTTTAAGTATTTAGTGGTATCATCATCCCATTAATAGAAAATGGTGTAGATCAACAAACGATCTTGTCCACTTATTCACCCCCAAAGGCTCTGACCAAGTAACGAATCCCTTTAGATGATTTGGATATTTAGTACGATAGATGTAGTTTTATTGTATTACTACAAACTAAAACAACTCACAAGTAGTGGATAGCCTAGAATACAAAATATTCGTACATGTACTGATATTCGCACTATTCACTATTCAAAGGGTACAAAGTCTAGGGCAAACGCACCAAAATTAGTTGGTTGTGTTTATCAGTAGGTAATGAAATTG
>CAYWKD010000066.1:0-16569 GCA_964458705.1 uncultured Saprospiraceae bacterium | reverse complement strand
ATAAATTTTAAACATTTAAAGGATTGTTTCGTAAAGGATAATTAATAGTTAACTAATGTGAAAAATACTTAATTTCTTTTGAACAACAAAGCTGCGCTTAGGATAGGGTGGGTAATTTTATTTTTAATTATTACTTTTCTAGGAGATCGCTTAGGAGGAAGGCTACTACAAAGTACGATAAAGGAGAGTGGTTTTCGGTACTCTAGACTTTATAGTGATAAGGCTCAAGCTGATATTTTGCTACTTGGCAATTCAAGAGGACTGAGTTTCTATCAACCTCATATTGAAGAACTAACTCAAAAGAGTACATTTAATCTCAGCTACAACGGCATGCCTATCGAATTGGGGCAAGTTCTGCTAAAGGATTATTTAGATCGCTACGAAAAGCCTGATGTGATATTGATAGATGTAACCATGTGTGACAGATCAAACGAGCAGTTGATTGCTGGTTTTACAAGCTATATGTCCTACTCTCAAAGGCTAGATAGTCTAATAAAGTCTGCTAATCCAACAAATTATCGAGCTACTCGCCTTAGTCATTTGTATCGTTATAATAGCGAGGTTTTTCAACGTGCTTTATTCTACAAGGGCAAATCTAGTGATGAAAACTGGATTGTGGATAGAACAATTACGCCTTCTATGATAGACAAAATAAGCATTGGCGGATACGACTATCGCATAGACGCTTATCACTTAGAGTCATTGAAAGAAATTGTTGAATTGGCTCAACAAAATAATATTCGCATTGAACTACTCGTTAGTCCCTACTTTCCGCCTTTCAGAGAAAGAATGGAGGGCATGGATGGTTTTATCGCTGCTGTTACTGCTGCAACAAATTTACCCGTACACGATTACTCCACTGCACTATCAAATTCTGCTTATTTTGGAGATTTTCAGCACATCAATAAAGAAGGCAGTCGTGTGTACATGAAGTTACTGCAAGAAGCACACATCTTTTAGAAGAATGATTGACTTGATTATTAGTTAGTAGTGCTGCAAACCAATTAGGCTTATAACACTACTAGCTTCTGCGTAAACTGCCGTTAGTTAAAAGCACTACATCGTCTTGCGCTTTCCTGTTACTTTAAACTGATCCATCAAATAACCAGATAACTTTTTACCAGTTTCATCTAAAGAAATATTAAAGTCCACGTCTATACCATATTCCGAGTTGTAGAACGAACCAGACATTTTATTGCCTTCTACTTTAAGATCATCTACTTCTACTTTCCCATCTGTTGTTCCCATGTAGGCTTTGTAAGCTCCATTTGTTTCCTCTACCATCATACTTGCTTCAACATCACCAGCGGGAGTATCAGATATGGTCAAGTCCCAAGCGCCAACCATACTCATAGTGCCTTTTGCTTCAGCCATAGATTTTTCTGCTGTTTCAGTCATTGTTGCTTTTTCTTCTGTTGTTGAAGTAGCTACTTTTTTTGTTGTGTTACAAGCACTTATAGTCATTCCTACTACGAGTGTTAGTACCCAAATTGAAAATTGTTTCATCAAACTTAAATTTTAATATTGGTGAATAAGACATAAAATTATGCAAGTATAAATTTAGCCTTTTAGCTTACAATCCGACAAACAATTTGGAGTTTTTTCAATCCTTTTTGCTGAAAATAAGTTATATTGTACATACTAATTGATTTGTAAAATAAAAGTCGGTGAAATATCCTTCTTTATTTCTACGATCCTAAGTATTCCTATTGTGAATATAACAACTTATCCATGTCCACAAAATATAGCTTTTCTGTTCTGTGTTTGTTGCTTTGCTTGAATCTTGCTTACACACAAGGTGTAAGTGAAGTAGAGTTTGGCAAAAATAGAGTGCAATTTCATCAAGACTTTGAAGAGTGGTCAGAATACAATAGTGATAATTTTACAACTTATTGGTATGGTGAAGGGCGATATATCGGACAGGCGGCGGCAGTACTAGCAGAGTATGATTTTGAGGAAATTCAAAATTTGCTAGAACATCGTATGAATAATAAAATAGAGATCATTGTTTATAGTGATCTAACAGACTTAAAGCAGAGTAATATAGGTGTAGAAGAAGCCTTTGGGAGTATAGATGGGCGTACAAAAGTGGTGGATAATAAGATATTTGTCTATTTTAATGGTGATCATAATCATTTGCGACGCCAAATTCGGCAGGGTATTGCTGAGGTTTATTTGACAGCGATGCTGATTGGTTCTAATTTACAGGAAATAGTGCAGAATGCCGTCATGCTTAATTTACCAGATTGGTTTAAACAAGGCTTAGTTTCGTACGCTGGAGTAGAATGGACAACTGAAATGGACAATCAACTCCGAAGTATCATTTTAGATGAAGATTTTAAGGGTTTTGAGCAATTTGCAGAGGAAGACCCTAAGTTAGCAGGGCACTCACTTTGGTACTTTGTTAGTTTGAAATACGGTAAATCCAACGTGTCAAACTTGCTTTACATCACTCGTATCAATCGCAGCATAGAGAGTGGCTTTATCTATGTGTTGGGCAATAGTTTTGAAAAAACGTTACAAAATTGGGAGGCTTATTTTACAGAACGCTACAAAGGTGAGATACGGTCTGTGCAGCAACCGCAAGGGCAGAAATTTGAGTTTAAGAATAAACGCAACATCCCTATTTCACAGGTCAAAATGAGTCCAAGCGGTCAGCACTTTGCTTTTGTAACCAATGAAAAGGGAAAAATAAAAGTGCAGCTTCATCATTTTGCTACTGAAAAGACTGAGATTATTTTTAAAAAAGGCTTTCGCAATGTGTTTCAAGCAACGGATTACAACTATCCACTACTAGCGTGGAGTCCGAGTAGCCTTGAGTTAGCTATTTTATATGAAAAGCAAGATCAGCCCGTTTTGGCACGATATGATGTCAACCTAAAGAAAATGACGGAAGATGATCTAAGCCCTAATTTGCAAAGGGTTTACAGTATGGACTATGTTGATTTGCAGACGCTTGTTTTTTCGGCTGCTCGCAGAGGTTTTTCTGATATATTTCTTTATTTCATCAATGCTAGAATGCCGCAGCCAATCACTCAAGATTACTATGACGATTTGGGAGCAAAAGTGGTAAAAATTGGAAATAGACGAGGAATTATCTGGGCTTCTAATCGTCCTGATACCCTTATCACTCAAGTCAAAATGGATTCCCTGCCGCCCATTCAGCAGTTTGATCTTTTCTATTACGACCTACAGGAGCGTAGCAAAGAATTGGTGCGTATTACAAATACTCCTTTTGCAAATGAACATAGTCCGATTGGTATAGATACTAGCCACTTTGCCTATTTGACAGATGAAAACGGTATTTATAATCGTCAAATAGGTTATTTGGAAGATTATATTGCTTTTTATGAACGAATTATTGAATTGACTGATGGAGATGAAATTGTAATGCACTCTGATTCTACTCTAGAGAATCTGGATTCCACTTCTATTGATACGACCTATCTAAGACCCGTAATTAAGCAGAGAGCCATCAATCACTTTGCCTCGAATTATGGACAAAGTATATTGGAACAATCCATGGCAGTTCGTCGAAATCAGTTAGTGGAATTGGTGAAAGAAGGCAACACTTACAATATTTATATTGATACTTTAACGGCCGAAAGAAGTATTTCAAGACTCAATTTTACTTTGCATAGAACGGCAGTGGCGCGTCAGAATAAAATACTGGCAATTAAAACACTAGATACAGTTACACCAAAACTACCTCCAAAGCCTACACTGCGAGACACTACAAAAGAAGAAAATACAGATTACATCTTTCAAACACCCTATAGTCAAGAAGAAGAAACACGAGAAGAAGAATACTTTTTCCAGTCAGAATTTGATGTTTCTGAAGATACGGCAAGCGTACCACAAATAGATACTACTGCTCAAGAAGTCATAGAGGAAATAGTTGAGGTAGATATTCCATCTTTTGAACCTTTTGAGGAAAAGCTTGCAAACGAACAAGCTAATGTGGTGGACTCCAGAGTTCATGATTTTAAACCTGGACGGATTACTCCTTATCGCATTAAGTTTAGGACGAATGAAACCAAAGTCGAAGTAGATAATAGTCAATTGTTTGATGGATTAAATAGTTTTTTGGGTATTCCAGAAGATTTTGGCTATCCACCGCCGGGCATTTTGTCTAGCGCTAATTTTAAAGATTTATTTGAAGATTATGTAATTGAAGGTGGAGTGAGAATACCTACTTCTTTTAATGGTACAGAATGGTTTTTAATAGTAGATGATCGCAAAAAACGATTAGATAAACGCTATGCTTTTTACCGTAGAAATCTTCGTTTTAATACAGATAGCCCTCCGGGATTTGGTCAGCGAAAGGATGAATCGCAAATTATACTAGGGCAATATACGCTGCGCTACCCTCTGGATATTTACAGAAGTTTTCGCGCTCGAACGACCGTCAGAGTAGATGTGAATACTCCATTAGCGACCGATAGCGTTGTTATTAATTCGCCTGTTTTGAACGAGCAACGAGTAGGATTGAGACTTGAATATGTTTTTGATAACACATTGAATGTTTCGTTGAATATCAAAAATGGTACACAATACAAGATATATGGAGAAATCATCAAAAGGTTCAATCTAACCGATTCTGATCTTACTTTCAATGATGGTTTTATGACACAGATTGGATTTGATTTTAGGCATTTTCAACGCTTGGATAGGCGTTCCATATTTGCCGTGCGGGTAGCGGGAGCAACTACTTTTGGTGCGGAGCGTATCCTTTATCGCATAGGTGGAGTAGATAACTGGTTACTACCAAGTTTCAACGAGAATATTCCTCAACCCACAGAAGGTAATTTCGCATACAGAACGGACATCAATAATCTTAGAGGTTTCCCTCTTAATATCAGAAATGGTAGTTCTTATGTATTGATTAATAATGAGTTGAGAGTTCCATTTTTCAAGTATTTCACTCGACCTGATCGAACATTTCTTCAAAATATTCAGTTAATCGGATTTTTTGATGTTGGTACAGCTTGGACAGGCGCGAATCCATTTACAGAAGAAAGTCCGCTAAATACGAGTTCTTTTAGAAACGGACCAGTAGAAGTGAAAGTAAACTTTTTCAGAGACCCTGTTGTAGCGGGTTACGGTTTTGGTGTTCGAGCAGTGTTGTTCGGTTACTTCATACGAGTGGATCGAGGCTGGGGCATAGAAACTAGAGAAGTGCAAGAACCGAGATGGTTTATAGCATTGGGCTTAGATTTTTGACAATAGCACATTATTGAGGTACAATGTCTCTATAAAATGAAACAGATGCACCGCCCCAAATTCCAATACCGCCCTCAATGTTACTAGGAGGTTGGGCGTAAGTAGAAAACAAACCTTGATTAAGCGCATTGGCTTCGGTAACATTCCAAAAATCGAAATGATCTCGATCAATGTTGCACCATTTTATAAGATATTCATCATTAAAATTGTAATTGCCGAAGTTATTGCCGCCTGTATTAAAAGTAGAGTCTCTAGGCTCACCTTTTAATAAACTAATACTTGCTTCGGGATCGCTAAAATATTTATCTTCCAGAATGGACTTAAATCCAGACAGTGCAGCATTTCCTTTTTGCGTGGGATGATTATTTTGCTTCGTGAAATAACGATAATAATTAGCCTCAGGAAATCGATCATCGAGTGAAATTTGCATTTGTCTGAGGCTTCCACTACTAAAAAAAGCAGAGTCTCCAGGTGGTAAACTAAATTGAATAGCATCAATAGGATTATGAAAAGGAATAGTTGTGCTAGCAGTTAGTGTCTTATTATTGACTTTGATGGTGAGTTCATAAGTAGCTCCTGATTGGTAGCTTCTTTCAAAATTATCCACATAAGCACAAAAGTTGGTAGTCTGAAAGTCAAATCCAAACAGAGCTAAGTCGGTTTGATCGAGCCCTAATGACTGTATGGCAATGGCACGCTGTTGTTCGTTTAAATCATTCAAGCAAATTTCCGTCAGCTGATACTGATTGTCGTTTTCGGACATCGCTACTACTGCACTGTGTACAAACAAATTCTCAAAATCAGTTTGGCTAAAAGAAGCGTTAAAAGGTACTGTTTTTGTTAAAATTACGAAAGCAGGTCTTTTCAATTCATCAAAAGCACTGTCATCAACTGGATAGTAAGCCTCGACATATCCTTCTACTACAATCTGCTCTTTGAAAGTGGTGGGGGGTTCAAAGTTTTCTTCGCAAGCGCAAAAGAAGGTTAAGCAAAAGGATAACAGGACAATTACTCTCATTGATCGGACTTGCTTTGCCATTTAAAGTTCCAAGTTACAGAAGGAATAATAGGGAAGAAAGAAACTTTCTTTGCATTAACGCTGACTGTACTGGTTTCCTTATCCTGTTGAGGAGCATAATAGTAAAAAAGTAGATTACGACGATCGTAAATATTGTAAACGGAAAATATCCAACTTGATTTTAGTCTATTGTTAGTGAACGGTTTAGGTGTTAGTCTTGCAGAAAGATCGAAGCGATGATAAGCGTCTATTCTTCCACTATTTCTTTGCCCAAATTGATAGTTCACACTTTGCTCTAGTAGGTAGATGCTCTCAACGGGGGTGAAAGTAATGCCAGAAGTGTAAACAAATGCACCACTAATTTGCCACTTTGGATTAATGGCGTAGCTCAATGCTACCGATAAATCGTGTGGGCGATCTTGAATGGCTGGATAGGGGCTGCCTTTGTTGATGTCTTCAAATATTCGTTCTGTTCTTGATAATGTATAGCTCAACCAGCCATTGAGTTTGCCTGTCCTCTTCCTTAAAAAAAACTCAATTCCGTAGGCTCTGCCACTTCCAAATACAAATTGCTCTTCCAAATCTTGTGTAGGATCAGTAACATAATTTTCTGCATAATCAATCTGATGTCTCATTTTCTTGTAATAGGTCTCCACAGAGAATTCAAAAGCATTATCATTGAAGTTTTTAAAATAACCAATAGCTCCTTGCCATCCTCGCTGTGGTTTCACTAAATCAGTGCTTGGTACCCAAATTTCTAGCGGTAGAGAGCTGGCCGAATTGCTTACCATGTGAAGATACTGAGTGGAGCTTGTAAAACTAGATTTTAAAGATGCTGTTCTTGAAAGACTCAGTTTGGCAATTATTCTCGGTTCGATACTAAAATAAGTGGCTACGGATTCATTTCGGCTAAAGTTTTCTCCCGTAATTTTTGATTGATAA
This sequence comes from uncultured Saprospiraceae bacterium, assembly GCA_964458705.1. GTDB lineage: Bacteria > Bacteroidota > Bacteroidia > Chitinophagales > Saprospiraceae > JAAUTG01. The sequence continues at coordinate 9,386 of CAYWKD010000066.1, read as the reverse complement.
GGACCTAAAAAGTTGTAAGCTGATGTTCGCAATCCGATATTTAGGCTTAAAACTGAATTTACTCGAATTCTATCCAAGATATAAGCAGCATACTCATTAGCATACCGATCACCAGAACGACCAAAAATGGGTACAGAAGAGTCAGCATCTTCAAAGTTGGTGATATTCGGGGTGAGATGGTGACTAATAATATTGATGCCAAATTTTAAATCATGGGGAGTGAGCAAATAATCAAAATCAATTTTTGCATTCCAGTCCTCCACTCCTGAATTTATGTTAGCGTTTATTCCAAACTCTTGTGCATTAAAAGCATAATCGTACTTGTTGTAAATGATAGAAGTATTCATAAACAAGCGATCATTGAACAGATGATTCCAACGCAAAGTCCCCGTTAAATTTCCATAATTCACTCCCACATTGGCATCCCTAAACCTCGATTGAAAACCTAGCTCATCTTGACCAAAATAGCCACTTAGATATATGCGATCTTTTTTCGAGAAAGTATGGTTGATTTTTGCATTCAAATCATAAAAGTAATAGTTCGTCCCTTCAAAATCTGAGCCTTTCAAAAAAGGTCTTGCTAAGTCATAGGCATAAGTTCTTCTGCCTGAAACGATAAATGAACTTTTTTCTTTTATCAATGGGGCTTGTACGGTTAGCCTCGAAGCTACTAAACCCACTCCCCCTTCTATGCTTGCTTTTTTGTTATTTCCCTCTTTTATGCGAATATCCAATACAGATGATAATCTGCCACCATAATTAGCGGGCATCCCTCCTTTGATGATGCTCGTATTTTTGATTGCATCGGAGTTAAAAATGGAAAAGAATCCCAAGACGTGCCCAGAATTGTAAACGACGGCTTCATCTAGCAGCACTAAGTTTTGATCTTGTCCGCCACCTCTTACAAAAAAGCCTGTGTTGCCTTCTGTTACAGAAGTTACGCCCGGCAATAGTTGCAGTGTTTTCAATAAATCGACCTCACCTAGAAAAGCAGGAAGCTGTTTCACATCGCTCATCGGGAGCTGAATCACGCCCATTTCGGTTCGTGAGATATTTCGATCTGCCTCTTCGGCGGTTACAACTATAGTTGAGTCAATTATTGTTCCACTCTGATTTAATTCAATATCTATCTTTTGGCTACTCTTAACATCTATTTTGGCTATCTGATCTTCATATCCTAAATAAGAATAAACGATTTCGTGAGTGCCTGCTTTTAAGCGAATAGAATAATAGCCATAATTATTGGAGGAAGTTCCGAGAGCTTGGTTTTGCTTTACGAAGATGTTTGCACCAATTAGTGTTTCACCCGATGCAGCATCCTTGACATATCCACTGATAGTGTAGCTTTCTTGGGCTGATGCTAAAAAAGGACTAACAAATAGAAATAGTGTTAAAAATCTTTTGAACATCATACTTTGCTAGAGGTGCTTCTTTTACTTGCAAGGCACAAAGGTAGTGCTTAGGACTGTTAAAATGACTGTTGAAAAGAAGTTATTTGAATAAATCAATAGGCTTGATGTAGAAATTCTTTCCTTTTAGAAGATGTAAGATGCCTTTTTGACCAGCAAGATGACCTGCACCCACCGCAAAAAAACTAGGCTGCTGACTAGCAGAAATCGCAATTCGTTCTGCCATAATAGTATTTCTATTGTAAATGAGCAACTTCCTTAATACTCCTGATTGCTTTTTTGTAATTTTATAAAGTCTATGAAGGTCTTGTTGAGCATATATATCCGCTATTTGGAGCATCTGCTGTCTATACTTTTTTACATTCTCACTCACTCCTTTCAATTGCTTGAATTGCAAATCTAAAGGGATGGCATGCAAAGTTTGGATTTGCTCATCCAATGTTTCCACTCCTCTTCTATTTAGTTGTAGTTTAGCTGCCTGCTGCCATAAGTATTCGTCCAGTGAATATGCTGCTGCTTGTTGAAGCACTTGTTGAGCAATCTGATTAATAATCAAGATGGGATAAAATTGCTGAAAATGGTCTATATCCACTTCAAAAGTTTTGAGTAGGATATTTCTAATTTTTGAATACTTTTTGCTAGAGATGAATGCCTTTAGCGTAAGATTACTTGGCAGTAGAAAAGGATTAATAGCATAATGAGAAGGCGATTGTGAGAGGTCGTATTCTGCAAAATAAACATCAACAGACTGAAGATAAAAGGTCAGAGCAGAGGATATTCGGAACGAGTCATTATTCCAAGTATGCATCGTTCCGAATAAATAGGAAGAAATAGAAGAGTTATCCTTAGTGATCTCCCAAAGAAGAGATCGCTTTTTACTCATATTTGTAAGGAAGCACTTTTGAATCTTTAACGGTTGATAAAGTCATCAGTGTTTTCAAACGCTCAATTTCCTCAATCTGAGAAAGTGTTTTGAATAATAATTGCTCATAAGTTGGAATATCCTTACAAACAATTTTTATCAAGAAGTCAGCTTCTCCAGTAATGATATAGCACTCCGTAATCTCCTCAATTACATCAATTTTCTCAAGGAAATTATTGAGGGCATTTTCTTTTTGCCAAGCTAAAGAAACCAATACAAAAGTCTTAACGTTCAGACTGATTGCCTGTGGGTTTACTTGTGCATGATAGCTTTTAATGACATTATTGCTTTCTAATTTCTTCACGCGCTCCAGTGTTGGAGCCGGAGAAAGCCCAATTTTCTTGGATAAATCAAGGTTCGTAATTTTACTATTCTCTTGAAGAATTTTCAAGATCTTGTAGTCAATTCTGTCTAGTTTGTCTGCCATTGTTTCCTCTTATTTGAGATTGAATATAACTTATTTATTAAATAGCTGTGTTAGTGACAATCAATATTATTTTAGTTAATTAGTTCTTTGTAATTACTCCCATTTTTTCTAAATGTTTCACAAGATATTGAAGAAAAAGAATAAACAACAAGTTTTTTCCTAAAAAAACTATTGAAATTTCAATATGTCTATTCATTTAGCAATTGAAACAACTAAAATTTGTTTAATTATTTGTTGTCAAAAAAAGTATAAATAAATATAATGATTGCTGTTAAGCGCATCCTAAAATACTGAATAACATAGCTATTTTGGCGAGATGATCGCACGATGAATATTCAATACTTGGGGGATCAGAAGTGCTTTTTCATTATTGGTGATGACAAAATCTGCCAAATGAATTTTATCTATTTCTGAAAGTTGTTTATTCATTCTGCTTTGTACTTGGTCGATGGCTATTTCATCACGATTCATGACACGTTTTAGCCTTAAGGCTTCTGGAGCATAAACAGTGATCGTTTTATCTAGGCTTCTGAAGCTACCACTTTCAAAAAGTAAGGCGGCTTCCTTAATCGTATAAGGAGCAGTTTGTGCTTTGTGCCATATTTCTGCATCAGCTATGACAACAGGATGTACAAGTGCGTTTAGCGTAGCTAGTTTTTTAGGATTATTGAAAACGATATTGGCGATGTAAGTTCTATTGAGACTGCCATTTTCAAAATAAGCGTCTTTACCCAATAATGCTTTAATTTGATGCACTAAATTTAGATCTTCCACCATAAGTGCTTTTGCTCGATCATCTGAGTAATAGATGGGAATACCCAGCGTCTCAAAAATTTTACAGACTGTTGTTTTTCCACTTCCAATACCACCTGTTATACCAACTTTCATATTTTGATTCATTTTTACAAAGATAGACTTTGAATCTACAAGTCTGAGCAGTATAATTTACCTTTGTAGCAACAGAAACAATAATTATGAAGAATATAATAGTGAGTTTTTTAGCGGTAAGTTTAATTACGGTGTGGTCTTGTCAATCCGATAGCAGCAATATGCAATCTTTTGATTTGTTGCCCTATGGTGTTCCCATTTCTATTAAAGTGCCAGTGGATTCGCCAAGCATAAAAAAATCGGATGGCTTCTTGGGGCAGAAAGAATTAGCCATCAAAGCAGGTAGTCAATTTGATCTACTTGTTGCGTATGAGCCTGCCGAAACTTCTGATCTTGCCAAGTTGAAAGCGGAGCAGATTGCTAGTGTAAAAGACATTGCTAATTTTTCTAAAATCATTGAAGAAGAGGAAAAAGGATTTATCTATGAGACACAAATAGATTCTACTAATCTTTATTATGGATTTAGGTATGTTCATCTTCAAGGCGATCAAAAATATATTTTTCAATCGGGCTTGATTGGAGCATTTAGCTTGGAGGATGTGCAGGCAATGTATAGCGCCATAAAGCAGTAGTACCTCAATGAACAATGTGACTAAACTTGAAGAATGCGTCGAAGAGTATAAATTTTTTGCAGAATAAATACATCTGTAAATTCAAATATTAACTAAAACTATCATATAAAATGACTGTAAGAATTACATTTATCTTTAGTGTATTGTTACTATTCGCTCAAATGGTAAAAGGACAAACAGTGGAGGAGTTGATAGCAGAAAAGGAGGTTAAGGCTGCAGAACTCTCGACACTTGAGGCTCAGTTGAAAACGCTAACAGGGCAGGTTGATGCTTTAAAAGGTGAAGTAGCTAGCTTAACGGATCAAATTACGCCATACCCAAGGTGGAATGTGGGGGCTTTAGGAACAATCGGTATGAACTTCACTGGTTTTAGCGACTGGCTATCGAAAGATCAACCGAGTACAAACGCAGCAACCGTAGGCTTTGCGTTAAATGGATTCGCTAATATGCAGCAAGAAAAGTACTTTTGGCGAAATGGTGGAAACTTAAATCTCTCTTGGATAAGATTTGATAATAAGGACAACGAAGCAGATAATGAAGACTTTCAGGTGGCAGCAGATGCTTTTAACATAACCTCTCTATTAGGATACAAACTAAGTGAAAAATGGTCAGTTTCAGGACTAGGAGAATATCGTACTTCCATTCTAGATGGTAAACTTAATGATCCCGGTTATTTGGATTTAGGGGTTGGAGCAACTTGGACACCGCTTTCTAGTCTAGTGGTCGTGATTCATCCATTGAATTACAATTTCGTATTTGCAGAAGATGACGTAAACTTTGAATCTTCTCTAGGAGCAAAAGTTTTAGGGGACTATGCTCAGAGCTTTGGCAGCATTGCTTGGAAGTCGAATCTCTCTGCTTTCTTGAGTTATAAAGACTCGAATGAACTTTCTAGCTGGACTTGGATCAATAGTTTTTCTACTGCTTATAAAGGAGTCGGCGTTGGATTTGAATTAGGTCTGAGAAGCAATAAGCAAGAGTCTAAATCAGCAGGACTTAACGATAATCCGCTTCAAACTTACTATGTACTTGGCTTGAGTTATAGCATTGCGAAATAATTCTTTAGTCTAAAGTTCAACACTTCTAGTCCTCAGTTGGCTGTAAACTAGAAGTGTTAAACTTTAAGCATCAGAATCAGCAACGTTAAGCTAAAGTCCCAGCACCATTTCTTATTAGCATCGGTGGGCTTACGGTGCAGTCTATGACAGTAGAAGGAATATTGCCACCCACTCCACCATCAATCACAGCATCTACTAATTTCTCAAAGTCATCATGAATATCAATTGGATCGGTGAAATATTCCAATATTTCATCATCAGACTTTAAGGAAGTAGTCAGGATGGGATGTCCGATAGCTTCCACAAGGGCAAGGATAATTTTATTGTCAGGTATTCTTACGCCAACTGTTTTTTTCTTATTTTTAAATAACTTTGGTACGCTATTGTTAGAGTTCAAAATAAAGGTGAATGCACCCGGTAGATTGTGTTTCATGAGCTTAAACACTTCATTATCAATAGGTGCAGTATATTCAGAAATCTGACTAATATCGTGGCAGATGAACGATAGATTCGCCTTTGCAGGATTTAACCCCCTAATTCTACAAACTCGTTCAACAGCATCCTGATGGGTTATATCACAACCAATTCCATAGACTGTATCGGTTGGATAAATAATGACGCCTCCGTTCATAAGTATCTCAGCGGCTTGCTCAATTTTTCTCGCACTGGGGTTTTCTTCGTGTATTTTTAATAGCATAGTTGACGATTTTGATTCTAGCTAGTGAAAATACGTTCTATAATTTACACCTGCAAGTAAATCTACGACTTTTAGCTATTTAGTGAGTACTGTGATTTACTCAACAGTGAATTGCTTTCGTCCGATTAAATCACCAGCAGCATTGAAAATATAGACTTTATAAATACCCCTTTGGCGGATGTATTTAGCATCAAATACTCGGAAGCCCTGCGTTCTATTCTCTGAAATATCGATAGAAGTAGAGCGCAATATTTCATTTTTATGATCTAACCATTGTATCGTAATCGTTTCTTTTCTAGGCGCATAAATACTTGCCCAAACCCACACATCAGAACTAGCACTAAATTGATTGCGGATGCCATAAGGTATTTTGTTTCTAACCTGCTGACAGAAAACAAAGTCGTCTTCTCTCTTAATCACTGCTCTGCTGGGGGCGACTTGATGCTGACTGGTTAGCATTAGAGGCTTTTTGAGGCTGGTAGTTGCAAGTAGTGACTTGACAGCTAGGGTATGTTCTAACGCTGCCACGCTCATTTTTTTGTTAACAAACAAGACAACAATACAAGTCAGGCAAATGACTGCAACAGCATAAAACGCTTTAGTAGAGTTGGACATTTTTCCTTTTGTTATCGTGATAGAAGATGATTTGAAGACAATTGCTTGTGCTTCAGTATTTTGCAGTATTTTGCTTGCCATTACACTGCCAGAAACAAAAATAAGCTAAATAACCTATATCCGATCTTTGCCAGTGTAATGAGCTAACACTTCAGCGTGTTCTTATGCTTCCGTTTGCTTCAGCCGATGAGCAAATTTCTTTCTGAATTTTGCTACTTTAGGCGCAATGACGATGCTGCAATATGGATTACGACGCCCTGTTTTAGCATAGTAATCGTGATGATAACCTTCTGCCGAATAAAATGCTTCAAAAGGAGCAATTTCTGTTACAATTGGATCGTCATATAATTGATTCGCAACTTCGGTGATAGATTTTTCAGCCATCAATCGTTGCTCGTCAGAATGGTAGAAAATGACAGAACGATATTGCGGACCTACATCATTGCCTTGCCTATTCAGTGTGGTAGGATCGTGAGCTGTCCAAAACATCTCCAGAATTTCCTCAAAAGAAATAATCGAAGGGTTAAACTTCACCTGAACCACCTCAGCATGATCGGTCATTTTTGAACAAACATCCTTGTAGTTCGCTGTTTCCGCTGTACCACCTGCGTAGCCCGGTTCGATACTTTCTACTCCTTCGACATCTTTGTACACAGCTTCCGTACACCAAAAACATCCGCCACCTAGCGTTGCCATCTCTATTTTATTTGACATAATTTTATTTTTTGAATAATAATCACTTAACCTTTTAGTACTTGAATAACAAATATATGTTTTGTTAGGCTTTAACGTAATTGCCTGAAGTTCCTAAATCTTCTGAGCATATATTTTCAATATCTATTCAACTCAATATTGGTATCTTTGTTTAATTTGAAAATTTGCAAATAGCAACTTTCAAAAAGTAAATTATGGTTGAATTACCAATAGTAGAAAAAAAATCTAAGCGAACAAGAAAACCCGACTGGTTGCGCGTAAAACTTCCAATTGGGGAAAAGTTCAAGCATGTCCGCTCTCTAGTCGATCAATATAACTTGCACACTATTTGTCAAAGTGGTAACTGTCCAAACATGGGAGAATGCTGGGGTGCAGGTACAGCAACTTTTATGATTTTAGGAAATACCTGTACACGATCTTGCTCTTTTTGTGCAGTAAAGACTGGGCGTCCGCCAGAATATGATGAAGATGAGCCTCGCCGAGTTGCGGAAGCGATCAAATTAATGGAAGTTAAGCACGCTGTAATTACTTCCGTCAATAGAGATGAGCGCAAGGATAGAGGTTCGGAAATTTGGTATCAAACAGTCAGAGCAGTCAAAGAACTATCACCATCTACGACTATTGAAACGCTCATCCCAGATGTGAAAGCAACGTGGGATGCGCTAGAGCGAATGATTAGTGCAGGGCAAGAAGTAGTTTCTCATAATATGGAAACCGTTGAGCATCTATACAGAAAAGTGAGACCACAAGCTAAATACAAGCGAAGTCTGGAGCAGATCAAGCGAACGAAAGAATATGGCAAGCGTACTAAATCTGGCATCATGGTTGGAGTAGGAGAGACGCAGGAAGAAGTATTCAGAACAATGGATGACCTGCTAGAGCATGGCTGCGATGTAATGACCATTGGTCAATACTTACAACCTACTAAAATGCACCTTGCTGTTGAAGAATTTGTTCATCCTGACGTCTTCGCTATGTATGAGGAGGTAGGGCTGGAAAAAGGTTTTGACTTTGTGGAGAGTGGCCCTTTAGTTCGTTCTTCTTATCATGCAGAGCGGCATCTTTAGCGTAAGAAAGAGATGCTAACGACCTGACCATGCGGTCGGCCGAAGCCCCAAGTGGAGGCTGATCGTATAGCTGATGTTAGTGGAATTTTTCCTTAAAGGAACTCGTTAAAATCTTTTTTCCTCCAATTTTCAATTATGATATCTTGTACTCTTTGATGATGCTTCACATTACCAGGTTACTAAGATCATCTCATTTTCAACCGCTGTGACTGCAATAAATAAATCAAAGTCAGAAAGTCGGGTACCTAACTCCTCTAGTCTCAATCTTTCTCTACTATATTTTTCTATAACTTTTGAAATTGGGATAACGTGGAAATGCTTTTTTACTTTTTCTACATTACCCATTTGCTTCTCAATATTTGTACTTTTTAGTGCTCCATAAATCAGTTCGGCTATCGAGATTTCTGAAACATAGCAATTCTTTAATCCTACTGCTTTAAATTTCTTGTCTAATGAGTATTTAGCCTTGAAGAATTCTATCAGAATATCTGTATCTATCAGGTATTTTTTACTCATTTAGATTTTTTTTATTTTAAATATAGAAATGTGGGAAGAACTTCTATGCTAATTTCAATTCAAATCAATCTCACGATCTGAAATGGTTCTGTTAATTATTGTTTTCTCTGTCAACCCTTTTTCAGCAGCCCAAATACCAAATAATTCATCTACTATGGTACTTTTTTCTTCCTCGTTTATTTCATTTTTTTCCTCTAATGCTGGTTCTTCACCAATATCTTTATTCAATATATTAGTTAATTCGTTAAGCATCTCGACTTTCTTTTTTAGGTTCAATCCCCGAAAGTAGCTAACAACCTTATTTATTGTTAAATCATTCATCTTTCTAAGTTTTTTGAAATTTTAAGATATGCTTTTGAAAATTACAATTCAACTCTTTTTAATTTCCACTAACCGGTCGGTGCAAACGCAGTAGCCCCGCATAGGGGCTATTGCCGTTTTAGCCTTTGTGTGTGCCTCGAATGGGCATCCATTCGTTTATCAGTAAAGATAAGGGAATAT
>CAYWKD010000065.1:0-16719 GCA_964458705.1 uncultured Saprospiraceae bacterium | reverse complement strand
CGGCCATTTTTATTTATTTCAAAATATTGGACACAAAACTGTCCAGACTATTGGTTAATGGATGTAGCTTTATTGAGATTGATTTTTCAGCTTACTTATACTAGTTTGAGGTTGAGTGCTTTATGGTGTTAGCTTGCTAACTCGATCGTCTTTATTCTTAGATAAGCCCAAATTGAGCTAGACATACTAGCCACTGAAAGCCCTCCTTGAAATAATCGCTCTTCAAATGCTGCTTTATTCAGTGCTGCATAAACAAACAACCCAATCCCAATAAGCATGAGTCCAATGATTAAAGTTAAAAATATAGAGTCCGTTAGTTCTCGTTCGTTTTCATTCTTTGTAGTGCTTATGCTACCTGCTTTTACAGCCTTGCCAGATTTAATAGTATCCATCAGATCAACCAAGCTAGATCGAATTTGATTGCGTTTGATGATATAGTCATCGTAGCTAATGACATTATTACTATTATCATCTTCAATACGAGCCAACTGACCTGCGATACTGAAAACAGTGTTTGAATGTACAAAGCTAGCCTGTCCATCCCCAAACTGTACCAATCTTTGGATGGCTTCTTCTAACTTATCAGTTGAAATTAATTCACGAAGTTCTTTAATCAGTGCATCTTTCATGATCGCTCTGCTATTGTAGCATAAATATAACTGAATTATTGGTAATGTATTTCTATCTTACAATTATTTATATTTGTAAGCGTAAGTAAGCAATAGATAAAACTGAGTTTCTTTATTCAGTGAATATTATTTGCCTAGCGAAGAGTGTTCTATATGTTGCTATTGCTTTACTAGGAATGCAGCGGAATGGAGTATTGACGTGCAGAGAGTTAAGGAGCGTGCTTAAAGGTTTTCCGATGATACGGCGTGAGACCAAGTTCCGCAATAGTTGCACGATGGACTTTTGTTGGATAGCCTTTGTTGCGATCCCATTGGTAAGTTGGATATTGTCCATGCAACTCAAGCATGTAGGCATCTCGGTGTGTTTTGGCTAAGACAGAAGCAGCAGCTATGGAAAGATATTTGCCATCCCCTTTTACAATGCAATGGTGTGGAATGCCCAAGTAAGGCTTAAAGCGGTTGCCGTCAATCAGCAAGAGTTCCGGTCGCTTGGGCAGTTGCTCAATTGCTCGATGCATAGCCAAGAAGGAGGCATTAAGTATGTTGATTTCATCAATCTCTCTTGGGGAACATTGCGCCACCGCCCATGCAATGGCTTCTTGCTCAATGATGGGTCTTAGTAAGTTTCGCTGTTTTTCAGAAAGTTGCTTTGAATCGTTCAGTAGTGGATGCTTAAAGCTAGAAGGAAGTATAACCGAAGCCGCAAATACTGCCCCTGCTAAACAGCCACGACCTGCTTCATCACAACCCGCTTCGATAGTTGTGGCAGTAGAAAAGAAAGGAAGTAAATTATATTGGTTCATACATAAAATAAGTAGATATTGGTCATTTCTAAACTATTTAGTATTAATCAGTTGAGGGCTTTGGAAATATTGGATCATCAGACTTCTCTTGTTTGCAGCTATCTTGCATAAGCCTCAAAATATTTACATTCTTCGATGATGGCATTATAAAATTTGGTGTTATTATATTCTTCTTTGAGCTTCTTGAAATAGCTTAGGTATTCATCAGGCGGCAATATGATTTGATTCGTATAGTTAGGTTGGAGTAAGCCGCTAGTGTAAAACATCTTCTGCTCGCATTTTGCTGCCATGAAGGTAGCACGAGCAGCGAGTTCTTGATCGCCTTTGGACTGAGCGACAGCTATTGCTTTCTCAAAATATTCCAGCGCTTTGGAGACGTCAAAATTTTCTTTGTTGCCATAAGGAGAATAAAAATAGTTTATAATGCCATTGGGGTTGTCTAAGTTCCAAGCATTATAACTAGCACCACTTCTGTAAAAATCAGTAACTCGCCATTCATGACCAAAATAGGTCATATTATATATTCCTAAGCCGATATTATAAAATTGGCGTGCCGCATTTTCAGAGCCTAGACTGGCTTCACCATCAGTTTTTAAAATGACTTCAACGATTTCCCCCTTATTAAAAACGCTGGAGGTATCAATCAGTAATAATTGTTCTTCGCAATTGATACAATCATTAAAACGCTCAATGAAGGGGCTAAATTCTCCAAACTGCGACCACTCTGCTCTGTCCATTTGTTTCCAAACATTTAGTGCCAAGCCGTACTGATGCTGAGACATGAGGTAGGTTGCTTTGATGTTCAAGAGTTCCAATTTTGCTGCACTTCCAAGCGTATCTTTGCCTAGTATTTCCTCAAATCGAGTAGCAGATAAGCCTTTATCAATGGTTTCTAGTAGATCATTGATAGCTGCTAAATCTGGATTGTAGCGTAAATCTTTAATGCTATAATGCGCTCGAAAAGCAAGCCCTGGTCGCCCTGCATCTTTATACAGTTGAGCTACTTTATCGTAGAAAAACTGCTCGAAGCTAGGGTAGTCTTTCCAAAGTTCTTTATCCCTTGAAATGGCGTATAATTCATCTTCAATATCACTATCTATGTCCTCATATAAAGCTACTTTTAGTACAGTAGTAATGGCGTGGAGTTGGTCTTTTAAGGCTTCATTTTTTACCTGTTGCTCTGCTATTATTAGTGTTTGTTGTGCCTTGTAATAATCGCCTGCTAAAAATTCTAAATAGCCTTCTATGATGTGCCATAATTCGGGGTTTTTGACTTCGGCAGCGACTCTGGCATCATGCACGAAATCATGCAGTGCAATCACATACTCCCCTTCTGCATCTTTAGGGATTTTGTGCGCCATACGTTGGTGTCGCCTTACGCCTTCTCCCACTGGATAGCCTAGCAAGTCTTGTTCTAGTTGTCGAACAGCTCGAATGAGTAGCATATTCAAAAACTCACTTTTAGGATTGATGGCGTAAATATTTTGCATTTCTTCAACTACTCGATTTCCCGCATTCACTCCTCTGATGGCTAACATGGCTGCTCGCTCATCATCATCTTGACATTTATTATAGCAAGCTGTCCATTCTTCATCTGATCGTATCAAAAAACTACGATAGGCGGAGGGTCTGCGCTCGGGTGCGTTTTTGAAGATGACGGTGTATAAGTAGGATGCTTCCACATTGCGCTCTAAGCCAGCTAGTGCACCCGCTTTATGCCCGAGTAACCAGTAGTAAATCAAGCTGTTGCGCTCATCAATTTTGGGCATTAGAAAGTCATATAGTTTCAGGACTTCTTCAAAATCTCCTTTGTAGTGTGCCAACCGAATAATTTGATAGGCATAGCGTAATTTAATGTAATGAGAGTTAGTTCGCTTAAACTCCCTCATTCCTTGGCGCATCAAATCTTCCATTGCCTGCACGTTGCGCTCGGGGCTTTGCCAAGCAGAATAGCTGGCAGTAACATGTGGCTCACAGGACTTAGCGTACACGAGATAATTGAGGGTTTCTTCACATTTCAAATCAATCAAATAATCTGCAAAATCGTTGTCTTTAAATGTTCTTGGCAATACTGCCGATTCGTCGTAAAGTGCATCGCGCAGCATCAAAATTTCCTCTCGACTTGTACCATAGATGACGTATCTAATATCCTTAACATCAGCAAAGTTGCAGACTTTTTCCTGCCACTCAAGTAGGTTTGCTTCTTCCTTTCGATAGGTGTCGGAGCCGAAATATTGAAAGATACGTCCCATGTCAAAATCTAACAAAAATGGAGCTACCACTGCTGCATCCGCCATGACGTCAGTACTGACAAATGAATAGCCATTGAAGTCGTTTAAAATCGGTCCGCAACCCTCTGAAATAGGTAAAGGTGCAAACCAGGCAACTAGCATAAATAGCATTTGTCGAGTATTCATATTATTATTTGATCGTTATTTAATACATACCAAAGCTAGTCTTTTAAGCTGAAATAGACAAGAATGGAAGATTTGAGTAGGTCAAGTGCTAGAAGTATAACTCTTGGGCTACTCGGAAAGTATTAGCGTGAGCTTCTACAATTTCTGCGATTCTATGAGCATAACCACCTCCCATACTAATAGCAACAGGCAGTTGGTTATTCTTACATATCTTTAGTACCATTCGATCACGTTCTTTAGTGCCTTGTATAGTCAATGCCAGCCGTCCTAATTTATCATTTTCCAATACATCCACTCCTGAAAGATAAAATACAAAGTCGGGCTGCTGCAAGTCTAGTAATCTTGGCAGTATATTATTCAACTGCTTCAGGTAAAGTTGGTCGGTTGTGCCATCTGGTAAACCAATATCTAAGTCTGACTGCTCTTTTCGCAAGGGATAATTTTTTTCGCCGTGCATACTAAATGTGAAAACACGAGGATCGTCTTTGAATATTTGAGCGGTGCCATTGCCTTGATGCACATCTAAATCAATAACTAAAATTTTATTTACTAAGCCATTTATTAGCAGATAGTTAGCAGCGATAGCAATATCGTTCAATAAGCAAAACCCTTCTCCTTTGTACGTGAAGGCATGATGTGTACCTCCAGCCACATTCATTGCAACGCCGTACTTTATAGCGTACAGCGCACAGTCGATAGTGCCTTTGGAAATGTGTCTTCCTCTCGTGATTAAGCGTTCAGAAATAGGAAAACCAATAGCTCTTGCCTCTTTTCTAGTAAGGTCTAGAGTTTTTAATTTTTGCCAATAAACTTCGTTATGCGTCGATAAAATGGCAGATTCTTCTAGCATGCTTGGATGAAAAAAGGCGTCCTCTGTAATTGTTCCTTCGTATAGCAATTGCTCTGGAATCAACTCATACTTAATCATTGGAAAGCGGTGACCTTCTGGCAGTTCGTATTTGTAAATAGGTGAAAAAGCAATTTTTAGCATTTACTTTGGTAGTGTTTGAAGCAACTAATAGCAATAATTGCCGAACTTATTCAACAGAATCGAACCAAGTTCGAGCGTCCTCTATGGATTTGACAACTTTGTAGGGCACAGGTTGCTGCTGAAATGCAAAGATACCTTTTAGTACCAACCGCATGAGTGGATTAGGCATAACATAAGCTGTTCCTTTGCAATAGTCTCGCATTAATTGGTCGTTGTCTTTTAGCCAGTCGGCTTGTTGCTTTTGGTATTTCTTGCCCGGTGAAACAGCCTTAGTTGCATCAAATATGAGAGCAATTCTTTTTTCTTCTTCGTACTGGTTCTTCACTTCTTGGAGGTACAAAGTGAAGTTTTCGTCCGTCGGCTGTTCCCCTGTGAAAGTAACCATCACTTCTGGGAAATTACGGTCGTCTATAACGGCATATTTGTTCATCATTTACTTTTATGAACTAAAGTAATTTTAAGCAAAATGGTTTGGACAAAAATAAGCGTTGTTAAAAAAAATGAGAATAATCTAGTAGTAGTGTTAGACTTGTTGGCAGGGTTTGCTGTCTTTGATCTTTAGTTATTTGCAGGTGGGCAGATTTTTGTTTACAACATCAATTTTTTGGTAGTCATTTTTTACTTTAGGATTCCATTCGAAGCTATGCAGTTCCTTTACTGTAAAAATATCTGATGGAGCAGAACGAAGTAAAGCCTGTGTAAAATGATCTTCTAGCTGTCGCAAATGGTCAATACCACAGGGAGATAATTCTTGTTGTATAGCAATATTTCCTAAGCTGTCTATTGCACTTGGTTTGACGCCTTCATTTAGCGCAACGGAAAAAGTTTTCAGATTATCCAGTCGTTGAATGATGTAAAGTCCTTTGAATGCTGTATCCACATAAAAGGTGTTGAATTGATACCGACCGCCTGTTAGGTAAATAGCCACATCAGTTAAACAAGGTGATGGCTTGCTAACGATTCTCAAATTAGTTCTATCAATGGGTTGACTTGGATAGATTTCTTTCATTACTTGTTGTATTGCCAATGCTCCAACAACAAGTCCATCACATAAATGACCATGAAATTTCTCTAAGTCATTTAGATTGATTGTTTGCTTATGGTTCAGCCTACCCTTTGAAAAATCGGTGTCGAGTGTTTGTAAAGTAATTTTCTGATCTACATGGGAATCTTCTGATACACAAGCGAATAAAAATAATAAAATAAAAATATAAGCATACTTGATTCCCAAAGTGTAATTCTTTAAATTATTTTGAAATAGATATTGATATAATATAAGCCTGTCAATATAAAAACTAAACCCGCTACAATTCGCATGACTTTCTCTACTTTAGTAACTGCTTTAAAATACATACCCAGTTTCTCCATACTAAAAGCAATCACAAAGGCAAAAAGGATGACAGGCAAACCTGTCCCAAAAGAGAATACAACTGGCAGTGCCAAACCTGCATCAGCAGAAAGTGTCATTGGAACAAGCATAGCAAAGAACAACGCCCCACTGTAAGGGCAAAATGCTAAGGCGAATAAGGCACCTAACAAAAATGAACCCAGCAATCCTTTGGTTTTAAACTTATCAGATAGCTTGTCGGTAAGATTTCCACCTTTGATGAAATTCAGTTTGATGACATCCAGCATTATCAGACCAATCACGATAAGCACAAAACCAATATACTTCTCGCCATTGCCTTGCAGTACTTTGGCTAGCTGAAACTTACTTGCCCCAAAATAAATAATTGCACCTATCAATGTGTAAGTAAAGACTCTGCCTAAGGTATATAGCACACCGCTAAGCAATACTTTCTTTTTACTAGTTATTGTTTTTGCAATAAATGCCGTCGCTGTAATGTTCGTGGCGAGTGGGCAAGGGGCAATAGCTGTAAGCAAACCCAAAGCAAATGCAGCCATAACAGGAGCTTCTTTGTTTTGTGCTAAATCGTTGATCCAGTCCATTTTTTGTTAATTACGAGTTATCAATTATCAGTTAAGGAATTTATCAAGCTCTTTCTTTAGACCTGCAATAAATTTTTCTTCATTTCCTGCATTCATGAAAGCAAATTCGGTTAGGTTGCTCTTTTTACCGGTTGCCGAATCATAGATAAATAGTGAAGTGCCATAAGCCTCGAATGCTTCTGCTTGTTTTTCATTTTTTTTATCATCCACATTGACTAATGAAAATGGAATACTAGGATAGTCTTCCAGAACTTCTCGGCTAAGTTTTTCTATCTTATTACAGGTCATACATCTATGTTCGGAATGAAACTGTATGATTTCGACTTTAGCATTCGTTGTTACTGAAGTTGATACTTGTTTAGTATTCTGTGCTTCGCTACTGCAAGCCGTGGATAGCAACATCGTTAATGTTGCAAATGATAAAAGGATGCTTTTTAAATTCATGTTATTTAATATTTAAATTTTTGGTAAAAGAATTTTGATTTCACTTGCTATGATTAGTTTTTCAAGATGACCCATATTTTTCCGTTCTTCGTCAATAAAATGGGTATGAATAAAATGTCCTTTGTGTGTAAATATCCCTTCGTGATTTTGGGAGTAAAAACCTAATAGCTCTCCTGTTGTGTTTTTCAGATGAAAGTGTTTTTTAGCTTTCTTGTGTAGCTCGTGATTGTGTTCTATTTCTTCTATTGGCTTAGAAATTATATGATAATCAATGGTTGAAAATGTACCTAATACTCTAAAAGGAAATGCAGTACTCAAATCATAGCCATTTTCCGAAGCTAACTGTTCAATAAGGGTTTGCAATTCATCTTCGCTTTGTATCGGTTTATCAATTTCAAATGTCTCCCATTCAGAAACAGTTGCATATACGGCAAATGGCGATTGAATATTCCAATCATTATTTATGCTAATCTCATTTGTTGAATCCACCTGAGAGGAATACATCTTACCATCAATCACTGAAACTTCACCCTGGACTCTTCCTAAAGGAGCTACGGCAAACAAATGTTTCCTTGGAATACTATTCCAATTGAGGTGTGCGGAGAGGTCTTCTCCTGTCATCACTTTTTTCATCGCACTAATGGTTCTTACATCAGGTAACGGATTGTTTTGATTACAAGCCGTAAGCCCTTTTACTAGTAAGAGCAAGAAAAGAATATATTTGAGTTTAATATCCATATTACGTTCTTCCGTATTTATTGACTATCGCCATTTGACCTGCATGGTAAGCAGTATGTGATATTATTCTTCCAAAAGCTTCCGCTTTTGTTTTCGTACCAAATTCCTTAGTTGTAACAGTAGTTTCCCAATCTTCATCGGTTTGTTTTTCTACAATAGACCTCAACTTTTCAAATGATTCAATGGCATAGTTTTTTAAGTCCTCTAAATCTGTCCATTCGCCAGTGTCTCTTTTATCAATTACTGTTTTAGCACTTACTTTAACTGAACTATCGCCGAATACATTTTTAGCAAACAATAGCTCTACTTCTCCAATGTGGCGAATAAGGAATCCGACAGAGTTGGGTGAATTACCCAGTTTTTTGGGCAAATCTGCCTCTGACAATTCTTCTAGTTGATTAGAGAACCGTGTTCGTGCCTCTAACCAGAGTTGAAGTAATATTCCTGTTCTTATAGCTAACTGCATCGTACACAATATCTTTTTTCTGGCATTAATAATATTCGACCTTCTTGAATCGGTTGTTTGCATTTATCACAAATTCCAAATTCAGGATTATCAATATTTTGAAGTGCGTACTTCAATCCTGATAGTTTGGCTTCTGAATTTCTAAGCGAAGTTTCCATCACACTTTTGTTGTTAATAGCATCCATTCGACTCACTCTGCCAATAGATACGTCTGGTGCAACAGGCTCCGTCATTTCCCTCAAAGAGATCAGTTGTTTTTCAAGTTTTGCTATTCTTTCAATTATTTTGCTTTTTAATTCTGCCTTATTCATTTCTATAAGATTATGTTAAATAAAAATCCTGACAAGATAATGAAAAGCGTAACTACTCCAAAATAGACAGCAATCAATTTCATCGACATAACCTTTTTAAGCAGAGTGGCTTCAGGAATAGACAAGCCAACTGTTGCCATCATAAAAGCTATGGCAGTTCCAAGTGGCACTCCTTTAGTAACAAAAACTTGAATGACGGGAACTATACCTGCGGCGTTGGCATACATAGGCACTGCGAGAATGACAGCGAGTGGAACCGTCCACCATTGCCCACCACCTAAATATTGTCCAAAGAAGTTTTCAGGAACATAGCCGTGCATGGCTGCACCAATGGCGATACCGATGATTACATACAAAACCACTCCTTTTACAATGTCCCAAGCACTTTGTGTGATTTCGGGTAGGCGTTGGCGAAAAGTTAGTTTCTCTTCTTTGTACTCGCCTTGCTGCATTTTGTTATCAAGGATTTTCTTTACCCAAGCCGAAAGCATAGGTTCGAGATTGAATTTTCCTAAAAGCCAACCGCCAACTGTGCCCAATAAAATGCCTGATACAGCATAAACCAAAGTGGCTTGCCATCCAAACATCCCGATAAACATAGCTATTGCGACTTCATTCACCAGCGGCGAAGTAATCAGAAAGGCAAAGGTTACACCCAAAGGAATTCCACCTTGAACAAAACCGATAAAAAGTGGTACAGATGAACAAGAGCAAAAAGGTGTTATCGCTCCAAATATAGACGAAAACAAGTATTCTAAACCGTAGAGTTTTTTTCTATTTAAATAGTCTTTGAGCTTTTCAATCGGAAAATAAGCGTTGACAATGCCCATCAAGAACACAATCAGGAACAGTAGTATGAGAATTTTCAAGGTGTCGTACACAAAGAAATTCAGTGCTGTGCCTAAATGCGTTTCTGCACCTATTCCAAATATAGAATAGATGAGCCAATCAGCAAAATGTTGTATCCAATCGAACATTTAATTAATTTTTAAAATTCTCAATAAAGCTTTTCGCTTTATCACCTCTTAAATAATCAGCCAAACCGAGTAATCCATCGCTTAAATAAGCTGCGTTATAACCTTTACTTTTAAGATAGACCATTGCAATAATAGCTCTATCCTTATGTGGGCAAGCTGCTACTATGAGCTTATTTTTAGTTAGTTCCTTATAACGATTGGGAAGTGTGGCTAAAGGCATTTTAATGGCGTAATCCATTTGCCAAGCCGCCTGCTCTTCTTCAAACCTTATATCTACTAAAACAGCTTGGTTGTCTTGTAATAATATAACTAATTTTTCTGAGGACACTTTCATTTCTTTTCTATTTTCATAGTTGAAATCTTCAATGAAAGTATCTAAAGATGTCTGACCAAAAGAGACAAATGTTAGTAATAACAGGGTGAAGGATATAAAATATTTAGCAGTATTTTTCATGTATTTTAAATTTGAAATAAGATGGTATAAAATGGCTCCACAGGTCCCTTTATTACAAAAGCGCCAACAGGTGCTGCTGCGGCTTTAAACCTTTTGTCTATATGAGAATTTTCGTGATCCCAGTAAGATTCCCACACACCGTGCATAATATAGTTGCGATAGTTTCCTTGAGTTTTTGCTCCTCTTAATATCTCTGTGGTCAAAGCCTTTTTGTAGAATAAATTGTCTTTTCCCCCGGCCAGACCATTTTCTGAGTCATTGGGTTGGTAAGTGCTTTGAGCAATTTTTAAAAGTTCTTTTACTTTTTCTTCAAAAGCTTCTGTATGTTCTGCCTTTATAGTTACGTGATTTGCAACGGTAATTGCATTCTTAACCTCGTATTTATATTCTAAAAAAGAATTTAGCTCATTTGGGCTTTCAAATATCTGATTTCTATTACCAGCAGCAACTGTAATCATTGGTTCGTCAGAAAATTCAAGAAAGTTATTCGTTTTACCCTTGGGGCTGTACATATAGTTTTCTTGTTTTAAAAAATCTTTTATCAAATTATTTTTGCTATAATTCTTTAGATTATCAAAAGAATCGAAACGTACCAGTAATAAATACACGTAAGGCATAGTGCCTTGTTCAGCGCCTTCAGCCATAGCATTAGCCAACATTCCTTTATACGAAATAGGCATATTTTTAACCATAGTAGAATCACCAATCATCTGTTTTAGGCTAGCTCCCCTAAAGCCATCATATTTACTGATTTTGTCATTTAATAAAGTCTTAATTTCTGACTCTATTTTTAAATGAATTGCCTTAGACACTCTAAAAGAACACATCGCTGAGAAAACTCCTCCGTTAACTTGCTCTTCAATTAAGTTTGATTTCGTTACACTAATAGCGTGAGATGTGCCAAAGCTAAAGGCTCCTAGACCAAATAAACCTGTTTTTAAAAAATCACTTCTATTCATGTTTTGAGAATTTTATGTTAGAATAAGAAATAAATCACTTTTAAAAAGTGATTATTAACAGCAGCCCGAAGTTGAACAACAAGAATCGCTGCCTGTCACCGCAGATGTATTTCCCTTGGTCGGAAAGCCCTTCTGAATCCAACGTGCAATGCCGTTTTGCATATTCACTACATTTTCATAACCGTGATTTACTAAGAATCCTGTTGCTCGTAAACTTCTTCCGCCACCTTTGCAAACCATTACTACATCTCTGTCTTTGGGGATTTCAGCAAAGCGTTCTTCAAATTCACTTAGTGGAACATTTATGATGCTAGGTGCGTCGTAAGCCAGTTCGCTTACTTCGTCTTTTTCACGAACATCTACCAGCAATGCTCCGCTTTTTATCCATTCTTGAGTGGTAGTTGGGCAAATTTCTTTTACCAAATTTTGATCTTGCATTTTATTCGATTTTTAATTTAAAACTGCGCTACGCCGTAGAATAAAGGGTTCGCAATTCATAATTTCTAGTTTGTAATTAATTCAATGATTTCACTCACTTTAGCAACCCTGCCTTTTACCTTAATTTGTTCATCAACCATTAAGACAGGAGTGGTGAGTATGTTATACTTCATCATTTCTTCAATGTCTTCTATCTTCTCAACATCAGCTTCTATGTTGGATTGCTTGAGTGCTTCTAGCACATTACTATAAGTGTTTTTGCACTTGGGACATCCCGGACCTAATACTTTTATTTTTATCATTTCTTTTTTATTCATTGTTTATGTTCGCAAATATACGAATATTTATTCGTAATTCGTAGTTTTACGAATGAAAGTTTAAAAAATTATTCAAATACCTTGCATAACAAGGACTTAGCAAGATTAAAATTTTCTTTGTTGATACAGTATTTAGTAGTCGGAGGAGTAATATCTCCTTTAATCAGACCTGCGTTCTTTAACTCTTTTAGATGTTGTGAAAGCGTTGACTTGGCAATTGGGAGCTCTTCGGCCATATCACCGTGGTAACAGCATGCTTGAGAATTGAGTAATTCTAAAATCGCTATACGAACTGGGTGTCCTAACGCTTTTGCAAACCTTGCTGTCTGTTCTTGTTCCTTTGTAAAATAATCACTTTTGATAATGCTTGGCATCTTATACAATTTTTGTTATTCGTAAATATACGAATAATATATTAGAAATAAGTTTTTTCTGAACGATTATTTATCTGATCGCTAGATAAATGAGTATTTTTTTTAGAATATAACCAAACAGCTATGGTTGCATGTGTGTTGCTTATCTTATTTTGATAAATTGCAGAACTGTACAACTTCATGCAACTGCCTTGGAAAAGTATAAGTTTAAAGAACTTGCTTCACTTGTGGTTCTACTCATTAGTCAATGGATTTTCTGAATTTATCTATATTCAACTGATTACCTGTAATGTAGAGAATATCTCTTTGACATATCTTTTCGTCAGGTTTTACATTACTAATGAGTTCTCCCTTTCTTAAAATACCTAAGATATTAACCCCAAATTTATTTCTCACTTCCAATTCGTCTATAGATTTTCCGACAATGCCTTCATTATCCGTTTTGACTTTTAAACAAGAAATATTGAAGTCAGGGAAATTGGTTGGACGAAATGTTTTGGGAATATTCTTTTTATTTTGAAATAAACCATAGTTATCGGACCGAACCATATCCACAAAGAACTCAATATCGTCTTCTGGAACAAGGAAGTTATGAAGTGTTCTCGAAAATATTTCAATAGAGGTTTCAAACTCCTCTGGTATCACATCATCAGCACCGAGGGCAATGAGTTCGGGGATTTCTGTGACGTATCTTGTTCTAACCACCAAATGCACGGATTGACTAATTGCTCGGATATTCTTTATAATTACTTTTGTTGCTAATGGATCAGAAATAGCAATCACTACTACTCGTGCTTTATGGAGGTTTACTACATCCAAAATATGCTCTTGAGTTGCATCTCCAAATAAGATCGGAATGCCTTTTTTACGCTCGTTTCTGACTGTTTCGGCGTTGAGTTCTGTTACGATATAAGGTATTTTACTAAACTCCGCTGCCTTTGCGAGGTTACTACCATTGATGCCATAACCGATAATCACCAGATGATTATGTAATTTTTCACCAGCAATATTTTCTGCATCATCCGAAGTGCCTGTCATTTTTTTATCAATGACTTTTATGAATTTTAACTTCATCATTCCGAAGGCAATATTTTCAGAAAAAATGATGACAAACGGTGTCAGCAGCATGGAAATAATAGAAACCGCTAAGAAATACTGATTAGTTTCGGCGCTCAATAAATTATACTCAATCCCAACTTTCGATAAGATGAACGCAAACTCTCCTACTTGAAAAAGTGCAAGTCCAGTAAGTAAAAATGTTCTCGGAGGGTATTTTAGAACTGCCACTGCTAAGGCAGCAATCAGCGATTTTATCAAAAATACTGCTAATACAATAAGAAGTATGAGGGTAAAATGAGCTCCAAAAAATTGTAAGTCCAGCAACATTCCTATGGAGATAAAAAAGAAACTAGTAAAGAGCTCTCTAAAAGGAAGAATAATACTAGTAGCTTGATGACTATATTCGGATTCTGAGATAATCAAGCCAGCAAGGAAAGCACCTAATGCCAGAGAAAGTCCTGCCTCGGAGGTGAGAAAGGCAACAGCGAAGCATATTGTAATAGTTGTAATCAAAAACAATTCTTTACTTCCTGTTTTGGCAATAACGTGCATCAATCTCGGCACTAAATACCTCGCACTTATGATGGTGATGACAATAACTACTGCTGTTTTGAGTAGGAGCAGTAGCATACTATTCATAACATTATCCGACTGCCCAGCGATAATAGGCGTGAATAACATCATTGGTACAACAATAATATCTTGAAAAATGAGAATAGCTAGTGCATTGCGTCCATGTGGTGCGGATATTTCGTTTCTATCTTGTAAAACTTTTAAAACTATAGCCGTACTCGAAAGGGAAAACAAAAAGCCTACAAACAGTGCTTCGTTCCAGTTATAGCCTAATGAGTAATAAATGATTCCAGACACTATAACCGTCAATCCGACTTGTAATGCACCACCAATAAAAACCGTTTTCTTTATGGAGATGAGGTGTTTAATGGACAGTTCCATTCCAATTACAAATAGCAATAAGATAACTCCAATTTCTGAAATTATCTCAATCTGTTCTGATTCCTTTACAAAACCTAAGGCATAAGGACCAATTAAGATACCAGTTAGCAAAAAGCCCAAAATAGAAGGTAGTTTTAGTCGTTGCAATACAAAAACCACAACTACCGAGAAGCCCATAAGAATTAAAAAATCTTGTAATAAAGGTAAGTGCATATTCAGTTTTCTTTTTTATTTTACAAGTTATGGAAAGTTTTAATGCTGTCCTAGCTAAATTGGGCAGTGCTTTACATTGTATGATAACTTCTAAACAACGCGAAATGCTAAATCAGAGTTTTTGGGAAAAAGATACTTATTTCAAGCCTGCGGATTTTATTGTTATTGGGAGCGGAATCGTTGGTTTAAATACCGCTATTGAGCTAAAAATACAATCTCCTAAAAGTAGAGTAGTGCTAGCAGAAAGGAATACAATACCGCTAGGCGCAAGTACTCGAAACGCTGGATTTGCTTGCTTTGGTAGTCCTACTGAGTTATTGGATGACCTTCAACATCATAGCGAAGATGAAGTCTGGAGTTTAGTGCAGCAGCGATGGGAGGGCTTGCAGCGCCTTCGTGAAAAGGTGGGCGATGCAGCTATGGATTATGAGCACTATGGAGGATATGAAATTTTTAGATTAAGTGAGTCGGCTATATTTAAGTCTTGTCGAGAAAAGTTAATTTACTTTAATCAGCAATTTGAGCGAATCACGGGTGTTTCCAATACATTCAAAGTGGCGGATGAGCAGATAGCCTCACTGGGTTTAGCTAATGTGCAGCATTTGATTTGGAGTAAACTGGAGGGGCAGATTCACCCTGCCAAAATGATTCAGCAGTTGCAGCAAATCGCAAGATCGCTTGGTGTTGAACTCTTTTTTGGATTTGAAATAAGTGAATTGCTAGAAGAGGAAGGCAAAGTTGCTTTAAAAACAACCAATGATCAAATATTGACAGGCAAGCGAGTTGTGGTAGCGACGAATGGTTTTGCAAAAAAGCTATTACCTCATGTAGAAGTAGAGCCTGCTAGAAATCAAGTGCTCATTACCAAGCCTATTCCGAATTTAAGTATCCAGGGTTGTTTCCACTATGAGCAGGGGTATTTTTATTTTAGAAATGTAGGGAATCGAGTTTTACTGGGCGGCGGTCGTCATCTTGCCAAGGAGGAGGAGCAAACCGATGAGTTTGGGCAAACTTCATTAATTAAAGCATCTCTAGAGCAACTACTCAAAACAGTCATTTTACCCAATCACGCTGTTGAGGTTGAGCAATGGTGGAGTGGTATTCTAGGTATAGGCGAACAAAAAAAGCCAATCATTCAAATGATATCCGAAAAAGTTGGAGTAGCCGTCCGCCTAGGAGGAATGGGTGTTGCAATAGGTAGCAGAGTAGGGGAACAAGCTGCAAAAATGCTACTTGAAAGCATGTAGAGGTACAAGTTTTTGATCTTACGGTTTAGCTAAGTACAGGCTTAAATTTCTTAAACCACTTGAGTTCTTGCCAGAGATTGCGGTAGGCAGCAGCAGCAATGGAGCTTGGTGAATAGTGGTGAACGGGTGCTTGCTTGTTAGTCATTTGCTCAAGCGTAACGGAATATGGAATAAAGGTATTTAGAATCTTTCGTTTGTTATTCTTGAAATGCTGTATGATTTCCTGATGCAGTTTCTTTTTGACATCTACAAGCGTAAAAAAGGGGATGAGTTTTCGATTATCGTAGCCATACGCTTTCATAAACTCAAACACCTGAACATAAGCATTTTCCGCAAGCCTAGAAGGTGTAAGAGGTGTTAAAATAAAATCGGATGAGTGGAATATATTTTCTGCTACCAAATTCAAATTTGGTGGACAGTCGATAAAAACGTAGTCAAAGTTTTGTCTAAGGGGCGATAGTGATTTTTTCATCCGTTGTTTTGATTTTTTTAAGTCTGCTAGCAGTAGCTCTAGCCTGCCAAGCTGGCTGTCACAAGGCAGCAAATAAAGGTTTTTGTACTGCGTTTTATGCACTAGATCAAGTGCGTGCGTATCTTTATTAAAAACTTGTTTGAGTTTATCATATTTATTGGTGCGTTCGTGCCCTAGCAAGTAAGTTGCTGCACCTTGCGGATCAATGTCCCAAATTAGCGTAGAGTACCCTTCCTTGGCAGCAAGATAGGCAAGATTAATGCAGCTTGTCGTCTTTCCTACGCCTCCTTTTAGGTTGTAAATGGCATAAGTTTTCATAAAGCGTTTCTGTTGTGTACAATAGACTTTTCTATTTTACTGATGGATTTCTTGTAAAAAAAGTTAGCAAAGTTAATATTTTTTTATATCAATGTTAATTATTTGTAAACTAAATATTAACTATATAATCCATTTCAAAGCTATTGACCGGGAACTACCTTTACTGAACTAATAAGTTTGTCAAAATA
>CAYWKD010000064.1:0-16804 GCA_964458705.1 uncultured Saprospiraceae bacterium | reverse complement strand
ACAGGTTGGTAGGTCTTACCATCTGTAAGTGGACAAGGAATGGTTTTCAGTAAGGCTTCATCATTTAGATTGAGGTTGAAATCACGTTCATCTAAGCAGGGGCGATCCAATAGTTGAACAGTTGTTCC
Source organism: uncultured Saprospiraceae bacterium (assembly GCA_964458705.1). GTDB lineage: Bacteria > Bacteroidota > Bacteroidia > Chitinophagales > Saprospiraceae > JAAUTG01. The sequence continues at coordinate 16,676 of CAYWKD010000064.1, read as the reverse complement.
TGCTGGACTTTCAAGCGAAAACTGTAAGTCGCTTATCCAGGAGTGCTTTCCAGTCAAGTTAATTACATCCACATCTACCATGCTGCCTGCCGTATCTATAACTAAGTTGGACTGATAGCTATTAGGTGCGCCATCACTTATTGTGACTGGTACATCCTTTGCTATAAAATTAGCACAGGTAGCCGTCTGAAATTGAGTAACGGCTGACCATTCGCTTTGACTGCATTTTGTGCTGGAACGCACTCGCCAATAGTAAGTGGTATTCGACGCTAGTTCAAGATTGTGGATGTTTGCTGTACTCAAATCCATAGTGTCTATAAGCACACTATTAAATGTAGAGTCTGTGGTTAATTGAAACTGATATCGACTACTTTCTACGCCTTCTGACCAAGTGAAAAATGGGAATGTGTTAATGTCTTTAGCCTCTTTTTGTGGACTAAATAGTGTTGGCGGAAAAACATTGTTGGATAAAACGCCTAATTTGAGTAACACGCTTGCTGTTTGTACGTTATTTTTTGCTACAAATTTCCACACTATGCTGCTATCCTTTAGTGCTGATACATTAGCCAGATCAATTGTAACAATGTTCTGTTCTTGTGTAACGATCATTTCTAAGGTACTAGGTAGTCCAATTTGTGAAAATTGAACACTGTCTAATAGTGCTTCACTTAGTTCGATTTGATAACTAGCGCGCTCATTTTCACAAACCAATTGAGTGTAAGTGTTCGGAACTAAAGTATTACTGCAACTGCGCCCTGACAGTCCATCTAGTTGCTGCAAACCAAAGCCGTCAGGATCGAGCCAACTGCTTAATTGAGCTGATGGATCGCTATCGTTTTTCCAAGCAGTAGCAATAGGTCCAAAGGCATCAAATTCTTGGTTTTCGCAACTTGCTAAGCCACCATTAATGACACCTAGCGCCAATTTATTGCGATCAAAAAGTGGTGCGCCAGAAGAACCACTTTCAGTAGAGCCAATATCCCAGCTTGGAACGATGATGGGATTTCGGATGAGTCCCAGATATTCGCTAGGGTCAAGGTCACCAATAAATGAGGGCGTTTTTGCAAAAGAAATGCGTTTTTCTTCTCCATTCGGATGATGGACACAAAATGTGCTAGAAAGTTCAGCAAGATCAATATTCCAACCGCTAAAAACAGCATCGGCTGCCTCTGCTACAGGATCATCTAATTCAATCAAGGTGATGTCGGCTTCTGCACTTTCCATCAAGAATCTTGCGCCCGAGTTAGTAACTTCAAGTTTTCCATCGCCCTGCAGTCGGTTCTCGGCAGTATTGATATTCCTACATTTACTATTCTCATACTTCCAGTACGTTACTACACTTGCTGCATTTACAACATTAATACCACAGTGTCTTGCTGTCATAAAGTAAGGCGTGCAGTCCTGTCGAGTGTTATTGATTAAAAAACCTGTGCATAGTCGGGAGCCATTCAAAGAATAAACTGCTACGGACTGAATCGCTTCTCTGATGCTGTCCACTTCTGGAAAGCCGTCTTCAATGCCGCAAATCACATCTAAGTGGCAGCCTTGCGATAAAGATGCACCAAAACCCATAAAGTCATGATTGACATAACCAATCGTGAGCTTCACCGTTTCTTTTGCTGCTGCTGGAACAAATAATTTTAAAATGACTTTATCTCCTTTGATGATAGGCGACCAAAACTCCTCATGGGTTTCATTATCTACTGCTGTAAACGGCCCCAACTGCTGCGAACTATCTTTATTCATTAGCCAGAGTTTGCCTTTCTGAGGCATTTTAAATGTTGTGAAACCCAAGTTCAAAGAGTGAGCATTAGGAGAGTATATACTTAGCTGCCATAGGGCATAATCACCTTCTACACTCCAGTTGCCATGCGTACTAGGCGATAGCTGTACGGCTATATTTTCTGCAAAAGTAGGTACTAGCTGTCTTTTGCGCCGTTCGAGTTCTTTTGTTTTAAGGGCTTCATTGTCTATTGAAGGCATTTCAATTTGAGGTATTTTTTGAGCGATTATACTTCCGTAAATAATGAAGAGCAACAGAAAACTCGCTAGCTTTTGCATGATAAATAGAATTAATTATTGGAATGATAAATTTAAGAAGTGGTCGGGACTGTACAAAAACAAAGTAAAAAAATAAATTCACTGTGAGATAATCATCCCATCCTCCATTTCGATAATGCGATCTGTTTTTTTAGCGAAATCCAAGTCGTGTGTAACCATCAGCATGGACAGCCCTTGTTCCTTGGCAAGTTGCTTAAAAATATTGAATACGTTTTCAGAATTTTTGCTATCTAAGTTCCCCGTAGGCTCATCGCCCATGATAAGATCGGGTTCATTAATTAAAGCCCTGGCAATGGCGACACGCTGTTTTTGCCCACCTGAAATGCGAGAAGACAATTTCTTAGCTTGATCTTCAATACCCAAAAGATGGAGTTTTTCTATTGCATCCTGCTCAATTTCTTGATGTGATTTTTTCCCTAGCTTTTTAGCTGGTAACATCACATTTTCCAGAACAGTAAATTCTGGTAGCAAATAATGAAATTGAAAAACAAAGCCAATGTTAGCGTTCCTCACTTTGGATAGATGGTTAGGATGCTGCCCTGTTAATAACTCGCTATTTAGGTACAATTCCCCTTGATAGTCAGTATCCATAGTAGAAAGAATGTAGAGTAAAGTAGATTTTCCACTACCCGATTTGCCCATGATAGATACAAATTCGCCATGCTTCACTTTAAAACCTACATTTCTCAGCACATGAAATTCTACGGGCTGGTGAAAGTATTTATTGATGTTTTTTGCTTCTAGTACATTGGACATTGCGCTCATTTTGTGGTATCTGCTTCATTTATGTGTAATCGTTATTATTTTATCTCCTTCACTTCAACTAAAAACAATTCTTCTGCTACTACGAAATCATCTACCTCCTCCAGAGTAATACTTTGCCATTCGGTAGTTGGATAGATTTGAATGTAATTATCCTTTTCTCCTACCAACAATGGCATATTAAAATTAGTAATATCTGCTTTCCAGCGGTAGCGTAACTTCGTCTTTTTTCTTTTCTGCTCTATGGAATATTCAAAAATTGGAAGATCGGTGTAATATAAATACTGCTCGAAAAATGGCGTAAAATTTCTTTTAGTGCAAGTATTCACAAAATCAATTACATCTTTTGTTGTGATAGTTGCATAGGCAAACTTGTTATGAAGAGAACGCAATAGATCAAACCAAACTTCATCGTCGTTGATAGCATGGCGAAGGGAATGTAACATCCAAGCACCTTTGTAGTATTGATCGCTGCCTCTCCATTCTTCAAAGTTTACATTTAGTGGTCCTACAATTGGTTCTTGATTGGTGATGTAAGGTTTTTGACCATTCAAGTAGCGCACTGCATCTTTGTAGCTGTAAGCACACTCCACATAGAGGGCTTCCATGTAGGTAGTGAAAGACTCATGTATCCAAAGTTCAGCAATATCTTTTGCACTCACACTATTGCCGAAATACTCATGCCCATACTCATGCACGATGATATAATCCCAGTTCATATCACTAGGAATCATGCCTCCTAAATAACCTCGCATATATTGATTGCCATAGGCGATTGCTCCTTGATGTTCCATACCTAAGTAGGGCGTTTCAACAAAAGCAATGCCATCTTCCCAGAATGGATATTTACCAAAATATCGCTCAAAGCAAGTAATTACCTTCGGCGTTTGCTGGAAGTGTTTTTTAGCTTTTTCTTCATTTTCTGCCAAGACGTAGTAATCCAAATTTGTTGTTGTCCCATCTAAGGCGGTATAAATTTCGTTCAAATGCACATAGTTGGCCACATTTAGCGTTACGTTATAGGTATTGATAGGATAACTTACCAACCAGTTGTAGCGAGTGTAATCCTTATCCATCGCCTCTTTGCTCATCAAGTTACCATTGGCGACTGCTATCAATTCGCTTGGCACTGTCAATCGGATACTTACACTATCAGGCTCATCCGAAAGATGATCTTTACAAGGCCACCACAGGCTGGCGCCATCACCTTCACAGGCAACTCCCACCCATGGATTACCTGCTGAATCCTCACTCCAAACGAACCCTCCATCCCAAGGCGCACGTACTGCTACGGTGGGCTTACCTTCGTATTGCACTTGAATAGTACCAGTGCTTCCCTTTTTCTGTATTGTTGGAAAATTAACAAACACGGCATTGTGCTGTCTTTGGAAGTTTAGGGTTTCTTCCAAAAAGCGGATTGTTTTAATTTTCATATTTTGGTAGAGATCGAGTTGCAGCGTTGTGAAATTTTCTACTACGTTGTATCTTATATCCACCGTACCACTTATAAATTGTTGGTCGATATCCAATTTTAAATCAATATCATAAAAAGTTACATCAAAGCAAGTGCGTTCAGGGCGTAGCATACCGCGCAGCGTATCGGCCTCACTAAATTTATAGGTACTATAAAAGTCAGGTTGTGCCGCTAAATTTGAGCTAATAACAAGCATGAAAAAGAAGAGCAATTGTTTCATAAGAAGTAAGTTTTGCTTTGATGTAAGGAATATCATAATCAATTATAAACGATGTATATGAAAATGATTCACGCTACAAGAAAACAAAAAAATATTGTCATGTTCACTTATGTGAGAAAGATATTTTGAGAAGAATACATTGGAGATGAAGTATGAAACTTAATTCTTTAATCACAAAAGCCCATCTTGGATTAAGATAGGCTTTTGTGACTAAGGAATTGACTGCTGATAGGTTTTTAACGCTACACTCCAGCACAACTTTGATGAAGCTGTTTTTTAATTGAGTTTAAGCAGTTCTATGTGTTTATTATTTGCTAACTATTAACAGCTTTTCTTTGCCTTCTCAATACTTTGGTTCGCATATCGACAGTCTTAGCTTGCTGAAGTTCTACAATCCCCAACTTATTGAAAAATTTGATTACGCCCCAAGTCAAGTCAATTTCATGCCAACGGATGCCACCAAAGTTAGGTCGTTGCCCAAAGGTATGGTGATTGTTGTGATAACCTTCGCCCATTGTCAAAAAATCAAATGGTAGATAATTAGTAGAAGTATCACTGACTTTAAAGTTGCGGTAACCAATTTTATGAGAGAACCAGTTGATAATCACGCCATGTGTCGGTCCCATTGTGATGTGGAGCGGAACTAACAAAAACCACCATAAAGAAGGAGCAAAAGCAACGTAAAATGCTACGTAAAGTAAACTCCATGTGATACGAGTAAAAATGCTTTCAGCAAATTGATCGAAAGCAGTCCAATTGGGTAGATTTTTGTAGTATTTAGCATCCACTTCTTGCTTTCCTCTGCCAATATCTAGGTAAATTCTTCGAGTCTGCCACATCATATCAAATAAGCTATGCGAGTGAGATGGCGAGTGCGGATCGTGTTCTGTGTCAGCGTGTGCATGATGTAAGCGGTGCATCACTCCGTAAGTACGAGGACTCAAATAACTGCTTCCTTGTGAGATGAACGTAAAGACATAAAAAAATCGCTCCCAAAATTTGCTCATCTTGAACATACCGTGGGCAGCATACCGATGTAGGAAAAAAGTCTGCGTGAAAATGGATAAATACCAGTGTAGCAGAAAAAAACTAATAATAATTAACATAAAAAACTTGATTAAAATAAAGTAAAATGTGCTTTAGTGAAAGCCGAAGGAATCAATAATTGGTTGAAAAGATTGATTAGAATGGCTAACTAAGTTAAGACATACGAACAACTATAAATATAACATCACTCAGCCAGAAAGTATGAACAGGCAAGCGTCATTTTTTTGATGAATTTACAAAGAGTGAGTGTTAAAATCACCATTTTAGATTGTCGTCTATATTTTCAATATGCCCTTGTACGTAATAGTTTTTGGTGAATAGTCGCTCTCTTTGGCGTTCCAATATCAACTGCGCTAAGGCAATATTAGCTGGTTCAGGGTTAATGGGTGAAATAGCTTTTCCGACCGCTGCCTCTGAAATATCCAAGCGGTACATCAGGCTCATCAGAAAATCTAGTCGATACTCCAATAGGTAAGCGACATGATCGGCGAGCCATTGTAGCATTTCATCTGCATCAAGTGGAGCAGCAGTGCTTTCTAATTGTAAGTCTCTGATAATGAGTTGTACTAAGCCGTCTTTCATCTTATTATTTTAATGCTTAAATTCTTGAAAATTGGTAGAAATGCTAATGTAATTCATGCTTCCAGCTAGATGAAAAACGCCCTGCCCATAATCTACTCTAAAGCGATTTACTTTCACGCCTACTCCAAAGGAAAAACCAGCCAGACTTCTCAAATTACTTACTTTTAACTCCTGCGCTCTCAATACATTATAGCCTACTCGCATTCTGAAATTTTCCGCTTTGCCAAATAGAAATTCTCCACTGAATACAAAATGTCGAAAGAAATTGGTGAGTTGTGTATTGGAAGAAGATGGGTTATCAAAATCATCAATAAAAAAAGTATTCTCTCGGTTATTGGGATCATCGTAAAGAATATTCCAACGATTCAGGTAGCGATAGATTACAGAAAATCGAAGCGGTAGATATTTTAATCGCTTGGAAAGCCCCAACTGTACTTCGTAAGGAAGACGCTCTCGAAAATCGGGAGTATAAGTGCTAAGTTGTGTACCAATATTTCTAAAAAGTAAACTGAAAGCGATGTTGCTACTCGTATCTTGGTAAGTTGCTCCAATATCGCCGCTGAGACCAAACGAGTTGTAGCTTTCTAACTGAGAAGAAATAAACTTTACGTTCATCCCCACGGACAGTTTTTCGTACAGTTGTTTTCCGATGCCTAATGTCAAAGCATATTCTCCCGCCTTGAATGTACCATTGAGGTTACCAAACTCATCAGCTAAATTAAATTGTCCATAGTTTACGTATTGCATTCCTCCATGAACGCTGACATTATGCTGACTAAGATAATGTCCATAACCTACATAACCATGAGAAATGCCGTCCATCAGAAAGCTATGATTAAAGGAAAGCTGCTGGTGCATCTCCGGATTGAGGACACTCGGATTGGCGAATGCTAAACTCACATCTGCATCTTTTACCGTAATCAAATGATCGCCCAATGCAGCCACTCGAGCGGAAGAAGGGAACTGAAGAAATTCATACACGCTATCTCCACCTATCTGTGCTTGAAGCAAAAGCGAACACGAGCTAATCAGTATGGTTAGTATCTTTTTTTTCATGCGTTTTTGTAGTAGCGGTTTGTACAATTTACTTCCCTTTGCTTATTCTGCTAAACAAGTTTGCATAATTATGTCGTAATGTCCTAGTTTGTCTTTAGCATATTCGTACCATAATTATTTCTTTTCGTCAAATTCGTCTGAAAATCAGTTGCTTGTAAAGTACCAAATAGCTGAGGGATAAAAGTAATAAAAACTAAATCACTTTCAATAAAAACTGAAACTTCCGAAAGTTTGTTACTAAATGATTTGAAGGTAAAGTGAATGTTTATCTTTGCCAAATACTTAATAGTGAGTTTGATAATAAAATAAAAATAATATGTCAGCACCATCTATTGACTTAGTTCTTCAAGATCGGAACTTAGCTAAAGGCTTAAAGATAGTTGTCGAGAAAGTGGCGGCAGGGGATAGAATTAGCGAGGAGGAAGGTATGCTACTTTTTAATCAAGGGGAATTAAGCTACTTGGGGGCTCTTGCAAATCATATTCGAGAACGCAAGCACGGTGATAAAACCTATTTTAATAGAAATTTTCACGTTGAACCAACGAATGTCTGCCTATATACTTGTACTTTTTGTTCTTATTCTCGCTTAATCAAAAAGCGGGAAGAAGGTTGGGAATATACCCATGATGAAATAATGGATATTATCAAAAAGTATGATGATGAGCCAGTTACAGAAGTTCATATTGTTGGCGGAGTGCTGCCGCAGTACGATGTGGCGTTTTACTCTAAACTATTTAGTGCTATCAAAGCGCATCGCCCTGATTTGCATGTAAAGGCACTTACCCCTGTGGAGTATCATTACATTTTCAAGAAAGCAAAAATTTCTTATGAGGAAGGAATGAAACTAATGAAAGAAGCAGGGTTAGACTCTATGCCGGGCGGTGGTGCCGAAATTTTTCATGACGAAATAAGAGATGAAATAGCGGGTGGCAAATGTTCAGGAGAACAATGGTTGAGAATACATGAAATTTGGCATGAGCTAGGCGGGCGTTCCAATGCAACAATGCTTTATGGGCACATCGAAAAGTTTGAACATCGCATAGATCATTTGGAAAAGCTGCGAAAGTTACAAGACAAAACAAAAGGCTTCCAAACTTTCATTCCGCTTAAATTTAGAAATGAGAACAACCAAATGTCACATATTCCTGAATCAACTGTGGTGGAGGATTTGAGAAATTATGCAATCAGCAGAATTTATTTAGACAATTTCGATCACATCAAGGCATACTGGCCTATGATAGGGAGAGATACTGCACAACTTTCATTAGCATTTGGTGTGAATGACATAGATGGCACAATTGATGACACAACCAAAATCTATTCTATGGCAGGAGCGGAGGAACAAGCACCATCTCTCAGCACAGAACAACTCGTCAATTTGATTAGAAGAGTGGGACGACAAGCAATTGAACGGGACACCTTATATAATGTTATCCAAGACTATACCGATCACGTTTTTGAATCTGATAAAATGTTTAAAGGTTATACAGCACTACCCGTTGTAAATTAGTAGTGCTTAGATGGTAGGGTGTAATAAGTAGTTTTTCTACTATTTATGTCTTATTCTACGTAAATAATTATGAAGGAAATATATCTTATTCGACACGGTCAGACCGATTACAACAAACTCGGTATTGTACAGGGAAGTGGTGTTGATACAAGTCTGAATCACTTGGGCAGAAAGCAGGCACAAGCCTTTTTCGACTATTACCAGCATATTCCATTTGAGGTTATTCTTACCTCCAAATTGAAAAGAACCCATGAAACTGTTGAACCTTTTAGGAATCAGGCAATAGCATGGCATCAATTTGCAAGCATCAATGAAATGTCTTGGGGTATTCATGAAGGCAAGCATCGCACACGCGATATGGAATCAGAGTATCATCTGGTAACTAGCGAATGGGCAAGAGGAAATTTTGATGCTAGACTAACTTCTGGCGAAAGCGCAAATGATGTTTATGAAAGATGCTTACTTTTCAAAGCACATCTTGCGAAGCGACCTGAGTCAACAATATTAATTTGTGCACATGGGCGATTGAATAGAGTGTTAGTTTGCGCTTTACTCAATCAAGGATTGGAGCAGATGGAAAACTATGGGCATATTAATACAGGCTTGTATCATCTTCAAATGCAAGATGATCGGTTTGAACTACTACTTGCCAATGATGCTAGACATTTAGAGCGAGTGGAACAAATGAAACTATGAGTAAAATTAAAGTTACGGCAGTAAGCTATCTAAATACAAAACCACTATTGTACGGTCTGTTAAAGTCTGGACTTCAAAAAAAGCTAGATTTACAACTTGCCATACCTGCTAGATGTGCTAGCAATCTAAGCACTGGAAAAGCTACATTAGGTTTAATTCCAGTGGCAGCGATCCCAGAAATACCCAATGCTGAAATCATTTCGGATTATTGTATTGGTACAATCGGTGCCGTGAAAACGGTTTGTATTTATAGTCAAGTGCCTATTCAAGAATTAGAGAACCTCTATTTAGATTATCATTCGAGAACTTCCGTAGAATTAACTAAAATTTTACTGCGAGAATACTGGCAGATGGATCTGATTTTGCTGCAAGCGAAAGAGGGTTATATCAGTAATATTCAAGGGAAGACTGGCGGTCTTGTCATTGGTGATCGAACGATTGGTTTGGATAAAAAATTTAAGTTTGTCTATGACTTGGGAGAAGTCTGGGAAGCGCACACTGGACTGCCTTTTGTCTTTGCAGCATGGGTAAGCACGCAGCCGCGCACTGAAAAATTCCTAGAAGAATTTAATCATGCGCTAAAAGTTGGTTTAGATGCTATTCCAGATTTGAAGTATTTATTGCAAACACCTCATCCCGAATTCGATTTGGATGCCTACTTCAACCAATATATCAGCTACACATTGGATGCTTCTAAAAGAAAAGCCTTGGCGCTTTTTTTCCAAAAGATGCAGCAAACAAAGCAAATGCAACTTTCACTTTCATTCCAAACGGGAATTTGTGCCTAAACTCCAAGAATTTTCCTAACGTAATCTACATCAGGGAAAAAAAGATGCTTTTACTGCTGCACTTCTTTTTCTAAAACTTTTAGATTGACTAGAGCAACGAGGTGTGAAAACATTAGGGGATTTATTAGCTAAATAAGCTAGGCATTTAGGAGCATTAGGTGTTTAAATTGAGGTATTATTCTCTGTTATCGCTGCTTCTACAAAACTTATCGCAATCAAATCATCTTCCCATCACCAATATTTTAGTTACGATAGCATCTGGTGTAAAAGTATTATTGCTTGTTGCAAAAACTAGATACACGCCTGAACTGGCATACCTGCCGTTGTAGTCCCTTCCATTCCAAATAGCTCTTCCGCCTAGTGCTGCTGTTTCAAAAATCAACTGACCGTTTATATCAGTAATTTTCACGTTGGCATTTTCTGCTAGACCTTGTATAGCGATAACACCTTCATATTCAGGGCGAACAGGATTGGGAAAGGCATACACGTTTTTACTATTGACGCTACCACCTTCGGTTGCTTCGCCGAGATAAGAAATCAACCCCAAAGCCGTACCAATAAAAACTTCTCCAGATTTGGGATTAATAGCAATATCTGTTATTGTATTATCTAACAGTGGGCTATTCTCAGCAGTGAATCGAGCGAGTTCTTCTCTGCCGTCTGGAGATTGTACAAAAATTCCGTTAGTTGTGCCAAACCACTTTCTATTTGCGCCATCAATAGCAATGGTGCGTACGTCTTCACTTTTTAGCAATAAGCCCAAGTTGTTCTCATCCTGATCAGTCTTAGGAATAAAAAAATCACAGTCACTATCAAAGGCATCAAAACACTGAAATACAGCGACGCCCTCAGCGGTTGCTACCCAGATTTCTCCATTTATATCTATTGCAACAGCATTTACCTTATTGGTAGGTAATTCACTATTGGCAGAAGTGAAAAGTTTACAGCGATCATCACTTGTATTGTCCAAATCTTCACCTGTATCGAGTACTAGCAGCCCAGCATTATTTCCAATATCTACAAACCATTTGTAGCCATTTTGATCCACTACGACTTGTGCCAGTTGCGTTTCATTTAAACAAGTGCCACTTGTTGAAAAAGACTGCCACGCTTCGTCCGCTTTTAGTACAGAAATGGGGCGTTCGGCTAAGTAATTACTCACCCAGAGGTTGTTAGCTTCATCAAAAGTTAGTCCACTCACGCGAGTTCGCGTTTCGTCTCCTATTGCATTGGTGAGGCTTGAATTGCGATCATCATAGATAATAAAGTTGTCCTCTTCAATTTCTAGCACACCTTCTACAAAAGCGGCTGCAAACACTTTATTTTCGATAGGATGAGGTAGCACTTGCAGAAAGTCCCAAAGTGGTTTTCCTTTTATGGGAGTCGTTTCAAATTGGTTGATGACAGACCATTGATAATCCTCCAATTTAAAAATGCCGTCTGGACGAAGTAAAGGGGAAAAAGTTGGATTGACACCACCCGAAGCAATCCAAACAACATCGTCTTTTATGGTGATCTCTTTGACGTGCTGGGAATAAGGCGAGTTAAAGTCTAGAGATTCACAATCATTATCGCTAGGATTTTCCAAATACCAAAGTCTTCGTTGCTGATCGGCAAACCAAAGGAAACCTACTTTTTGATTGTCTTCAATACCAAATAATGGATTGAAGGTACAATTACTAGGTAGTGTGATAGTGCGATCGGGACGTTCAAAATAGATTAACTTTCCTTGACGTTGCGTTCCTCTTGTCAAGCCTACCATTAGATTCTGTCCTTCGTCCGATAAGTAAGCTACCTTATGATCTTGCTCAAAAAGTATTTTTTCTAGTATCGAATTATCATATCGAAAAAGCGTATCATTAGCATCTAAATATAGTGCATTATCATACACCGCTAAAGTATTGGTGGAATAATCAAGCGGAAACCCACTTCCTTCTAAAAACTGCCATGCTCCAAAATTTTCAGGGAAAGCACTTGATTGTGCTATGAAGTAGATACCTTCATTGGTAGCGGCGTAAATATTATTGTTGTAAAGTGTGATGCTATTGACTGCAAGATTGGACGTTAGTGTAGAAAATTCGAACTCTTCCTTCAAGATATTGAGTTTAGAAATACCATAGTTTGCTGCTATGTAAACAATAGAGTCATTCTCAATACGAATGTCATTAATGGTTTTCTGACCAATAATATTATTGAAGTTTTTAATTTGGCTCAATGTTACTGTTCCATCAGGCTTCAGCAGATCAATCACACCATCGGTATAAGCTACCAGTAAAATATTACTGAAGTTATTGTATTTTATTAGGCGTATTCCAGTGCTGCTCAACCGTTTAGTTTTAGATAAAAACGCTACTGCAAAATCAGCCTTATCAATTACAGCTACGCCGAACTCGGTGGCGAAAAAAATGCGATCATCGCTCTGTGTTACATATTTTGCTTGGTGGAACGGAAGGTGTGTCTTCCACTGTCCGATGGCTAAGTCGTTCTGAGCAATAATAGCAAGTGGAAACAATAAAAATAGAGATACAAAAATTCTAGTCATAAATAGATTCGATATTCATTGAAATAGCTATGAATTACTCATCCTTATCTACAATGATAGCGTCGTCAATAATTTCGTTACCATCGCCGTCTAGGTCTTCAAATCCCTTGACTTTGCCTGTATTTTCTGGTTTTTGATAATCGGGGTCTTTTCTGATTTCCATATTTGAAGGAACATTATCCTTGACGCCTGTATTGTGATAATCGCCTTTTGCGAATCGATCGGCACGTTCAAAAAAATCATCTTGTCCATCAAGCAGACCACCTTTGGCGTTGTCGTAACCTACTTTGGGTTCGTAAGGCTCATCTTCTTCTATCTTTTTTTTCAGTTTTTCTGTTAGATTTTCTGCCTTGTCCATCAAATCATCAAATATGGAAGAACTCCTATCCACAGCTTCTTTAGCCTTATCAGTGATAGTTGACTTGGCAGCGTCTGCTTTTTCAAATACATTATTCAATACATCAGAAGCTATGTCTTCTGTATCTTCAATATCTTCTTTTACATGGTCGGAGAATGTGGTCTGTTTCTCGTGAACTTCACTTTTTGATTGCTCTGCCATTTCATCCCATTTTTCCTTTGCTTCTTTTGTTTTTTCAATCACTCTACTTCCAACTTCTTCTGAAACTTCCTTAGTTTTCTCCCACAGTGATTCAGCTTTTTTGAAGACGTCGCTACCAACTTCCTCCGTAAATTTTTTTGCGCTATCTATGCTGCTTTCTGCTTTTGTATTGATCTTATCTCCAATTTCTTCCACCTTTTGAGAGGCTTTGTCTATCAACTCACTCGTTTGGTTGGCTAGTTTTTCACCTTGTTCTCTGCTTGCTCTTTTTAATTGCTCCCCCGAATGTTTTGCAACAGAACTTGCACCAAAAAGTACTTTCTTTAAATCGTTTAGTAATCCCATAATTGCTAAGTATTTATCCTGCTTATTTAAATATTACAGGGACGTTAAATAATTTAATCAAGTTAATAAAAATTGTATTACAACACAAAGAAAGTCGATCAGTCCAGTAATTTTTTCGATTATTCGTGCTACAATAATGGAAAGATTTAAAGTGTATTCGGTTTAGCCATTACTTAATGTATCAGAAATATCTGTTTTTGATGCCTGAATAGCTGGAATGATGGCAGCTATAATTCCGATCAATAATGCTCCGAAGATTAAATAACTTTCTTCTTTAAGGAATTGCCAACCAGTGAATGAATAGCGGTAACTATCTTGCATAGCACCAGCTAATAGTTCCATGCCAACATGACTTAACAACAAGCCAATAGCAATTCCTAACATTGCTAAAACTAAACCCTCCAAAATAATTAGAAAGAAAAGCTTGGAGGGTGTTGCACCCATAGTACGCATGAGGGCTAGTTCATACTTTCGATCTTTCAATGAGGAAAATAAGGAGATAAAAATGCTCAATCCAGAAACAATAATAATGACAATTGCTAGAACACTCAGAGCCTGCTGACCTGTATCCATCAAATCAAAAAGGCGCGTTATCTCAATAGCAGGAGTAGCTGCCTGTAAATCAGTATTTTCGTTGATATTGCGCTGCATGTTGAGTGCTTGAAAATTGCGCCCTTTGAATTTTACCAGCAAAGATGTAATCTCTTTGTCCTCGGGCTCCTCTAATAGAGGCTTAGGCATTGGCATTTCGTCATGGTCATGATCTTTGTGGTCGTGATCTTCGTGGTCGTGATCTTCGTGGTCGTGATCTTCGTGGTCATGATCTTCGTGGTCGTGAACTAACCAGAAACTTTGAGTGGTGGTTAGAATTAATTGATCCATCACTGTTCCAGATGGTTCAAATATACCGACTACTTTAAAGGCATGAGCATCGGTGTGAGTGAAGTCTTCGTCATTGACCAAGCCGTGTGAACTTTGAAATTCATCTCCTATTTTTAAATCCAATTTTGCTGCCACATCTGCTCCAATCGTTGCCTCAAAGTGTCTTTCCCAAATTTTACCTTTTGCTACTTTAGCATCGTAAAGACTTACCATTGAAGTATCTGTTCCAATAATTCTATAGCCCTTATAGCTGTCACCCATCGAAAGTGGAACAACCGTTTTTATTAATGGATGCTTTGGATTAAGGAATGGACGTGCTTCCTTGAGGGAGATGTTTCCAGTAGGAGCATCAATATGATACATGCTACTAAGAATCATTTGTAACGGACTTCCCTTTGCACCAATTACTAAATCAATGCCAACTAGATTTTTTTCACGATTCTCTTGTAATTGCTTTTCGAGTAGAAAAAGAAGCGATATGAGACCTACTCCTAGCGCAAAAAGAATAATGCTTAAAAGCATTGAAAGTGGGCGGAAGGTTATATTTTTCCAGCTAAGTTGAAGCAAATTCATAGTTCAATCTTTTTTTCAAATATGGATTTCAATCGGTTGTCGTGCGTTACAATTAACAAGGTAGCGTTCACCGATTCCGCTTGAGTTTTCAATAGCTCAATAACTTGAATGGTGTTTTTATCATCTAGGGCGGAGGTTGGTTCGTCTGCTAGAATTATCTGCGGTTTATTGATCACAGCTCTTGCAATAGCGATGCGCTGCTGCTCGCCCACGCTTAGTTCACTTGGTTTTGATTTAAGTTTATGGGCGACATTCAATCGTTTGAGCATTTCTTGACTTTTGCCCGCATCCACTTTAAATCCAGCTAGTTTTTGTGCTAACGCAAGATTTTCTTCCACCGTAAGGGCTTTCAAAAAGTGTGCTTGCTGGAATATGATACCCACGTTCTTTCCCCTAAAACGATCAAGTGCTCTTGTAGAAAGTTGATTGGTAACAGTATTATTAATTTTCACCATCCCAGAAGTAGGCGTCCGCAATCCTGCCAATAGGTGAAGTAGGGTTGTTTTTCCACTGCCTGACTGACCAAGTATCAGCCAATGCTCACCACTGTTGCAGGTAAAGTCTGGAAATTTGAATTGCTCTTTGCTAGGGTAAGAAAAAGTTAAATTTTTGATCGCTAACATTGTGAGTATCTTACTTGTTGTGTCAAAGATACTCACAATGTTAGTTAGTTTGAAATTCAGTCCGCTGTAAATTAGACAAGCACGAGATTATTTTTGAAAATAGCTATTACTTCATTACCAGTGCTGATATCAATACGGCATTTGTGATCGCTAATAAGGTGGCAACCAATTAATTAATTACACTCTTTTTTAGCTAAGGTGTGGTACTCGTTCCATTCTTCAGAGGAATAAGTCTTTACACCATCTTTTAGTTTTTCTGCTGTCTTTAGTGCTTCTAGTGCCTCTGATGGTTTACCTACTTTTAGCAGTGCCTTGCCGAAATTGAAATAAGCATCTTTTAATGTATCCAAGTTAGGATCATCTTCTTTGTAACGGCGATTTGTAAATAATTTGAATTCGCTAGCTGCTTTTTCATATTCACCAAGAGATAAATGAGCATTGCCCTTCAGCCTACGAGCCTTCCAATAAATAGGTTGTAACGGTATAGAGCTTTTCACTGCTCCTTCCAAGTCGTTTATTGCCAAATCTAGCTCTTCTTGTTTTAAGTAAACTAACGCTCTACCAAAATAAGCATTAGCATAACTTGGACTTATTGCTATACTTTTTGAGTAATCTTCAATTGCAGCATTAAGATTTTCTAATCTTGTATTAGCATAGCCCCGAAGTTCATAAGCACAACTGTGGCGATTAAACTTCTTGATTGCTTTATCCAGTAGAGATATAGCTTCACTAGGAGACCCCTCTGCATCAAGAATATTTCTAGCACTCAAGAAAGCCTTTATGGCTGTTTTATCACTTGTCGGTTCTAGCACTAAATGCTCCCTAGTCATGCCCAAACGCCAAGCATTGATATTGCCAGCAACGGCAAATTCTGTCATTATCTCTAGTAGGTTAATGGTGTTTTTCCACCATTTCATTTCTACTGGTTCTTTAACGAATCTGGGTATTATTATTGC
>CAYWKD010000063.1:0-17567 GCA_964458705.1 uncultured Saprospiraceae bacterium | reverse complement strand
TGTATTTTTATCTGCCATTGATTTATTGCTGAGTCATTGTAATCGGTATTATGACAGACAATTCATTTTACGGGAAAACCAGAATAAAACAATAGTTGGAAAAATCGACAAATTTCTTTTTAACTATTTTAGTTCTGATCAACTTGAGACAAATGGTTTACCTACTGCTTTGGAATGTGCAGAATACGTAAATTTATCTCCCAACTACTTGAGCGATTTGCTTCGCAAAGAAACGGGTAAAAGTACGCAAGACCATATTCACTATCATCTGTTGGAGATTGCTAAGAATCGTTTACTGGGAAGCGATGATTCTGTAAAGGAAATTGCTTATTCTTTAGGGTTTGAGTATCCTCATTACTTCAGCAATTTGTTCAAGAAAAAAACAGGTGTAAGCCCTACTGAATACAGGAGATGGAATTAATCGCTTACAATGTTAAGCCGTGTATGAATTTTCACAGATTAGTCATAAAAAAGAGGCTGTCTTTTTCGGACAGCCTCTTAAATAACCCCAGTGCTAGTTTGTGAACTCATGAAAAATTTTTTGTACTTTTTGAGGTATCGGTAATACATAAAGACACATTTTAGTTAAAATGAGGGTGTATTTACTCACCCTCATCCATACATACCATAATCGGTTTCTGTAATATATAAAGACACTAGCAATCACCAAATTTTTGAAACTTGTTGGTTAAAAAAACATCTCGCCTCGGCGAAGGCGAGATGCATACTTAACAAGTTATAATCTCATGAAAAAGAACGAATTTTACTTAATTTTTTGGTTCTTAGGATAGAAAATGCACAGACTTTAATGTTCGTGGAATTACGATAAGTTCGTTTATCTAAAAGTGTTCCCCAAGTTGTAAGCAGCATACTTTCCTCATTTTTCGTGGGACTACTCATGTTCGTCATGCTGCAACTTGGGGAACTATTCTTGCTGTACTCACAATAGCACTACAGACAGAAAATAATGTTAAATCGGTTTGTGGCGTACAGTCAGAATTTATCCTAATGAGATCGTTTATACTTACTATGACAATTTTTTCAATTTTTGGAACTCAACTTTTTGAGTGTCGCTTCAATATCATCTCCCCTTCTTTCTTTCGACAATACAAAGATGCAATAGCTTAATACCAAAAAAAAAGACAAAAAAACCTAATTGTTGAAATGAAGTAGCCCATTTTCCGCTTAATCCTGTGTATATAAAGTATTTTAAGATTACTGTTGTTGATTTTTTTATTTATTTAAATAAGTTCTTCTTTCTATTTTTTTTCTTTTGGCATTTTTCTGGTACACTTTTTCAATATTTTTTTGTTATATTCAATTGATAAAAAGAAAAGGATAATCGTTAGATAAAGCCAGCCTTAAGCAATTTTACCAGTAAGCGTCCTAGTTTTTAGAAATTTGATAAAAATTGTTTCAAATCAAACCTAAACAAGATTTGATATAACAGAAGTATTGGCAAAAGATAATATGGAACAGAAAAATGTTGAAGAGCATCAAGAGAAGCTACTAATTCAACAAAATTATAGGAAGCTCCTCAACACCATCAGGGATAAAATGGATGAAGTGGATCAGCGCAATGTTCGACTGGCATTCGATATGGCGGTGGAAGCTCATAAAGAACAGCGCAGAAAGTCGGGCGAACCATACATCCTCCATCCTATTGAGGTGGCTAGAATTTGTGTAGAAGAAATTGGTTTAGGACCTACCGCAGCTATATGCGCCTTGTTGCATGATGTGGTAGAGGATACAGATGTTACGCTAAAGGACATAGAAGATAAATTTGGAGAGCGTGGAGCAGCTATTGCCAACATTGTGGACGGACTTACCAAACTGGAAAGTAGCCATATACAGGAAAATAAGCAAGCTGAAAATTTCAGGAAAGTGCTAAAAACACTCTTGGATGACATGCGAGTCGTATTGATTAAAATGGCGGATCGCTTGCATAATATGCGGACACTGAATCACATGCCCAAGCATAAACAATTAAAAATCGCCTCTGAGACGAGTTTTATTTATGCTCCTTTGGCTCATCGCTTAGGACTGAATGCCATCAAGACCGAATTTGAAGATTTATGTATGAAAATAACTGATCCTGAGCAATATAAATTTATAGCTCAGAAACTGAATGCTACCAAAAAATCTCGCCATGAGTATATTGATCGCTTTATTGAAGGATTGAAAGAACATTTAGATGAAACTCATTTGAATTATAGAATTGTTGGACGTCCAAAATCTATTTATTCCATTAATAATAAGATTAAAAAGAAAAAAGTCGCATTTGAGCAAATCTATGACTTGTTCGCTATTCGAGTGTTACTAGATGTTCCACCGAAGCAAGAGCGGTTTTCCTGTTGGTGGGTGTACTCTATTGTTTCTAACGTTTACACACCTCTTCCTGAAAGGTTAAAAGATTTCATAGCTCGCCCTAAAGGTAATGGGTACGAATCCCTGCATACAACTGTGGTTGGCCCTGATGGAAAATTCGTAGAAGTACAAATCCGAACAGAAAGAATGGATGAAATTGCAGAGCGAGGATTTGCAGCACACTGGAAATACAAGGGCATCACTCCACAACCAGATGTTTATGATGTTTGGCTAGGTAGTATTAGAGATATCTTGGAAGACCCAGATTCTGATGCAATGGAATTTATCTATGACTTTAAAAACAATCTTTTTCAAGATGAAGTCTATGTCTTTACTCCAGAAGGCGATATGATAACATTACCAAAAGGAGCAACGGCACTAGATTTTGCTTTTTGGATTCATTCAGATTTGGGCTATCATTGTTCCGCAGTCAAAGTGAATGATAAGATTGTGCCGATGGGTACTAAGCTCCAAAACGGCGATCAAGTCAATGTTATTGCTAGATCTACACAAAAACCCAATAGGGACTGGATCAAAATGGTAGTAACCAGCAAAGCCAAAAATAAGATTCGTTCAGCGATGAAAGAAGAGCGAAAACAGATAGGCGAATTAGGTAAAGAAGCACTAGAACGCAAACTCAAAAATGCAAAAGTTGAGTCAGAAGAAGCACTGGAATTATTGCTAAAACATTACGGCTACAAATCGCGAATTGATTTATACTACGATATAGCTACTGAAGTTAGAACAATTCAGAGTATATTCAAAGATTGTATTGCAGAAGATGGTAAGCTCAAATTGAGAATAGAGAAGATACAAAAAGTACCTCAACCAAATACTAAAGTTGAAATACCTGAGAGAAAACCCAGTAAACTAGGGCTTTTTATCAATGGAGAGCCAGCCGAACAGTTTGAGCATCAGCTAGCAACTTGTTGTAATCCCGTGCAAGGAGATGATATTTTTGCTTACATTACTACTCATGCAGGGCTAAAAATTCATCGAACAACTTGTCCAAATGCCGAGAACTTGATGGCAAATTATGGTCATCGAGTAACAAAAGCAGATTGGATGACCACCTCTAACTCTACTTTTGTAGCGGATTTAAAAATTACTGGAATTGATGCAGGAACAGGAGTGATTGAACGTTTGACCAATCAAATATCAAGTAAACTAAAATTAAATATTCGATCCCTAAATATTAGTGGTCATCAAGGATATTTTGAAGCTGATCTCAGTCTTCTAGTTGCAAATACCGACCAACTTTACCTAGCAATTAATGCTTTGCAAAACCTTGAAAATGTTTCTACTGTTATTAGAGTGAAATAAAAAAGTTAATCGATTAGCGTTGCATGATCCATATAAATTGTGTCGAAAACGTTGAACATAAAAAGTAAACAAAATGCAACAAATAAGTGATTCTGTCATACAAGAAGTTAAAAATATTTTCTCTGCACACCTAGAAAATAACAACTTTCGCAAGACACCAGAGCGATACGCTATACTGGAAGAAATTTATCGTCGCAACGATCACTTCGATGCTGAGGCTTTATACATTCACATGAAAAATCAAAATTATAGAGTGAGCAGAGCCACTGTTTATAACACGCTAGAACTACTAGTCAACTGTGATCTCGTTAAGCGACATCAATTTGGAAAAAATCTAGCTCAGTATGAAAAGTCTTACGGCTACAAACAGCACGATCACTTAATTTGTGTGGATTGTGGTAAAGTGTTGGAGTTCTGTGATCCTAGAATTCAGCAAATAAAAGATATGATGGGCGAACTACTGCATTTCAAAGTAACACACCACGCTCTAAATTTGTACGGCAAATGTGATGGGGCATGTGAGAAAACAAAGGCGTAATCCCATGAGTACAAATCTGAATAATCATCCTATCGTACTCTTTGATGGAGTCTGCAACCTTTGCAATAGCTCGGTTCAGTTCATCATAAAGAGCGATATGAGAAGTAAAATTAAATTCGCAGCCTTACAATCTAGCACCGGACAAGAACTGTTAAAAAAATATAATCTGCCTAGTAATTTGAGTACTGTAATAGTGCTAGATAATGGAAAACACTACACCAAATCCGATGCTGCAATCCATATTGCTAGCATTTTAGGTGGTTGGCTGAGTGTGCTGCGACTTGGAAAATTACTTCCGAAATCTTTTCGCAATCGTATTTATGACTGGGTTGCTGCTAATCGTTATCATTGGTTCGGTAAGAAGGAATACTGCTGGATACCAACGCCTGAATTGAAAGCGCGGTTTTTGTAGAAGATATCTTACAATTTTGCTCTATGACCACAGAAAGTAGCAAACAAAAAGTATTAAGAAACTACAACCTCACTCAAATTTTATTAGCTCTAATCGAAGTGTACTATACAACTCAGCCATTTGATAAGGGCATCGCAGACAAGGCTCAAATTGTAATTTTTGCCGAGCATCGTTAGGAAAAATAAAAACTTGCGTTTCGGGCGGAAGTACCTTTTGAAGAGATGTTGGCAGTTTAATTGAATGAAGTAAAGTATGCTCAAAAGCCGGCACAAGAAAATACTCTGCATCCACTCTATAGGCACCAATGCTCTTAACAAAGTGGTCTGACAACGGAGAAGTCTCTAACCTGTTGGTACCTTGCCAAAATTCTATTTGTTGCTCCTTCAAGAAAATCAAGGCAGTATCATACTTATTGGAAGCATTTTGCTCATGCTGTTCATCAGTTTGACAGGCTGCTGAAAGTAAAATAATTGGAATGAAGTATTTCATCTGAATTATTATTATTGATTTCATTGTATCTTGCGTCGCTTTATAAACAAACATAATAAAAAACATGACAGTTGACGTAGTCTTAGGCTTACAGTGGGGCGATGAAGGGAAAGGAAAAATCGTCGATTATTTAGCACCTCAATACGATATAGTTGCCAGGTTTCAAGGAGGTCCGAATGCTGGACACACATTGAAGTTTGATGGTAAGAAATTCGTTTTACATACCATACCATCTGGTATTTTTAGGGAGGAACTTATGAATTTGATTGGAAATGGCGTGGTGATTGACCCTATTACCTTAGCAGAAGAGATAGCCATTTTGAATGAAATTCACTTAGATTATCAAGATCGCTTACTGGTCTCAGAAAAAGCACATTTGATTTTACCGACTCATCGCTATTTGGATAAAGCCTCAGAAGCTGCTAAGGGTAAAGAGAAAATTGGTTCTACTCTTCGAGGAATTGGACCGACTTATATGGACAAAACAGGGCGAAACGCTCTACGTGTCGGCGACATTAAATCGCCTGACTTCAAAGCAAAATATGAGGCATTAAGAGATAAACATCTTCAAATGGCTCAAATTTACCCAAAGATCGAATTTGACTTGGCTGCTGAAGAGAAAAAATGGTTTTCTTGTATCGAACAATTAAAAGCACTGCATCTCATAGATGGCTCTTACTACATCAATGAAGCGCTGAGTGCTGGCAAGAAAGTGTTGGCAGAAGGCGCACAAGGGTCAATGCTAGATATTGACTTCGGAACTTACCCCTACGTAACTTCTTCTAATACAATTACAGCAGGAGCTTGTACTGGTTTAGGAATCGCACCTTCTAAGATCGGCGAAGTAATTGGCATTACAAAAGCCTATTGTACAAGAGTGGGAAGTGGTCCTTTTCCTACCGAATTGAATGATGATATGGGCGAACTACTGAGAAAAGAAGGTCAGGAATTTGGAGCAACTACTGGCAGACCAAGACGTTGTGGCTGGCTCGACTTGCCTCAGTTGAAATATACGGTTATGCTCAATGGTGTAACCCAACTCGTTATTACTAAAATGGATGTGCTTGATCGCTTCCCTGAAATCAAAGTAGCAACACATTATAAATACAAGAACAACATTTCACAAAACCTTCCTTACGATCTTTGTGATGGAGAGATTAAACCGCTGTACATCGGACTGGAAGGATGGAATCAATCACTAAATGCTGTTAAAACATTTCAAAATTTGCCAGAAGCGGTAAAGCATTACATTAAAACGATTGAAGATTTCTTGAGCGTGCCAGCCACTATGATCTCCACAGGACCTGAGCGCAAAAAGCTATTACTAAAGGAAGATTAGCTATGAGATGCTCTTAAATAAGTGGATAAAATTGTTCATAGGTTTAGATTGTTTATTGACTTGTACAATTTCTTGTTAATGTGATAATTATATCATTAAATATTTAAACGAATAGTCATTTAAACCTGTCTATTTGCCTAATCTAAAAAACTTTTATAAATTTTTTGTTTTATATTTATGCTTCAAACTAAACAAATTATTGTAACATCCAACACCAATCAAGATTATGGACAATAATGTAATCTCCTTAAAAGGAATGTACGAAGATTATTTTTTAGACTATGCTTCGTATGTCATTTTGGAACGTGCTGTACCATTAGCGTTGGATGGTCTAAAGCCTGTACAGCGAAGGATTCTACATGCACTCAAAGCAATGGATGATGGACGTTATCACAAAGTAGCTAATGTGATTGGTCAAACCATGCAATTTCACCCGCATGGTGATGCCGCCATCGGAGATGCCTTAGTTAATTTAGGACAGAAAAACTTACTAATAGACTGTCAAGGAAACTGGGGCGATAACAGGACAGGTGATAGCGCAGCAGCACCAAGATACATCGAAGCTCGATTGACTAAGTTTGCGCTAGAAGTAGCTTTTAATGCTCAAACCACTGAATGGCAAGTTACTTACGATGGCCGAAAAAACGAGCCAATTGCGCTGCCCATGAAGTTCCCAATGGTGCTAGCAATGGGTGTGGAAGGAATTGCCGTAGGGCTTTCAACCAAAATATTACCACATAATTTTGTAGAACTCATCAAAGCCTCCATCAAGATACTGCAGGATAAGAAAGTAGAGCTGTACCCCGATTTTCAGACAGGTGGGCAGATTGATGTTAGCGACTATAGAAGTGGAAAGCGAGGCGGTAAAGTAAAAGTGCGCGCTACTGTTGAGCAGTTGGATAAGAAAACCTTGATGATTCGTGATCTGCCTTATGGCGTAACAACAACTGCTCTAATTGACAGCATCTTGAAGGCCAATGACAAAGGTAAAATTAAAGTAAAAAAAGTACATGATAATACTGCTAAAGATGTAGAAATCCATATTGAATTGGCTTCGGGTGTTTCGCCAGAATTGACAATTGACGCTCTATATGCCTTCACACGTTGCGAAGAATCCATTTCACCGAATGCCTGTGTCATCATTGACGATAAGCCACACTTTTTAACCGTTCAGGAGCTGTTACAACTTTCAACAGCACACACAAAAGAACTTTTACGTCAAGAGCTAGAAATCAAAAAGCGAGAATTAGAGGAAAAATGGTTCTTTGCAAGTTTAGAACAAATATTTATCGAAAATCGTGTTTATCGAGAAATCGAAGAAGCAGAAACTTTTGAGGCGGCACTTCAAATCATTAGTAATGAACTCAAAAAATATCTTGCTACGCCAAGCGACCAACCTAGTGCATCCGATAAACGCCTCAAACTTTGGCGAGATATAAACGAAGAAGATATTATTCGACTCACTGAAATTAAGATTAAGCGCATATCTAAATATAACAAATTCAGTGCAGACGAACGCATACAGCAGCTAGAAGAAGAATTAAAACAAGTGAAATACGATCTAGCTCACTTGACAGAGTTTGCAGTTGCTTACTTTGAAAACTTATTGAAGAAATACGGTAAAGGCAGGGAGCGTAAAACCAAGATCGCATCATTTGATAATATTCAAGCCACAGAGGTAGTTTTCAATAATTCCAAGTTATACGCCAATCTGAAAGATGGTTTTATTGGTCATGGCTTGAAGCGCGGAGAGGGTGAATTTGTTTGTGAATGTTCTGATATTGACGACATTATTGCGTTTAGAAAGGACGGTGTATTTTTAGTCAATCGAATTGAAGAAAAGCAATTTGTCGGAAAAGACTTGCTGCACGTAGCCGTTTGGAAAAAAGGAGATGAAAGAACAACTTATAACATAGCCTATTTAGATGCGGGTACAGGTAAAACCTATGTGAAGCGATTTAATGTTTCGGCGATCACTAGAAACCGAGAATACAACCTAACCAAAGGAGCAGAAGGCTCAAAAGTACTCTACTTTACTGCGAATCCTAACGGCGAATCGGAGGTAGTGAGTGTACAATTATCACAAGGTTCAAAAGCAAAAAATAAACTCTTCGATTTTGATTTTGGGGAGTTAGCAATCAAAGGCCGTAGCTCGCAAGGAAATATTCTGACAAAATATCCTGTCCGAAAAATCACGCAGAAAGAAGTGGGTCAATCTACACTCGGTGCCATCTCTGTTTATATGGATGAAGTGAGTGGACGGTTAAATACAGATGAGCGCGGTATTTATTTAGGAGATTTCGACACAGGCAATACTATTCTGGCAATTTACAAGGATGGTACTTATGAAATTACTGATTTTGAATTGACAAATCGCTTCGATCCAAAAGAAGTAGTTCATATCGGACAATTTGAGGAAGAAGCTATCGTGAGTGCTATTTATTACGATGGTTACAAAGACTGGACGGTTGTCAAGCGATTCCGAATTGAGACACAAACGCTCAAGCAACGCTTTTCATTTATTACAGATCATAAAAACTCTAAATTGTACTACGCTACTATTGACGATGTACCGCAGGTAAAATACACCATTCGCATCAAGGGAGAGAAAGAAGAAGCACTGTTGAACCTCGCTGATTTTATCGACGTAAAAGGGTGGAAATCGATAGGCAACAAACTAACCGATAGCAAGTTAAGCAAAGTAGAATCAGTTGATGTATCAGTAGATGATAATGGACAGGTGGGTTTATTTTAGGTAAAAATAGAAACATCATTTCTTGTGAGATAAATAGACATTATCTCTACTATTTAGAAAATGATGTTTCTATATTCTCCAGATTATAGCGCAATCAAAAGAATAAATCCTTCAATATCCTTACATTACGCCCAACTTAGGCGCAGCATTTTTGATGGCTTCCGATGCTTCATCGGCATACTTTTCAAAGTTTTTAATAAACAAGCCCGCTAGCCTCTCTGCCACTATGTCGTACTCGGCTTCGTTGCGCCAAGTGTCTCTTGGATTCAGAATAGCATTGGGTACATCTGGACAGGATTTTGGCATCATCAATCCAAAGATTGGGTGCTCATGGTATTCTACCTTATTCAATTCCCCTTGTAAAGCTGCTTTAATCATAGCTCTGGTAAAAGAAAGTTCCGTTCTTTCTCCTTCCCCATAAGCACCACCCGTCCAGCCAGTGTTGACCAACCAAACATGAATTGTACCATCACCAATATTATTTCCTTTAGCTAATTTTTCACCTAGCAATTCTGCATATTTCGTTGGGTGAAGTGGTAAAAATGGTGCACCAAAACAAGCTGAAAAAGTAGCCTGAGGCTCGGTGATGCCTTCTTCTGTACCTGCAATTTTAGCTGTGTAACCAGATATAAAGTGGTACATAGCTTGTTCATTGGTGAGCCTAGAAATTGGAGGCAGCACGCCAAAAGCATCGCAAGTCAAGAAAAAGATATTTTCTGGCATATCTCCTCTTGATTTGTACATGATATTGTCAATATGGTAAATAGGATAGCTCACTCTTGTATTCTGCGTAATACTATCATCTGAATAATCAGGGGTGTACCCATCTGATTGAAAACCAATATTTTCTAGTAATGCACCAAACTTGATAGCATTGTAAATTTGAGGTTCTTTTGAAGCGGAAAGATCAATCGTTTTAGCATAACAACCTCCTTCAAAGTTAAAAACATTTTGACGCGACCAGCCGTGTTCATCATCCCCGATTAATCGGCGATTAGAATCGTTAGAAAGCGTTGTTTTTCCCGTACCTGAAAGTCCAAAGAAAAGTGCCGTATCTCCTTCTGTACTTACATTGGCGGAGCAGTGCATGGAAAGCACATTATGCTCAGTAGGCAATACAAAATTAAGTACCGAGAAAATACCTTTTTTGATTTCGCCCGTATAAGCAGTTCCTCCAATAATAATGGTCTTCTTCGTAAAATTAATGATAGAAAAGTTTTCCTGTCTAGTGCCGTGAACATCTGGATCAGCTAATACACTTGGAAAAGAAAGTACTGTCCAGTCTGCCTTAAAACTAGCTAACTCTTTCGTAGCTGGTCGTAGGAACATGTTGTAAATGAACAAATTCTGCCAAGGAAACTCTGTAAAAAATTGGATGTTTAAGCGATAATTATTGCTTGCGCAAGCATACGCCTGTCGCATATACACCGTTTTTTGCTGATTAGCATAATCAATGATTTTGTCGTACAACATATCAAAGGATTCCTTTGCAATCGGAATATTGATGTTACCCCAATCTACTTGATTACTAGTTATATCATCTTCTACGATATAACGATCTTTGGGGGAACGCCCGGTAAATTTTCCAGTTTTAACCGACAAAGCTCCAGAGCTACTCAACTGCCCTTGCCGATTTACAATAGTGCTTTCTACAAGTGCAGCGGGTGTAAGATTTCTTTTTAATAGCGATGGATTAATTTGTTTCATCATTTTATTTGATTATGAGCCTTTTAGTAAAAATGCAAAGATGTGGTTTTATCCTTAAATATGTAAATGTCCTACTTGTTTTACAAATCCTTTTTACAAAGGAATTTCAATAATATTGCGAGTCAAAAAACGAATATTTGATAGCAAAAAACAGTGATATACTGACTATTGCTTACTAAATACTATTGACTTGGTTATATTTGCATAAAATAAAATCAAGTAATGAATAAGAAAATGAATGTTCGAGTAGGTGTATTGTGTGCTATGATTTTAGGAGCAGGATTGAGTCGTTTAGCATTGACGGGAATTCCAAATTTTTCTCCTATTGGTGGAATTGCTTTATTTGGTGCTGCTTATTTTTCTAAAAAATATTTAGCCTTTTTAGTACCGCTAGTAGCTATGTATGCAACAGATTTGATTATCAATAATATAATTTATCCTCGTATGTTTCCCGAATATTATGACGGAGCGTTTGCTTGGGGCATTTCTCCTTGGGTTTATGTGAGCTTTGCGTTGATTATTTTATTGGGATTTGGGCTACTTAAAAAAATAAACCTACCTAGATTAATAACAGCCAGTCTAAGTGCTTCTGTGCTATTTTTTTTAATCACCAATTTTGCTGTCTGGTCTAGTGGTACAATGTATCCTAAAACTTTTGAAGGATTAATGGCTTGTTACACCGCTGCTATTCCATTTTTCCAGAATACACTTTTAGGTGATTTATTTTTTGTTGGTGTTCTATTCGGAGCATATGAATTGCTAAAGCAGCAGGTGCCAGCACTGAAATTGCAAGAAGTATGAGTAAGTATATCAACTCAGATTCTGCAAATTCATTTGCACATTGAAGAAGATAAACGCTGGTATGCTCTTTCACCTTTTACTTTCAACAACTAATAAAGAGATTTATGCCTTTTACCAATTCTGAGTTACCAGATATTATTGAACTGAAGAACGTACATCAAAGATATGATGATGACAAAGTTATTATTATCAAGGATTTACATTTTTTAGTGGAAGATAGACCAAAGCAAGGTCAGTTTATTGTTATAATGGGCATGTCAGGTTGTGGAAAGTCAACTGTACTTCGTTATATTGCGGGGCTTCAAGCCCCTACCGAAGGCGAAATTCTAATACATGGAAAACCTAGAGATGAGGACAGCAGAGTAAGTATGGTATTCCAGCGATACTCTTCCCTGCCTTGGATGACAGTGCTTGAAAATGTAGCGCTAGCACTCAAGTATAAAGGCATGAGCAAGAAAGAACGAGAAGAAAGAGCAATGGAGATGATAGCAGAAGTAGGCCTAGCAGGGCATGAGCACAAATTCGCTCAATATCCCAATCTTTCAGGCGGGCAACTTCAACGAGTAGCTATTGCTAGAAGTTTGATCGCTAATCCTGAAATATTACTAATGGATGAGCCCTTTGGAGCTTTGGACATCAGCACGCGCTTACAGATGCAGGATTTATTGTTGAGGCTTTGGCGAAAATTTCACCCAACTATTGTTTTTGTAACACATGATATTTCTGAAGCCGTCTATCTTGGTGATGAAGTCTATATCATGAAATCAGCACCTTCTAAATTTGTAGAGCACTTAAAAATTGATTTACCTTTAGAGCGAGAACGAGTAATCAAGCGCAGCCAAAAATTTGTTGAACTTGTTCATGAGTTAGAAGATAAAATGATTAAAGTAGCAGAAATGAGCTAATATATTTTTAAACTACATATATAAAAAATGAGCACAAGTAATATGAATCAAAGCTGGCAAGAAGCATTAAATCGTGTCAAGACAGGAAACAAAAATTTTGTAGCGGATAAACTAGATGGAAAGTTACAAAACTCTTCTCGACGTCAGGAACTAACAAGTGGACAAAACCCCTATGCCATAATTCTGAGTTGTGCAGATAGCCGAGTAGTCCCAGAATTGGCTTTTGATACGGGTTTGGGAGAACTATTTGTAATTAGAGTAGCAGGAAACGTTGCCAATACAGAGTCAACCGCTTCCATCGAATACGCCGTAGCACATCTAGGAGTAAGTTTAATTATTGTGTTAGGACATGAAAGTTGTGGGGCAGTAACAGCAGCCATAGCAGGTGGAGATAATGGATACAACTTGAATTTATTATTGGCACACATACAGCCTGCTATTGCTGCTGCTGAGGATAAGTCTATCAATAGTGTCGTAAAGAAAAATGCAGAAATGACAGCTGAGGAACTAGTTAAAAGATCATTGATTATTTCAGAAGCTGTGAATGAAGGTCGTTTGAAAATCATACCCGCATATTATCATCTAGGCTCAGGAGCCGTAGATTTTCTAGATTAGAAGGCTAGAAACACTGAATGGATAATTGGTGCCAAATTTATTCAATCTAGCACCAATCGTCTAATAAGTAAGGCTTTACGAGTACATTTTAGTTAACATTATACTGGAGCGATATTTTTTACTATCTAGCTTTCTCTGATAACTACGTCTTTCTTTTTTTCTTCTTAGCAGCGGGAAAGAGAACATTATTTAAAATTAGGCGATAACCTGGAGATTGGGGGTGCAAATTCAAATCCGTTTCTGGGTCTTCCACATAATGACGATAATCTTCTGGATCATGACCGCCATAGAAGGTCCAAAAACCTTCACCTAAAGGACTATGAATATACCTGGACTCACCAGCAGGTTTATTTTCGCCCATGATTAAAACATTTGATTTGATATATTGATTCTTAAAGGCAGTTGTCTGCCCCATAAATCCTTTGACCGTCCGTGTATGGCACTGCGTAAGCATAGACGGAATAGGGTCCCACTTAGCTGAAAAATCAAATAAAGTAAAATAATCTTGTTGTGGAATTACACGGCGACCTAGACTGTGATCTATACTAGAATGCTCATACTCTAACGGATTGCGGATAAGCTCAAAATCTTTGAAGGCAAAAGTCTTAGAAAAATCAAGCTTATCTTGAGCATTAGGGTCAGCAGCATCGCCATCGTAAATATCAGCACAAATATCAAGTCCTTCTGCGGCAAGTGCAATGTCATAGGTATCCGTAGCCGAACACATAGCAAACATAAATCCACCACCAATAACATACTCTTTCAATTTCTTTGCCACTGCCAATTTTAATTGTGAGACTTTGGAAAAACCATTTTCTTGTGCCAACTGCTCCATACGCCTCACACTTTCCCTGTACCAGGCTTGTGTGTGGAAGTTGCGATAGAAACGACCAAACTGCCCAGTGAAATCTTCATGGTGCAAGTGCAACCAATCGTACTTTATTAATTCATCTCGCAAAACTTCACTATCATATATTGTTTCGTAAGGAATCTCTGCATAAGTCAACACAAGCGTTACAGCATCATCCCAAGGTTGCACTTTTTCTCCTCGTCTGTTAAACTCAGGAGTATAAACAGCAATTTTAGGAGGCACTTCCAATTTAACTACATCCATATTGACTTCTGGATGTGAAATGTCTTCTTGAATTTTAGCAAACTGTCCATCTGCAATCACTTCGTAGTTGACACCTCTCGTTAAGCATTCTTTTTCAAAAACTCTGTTGTGCTTAAAAACAAAACTGCCCCCTCTATAATTCAATAACCAAAAGGCTTCTACATTTTTCTCCAAGACCCAGTAAGTGATTCCGTAGGCTTTAAGATGATTCTGTTGTTCTTCATCCATTGGCAGTAAAATGTAAGATGCTCGAACCTGCCAACTCATTAATAAAAATAATACGATAGGTAAAAATCTCATTTTCTTCACGTTTTCTTGTTTTGAGTAACACACTGAAGTACTTTAATTGTTGCGAATTTCATCATTCAAACGCCATAAATTTCAAAAAACTTACTTTGTTTACTTACTTTGTTGTGCTTTAGATGTTTTAAGTGGAAATTGATTAAGAAGATGAAATTTAACAATGGTGAATATGCAAAATAAATGCCACATACATTGAAATGTTATTTTCATTTATCGAAAATCTACTCCAACTTAACGAGTAAACACAAATATGAACAATCTTACATTTCAATATCCGACTTGGTATTTGCTGTTTTGTATAGTGCTTGGTGTAGCTTACGCCCTAACGCTCTATTTTAGAGATCAACGATTTAAAGAACAATCCAATATCTTAAATTGGCTACTAGGAATTGTGAGAACAGTTGTAGTTTCTTTTTTGGCGATGTTGCTACTTTCTCCTTTAATAAAGTCCATTACGACACAAACACAAAAGCCTATTTTGGTGTTGGCTCAAGATGTATCAGAATCGGTAGCTGCAGAAATGGATGAGGCAGAGCAGATTCAATATCAGCAAGACTTTCAGTCTTTAAGTGAGCGATTGAAAGAAAACTACGAAGTAGCTGAATATTCATTTGGAGATAAGGTGCGAGAAGGTTTGGACACTGCCTTCAATGATAAGGTAAGTAACCTTTCAGAAATGCTGACAACAGTTTATGATTTGTATAGCAATCAGAATTTGGGAGCAGTAGTATTGGCGAGTGATGGTATTTTTAATCGTGGCAGCAATCCTATTTATTCAAGTGCTAAATTAAATGCACCAATTTACAGTATTGCACTTGGCGATACTATTCCAAAGCGCGATTTAGTACTTCGCAGAGCATTTTACAACAAAATTGCTTATCTAAACGATCGCTTTGCAGTGCAAATTGATATTGCTGCTCAAAACTGTGCTGGTCAGCGCACTAATTTGATCGTCTCAAAGGTTGTGAACGAAAAAACTAGTACCCTTGAGACACTTCCAGTTTCAATTGACCAAGATGACTTTTTCACTACAAGGGAAGTCATACTAGAAGCGGATCAAGCAGGAGTGCAGCGCTATCGCTTGGCTTTGAGTGCTTTGAATGAGGAGGCTTCAACAGCAAATAATGTTAAAGACATTTTTGTAGATGTACTGGATGCTCGACAGAAGATTCTGATACTTGCCAATGCTCCACATCCTGATATTACTGCCATCAAACAAACCTTAGTAGGCAATAGAAATTATGAAGTAACGACAGCTTACGTCAATGATTTTCAAGATAAAATCACCAATTTCGATTTTGTCATTTTGCATCAACTACCAAGCCAGAGCAATGCTATCACTAACCTCAGAAGAACTCTGCAACAGCAGAAGATTTCTCATTTTTATGTTGTTGGCACACAAACTAATCTACCTGTTTTCAATCAGTCGCAGCCATTATTGACTATTGCTGGTGATGGACGAAATACAGATGATGTACAACCAATTGTGCAGACTAATTTTAACCTGTTCACACTTGAAGAAAATCTAGCTAATGAAATAAGACGATTCCCGCCTGTTACAGCACCTTTTAGCAATAATTATCAGCCTAACCCCAATGCGAGTGTGCTGCTACGTCAACGAATTGGGAAAGTTGAAACGCCTCGACCACTATTGCTTATAGGTGAAAGCGATGGTACGAAAATCGGTATTTTTGCAGCGGAAGGAATCTGGAAATGGCGGTTGTTTGATTATTTGCAGCACGATAATCATACAGTTTTTGATGCCTTGCTGGGTAAGACAATTCAATATTTATCTTTGAAGGAGGATAAAAGACGATTTCGGGTAAACTTAGAAGAAAATATTTTTAATGAAAATGAAATAATACAATTTGGAGCAGAGCTTTATAATGAAAGCTACGAATTAATCAATAGCCCTGATGTCCGACTAATTGTTACCGATAATGAAGGCAAAGATTATAGTTTTATCTTCAACAAAACAGACAATTCCTACACGCTTAATGCTGGTATTTTACCTGTTGGGAATTACACTTTTAGAGGAGTAACTACTTACAATGGCAAACAACTTTCTTACGATGGTCAGTTTAGCGTGCAACCCATACAGCTAGAACTGTATCAGACTACTGCGGATCATGGCTTGCTTCGTATTCTCAGCGATGAATATGGTGGAGCTTTATTGTACCCCGACCAGCTCTCAGAATTGCCTGAGCGCATTGAAGCCCAAGAAACAGTCAAGCCCGTGATGTATCAAACCACTCAAACCCGTTCTGTCATTAATCTGAAATGGATTTTCTTTATGTTATTGAGTTTACTGACGCTAGAGTGGTTTTTAAGACGTTATTTCGGCTCTTACTAGACTGAATGAAAAGAAGATTTACATATAAAAATGATATTGAGATGAAGCTGGAACATATAGGTATTGCAGTCAAAAATTTAGAAAAAAGCAACTCACTTTTCACTGCATTATTAGGAGAAGGACCTTACAAGATGGAAGAAGTTGTTTCAGAAAGTGTAAAAACGTCCTTTTTTAAAGCAGCGACTTCAAAGATTGAACTGCTAGAAGCCACTAAAGAAAATAGTGCGATTGCCAAATTCATCCTCAAAAAAGGAGAGGGAATTCATCATATTGCTTTTGAAGTAGAAAATATTCATCAAGCTATGAAGGATATGGCTGCAAAAGGCTTTCAGCTACTTAGTGAAACTCCTAAACGCGGTGCGGACAATAAGCTCGTATGCTTCATTCACCCTAAGTCCGCTAACGGTGTTCTAGTAGAATTATGCCAAAGTATGGAAAAACTAACTATTTAAAATCAATGACTTTACTTAATTTTATTGGGGTTTAGTCAAAATTTTCTGTGCAAAGACTGTCGCAAGCAGTTTCAATTTGCTTACCAAAACAAAG
>CAYWKD010000062.1:0-17729 GCA_964458705.1 uncultured Saprospiraceae bacterium | reverse complement strand
CCAAATAATCTCAAAACAAAAAAAGTTATCCCACTAGAAGCTTTCTATTTGCATGTTAAGTGCTATATTTATAAATATTCAGGGTTGGTGCGCAGACTCTCGTTTGCATACATCAAAGTTCGTCCTCATTGTTTTATTAACCAAATTCATCATACATCTTTTACCACTACCGATTTATCATCTTACAATTTGTAACTGCTTGTTGATTATTTCTTTCGCTGTCTTTATTTGAAGAAAGTAGTTTCCCGCCTCTAAATCGCTAATCTCAATTTTATTCGCAGCACTCATTTTTCTCATTTCTCTGCCTAGCATATCTATTATCAATACACTTTTTACTTCATCAATCGGTAGGTCAAGATAAATAACATCTTTAGCAGGATTAGGGTAGATCAAATTCCGATTGCTTGAGATTGTTTCTGCAAAGCCTCTTTGTTGTGCTTCATTACTAATTTCGATTGTACCAGATTGATATACTTGCGAAATTTGATACAGTATGCCTCCAAATCGTTGTAATATCACAGCGGGATACGGCTTTCGCTGACCAAAACGGATTGCTGTTGTCGTAGTGGTTCTTATATTAGATTTAGCTTCAAAACAGACCTGATAGATCGGCATCCCTACTGGTATTGTTGTGCCATTAAAGTTGTCATCTCTCCAGACGACAATCAATTCCCCATTTCCTCCAAAACCTCTATGTACCGCACTGAACTCATGCGCTGCTATTTGCCTACCAATTCTAGTTGTTTTGTATGCCAATAAGTCGCTATCCCAAAGCAGTGCATGCTGCATACCAACTATATTGCTAAAATTATTTGCCATAATATCTACACAAAAAGTTGCTCCTGGCTTTACGGTACTATCTGTTACATAGAAGTCAATGGGGACGGGCAACAACAGTGGTGCGCCGATTTCGATAATTGCATTTTCTACAGTAATATTTACAATATCTGCTACTGTACTTGAAATATATACTTCTTCAATCCTGACTTCTCCCCTATCGCCAGCTTCTCCAGTGGCAACAAAACAAGTTTGATGTAATATGTCGTTGTTATTATATGCTAACCCTTCGGCTGAAACATCGCTGTAAGCCACTTCAAGGACGCCGTCATTAAAAATGGATGAGTCTTCTGGTTGGAATAATTCTGGATCCCAAGTCAATTTAAAGGATACACTATCAATATTGTCAAATCCATTCACTCTCACATTAACACAACCTGTACTTTGAGAAGGCAGCGTCATAGATTCAACAGATAATTCCGTTTCTTGAATGATTAAGTTACGCTCACCGACAGCTATATTTCCTGGTGTGTACGTTACTGGAATGTTTTGTAAATCTGCTCGAAACACCTCCGTCGGCAGCGTTTCTGGTAGGAGCGTCAGCGCACTTTCCGTATTGGGCGTAAGCCCTATAAAACACAATTCAAATAGAGTGGTAGAGTCAGCTAAACTCACTGATTGTAAGGACTCATCCAGCCATGAAAACCTCAAGATACCTTGCTCGCGATCAATCATACCAAAGTTTTTTGAAGTCAAGTATGGAACAAGGGTTGAGATAGGAATATTTATGTGATTTAGTGCCAATGCTTCTTCGTTCCAATTTACGGCGAACTGCATTGCAGCTACTTCTTTGAAGTTAGCCACTTTCACGTCCACACAGACCTGCTCTTCAGATGCGATTTGTGTAGTGGGAAAAATCAACTGCAAAGTGTCGAGTTGGGCAATTAGCTGGCCAGCGATTAGCAAGAAAAATACTGAAAATAGAGTGTTCTTTTGCATGGTGCATAAAATAATAGGTCATGGAATAAATTTGCGCTCTTAAATTTATGAATTAGATATATGTAAAACATAAATTTCACACAAATTAAACTTATTTTCATGTTTTATGCAAACAAAATGAATAGAATAATAAGTGATTTTTGTTACCACTCATTTTTTTGGCTGTCTAGCTCTTGCGGGAGCAGAAGTTTAGTTCTTAAACCTTCAATTTGGCTCTCTGAGAAGTATTCTTCTGCCAAATCTTATTCTCACTTGCTAATATAGACTCGATGTTCTCTACAAAGGCTTGAAAAGGAGCTTCAGACCCAGCATAAGTACCTGACTTTGTGAGATAAATCATTTTTTCTTGTTTCAGCGCCTCGGCTGCTGCACGATACTGCACCCAGTTCTCTTGATGCTTGCTGAGGTTGACGAAACCTTCTAAGAAAGCAATAATAACACCTGACAATCCGACTGCAATTTTAAGTGGCAAGCCAAATTCATCAATATATCCAGTCAGAAAAGGAATCATCACAGAAAGCGCAATAATGACAAGCCGAGACCGCTTATAGCTCTTTTGGTTAAAACTACTTTTATTATCTAACCAGTCAATTTGGTCATCTACGCGGTTCTTTAGATAGGTGTCTTCATTCATTTGTTCAATATTTTGAAGTATATTTGTAGAAATATGATTAGGTATAAATTAAGATTCATTTAGATAACAGACCTTCAAAATTAACATTATTCTAATAAAGAAAAAACAATAAACCGAATGAGTCAACTACTTGAAAGATTTAAATCAGCAGGACCGAAAAGAATTTTAGCATTGGATGGTGGAGGCATACGTGGTGCTTTGACTTTGGGCTTCCTTGTAAAAATTGAGGACATCCTGCGCCAGCGATACGGCAATGATCCCAATTTTAGATTGTGCCATTATTTTGACCTCGTTGGTGGTACAAGTACAGGTTCCATCATTGCAGCAGGGCTTGCAGTAGGTATGTCAGCTAGAGAAATACAGGCTCTATATTTGAAGCTAGGAGAGAAAATATTTGGACAGGCTTATGGCTTAGTAACTTACTTCCTCAAAGGAAGAGCTTTTGATGCCACTCCACTAAAACAAGAGCTAGAAACCGTTTTTGGAGACATTACTATGGGCAGCGATACCATCAAAACGGGGCTTTGTATAGTAGCCAAGAGAGCCGATACTTACAGCACTTGGCCTGTGGTCAATCATCCAGAAGCAAAATATTATCAATCCAATAAGGATATACTTCTCAGAGAAATGGTAAGAGCTAGTACGGCTGCTCCTACCTATTTTGAGCCTCAAATGATAAATGTAGGTACTAAGAGCAAACCTCAGATGGCTGCATTCATTGATGGAGGTATAAGTATGTATAACAACCCAGCGCTACAACTTTTCTTTGTTGCAACGCTCAAAGGATTTCCGTTTCATTGGGCAACGGGGGAGCATCAATTATCTATCACTTCAATAGGAACAGGTATTTACAATCCTATCAAAGATGCAGAAAAGGTGGTCAAGAGTGGATTGAAAGGCTGGGCAGAGGAGTTGCCTAATCTTTTTATGTATGATGCTACTTACTTAAATCAAATGATGCTGCAATATTTGTCTTCCTCACCAACTGCTGTTAAGATAGATAGTGAAACTGGAACATTGAAAGAAGACTTGATAAATGAAAAGGCAGCTTTGCACTACATTCGGTATGATGTGGAATTAGAACAAGATGCTATACAAAACATAGGTGTAACAGTAACAGAAAAAGAAGTGCAATCCATGCGAGAAATGAGCAATGCGGAAAACGTATATAAGCTAACAGATATTGGCTTGAAGGCAGCAGCAATGCAAGTAAAAGCAGATCACTTCCCCGTAAGTCTTGATCTAATTAGTTAACTCAAAACTAGCTAAAATCCTATAATAATTATGATGACTCAAAGCCAAGTTCGTCAGAAAATTCATCCTTTGCTCCAATCGCAAGGTCAGCTATATGAAAAACACAAACAAATCTGGGCAAGGCGTGCAAAAGTCGGAGAGTGCATTATTACGACTACTTCCGATGGTGAAGAAACACAAAATAAAGCTGATCGTAACGATATGGTCGTTATGAACCAAACAGAAGCGAAAGAAGAATATATAATGTCAAGAAAAAAATTCAAAAATCGCTACACCTATATTAGAAGGGCTAAAGGTCCGTATAATCTCTACCGCTCTTTCGGTAAAGTCATTGGTGTAGAACTGACCGAAGAAGTGTTGGAGCAATTAGGGTGGGATGATACATTTCACTTTGAAGCTCCATGGGGAGCATCTATGATTGCTAAAAAAGGAGATTTCATGGTTACTCCTACTGATACAGAAGAGGTGTACAGAATTGCTCGGAAGGAATTTTTGGAGACTTATAAGCCCAAATAAATAGGCAAAGCTGCACCATTATCAAGCATTAAATGGAGAATTTTGCTGATGTTTTCTCAGCATATTCCAAGCTAGAAACATAGAGCCATAAAGTATGATTATAGAAAGCAGCATAAGCCATTCTGACTCTTGTTGAATGAGAAATAAATCATAAAAGCCATGTAGCAAAGTGGCACTCAATAACCCTAATGTTAGCAGTCGCCATCTTGGAGTTGTTTTAAACTTGGCTAGTCCTACGAAATAGCCCATCAGTATAGCATACACCCCGTGAGAAGGAACAGCAGTGAAAGCCCTACCCCAAGTCTCCCTCAATCCATATTGATTGACATACAAAATATTTTCTAGTGTAGCGAAACCCATACCGATCATTACGGCGTAAACAATTCCATCGAAGGGCTCGTTGAAATTTCTTTGCCGAAAGGGATACAGTAGCAAACCCAGGAGCTTAAAAAGCTCTTCATTGAGTGCAACAACTATGAACGCCACAAATAAGGTCATCCAGAAGTTTTCAGACTCATACCAACCTATCTGATAGGCTTTTTCTTCTAGCCATCTTGCAGGTGCTGTAATAACAATTCCAATTAAGAAGCACAACAAAAGTGGCATTACTTTCTCTCGCTCGTATTTATCTTGCCAATAAATGAATGCTGCAATAATAATGGCTGGAAGTATTGCAGCAAGCATAGATGCTATTTTCATATTGCGCTAATCATTATTTTATGCTGCGAAAGCCCAAGTCAAAAAGTCGGGCATCACTTCACGCCAAGTATCTGTATGATGTTTCCCGCCTTTCACTTCGACGTATTGAATATCCTTCTTATCATATCCCAATTTCTTTAATTCTTTT
The DNA here is from genome assembly GCA_964458705.1 of uncultured Saprospiraceae bacterium. Taxonomy (GTDB): domain Bacteria; phylum Bacteroidota; class Bacteroidia; order Chitinophagales; family Saprospiraceae; genus JAAUTG01. The sequence continues at coordinate 12,702 of CAYWKD010000062.1, read as the reverse complement.
ATGAGGTCTAGTGTATCATCAATAGCATCAATTATACCATTATTATTGCGATCTGCTTGTTCATCTTCAGTGCCTGTTTGCAACCAAAATTTCATACTAGGTCGCTTTCTACTGAATCGAACAATATTATGTACAATTCGATCTGCATCGGGGTCATTTTCCAACATTGGAGCAGATCGCCACCAAAAAGAACCTGAAAACACGCCTACTTTATTAAAAAAATGAGGAAAATGCCAAGCAATATCAAAAGCAGAAAGACCACCTAAAGAGAAGCCAGCAAAAGCAGTTTCGCGCGTTCTCTTACTTAGTTGATAATGATCTCGGATGAATAAAATGAGCTCTTCTGTAATGAATCGAGTGTATTCATGAGCAAGGCTACCTCTGTTTTTGTAGTCTGGTGTGCTGGCCGTTCCATACTCCAACATCCTACGCTCATTGGCATGAATTGCTACCACCATTACTCTGCCAGCCTTCCTCGAATTCATCAAAGACTCCAAAGCTTTCTTCATTTCCACCCTTTCCATGTCCTGCCCATCATTTATATATAGGATGGAGTAAGTTGCTCTAGGATGTAAATAAAAATCCTTGGGTAAATATACATCTACTCTCACCTTTCGACTTAGCTTAGGAGAGTAACCATGATGTTCATGCACAGTTACTTCAAAATTAGGGAGTATCCCTATTTGCTGACAAATTCGTATAATAAAATTACGCATATCTGTAACTGTATCAGTTTTGATTAATAATGGCTTAAAAATTCAATAAGCAAACCTATCTGTATAAGACAAACCCCTATTTATTATGCGAACAATTAAATTACTACATCTATCAAAAAGTTCTATTCGTGGATATATAAAATTTTGATAAGAATCTCCCACAAATCAGAACTAAAAATTTCTACTCTAGCTTTGAGCACAGTAACTAGAAGTAGGCTTTCAGAGCATTTTCGCCAAAATACTAACTAATCACAAATTTTGTTTCCACCAATCAATGATTCCATATCAAAGAATTAATTTTTTGCTGTTTCTTTGTATTAATTTTTTTGACGATAACCTAAATGTAAGTTACATTGATTGAAAAATACTTTAAATGGTACTCCCCAAATCTAAATAAAGAAGTAGAAATGCTGGTATTTGGTGACCGAGGTTATCCAGTAGTGTTATTTCCTACTACAATGGGGCGCTTCTACGAATGCAAAGACCAAGGGCTAATAAGTGCAGTGCAATGGTTTGTAGAGCAGGGTTTGATCCAGTTATTTTGTCCTGACTCCATTAATGAGCTAAGTTGGTATAATCACAATATTCATCCTGCTCAAAAGGTAAATAATCATAATTGGTTCGATAAAATGGTCTTGCACGAAATTGTAGATACTATACGATGGAACACGGGAAGAGGTAAAGTAGCTGTTGCGGGACCTAGCTTCGGTGGGTTTTTAGCTGCTAATTTTGCCTTTCGCCACCCTGATCGGGTGAGTCACTTGTTTGCTATGAGTGGTAAGTTTGATGCTCGTTCTTTCATGTGGGGCTATTACGATGATAATTTTTATTTTAATAATCCTGTTGATTTTGTACCTAATATGAATGACCCTAGTCTCTGGCAAATGAATATTGTCTTAGGCACTTCCGAATGGGACATCTGCCTACCGTTCAATAGAGATATGTCTGAAATTCTGAAGCGTAAAAATGTTAATCATTGGCTAGATATCAGAGGCTGGAAAGAACATGATTGGCCGCTGTGGCGTGAGATGTTTCCCCACTACCTGTCGCTGATTTAAGTCAACCATACGAACCAATGTGGAGACATTGCGCTACTTTCATATCGTACTTTAACAGCATACGTTTTAAAATCTTAGCAAGTCTTCACAATTTTCTAGTGCATAATCGGTTAATTACGATAGTTGTATAGCAATGTTATGACAGGCGTAATTTAAGCTCTTTCGATGAGTATTGAAATATTTGTATGCTATTTTCTTCACCAACCCAGCAGTTCATTTTTGGTAGCTACTCGGTTGGGTAGTCACTTATTGCTTGTGAAAAATAATTTATTTGTAAAGTATTAATATTTAGTTGATAAAATGGTAGCACTAACGCTACTAAAGAATGTTTTTTTTAATTTTGCCACGCATTTGAAGCAAGTCTGATCTCAGTAGTCTAAAAGTTATCACCTTAGCTACTTAATGATTAGCCTCTTCTTCTGCTGGATAGTATTCAAAACCGATTTTAAGTAACAAAGGACAAAGACCGATGTACAAGGACTCTATGCTTTCACAATCCAACAACTTTGAGCTGTCTGTGAGCACTTCAAAGTCTATTTTAATTGCAGCGTTTTTATTAGCTGCTAATTCTATTTTTGCACAGCAGCTTCCATTATTTACGCAGTATCGCGAGTACAACAGTGCCGTCAATCCAGCAGCTGTCAATAGCAATTATTTAACATTTGAACAGCAAGGCTCGTTTGGGCTTTCCTATCGAGTGCAGTGGAGCGATATTGCTGCTTCTCCTAGAACAACTGTTTTAAGAGGCGAATATCTTTTTGATAACATGGGTGCTGTAAACCTCTTAGTTGGTGGACACTTGCTCAACGATCAAACAGGACCCACTTCTTTCACCGGAGCTTATGGTCGAATTGCTGGAGTTATTTCTGACGATCCAGCCTTTGGCGGTATTAGTATTGGACTCACAGGTGGCATGGTTCAGTACAGAATTGATGCAACAGAAATCCGATTACGCGATCAGGATGACTTTTTGGCTACACAGGATCAAACCCAACTCTACCCTGACGTTGGTTTTGGTATCTTTGCCTATCGGATGTTGGATGGGTACAATTTTAATGGAGATTTTATCTACGGTGGCGTTTCTGTTCCACAAGTACTAGGCTTGGATTTAAATTTTCAAGATGAAGCAGGAAGAGATTTCTCTTTAAAACGGCTACAGCATATCTATGGTCAGTTAGGCTTCATTAAGTATCTTAGGGACGATAGCTTCCTTGAACCATCAGTTTGGGTGAAATACGTCCAAAATGCACCTGTCAATGTAGATGTCAATTTGAGATATCAGTTTGCAAGTGGTTTGTGGATAGGAGCTGGTGGTTCTACTGCGAAAACCTCTCACCTTGAAGGTGGAGTATTGCTAGGCGATGTTGAGGGCTTCGGCAATATGCTGAAAATTGGCTACGGCTTTGACTACTCTTTCAGTTCATTTGGACCTTTTGCGAGTGGCTCACATGAGATTAACGTTTCTTACAATTTTGGTCAATAATCAGCATTTAGATTATTACTCTTTTTAAAAGAAACAAGAATTAAAAGCTACTCTGAAAAAACTTCATCCTCTAATTGACAATCAAGTTTTAGACAATTATGTTAAGCAAATCATCTAATACAACAATGAAAAAATTACTGGCAGTCCTTATCGCTATTGCAGGACTACACATTAGCATATTAGCGCAACCTACTTTCTCAATTGCTTCTGGATCAGGAGCTTACGAAAATAATGAAGAAATCTGCTTAGATGTAATCATTGATGACTTCACAGATATTTCTTATTTCAACTATGCCATTACTTGGGATCCTAACGTTCTTGAATTAACAGACGTAAGAGGATTCAATTTAGAGCAGATGACGGCAGACAACTTTGATCTCAGCAGTGCTGCCAACGGCGTACTACTAGTAACGTGGGAAGATATCACAGAACAAGGAATTACTATCAATACAAGAGATTTAAGTGATAATTTTTCAATCTATCAAATATGTTTTAGGACTACCGATCAGTGTGGTGGTGCTACTAAAGTGGATATTAACTTAGCCTCCGCTGATGTGCGAAGAATCAATGTCAATGGCAATATTGGTATGTTCGATCAAGACGCAGACATTGAAGTAGGTGGACAACCCGTAACAATTATAGCAGACGAAGTGCAAGCCAATCCTGAAGAAGTGGTTTGTGTACCGGTAACTGCAAAAAACTTTAATGGTGCAATCAGCGCACAGTTTACGATACGTTGGGATACAGCAGTAGCCAAATTTAGCAGCGTAGAGTTCAATCGAGATTTTCCCTTTCTGAGTTCCAGCAGCTTTAATACCAGAAGAACAGAAGACGGATTGATAACTGTAAGTTGGGCAGATATTAATGGATCAGGAGTTACAGTGGAGGACGATACTAAGTTCTTTGATCTTTGCTTCACCGTTGCAGCAGAGGGAGGCATCTCTACGCCAATCGAATTTAGTTCCAACCCCACCCCTATTGAAATTATTACAGCATCAGAAGGTACAGAAACTTGTAACACACTCACACAAGGAAGAATATTTGTCAACGAAGAGCCAGGAGCCGTTACTATAAAATCGGCTAGTGAAACCGTAAAGCCAGGAGATACAGTCTGTGTGGATATTACCGTAAACGACTTTTTTGCCGTAACGGATATGAATTTTTCAATTGGCTGGGATGCGAGCATCCTTCGCTTTGAAGGCATAGAAAATATTAATTTACGAAGCCTTGAAGAAGCAGACTTCAATCTAGATAATTTCGTATCAGGTATCATCACACTCGATTGGTCAGATGAAACAGGTGTACTACTAGAGGATGATACTAGAATTTTTTCTCTCTGCTTCACAGCCATCGGACCTGTAGGTGCTTCCACAAAAGTTGCATTTACGGATGCTCCTCAGCCGCCCTTCATTAGAACCACGCTCAATGGTGAGGGGAATGCTGGATTGAACACACGCAGTGGTACGATATCCATTTTACCACCTGAGAGTTTAAATTTGAATGCAACGAATGCAACGGTAAGTCCAGGAGAAGAGTTTTGCGTAGATGTTCAAGTGGAGAACTTTGCGGAGATAGTCAGCCTCAATTATTCCATGGGCTGGGAAACCACCTTGATAGAATTTGTATCTATTACAAATTTTGGAGTGCCCGGATTGGATGAAACCGATTTTGATATAAGCAACGCAGGAAGTGGTTTACTAACAGTGAACTGGGCAAGTGAAACCTTTGAAGGCGAAAACTTAGAGAATGGTGATGTCTTGTACAGCATTTGCTTTAGAGTGAAAGATGACGCTCAACTAGGCTTGTGCAATACTATATTCTTTTCTGACATTCCTGCACCGATAAGAGCCATCACTAGAAACTCTAACGGTAACTCCATCGAAGTAACCGACCAAGGTAATGACATTTGTATTTTCGATGAAGAAGGCGTAACCGTTGCCATGCCTGATCCTATTCAGGCACTTCCAGATTCCATCATTTGCATTCCGATTGAAGTAAGCAATTTCGACAGCTTGACTAGAATGCAGTTTTCTTTAAATTGGAATCCAAGTGTTTTTCAGTTTGAAAGTATTAATCCGACAGGAGACCTAGCAAACCTAGATGCAACTAACTTTGAGTTAATCCTTTCTGATATTGGTATTCTTGGAATGACTTGGAATAGTGAGGATGAAACTGGCGTTACGCTGGAAGATGGAACTACTATTTTTGAACTATGCTTGAAGGCAGTTGGAGAAAGGCTTTCTTGTACTCAAATTGACATTGCATCTACTCCAAGTTCATTTGAAGTAAGAAGTAGTTCAACAGGAGAAGAAAATTTATCCTTGAACCCACTAAGTGGAAAGGCTTGCATCTTAGATGCTTTAGTAGTGGAAGGCGATTTCGCACTACCCCCAACTTGCCCGGATTCCGAAAATGGTGCTATAGAGTTGTTGATCTCAGGAGGAGATAGTAATTACAGTTACAACTGGAGCAATGGCTCTTTCGATCCTATTCTTATCAATTTGGCAGCAGGTACTTATTCCTACACTGTTACTGATGGTACAGGGCTATCTATTCAAGATTCTGTTGTGCTAGAAGCTCAAAACAGTTCTCCTATTGCTATGGCTGGTCAGGACATCAATGCTTCTTGCGGTACTAATTTTGTTCAGCTAAATGGCTTAGGCTCGACAGGAGGACAAAACATAAGTTATGATTGGACAGTCATTGAGGGCGATCCTGCTCTACAAACAGACGGAGTGGCAAATCCGCTAATACAAGTAAATGCAGGTGGACTAGTAACACTGTTAGTAACAAACGACTCCACTACTTGTAGCGCAATAGACACTATGCGCCTAACTAAAAGTGCCGACCCACTTGCCAATGCAGGCGTAGATCAATCACTCACTTGTGCATCAGAAACCGTTACGCTTGATGCTTCGCAAGGTACAGAAATGGGAGATGAATTGACTTATCAATGGATTACAAATGATGGTTCAATACAAGGTGACTCTACAAGTCTAATCACTACGGTCTCTGAACCTGGTTTATATGTATTAATTGTCAACCACTCTGATGGATGCGTCTCTCGCGATAGTGTCGTTGTGGAAGATTTGAGAGGGGACATTATTGCCAATGCTGGAAGCAGTCAAATCTTAAACTGTTCTGGTGATCCTGTTACGCTCGATGGTTCAGCCTCTAGTGCGGGAGAAAATGTAATCGTGCAGTGGACAGAGATCGAAAATGATGTTTTACCTATACCGACTAATGACTATATTGTAGAAGCATTTAATCCAGGCACTTATGTATTGACAGTAACAAATACTATGACAGCTTGTGTGGCAACAGATACAGTTGTAGTAGTGCCAGATGAAGACTTACCAATCATCAATAAAAATTTCATTGACGAAATAGACTGCCAAAGAGACTCTGTTACGCTCAGCATCAGAGTTTCTAATGTAAATGAATTTACCGTTAGATGGTTAAATGCTGATACAGGTATGCCACTTCCATCGCCACTCGATACAATGCTCACACCAACAGTTACTCAGGCAGGAACGTATGAGGTGATTGTAACGAACAACAGCTCGGGCTGTACAGCATCCAGAAATGATATTGTTGTCAACGAAAACATAATAGAACCAATAGCTAACATCACAGGAGAAACTATTTTAGGATGTGCAGATACTGCCTCATTGATTTTGAGCAGTGTGGGCTCTTCAACAGGAGACGAATATGTATTCAACTGGTCAGCTAGTACAGACAGTGTCGTCATAGCATCACGCAATGAGCTTGCAGAAGTTTTTGAGCCTGCCGTTTATTATTTAGACGTTACAGAAATTACAAGCGGTTGTACAACAAGAGATTCTGTAATTGTTACAATAACAGATGACCTGCCGGTTGCAAATATCATTGCTCCTGCTCCAGTTCCATGTACAGGAGGAACAACTCAAATTGATGCTTCCCAATCTAGTCTAGGTGAATATAGGTGGAACAGAATAGAAGGTACAGGAAATATTGTAGATGGTGTCAATAGCGATCTCGCTACCGTTGATGGTCCAGGTTTATATCAGTTAAGAATTACAAATGAATTAGGCTGCACAGCCACGGACACCGTTCGTGTAACACAAGCTGATACAACAAGCATAGAAATTAGTGTAACATCTTCTACCAATGATTTGACCTGCTTAACGCCATCAGCACAAGTGGACGTTAGCATTACTCCAATGGATGGCAGCTATGAGTACACTTGGATTTATGAAGAACAAAATGAAACGCTCGACATTACTTCTAACTCAGCAGAATTAACAGACCCAGGACTTTACTTTATTGAGGTAACAGAAACAAACCTAAACTGTACGCTTCGAGAAATATTTGTCCTCAACCAAGATAAGGAGGTAAGCCAAGCAGTTATTAACGATTCTGTCAACTTAGAACTAGATTGTATAGGCACAGAAGTGGTCTTAGATGGTTCAGCCTCTAATCTGACTCCTTTAGAATCAGCCCAATGGGTAGGACCTATGGGCGCAGAAATAACAGATGCAAATAATGTAATCACTTCCACTTTGACTGCTGGAGAATATAAGCTCATCATTACAAATTCTGACAATGGCTGTCAAGACTCCACGAGTATTATGGTATCTAGTGCCTCAGATGTGATCGCCGTTATTGATACACCAGATATTCTGACTTGCTTTAATGAGTCCATTCAGCTAAGAGGGTTTAATTCTTCTCAAGGTCAAGACCTTACTTACGAATGGGAAGGTCCAGAAGGAGTAGATTTCACAGTTGATATTTCTCAACAATCTGCTATTATTAATGAACCTGGCAATTACACACTTTTAGTTACCAATCAAACGACTCAATGTAATGCTCTGGCTAGCGTTGTGGTGGAAGAGGATGTAGAAACACCAACTGTGGATGCAGGAGAAGACATTGATTTAGGCTGTGGAGGTAACATTACCATTGGTGGCGCAGGAACAGACACAGGAGCCGTTTACAATTATGCTTGGACAAACGATGCAGGTGAAGTGGGCAATGGGGCTGCTCAAATTATGGTCAATACTCCAGGCACTTATACACTAAGCGTTCTGAACACTCGCAACGGTTGCACAGCTTCTGACGAAGTACAAGTAACACAAGTATTTCAATTAGAACAAGCAGATGCAGGAGGTAGTCAAACGACCTGTGATACAGAAGCCTTCTTAATGGCAAATATTCCAGCTAATGCAACAGGAACTTGGACCAGCACAACAGGAAATATCAGTAGTAACGCCACCTCTGAGACAGAAGTAAACAACTTAAATCGAGGTGATAATCTATTTGTATGGACACTTTCAACCAGTGAATGTCCAAATTATAGTTCGGATACCGTAAACGTCTTTGTTGAACTAGTTCCAGTAGCCAATAATGATGTTGTTGATTTTGAAATCGGTAAGCAGGATACTATTTCTATCAAAATAACCGCTAATGATAATTTACTGAATATTCAAAACGTCAATACATCCATTACCACTAAGCCCAGCGTTGGCGATATTGTGGGCTTCGATGGTGAAAATGTAGTTTACACCGCAAGAACAATCAAAAACCAAGAAGACCAATTCACTTATACAATATGCAATGCAAATTGCCCAGCTATATGCGATTCGGCAACAGTAAATATTTCAATTACTATTCCAAGCGATGGCACGAATCCACTATTGGATAATCTGCCTAACACGATCACACCGAATGGAGATGGCAAAAACGAAACATTGCTTTTCGATTTACTCACAGGAGCAGAAGAATTTCCAGACAATGAAATTATTATTTTCAGTCGCTGGGGAGACATTGTTTATGAACAAGCTCCTTATGACAATAACTGGGCTGGTGTGAATAGTAGCGGTCTAGAGTTGCCACAAGCAACATATTATTACATCCTGCGGTTGGATATCGCAAATGGTATCATATTAGTAGGTGATATAACTATTCTAAAGTAAACTTTTAAGCGTTTTATTTCTTATAGTAGCAGGTTTATCAAAAAAAATATGATTGCGAGGTTTGCTACTTTAAAGACAATTATTTTATTTTAGTAAAATCCGACGATATTTCAATAAAAAGTATAAATTTGCACCTCGCTGGAAATCCCATAGCTTGTGTACAAGGTAAATGGGGCTTATTCAATTAAATGTTCAAATAAATGCCAGTTAAATTAAGATTGCAGAGAAAAGGAAGAAAGAAGCAACCATTCTATCACATTGTGGCAGCTGATGCAAGAGCACCTCGTGATGGTCGCTTTATCGAAAGGTTGGGAACTTATAATCCTATGACAAAACCAGCTACTATTGAATTAGACCGTGAAAAATCCTATAAATGGCTAAGAAATGGAGCACAGCCAACAGAGACTGTTCGTTCAATTCTTAGGTTCAAGGGCGTGCTTTACTTAAAGCATTTACAACTTGGAGTAGAAAAGGGGGCTTTGACACAAGAGCAAGCAGATGAGAAGTTCAATACATGGCTAGAGCAAAAAGAAGCTAAAGTTGCTGCTCGATTTGAGCAGGCTCGTCAAGAAAGAGACGCTTATCATGCTAAGTTAGCAGGATTAGATCAGGTAAAAAGTAAAGAAAAAATCTCGGCGGAAGGTGAGGAAGCAGCAAAGAGCATCTTAGGTGAAGAAGCAACTGAGGCAATAGTAGAAGTTGCTGCAACAGAAGTTGAGGTTGAAGAGACGGAAACAGAAGAAGCACCAGCTACTGAAAATACAGAAGCTACAGTTCCATCTGAAGATAAGGAGCAACTTGAACCTGAAGCAGTAGTTGAGGAAGAAAAAGTAGTTTAGAATACATAGTTACACAATTGAGCTAAATACTAAAGATGCTCGCTTGAGATTCAGGCGAGCATCTTCAGTATTTACAGTTAGGGAAATTGCATGGGATCGGGATAGATAAAGGAATAGTTAAGTACATCTTTGAGTTTTTTATTAGAAACGATCTTAAAATCGTTAGAAGTAGAATGCAAAAAGCTTGGAGGTTCTAAACCTTCTTTTAGAGCCTGAGCAGTATAGTAGGCTTCTTTTTGAGGATGATGATCCGAACAAACGTTAAAAATCTCGTTCCAGTGATCTGCCAAAAGCAGTCGATAGATAACATTAATACAATCTTCTTGATGCACCAAGTTCACATAAGACCTACTATTCTTTACGTCTTTTCTTCCAGCTAAAAATTTGCCTGCTTTTCTATCCTTTCCAACAAGTCCCGCAAAGCGCAAAACAATCCAGTCTAGCCCAGATTTTTTGACTAGTTGTTCCGCTTGCACTAGTGCTTTACCACTTTTTCGAGTGGGTCGAAGTGTCGTTTGTTCAGTAACCGTAGCGTTTTCATTACCATAAACACCAGTTGAACTAGCAAAAATGATCTTACTAACTCCTTTTAACTTAGCCTTTTCTAAAACAGCAGCTACTTGCTTAGGGTAAGTTTCTTCAATGGCTAAATTACGGCGACTTGGAGGTATATTTAAAATAAGAATATCACTATCAAAAAAGTCCACTACATTTATTCCAGCCACCTGATCGCCTACACGGAGCAGAAATGCCTGCATTCCTGCTGCTTGAATTTTAGATATCTTTGAATCAGACGTGGTAGAGCCTTTTACATGGTAGCCTTTTTCGACTAAAAACTGTCCAAGTGGCAAGCCAAGCCATCCTGCACCTAATATAGAAATTGTTGTTTGCTGCATCATACTTAAATTGGTAAGGAATCTATCTACTACTCTTGTCGTTCAAAGCAGCCGACATCGGGTGTCTCATCCTTGCGTTGATTACCTTCTAAATCAATTTTAATACCATTGATGGGCTTACCTAAATTTAGTGCAACAGAAAGTGAATCCAAGTGATAATCATCTCCGCTAGTATCTACAAACAGTGGCGTAGAAGAAGTCAAATCAGATGGACAATTCTCACAATTATCAAAGAAATCTGGAAAAGCATCCTCATCCGTCAACTTATCCACCTTCACAACGCAATGCTCAAACCGATAATTAAAGCCCTCTTGGCTACCAATAGCATCCTCAAATAATAACTCATCCCTCCTTGAACCATAAAAAATAGAATTGCGAAAAGTAGCATTAATGCGATAAGAACTCGGCAATAAACAATTGAAGCCATCTGGCACGTAGCAGTAATAATTGGAAAGCCAAAGAGCAGAAGACTCCCCACCGTAGCTAGCTACAGTACAGTAATCAAAACTATAATCTCCTCCATGCAACAGCAGAATAGAATGAAATCCATTATTGTAAACTAAAGTATTGGACATCTTTATTTCACTGTTAAAACCAATAATACCTGAACTTGCCGTGTTGTAAAACTGAGCATTTTTCACCTCTAAAGTAGCAGCGGAATCTACCTGCACAGCAAATCGACAGTTTCTAATGGTAGCATATTCAATGGAATTACCCTTACTCATCTTACTAATGGCAATACCTGTCCATTGTCCCGCATCATCAAGAAACTCTTCCTCTAAGCGATCCCCTTGAATAATGACTGGCTGCTCTTTTGTGCCTTCAATTTTGATGCGTCCACTTCCAAGTACAAAAATACTTCCATCGTTGTACACTGCGCCGTCGTCGCCTCGCACCAATCCACCATGCACGTAAATCTTAGTCCCAGCAGGTATTGTCAAAGTACCATTCTCTACAATAAGTCCACCATAAATAACGTAAGGTTTAGGATCATTCATTACGAAATCTCCTACCACACTAAAAGTACCTTTGCCATTTTTAAAAGGGATATAATTCGCATTTTGCCCCCACGCTTCCAAGATAACTTGCTGCTTATTATCATTAATCACAAAATTGATTTTTCCTTCGGCTATAAATGGACTCTCCGACACATTTTTATCGGGATCAACAGTAACCTCAGTAAAAATATAGAGACTATCATTAGCAGCAATTTCTACATCCTGTACATTTTCAGCAGGAATGCCATCTACATTCATTTTAAATTTTACGCCACTATTGCTTTCAATAGAAATACTTGAAATGCGAATGCGCTGATTGTAGCGATTATGAACCTTCAAGATTCGAGTAGCAGAGCCTAAGGCTGTAAAAACTGTATCAAATCGAAGCGTATCCAAAGAGAACTCAAGCTGCACATTGTTGTCCAGCAACAGTTGTTCTTCTTCATTACAGGCCCAGAATACTATAAAAACACTAGCAACTAACAGAATTTTTTTCATAATTAAAACGTAACTCAGCATTACAATAAAGCAAGCGCATCAAAATATTGTTAGAAAAATCGGGTATTGAAAACCTTTGATTAACAAATTTAATACTCTAATGATAAACATAACCAACTAATTTTGGTGCGTTTGAATCTGGGGAATCGCCCAGCAACGGTTAAACTAGCGAACCGCCTACTCAATTCTCATTAGTTTTCTTTTTTTATTTCTTTTATTTCTTCGTTGAGTATAGGAAGGTATCGAATTGCTATCAGCCA
>CAYWKD010000061.1:0-18590 GCA_964458705.1 uncultured Saprospiraceae bacterium | reverse complement strand
CTACTCTCGAAGGTGAAAATTTCTTAACCAGAAATAACCCCTCCTAAGTAGTTACGAGGTTATTTTATAAGAAGGTTTATTACCCTTTAAATTTCTTCTAACACTTTAAATGGTAGCCAGCCCTTTGCCCCATTTGGTAACCGCACTTTGTACCAAGTGTTGATCTGGTCGAGTAGCTGTAGTTTTATGCCTTCGTGTAGCTCCATAATTGTTGCACTTTGCGCGTCTGGTGCGCTTTGCAATGTTGTTTCCTTGACTAAAAGAATGGCTTGCTTGCTGTGTTGTTCAGATTTAGCACTACTCCATGCCCACAGTGTGGGAAGAAGGCTTAGTAAGACTAGTGCAAACCCTGCAAAAAAGCCCTGTCGCCTTTGCCTGCGTTCTTTACCCAACTGCCAAACCACTAGTCCCAGTATTCCTAACCAAAATAGTAACAAACTCAATACCGCCCAGCTATTACTAGAGAGTAGCTGTTGCATATTATTCCACCACTGACGCAAAAAGAAGGCTGGCAGCACTTCGATTTCGTCTTGTAGCTGCGTGTTTACAAATTCTAAATTGTGCTGAATATCCTTATCTCTTGGTGCAAGTCGAGCTGCTCGCTCGTAGTTTAAAATAGCCCTCCCTGTTGCATTAGTTCGGTAATAAGCATTTGCTAAATTGTAGTACAACTCAGCAGACTGATAGGCTTGTGCTAAAATGCTTTCATAACCTTTTATGGCGATGTCGTAGTCCTTACTGCTATAGGCTTGATTAGCTAATTCAAACTGCTCCTCCACAGTTTGTGACCAACCTGTTTGTAACAATAACATCAATATTCCTATCCAAAACTGGCGCATGGTTCTACTTATTTGTATTTCATTTGCTTGTTGAGCAAGTTTAGTAAAACAAAGCAATATGTCTATAAACTCTGTAAAAAAAAGTTTAGGACAGTTGCTACTTTCACTTTTTAAGAATATCTGCCACTGACCGAGGTCGCTGCGCTATTACCCATCGAAAGCCCTCTAGCTTTAGTGCTTCATGATCGGCTTGCCCCATTGGCTCTAGCCGAGCGGTGGGTGCTGCAAAAAAAGCAATTTTTTCAATTTCATTACCTCCAAAGTAGAGCAACATCTCACTGCAAATCGTCTTATTCACACCTACATAAGCCTTGTCTTCATCTTGAGCATAATAAACCGATTCTGCATTTCCCTCTACCAATACTCGACGCAGTTCACTTTCTAAGAACGTTGCTGTAATATTTTTCCCTTTAATTTGATTAAAAAATTTTTCATCTGGACTGTTCACAATAAAAGACTTATCGTACAGAAAAATCCGATCAATCTTTTCATCTTTTAGTTTGATGGTAACGGTATCCGCAGAAAACTGTGAAGTATCCGACCAAATCAAGGGCTGCTCAAAAAGTCGAAATAGAGAATCCTTAGTTGAATAAATTAAGGAATCACAGATTGCTTGCAGATCAGTTTTATAGATGCGAACATCATAATAAGCAAGCAAAGTTCGGCTAGTATCTATCTGCAAAAGGCTGTCGATCATTATAGTGTCTTGCTGACTAATGGCTAACAACGTATCCGAAGCCAAGTATAGCGAATCCTCTTCGATTTTTGTAATTAGAAGCGGTCTGCCACCGGTAGCTTTTAAATAATCTGTAACTCGATCATACTCCACCAACTCACATTTGATGGTTAAGTTTTGTGAAGTATCCTGCCAAATGACTGCTCCTGATGCAATACCTAGTCCACTTTCATTATCGAAATCTACTTGATTAGCCTCGAGGATTTGTGGAGGATCACTTATGTAGGAACGTCCTCTTGTTTTGTAAACATCCTTTTTCTGATCGTATATAATCGTCTGAGCAGTAATAGATTGAGTAGAATCTCGATAAGTCGCATTACCGATCAAAATCGTTTCTTCGGTAGCTTCGTTGTATTGGATAGTATCTGCCTGCGCTTCTCGATCGTTTTCTTTAAAAGAAGCATTGCCCGCTAAAGTGTAAGTATTAGTTAAACCATCATATCTAATTACATCGCCTACTGCTTCTTGCTCTCCACGCAAAAATTGAGCATTCTGTCGAAATACTGCCGTTTCATTCTTGGTATCATAAAATCCAGCCTCGCAATAAATTTTAGTGCTGTCATTTCCAACCAAAGTTGGACCTAAAAAAGTAACAACTTGCGTTTTAGTATTAAAAAGTAGTGTATCAGAGCGCAGATTAAATTCAGGATCAATCACCACTACGCTATCTTTGAAGTAGGCTTCATCGGTTTCTGTGTAGAAGTAGCCTCGTTTACTGGTGAGCTGGGTTGTTCCATTTGTGAGTGTAGCCCCTGTAAAGTAGGTCGCAACTTTAGTATTCAAATCATAATTTAATTGATCTGTAAAGAGCTGCTGACCTCGACTGTCAAAAACAACTTCTCCAAATAATGTTGCTTTTTTTGCTTCACCATCGTAGTTCAAAGAATCTGAAAATACGCTCAGAGAATCCCCCTGTTGTATAATTACGTTGCCCTCTGCCACTACTTGAATACTGTTAGTTATGGTCGCAGAATCGCAGTACATATATATGCTATCCTGCCGCAACTCCACACTTCCTAGCAAGCGTTGAAAAACGGTATCTTTTCGTTGAATAATCTCCAACGTATCAGTAAAGTCAATGGTAATTTGTTGGATGGTATCCTGCCGTGTGCTATTGCTAGGAGTGCTCGTGGAAGTGGTTTGAGCAACACAGACTTTTGAAAGAAAAAGTAATCCGAGCAATAAAAAAAAACTGATGTATAAACTTTCCAAAATTTTGAAAACTCTGGAAAGTCTATTTTGTAGTCTATCTAAGCTACTTTGCCACATAATTTTGTTTAATTCCAATAACGAACAAAACTAGCAATAATCTTTAATCCAGCTTGGCTTTATAACACTTCCTTAAACAGTAGCGCTTGCTTTTTCCCATTCCCAAGCCGTTCTCATAATGTCCTCAATACTTCGGGTAGGTTTCCAGCCTAACTGATGAATTGCTTTGTCATTATTTGCATAAATCGCAACTACATCCCCCATTCTTCTCTGTCCAATTTCGTAGTTCAACTGCTTACCCGTTACTTTTTCAAAAGCATGAACAGCCTCTAGTACTGTTGCACCTTCTCCAATTCCTAAATTGAAAGTCTCACAATTACTCTTATTGTTGCCAGCAATAGTATATTGTAATGATTTTGTATGAGCGTTTGCCAAATCCATAACATGAATATAATCTCTAACACAACTGCCATCTCTCGTGTCATAATCACTCCCAAAAACGGTCAACTTCTCTCGCTTTCCAATAGCAACCCCTGTGATGACAGGTACAAGATTACTGGCATTTGTAGTTGGTGACTCCCCAATAATTCCGCTTTCGTGTGCGCCTGCTGGATTAAAATAACGCAATAAAATAGCATTGAAATTAAGATGCGCCTTAGCAAAATCGTGGATAATATGCTCCCCCATTTGCTTTGTGCGAGCGTAAGGGGATTCCGCTTCACTCATTGGGGTCGCTTCTGTTACGGGCAGTTCGTTCGCATTGCCATAAACAGAGCAAGACGAAGAAAAGATAAAGTTTGGAACTTGAAAATCTTTGCAGCATTTCAAAATATGAAGCAAGCCGTTGATGTTGTTATAGAAATATTCCCATGGCTTTTCTACGGATTCTCCAACTGCTTTCATAGCGGCGAAGTGAATCACTCCGACAATATCAGGATTATCAGCAAATACTGCCTTTGTTGCTTTAAAATTGACTAAATCTGTGTTGTAATTCTTCACCCTGACGCCCGTAATTTGCTCAATTCCATCCAGCACCTTCGATGAGGAGTTCAGGAAATTATCAATACTAATAACATCAAATCCATTATCAATCAAATCTACGATTGTATGGCTGCCAATATAGCCCATGCCACCTGTAACTAATACTTTCTTGTTCATAATCAGATAGTTTGAAATATGGTAATACTACAAAAGTAGGTTTTTGTGTTAATGAAATTAGCATTAAAAAGGCATTAGTGGCAATTATTGGTAAAGTTACTATTTGTAAATACTGAAAGGTATCGAAAAGTAAGCATATCAGGCTATACTATGAGTGAGGTGTTAGTGAGTGAGCCTTGATGAACTAAAAAATCCTTGCCAAAGTAAATTTGGCAAGGATTTCACTTCCGTAATTTATAGTGAATTGTAGTTCTTACAATTCATTCGGTAAAACCACAGTGTCTATTGCATGAATGACACCATTTGTGCCTTGTACGTCTGTCAATACCACAGTTGATGTATTACCTTGTGCATCCGTAATTGTAACCGTGTCGCCCAAGTTAATTGTGAACTGCTCTCCATTGACTGTTGTAACCATCATTCCATCAGATAAAGCGTCAGAACGAACATTGCCTGAAGCAACGTGATAGGTCAACACTTTTGCCAATTGGTCAGCAGACAAACCTGCCACTACATCACTAATAGCTCCAAAAGCACTGTTCAATGGAGCAAATACTGTAAACGGTCCATCTCCTGAAAGTACATTTACTAAATCTCCAGATGCAGCACCTAAAGCACTTACTAGCTCAGAAAAGTTGCTATTTGCAGCAGCATGCTCTACTATATTCAGTGGCGTAATAACTTTATCCACCACATGAATAATACCATTATTACCTGTAATGTCAGTCGCTGTTACGTTCACACCACCATTGATTTTTACTGAGTTACCAGTTTTTTCAACCAATATTGACAAGTTTGTTCCGTTTGGACCTGTTGCAGCAGCCGTCCCAAGATAGGTTTGTCCCTCAGCGATGTCAGCAGCAGCAATTCCTTGTCCTACAAAAACATGGTACAATAAAATTTCTTTTAGTGCTTCGTCGCTCAGCGTAGATAAGTCAACTCCTAACGCCTCAAAAGCTGCGTTCGTTGGCGCAAAAACAGTAAAAGGACCTGTACCTTCTAGTACACTTACTAGGTCAACTCTACTTAGTGCGCTTACAAGCGTGCTGAACTGTTCATCGTCAGCAGCTATTTGTGCTACCGTTTTTTCTGTGTTTGGCACATCATTATTTTCCTCTGCTTCTTCGCATGACACGAATGAGAAAGTCAGTGCTACCAATAGCATTAATAAATTGATTGGTGATCTCATGATAATCGGATTTGTTTTTATTATAAAATGATTGTAAATGCATTCTAAAGACGCAATTGCAATTAATGTTCACCAATTATTGATTTTTAAAACTTTACAAAGCGTTAAATGACACAAAAATGACTACTAATTTATTCGTTGCAAGTTGCTGGCAGTTTTGTACTCATTAATTACAAGTCAGAGGTGAAGATTTAAAAAGTTCAGTGTTAGTAGGAAGAGCTAAACTTGCTGTGCAGCAAAGTCTGTTTTGTATCCTTAAAAGACTATTTCATTTCAAAACGCAATATACATCCCTGTAAACCATCCTTACCCTCATTGGAAATGAACAAAGTACCATCTGCCTCAAAACAAATACCTTCTGGCTGACAGTGTGCCTTTTTACTTAGTTTTTCAATATGAAGCAATTTCCCATCAGCGTCTAAAACCATTAAAATCTTACCAACAGAAGAAAGTAAGTACATTTCCTTTGTCGTGGGATGAATAGCTATTGCAGAAGGAGAAAAGGCTAGCGTTGCTTCATTTGGATCAAAAAATTCAATCAATTTATTCCACTTCTTCAGTGCTGGATGGGTTTCTAGGAATGAGACAATTTCCTCGTGGTTAATTAGAAAGACAGGTTGTTCTGATATTTTTTTTGAGTCAATATCAAAGGCATATATTTGTCTTTGGCTTTCGTCATTCATACTTTTTTTGCAAGCGATTAAGAGTCGATCGTTGTTTGAGTCATAAGTCAAGCCTTCTGCATCGTTATCATCCGTCAGGTATAAGTTGTATTTATTAACAGACTGACTTGGCGTGTCAGGATAAGTCACTTCATAAATCGTACCTGTATTTTTTAGTACGTAAATCTTACCGTTGACTACTTCGATATCCTCATAGTCACCATCTTTCCAAAATTCAAAGTGAGATAACACTTCCCCTTTCTGCTTATCAATTTTGAAGATTAAGCCTTTTTCATCTTGTACTGCAAATAAAAATTGCTCCTCTTCCGAAAGTGCAATACCTGATATTTCTTCCAGCACCTTCGGTAGGAGCATTGTCTGATTAGGTTCAGCAAGTGTGTAACAGAAGTTGTACTTTTGTGCCAGTAAAAGACTTGGAAAAATGTACGTAGCCAAGAATAGCAAGTATGTCAACTTCATTTAGAATATGGATTTATATTAGCCTTTGGAACGTTTTTTCAGCTTTTATATTTTAGTTGCTCAGCATAACAGGCATTACCAGCATCAATATTTCTTCTCCCTCTACCACATCACTCGGCAGCAAAATCCCTGCTCTAGTTGGTGAAGAAAGTTCGAACTTGACCTCATCTGATTCCATTACTCCTAGCATTTCTATCAAAAATCTTGCGTTGAAACCAATTGTCAGTGCTTCCCCTTCGTAGTTACAAGCTATTTGCTCAGTGGCTTCATTAGAAAAGTCTAGGTCTTGAGCAGAAATAGTCAAGCTGCTTTCTGTGATGTTGAGTACAACTTGATTGGTTGTTTTATTGGCATAAATAGCAATACGCTTGAGGGAGCTTAATAAATCCTGACGACTGACTGTCAGCGTGTTTGGGTTATCTACTGGAATGACTGCATTGTAGTCGGGATAGCGAGCATCCACCAATCGACCAACCAGATTAGTACCTTCAAAAGAGAAGAAGGTATTAGACTTATTGAATGCTAATTTAACGTTTCCACTTTCTGGAAGTGCTGACTTCAAGAGGTTCAAGGCTTTTTTAGGAATAATAAAAGAAGTGGAGACATCGCTCGAAATATCGCTAAAAGCATATTTCACCAATTTATGAGCATCTGTAGCTACACATACTAATTTTCCAAAATCTACCTGAAAGTAAACTCCTGTCATCGCAGGGCGAAGTTCATCATTACTGGTTGCAAAGAGCGTCTTAGCAATAATTTGTGCTAGCATAGGTGCTTGTATGGTGATTTCATCCACAATATCGGGTTCAGGGATTTTAGGAAAGTCCTCGCCTTTTTCTCCCGCTAAACGATATTTACCATAAGCAGAGGTGATTTCTATGCTATTATTTTCTTCATTGATATTGAAGGTAATAGGCTGCTGCGGCAGTGCCTTTAGAGTATCTAGTAAGATTCTAGCAGGTATAGCCACTGAACCATCACTATCCGACATTACTTCGATTTCAGTCGTCACGGAAGTCTCTAAATCTGTGGCAGCAATGGTTAGAACATTATCTTCGATAGAAAACAAGAAATCTTCCAGAATAGGCAATACTGGATTAGAACCAATTACTCCATTGGCAACTTGCATTTTTTTTAGTAACTCAGAAGAGGAGACGCTGAACTTCATGTTGTATTTTGTTTATCAGACCTAAAAATTGCTTACAAAGTTAAGGCTTATAACCATCTTTTCAACAGATATTACTCACAAAATGTGGAAAACAATCAACTAAGTACATCCTTCAGTATTTGATGTGCCTGCATGACTGGAAAATTATCAATGTGCAGTTGGTAATATTCAATCAAACATTCTAGGAATAAATGGCGTTGCGAGCGACTCAGTGGTATGTTATGTGCTTCAAAAATAGACGTTTGACAAAATGCTTCCATCAGACTACTCATTGATGTATCTAGCGAATGCTTTATTGGTTGATATGGGACGAAATAGCCTTCTTTCAAGTCGAAAAAAGGTGTAGCAGCGCAACATTCACCGCTAGGGGCAAAGCCCATGAAATCCGATAGTTTCAGCAAAAAGCAAATATGCAGATTAGCAACAGAATGAGGAGACTCATCTAGCCAAATAAAAGATTGATACAAAAAGTCAAACAGGGCTTCATTTTGTTCACTTTGTCGTAAGCATTTTTGGGACAACTCTACTAAAAATAGTCCAACTGAACTACGCACTACATCGAAGGGAATACGCTGATAAAGGTGAGCTGGTTTAATTTCTTTAATGCGATTTAATTTTTTGTCCTCTCGATCATAAGCAACCAATTCGACTAAGGACATAACTTGAAACAATCCCGCACTTACCTTGGCTTTTTTCTTTCTAACGCCAGAAATAATGTACCTTTTTAATCCTTTAGCTTCTGTGTAAACCTCGGTGATTAAGCTAGTTTCTCCATATTTGAAAGACCTCAGTACGACTCCCTTCGTTTTTAGCAACATTGTTGTTCGAGTAATAAGTAAGCATTATGTTAATAGCGATTCTTAATTGTTTCCAATCCCATTGTAAGCTCTTTGATAATGCCTTTCTGTTTTGGATCATATACCCAATTGGTGTCAAAGCATTGCAAAATATGAGGATTTGGTTCTTTAGAAAGTGTGAGACTGTGAAATTGTGTATTGTAATTCTGCTGATGGAAGCTAATATTTTTCAGCACATCTTCATCTACTTTGTACATGATAAAATCGGAAATTACAAGTACGTCAGCGTCTTTGTATTCATTGGTGTTCAATTGGCGAATGGCTTCATATAAAGGCAAGGAAATATCAGTTCCTCCATAAAACGACATATTTAGGAATTTAGCAATAGCATCTAAATTGTTTGCAATATCAAATAAGTCTAAAGTTTCAATTCCAATAGAAAAATTGATGAGATATGCTCGCCGATTGTCCTTTGCTGCCATTTTTAGAATACCTAAGCAAAGCACTTTAGCGATTTGCTCAGGTTGTCCCATCATAGACTCACTAGTATCCACACAAATGACGAAAGGTCCTTTTTCTTTTTGCTTTACTTTTTGATATATTTCTGTTTTGTAATCTTTACTTTTGACTAGTTTCCTGTCTTCATATTTGAACGTTACCAAATTCTTATCTGCATACTTTTTTAAAAACAGCATTTCTGTTTCCGCATCACTCAGTAGAGCAACCTCTGAACTTAAAATATTATTCAAGTTATCACTCTCGTGCACTCCTACGATTTCTGCTTTTGCTAGCTCATCCACGACCCATTCCTGGCGAATGATGGTCTTTTCAAATGATTCTTCTTCTATCTCGATTTCTGCTTCCCGCATTCGACCTAGCAGATCCGCCAACTCTTGCAAGGAGGATTCATTCTTCAATAATTCATCATATTTCTGCACCACATCTAGCGAAGTGCTCTGCCACAAATCTCTGGACATATCCCAGTAATTACCTAAATATTCTGCAAAAGGCGATACAATCTTCATCAGTTTTTGATACTCTTCTACCTTTGCAGATACGAGGTTAGTGAACTGCTCTTTTTCTTCTTCTAATTTTTTGAGTTGATATTCTAGTATTTTGGCACTCAATAGGGCATCCCACTGCGCCAACAAGTCGGTCAAAATCAAATCTATCTGCTCTTTCTGCGATATTTCTAGCTCGTTGTAAGAACTATTAGCAAGATTAGATTTGAATTGACTTTTGTAAAAGTCATGATCTATTTGCTCTTTGGTGTAAGTACTTCGCAAGAAATCAATAAGGTAACCCCAGCGCTCTGTGAAGACGTGAACTGGCGTTACTGCCCATCCCTCTAGCCTATTTACTTCATCTTGGTAAGGATTCTTGGACTTTACCTTATCATAAGATTTTCTCAGCCAGTAGAGCGTGTCTAGTACAATTTGTTGCTTCACTTTCTGATTGTGCTGCATGGTATCTAGCAGACCATTCACACCAAATAAATCATCTAGTGCTGATCTTAAATATTGAAAGTAATCATCCTTCAATTCGTCCAAACTTTCAATAACGATCGTAACTTCTTCACCTATTTTTTGCTTTAAGTAGGCGACTAAATACTTGCGCGTAGTTCGATCCAAAAGTGTTCCGAACTCAATGAATCGCTCAAATTCTTGTTCTAATAGCTGCTCCGTCTCTAATTGCATAATTACTCAACAGCACTTTATGAAAAGTTGTTCGAGGGTATGTTTAAGCTGTATCAAGATTAATAGCCAATTGATTTTCAATCTCTGTAATAATTTCATTTACAGTCTTTTCTGCTCTCACAATAGGTTGTAAAACAGTGCATTTTAAGGGTATCCCAAAAGGAATAGGAGTCATATTATATTTTCCTATCTTCCAGTAATTTTGCAAAAGAACAGGTACGACAGTGGCATCGGGCATTTGCTCAAGCATAATGGCTAAGCCAAGTTTTCTAAAAGGACGCAGGCTACCATTCTTCGACCGAGTGCCTTCGGGAAAAATACATCCAGCATAATTGTTTTGGTTCAGATACTGACAAAATTTTTTGATTGATGCTACGGCAGCGTCTTTATCTTTTCGGTCGATAATCACAGAACCCCCATGCCTAATATTGTAAGAGATACTAGGAATTCCCTTAGCAAGGCTTTTCTTGGAAATATACTTAGGATGATGCTTTCTAAAAACTTGTCCAATAGTTGGAATATCAAACATACTTTGATGATTACTTACTATAATCAAAGGACGGTCGGTAGGAAGTGCTGTTGCATGGTTGATTGTTTTTCTCCGCATCCCCATCAATAATAAAGATTTATTGAGCGACCAAACCATTGCATCTACTACTAATTTATGGGCATTATAACTAATCGCTCTTGCAATGACTTGAAGCGGATGGAAGATAAGTAAGATGGCGAAAAATGTAATACCAAAAATTAACGTAGGTATCCAATATATTAAATTTTTCAATAGGCTATTTTTAAATTGGCTGCAAAAATAGCACGATTAAATGATAAATCCAGATAAGTGAGTAGTCAGATTTAAGAGCGGTAAGTCTGCTAGTGATCAGATTTCATGACTAATCCCAGTATATTGAATAAAATGAATAGAAGTGCGTAGCATACGGATCATTACACCTTCCTTGTTATTTATTTCTTCAAAATTAAAAACTCAACCCTTCTATTGAGCTGGCGGCCTTCCTCGTCTTCATTCGATGCGATTGGACGAGAGCTACCCAAACCTATATAATGAGTGCGTTCTATTTCAATTCCGTTTTTATTTAGGAACGTTACAACTGCTTTCGCTCTCAATTTAGAAAGTTGATAATTGTAAGCATCTGAACCTTGACTATCCGTATGTCCTCGCACTTCAATTTCCATCATTGGGTTGTTTTGCATAATCTTTAGCAATTTTCTTAACTCTTGATAGGATCGAGGCAGAAGTTCTGATTTATCAAGATCGAAGAAAATGTTTTTGAGCTGGAAAATGCGCCCTGCTTCTAGTTCTAGTAAACTGAGATCGTCGGGTTCGAGTGGGACTTCCAGTATTGGTGGAATCTTTTTAAGTAGAATATCATCAATATAGTAATAACCAAACTTCAGGGGTTCATCTATCTCAGGTTCAATCACTTCTGTTAGACTATCTGAAAAAAAATTACCAATGATAATATAATCAGCATCATTTCGTGCAGTGAATTGCCCTGATACTTTTATCCATTCGTGTGGTGCTGTGGTAACAACATCCGTGCAGTGATAGTCGGGTTCTATTTCAATAGGAGCATCCACTCGGATGTTGGTTCTATCTTTTGCAAAATACACCCCTAAGTTATTAGTTTGTAAAGACCGAGGCAATGGAACAGTCCAAAACTCTATGTAATACTGCTGATTGGGAACGAGCGGTTCTAGTAGTTGCACCTGTATGTATTCTCTGCAATGTGGCTTCCCTTTATCACAGCCGTAAACAGTGATTCCCGCCATAGACTCCCCTGAGTGGGCAAACTGATCTCCGAAACCACGATCTGACCAATGTTCAGGCACGCGTACCTTAGGTCCGAAAGCATCAGGTGAAGCTGCCGTAGCGGAAGACCAATAACGCATGACACTGGTAAAATGCGCTCCTCTGTAATACCAACCAATTGGAGGGCTGGAATATTCTTCAAAGGAAGCATTTGGAACAATATTTTCTATTAAAGAATCGTCCGCTTGCGTGTTTCCTGTAAAGAACGTACCACAAAAAAGAAGGAACAAGCCAAATTTTCTCATGTCGTATATGTTATCTTTACATAACGACAATTTTAGTTTTTTTATATGTTTTTAAATATTTTGTTAGTTCTTCTATTAAGTCAAATCCGTTGGCAGAGCAGTAGCAGCTTAGTTTTTTAACCTACCATAGCCAATAAAAAAAGGATTTCTCAAATTTTCTTTATTGTAGAGCAGCGCAGATTTTGTTTCATGATTAATCACTTTACCACCCGCTTCTTCCAAAATAATTTGAGCAGCTCCCGTGTCCCATTCCATTGTTGGGGCAAGACGCGGATACAAATGTGCTTTACCTTCTGCCAAAATCAAAAACTTCAAAGAACTTCCCTTTGGCACTCGATTGGGCTGATTTAAACTATCTACAAATGCTTGCGTTTCCTCGTTCAAGTGAGACCGAGAACACACTACTCCCAGCCCTGTATCTTTCATTGTGAAAGAAGCAGCCTGTAGTCTAGTCGTTACGCCATCATATATTTTGTATGCTCCTTCTCCCTTCACTGCCCAATACATTTCATCTGTTACCGGTGTATATACCACACCTAATATAATATTGTGATCCTTGATGAGAGCTATATTGACTGTAAATTCTCCGTTTCGCTTGATAAACTCTTTTGTACCGTCAAGTGGGTCAACGAGCCAAGCGTACTTATAGTCCTTTCTTTCCTCGTGAGCAACTTCTTTATTTTCCTCTGAAATAATTGGAATGGTAGGGGTCAATTTCACTAAGGCATCACAGATCACTTGATTTGCCTGACGATCTGCTTGCGTTAGTGGAGAGTCATCTGCTTTTCTATCAATTTCAATACCTTCTGCATCTGCATAAATACTCAATATGACTGTTCCTGCTGCTCTCGCAATTTTAGTTACCTCTATTGCTATTTGCTTTGAATCCATAAAATACTGCCTTAAAAATAAATAAATAATGAATGGTGAAGATAATTATTTGTAAGTCTCAAAATCATAATCAAGCTGTGGGTGAACGGTATTTCTAGTTCATCTTAAACGGCGCAACTAATTGAAAATCGGGTATCAGTGCCTTAAAGGTTTCTTCCCCTTCCAGCACTTTCATAGTATAATAACCATACATTTTACCAACATCCGTAATGAGATGACACCAAGATTGGTATTGGTGTGATGCTCCTGGTTTCAGGATTGGCTGTTCTCCGATGACTCCTTCACCTTCCACTTCTCTTAGTAAACCAGTGGTGTCCAATATATACCAATGTCGGCGAAGCAATTGTACGGTATTAACACCTAGATTTTGGATGGTAACTTCATATGAAAAGATATACTTAAAGTTGTTAGGTTTTGAGTATTCTGGTCGGTATAATGCTTCCACACTGATTTTTATATCATTGGTGATGAGTGTCTCCATATTTATTGATGCTATAATTTTAAGTGCTCGAATAGCTATTTCACATCCGTGCCTATCGTCTTCTTGTTAAAAACTGCTCTATGATTGCCTCTGCTGCACCGAAGGTCTCTCTCAAATCGTCATTCACGAGTACATAATCAAAATCATGTTCAAACAGTAGTTCTTCTTTTGCTTTTTGAATCCTCATGCCGAAACTTTCTGTATCTTCTGTTCGTCTCAACTCTAGCCGACGCACTAGCTCTTGAAAGGATGGAGGTTTCACAAAAATGGCTAGTGATTCATTTGGGTAAATATCTTTGATCGTCTTTGCTCCTTTTACGTCAATATCAAATACAACACACTTTCCCAGTTTCCAAAGTCGCTCTACTTCGCCGCGCAACGTCCCATAGAAGCGATTGTTATAGACTTCCTCCCATTCTAAAAGTTCACCATCTTCTATTTTTTGCTTAAACTCATCCACTGACAAAAAATAATAGTCATTTCCATGCACTTCATCCTTGCGTTGTTCTCTTGTGGTTGCAGAGACAGAAAAAGCGAGTTGAGGATATTTTTTTAGTAAATACTTAATGATTGTAGTTTTTCCCGCTCCTGATGGTGCAGTGAATATGAGTAGTTTATTCATACGGTGGCTGAGTATATTTTGAATGGCAACTATACTTCCATGAGTTGCACTGAAAGCAACAACTTATCAAGCAAGAAAGCACCTGTAAATTAACGACTTTATTATTTTGTTGCAAAAATAGGTTTAAATTATTGAATCAAAAGAGTTTTTAGGCCACATCTCTTGTACCTACTTAATTTTACCTTCATTTGATTGCCCTACTGCTGCATCTAATCCGAAATGAAATATACATTGTCTTGACCTGTAAACTTTGCCCAGCCATTTTATTTCCCTATTTTTACCCTGCGAAATTATAGTGTTTCATAATGGCAAGAGGTAATCATCGAAAATGGTTGCCTCTTTTGGTAAATCCCAGTTATGTATAAAGACAAAAAGGTAGTGGTTGTGCTGCCAGCTTACAATGCCTCTTTGACGCTTAGGCAAACCTATGAGGAAATACCTTTTGATCTTGTGGATGAGATTATACTTTGCGATGATGCCAGCAAAGATGATACAGTAACCGTCGCTAAAACACTAGGTATCAAACACATTATTGCACATGAAAAGAACAAAGGCTATGGAGGTAATCAAAAATCACTCTATCATAAAGCCTTAGAAATTGATGGTGATATTATCATCATGCTTCATCCTGATTATCAATACACCCCAAAACTTATTCCTGCTATGGTGAATATCATTGGCGAAGGCTTATATCCTGTCGTGCTAGGATCTCGCATTTTAGGAAAAGGAGCCTTGAATGGCGGTATGCCTTTATATAAGTACGTCGCAAATCGCTTTTTGACTTTCACTCAGAACTTACTCCTCAATTATAAACTATCAGAATATCACACTGGCTATCGAGCATTTAGCAAAGACGTACTAGAAAGTATTAATTTTTACAATAACTCTGATGACTTTGTTTTTGACAACGAAATGCTTTCGCAAATTATCTATGCTGGTTATGATATTGCAGAAGTTACCTGCCCTACAAAGTATTTTAAAGAAGCCTCTTCTATTAATTTAAGTCGGAGCATCAAGTATGGTCTAGGAGTACTACGTGTCTCTTTGCAACATTTTTTGCAAAGAGCAGGAATAGCAAAATTTAAGTGCTACACGCAGCCACACTAACCTTGAAGTCGCTCGTTTGAACTAGCAAAGTGAGCAAACGTTGAAGTAATATAACTAATAGATCGTTATGCTTTCCATAACAAAAGTTGCTCAACTTACCGGGCACAATGGTTCAATCTACACTTTAGCAAAAAGTAATGAAGCAAAATATATTTTTTCTGGTGCAGGTGATGGCTGGGTGGTAAAATGGGACTTAGAAGCACCTGATACAGGGAAGTTAGTGGCCAAAGTCGATACAAACATTTTTTCAATATGTCCAATTTTAGAGCAGAACCGAGTAGTAGTAGGAAACATGAACGGCGGGGTGCATTGGGTGGATATGAATAACCCTGAGCATACGAAGAACATTGCTCATCATAAAAAAGGGGTATTTTCTATCCTCCGACTTGGAAAATATATTTTTACAATTGGTGGGAGCGGTTTGCTTACGCGTTGGTCTGTTGAACAGAGCAAGACAATAGAAAGCCTACAACTATCCTATGAAGCCTTACGTTCAATGGATTATAGTGAAGTGCGAAATGAATTTGCCATTGGTGCAAGCGATCATAATATTTATTTAGTAGATGCCAGTTCCTTTGCAATCAAACACACTATTCAGCAGGCACATGACAACTCCGTTTTTGCTGTTCGTTACCATCCAAAACAAAGTCATTTGTTGAGTGGTGGTCGGGATGCTCATTTGAAAGTTTGGGATTTAGAACAAAACTTTGAATGTATTGCAAGTGAACCTGCTCATTGGTTCACCATCAACGATATTGTTTTTCATTCGCTAGGTCACTGGTTTGCTACAGCGAGCCGAGATAAAACGATAAAAATTTGGGATGCAAGCAATTATAAACTACTAAAAGTAATAGAAGGATATCGAGATCACGGACATTTCAACTCTGTAAATCGGCTGCTTTGGTCGGAACATCAGCACTACCTCCTCTCAGCTAGTGATGACCGCACCGTAAATGTTTGGGAAATTTATTAGCAGATATGATATTTCCATTACCAAACTTCATTATTCTATTCTTAATTTAGTGTTTGAAAAGATTTGCCTTTAATTAAACCAATACGGCGCATAAGTATTTAACCTTCCAACTCCTTAACTCTAAATGAGCCATGTTATTCATATATTTTTTACAATAAAACATTAGACATTACTCAACAATGAAGCAAACACTTGATACAGAAATTAAAGAAGCCTTAAGTAACTGGAAATCCATTATTAAAAGGTATCAACAACCCTCTACCAAAAAAGCAATCATTCAGATATTCAATTCCTTTTTGCCCTTTTTAGGTCTTTGGGTCTTGATGTACTTTTCGCTGGCTTGGTCTTATTGGATTACGCTTGGCTTGGCACTTATCAATTGCTTCTTTTTGGTACGTATTTTTATTATTCAGCACGACTGCGGTCATCAATCTTTCTTCGGCAAGCAAAAATGGAATAATGTTGTAGGTTTTGCTTGTAGCTTTTTTAGTTCCATCCCTTACACTTATTGGTCGAGAGTGCATAGCTTTCATCATGGTCATGTTGGTCAACTAGAGTTCAGAGACATTGGTGACATCAATTTCCTAACTGTCGAAGAGTTTAGAGCTTTATCACTTTGGGGGCGTTTCAAATACAGGGTATTTCGCAATCCTTTTGTGATATTTATCATTACACCAATGGTCTATCTGCTACTCTATCTACGCTTACCCCTCATCAGTTTTAAAGGCTGGAGAAATGTTAAACGTTCTCAACTTATCAACAACATAGCCTTGCTAGGTACTTACGTTCTACTTGGATTCCTGCTGGGCTGGAAATCTTTTCTAATGGTACAAATTCCAATTATCTGGTTATTTGGTATTGTATCATTTTGGTTCTTCTATGTACAACATCAGCATGAAGAAGGCTATATGCGCTGGAAAAAAGATTGGGACTATCTACTAGCAGCCATCAAGGGAAGCACTTATTATAAACTACCGAAGGTGATGCACTGGCTGACTGGCAACATTGGTTTTCATCACATTCACCATCTGAGTTCAAGAATACCAAACTATCAGTTAGCCAAGTGTGCGAAAGAAAATCCTATTTTGCAAAAATACGCTACTCAACTGACTTTTAAAGATAGTCTAGGTACTGTGTTCAATAAACTTTGGGATGAGCAAAACAAGCGCATGATTTCATTCAGAGAATTTTATCAGATGGAATATGCAAGAATCAACTAAATCGTAATGCTTGTACGGGCTGTATTTTTGTGACAAGATAAGATGGTATGATTAGGAACAGTAAAATCACAACTAATGTGCCAATGTTTAAGAGTAAAATTGTCCAAAAATGCAGCTCAATAGGTGCGTAGGAAAGGTAATAATCTACTTCTGAAAGTTTGATGAATTTTAACTGATCTTGAAGGAAAGACAAACCAATTCCGATGGCATTGCCCCAAAAAAGTCCTAATACTACAATGTAACCAGCGTAATATAAGAATATTTTGCGGATACTCCAATTGGAAGTGCCTAGTGCTTTGAGTGTTCCAATCATATTAGTGCGCTCCAAAATGAGAATAAGCAAAGCTGTCATCATATTAATAATTGAGACAACCAGCATCAATGCAATAATAACAACCTCGTTGATGTCTTGCAATTCAAGCCATTGAAAAATTTGAGGCTGCTGCATACGAATTGTCTCAGCATAAAGCGTACTGGGCAGCACCTCGTCTAGTAAATAGGCATTCATTATGTGTAGGTCATCTATGTTGTCCAGCGTTACTTCAAACCCACTCACTTGATTTTCACTCCAACCCAAAATGCGCT
Source organism: uncultured Saprospiraceae bacterium (assembly GCA_964458705.1). GTDB lineage: Bacteria > Bacteroidota > Bacteroidia > Chitinophagales > Saprospiraceae > JAAUTG01. The sequence goes on along the minus strand of CAYWKD010000061.1, from coordinate 703 downwards.
GTACTTGCCGAATATCGACGATAGCAAGCAGTTTATCATACTCATCTAAACCTGTTTTATACAAGCCTACAATATTAAATCGGCGACGAATGAGATTATTATCCACATAAAAATTCACCTCTAGGCGATCGCCCACTTTCTTATTAATACGATTGGCAGTGCGAGTAGAAATGATAATCTCTCTAGAAAGTGATGAATCAGGTAATTCTATTCGCCTACCCTCTTCTAAATACTGCTCCAAGTAAGTCCAATTAAAGTCATTTCCGGCACCTTTTAGCACAATGCCTTCCATTGTTTCGTCGGTTTTAATAATGCCAGGCTTGATAGCAAAAGACTGAATATGTCGAATGCCTCCCTTTGTTTTTGTTTCAAAATAGTCCCCAAAAGGTTTCCCAAAGAGCAAATATTGGTCGAGGTATTGAACTGAACCAACTGTATCTAAATGCGGATAAAAATCTTGATTAAGCTCAATCGGATGTGCCTCTGCAAACGCATCAGATCCTTGTGAACCAATGGCTTGTGTATCGGTGATATGAATATGACCAAAGAAACCAAAAACTTTTTCGCTTATTTCATTTTTAAAGCCCCGCAAAATAGCTGTTGTAATGACCATGACTGCAACACTCAGCGCTACGGCAATGATGGCAATACGGATAATCAGTCGGCTAAAAGATTGCTTCTTTTCTCCTGTTTGGTTGGTGGC
>CAYWKD010000060.1:16970-18682 GCA_964458705.1 uncultured Saprospiraceae bacterium | reverse complement strand
AACCCTTGTTGGAAAGTACGACGGGAGAGCATGTAGATGGTCATGGATTGTGGGGCATGCTGGATTTTGTTTTCCTAATCTTGAGCCTTTTGGCAGTTTGGTATTCTGCCAGGCATACAACCCTTGTCACCCTCAAGTGGATTCTGTGGGTTGCATGGGGAGTGTTTGCCCTTGGGCTTTTATCGGAGCCATTTGAACTACCTTTTGGGAAATGGCTGATGTATGCTGGTTCTATTACTCTAGTGATTGCCCACATTAAAAATTATCGCTATTGCCAACAATGCAAACTTGAAGTGCCGAATAAAACAGAAAGGAGATGATCACAACTAGCAATTTGACTTACCAATATCCTGCATCTGCACCCATATCTTTTCCTGATCTTTCAGTGGAGGCAGGTCATGCTTTACTTATCTGTGGAGCATCGGGCTGTGGCAAAACCACTTTATTGCACCTGTTGGCAGGCTTGAGAAAACCAAGCAGCGGTCAACTTATTATTGGCGAAGACAGCATCTTCAGATTGTCTCCTGCTGCATTGGACCAGTTCCGTGGACGACACATCGGCATTGTTTATCAGCAGCCCTATTTCATCCAGTCGCTATCTATTTTAGAAAATCTACTGGTTTCGCCTTATGCAGGCAGCAAGGACAAAGCAGAAGCCATTGCTAAGCGGTTGGATATCGAACCATTTTTATCTCGCTATCCGCATCAGCTCAGTCTGGGGCAACAGCAAAGAGCGATCATTGCAAGAGCAGTAATGAATGAACCTAAACTCTTGCTGGCGGATGAACCTACCAGTGCGCTTGATAATAAGAACTGTACTCATGTAATCAATCTGTTATTGGAGGCGGCATTGGTCAATGAGGCTGCATTGATAATAGTGACACACGATGACCGCCTGAAATCCGAATTTAATGACTGTATTGAACTACAAACCATAAGGGACGAAACAAAATAATTCCGTTGAACTACTTATTGAATTGAAGTAAACTAAAAAGAAATGATCGGGAAAATAGCTTGGAAAAATATCATATACAAACCGCTGAATGCTGCACTTTGCATCAGTCTTCTGCTCTTTGGGGTTGGCATTATCTCCTTATTGCTTTTAATCCAGCATCAATTGGAGCAAAAATTTGAGCGGGATTTAAAGGGTATTGACTTGGTGGTGGGAGCTAAAGGAAGCCCTTTGCAACTGGTGCTTTCTGCTGTTTACCATTTGGATGCACCGACTGGGAATATTAACTTTTCTGAAGTAAGAAAAATTATGGAAGCTCCTACGGTGAAGGAAGCCATTCCCCTTGCTTATGGAGACAGCTATCGGGGATATCGAATTTTGGGTACGACCACCGCTTATTTAGATAAATATAGTGCCCAACTGTTGGAGGGACGAGCTTTTGATAAAGCTATGGAAGCGACTATAGGTGCTCAAGTAGCAGATAAAACGCGGCTTCAGGTCGGAGATACCTTTCTGGGAACGCACGGCGAAGTACAACAGGGGCACGTACACGAAGAACACCCATATACCGTAGTTGGTATTTTAAGTAAAACAAATACGGTGATTGATAATTTGGTGCTGACCAATATTGAAAGCGTTTGGCAGGTACACACTCATTCCGATAATGAGCCATCTCCTCTAGATACTCACCACGATGACCACGATCACGATGACCACGATCACGATGACCACGATCACGATGACCACGATCACGATGACC
>CAYWKD010000060.1:12410-16870 GCA_964458705.1 uncultured Saprospiraceae bacterium | reverse complement strand
ACGATCATGAGCATGCAGAAAATAATATGAACCCCGACAGTATGGATATTACGGCGGTGCTCTTGCAATACAAAACCAAAATGGCAGTAGTTAACATGCCGCGTATTATCAATGAACAAACCAACATGCAGGCTGTCCTACCAGCCTTGGAAATTAATCGCTTGTTTTACATGCTTGGAGTCGGCGCAACAACGTTAAAACTAATAGCAGGCGGTATTATGCTTATGGCCGGCTTTAGCGTATTCTTTGTGCTATATAGCCGCTTGCGGGAGCGAAAACATGAATTGGCTTTGATGCGATCAGTAGGCTACCGACCCGAGCATTTGTTTGGCTTGTTATTACTAGAAGGCTTTTTACTGGCCACTATTGGCTATGTGTTAGGATGGCTATTGAGCCGTGTTGGATTATACTTTATTAACCGTCAAGCAGAAAGCGACTTCAACCTTCAGTTCGGATTTGAATACGTGACAGGGGAGGGGTGGCTTTTACTGCTTACTTTTTTAGTGGGAATAATTGCTGCCTTACTGCCCGCATGGCAAGCCATGCGGATGGATGTATCGGTGGCTTTGTCGGAAAATTAAATTTGATATGAATAGATATATTAAGATACTACTTGCTGCTATTTTAGTTGCTGCCTTTTTCACACAAGATAGAGTGTGCGAATACCTCGGCTTTGGACAATCCAGTTACCACAAGGTGACAGTTGAAGCGAAAGAGTCTGAAGTTCCTATTGCTGAGGATAATCCCCAACAAGAAGACGATTTTTTCATCGATGATTTTTTGTATCGCTGGGATGATCAGTTATTACAATGGGTCGTAACAAAGGATACGGATAATTTTCAAACCTTGTTAACGACTTATCCTGCCGAGGAAAACTCTTTTCCACAGCCCATTGAGATAGAATGGGAGCTGTTGCTGGATATCAGATACCGACTTCGGTATTTTGAAGAATTGGGTATGGAAATCTATGCGCCGGTGTTTCGCAAAGCACAAAAAGTGCTCGAAGGAAAAGAAGTCCTCATTGAAGGCTTTGTAATACCTTTTGATGAAGAGGAAGAATTAATAGCACTTTCTGCGAACCCCTATGCCTCTTGTTTTTTCTGTGGTAATGCAAGCCCTGCTTCGATAATCACTATGTATATGCGGAATAAAGGCAAACGATACAAAATAGACGACTTTAAAAAATTCAGAGGCACTTTACATTTGAATTCTGATGATCCAAACGAGTTCTACTACATCCTCAGGGATGCCAGGCAGGAATGAGATAATTTGACAATGATTTATACAAATAATTGGACACATGATAGATACAAAAATACTGCACGCAAATGCCGCCATTGGGCATGACCCCGAAATATTGCGAGCTATTCATTTGAAAACTAAAAATATCGCAGTATTCCAACGAGAATTTGAACCCTTAAAAGCGATGGTTACTCAAGTTTCTGAACGATCAATAGAATGCAGGGTAAGTGGAACGATAGAAGAAATCACCACTTCTCTGAACACTTACTTTGATAATGAACTTCCTGGTCATAAAGTGCTGATGGAAGATGTATTAACGCTTTTAGAGCTATTCAGTGAAGTTACAGAAGTTCCCTCTTTTCGGCTTTTATTGGCTAGCGTCAATACCAATATGTGCCGCCGATTTCATACTGACATAAATTATTTGAGGATGCTTTGCACTTATGAAGGCCCTGGCACACATTGGGTGCCCGATGTGGCTATTGATCATAAATCTTATCAGCAAGGCAAGAACAATAGGGACATCGTTCTGGACAGTAGTTTAATTCAACAAGTGAATACAGGCGATGTGCTTATACTGAAGGGGGCTTTGTATCCTAATGCCAGCCCTATACTGCACCGCAGCCCTTCGATTGAAGAGAATGGCGAAAAACGACTTTTACTTAGAATTGATACCAATTCATCACAAAATTTATGGTCATGATACCACAAACTTATGAAGAGTGGAAGCATTGCATTATCCACGATTGTAAAATAAAACTGACGAATGACTTCGTAAAAAGCAGATTAATGGTCTATGAGAATAACCGCCACCCAGAAACCATGAAATTCATCAAGCTGCACGGAAAACAGCACCTAAACAACATCATAAATTGGTTAAAATTATCAGAAAATGAATGAAACTAAAAAACTCCCCGTAACCGTATTGAGCGGTTTCCTCGGTGCGGGTAAAACCACCTTACTCAACCACGTTCTACACAACAAAGAAGGCTTAAAAGTAGCCGTTATTGTAAACGACATGAGCGAGGTAAATGTGGATGCCGAATTGGTAAAAAGCGAAAATACACTCTCGCGCACGGAAGAAAAGCTCGTGGAAATGAGCAACGGCTGTATTTGTTGTACCCTTCGAGAGGATTTAATGATTGAGGTAGAGAAACTGGCCAAAGAAAATCGCTTTGACTACCTTCTCATCGAAAGTACGGGTATTAGCGAACCCGTTCCTGTTGCCCAGACCTTCTCCTTCGTAGATGAGGAAAACGGTATTGATCTTTCCCGCTTTAGTTATGTTGATACCATGGTTACGGTGGTAGATGCCTTCAATTTTTTCAAGGATTTTGGTAGCCCGGAAACGCTTATGGACAGGGAGTTAACCGATATGGAAGGCGATTACAGAACTATTGTCAATCTTTTGACCGACCAAATCGAGTTTGCTAATGTCATTATTTTGAACAAAACCGACTTGGTAACGGACGAACACCTTGGTATTCTTAAAGCGGCGATTCACAAACTCAACCCATCTGCAAAAATTATTGAATCTAGTTTTAGCAAAGTAGCACCCAAAGAGATTTTAAATACAGGTTTATTCAATTTTGAAGAAGCAGAACAAAGTGCTGGTTGGATTGAAGAACTCAATAGAGGTGAACATACGCCCGAAACAGAAGAATACGGCATCGGTTCTTTTGTTTATCGAAGTATAAGGCCTTTTGACCCAAAACGTTTTTGGAAGTACGTTCAGCATAAGTTTCCAAGTACCATCATCCGTAGTAAGGGCTTATTTTGGCTGGCTTCCCGGCCTGAACAAGCATTGGTTTGGAGTCAGGCGGGTGGTTCGTTGAGAGCTGATAGTGCGGGCGTTTGGTGGAGCAGCATGCCGTACCAGGAGCGAATTCAGTACTTAGCATTCGTAGAAAATCAAAAGCAGATTGAATCGGGCTGGAATGCAACTTTTGGCGACCGAAAGAACGAAATTGTCTTTATTGGACAGGACATGAATGAAGAAAATATTAAGTCTGACTTAGAGAGTTGTTTATCAACTGATGAAGAGTTATCAAATAACTTTTGGAAAAAGGGTTATGATGATGAATGGCCTGTTCAAAGGGCGTATGCATTGGAGTGAAAAAGTACTGGCATACAACAAAAAACTGTGGTGAAAAGCAAGTTATTCTGAAAGATTTATGAGCTTTTAAGGGTTCAAAATTTTTCAGAACAACTTATATAAAGTCATAGCCGCTCAGGGCAACGCTACAATTCATAGATTTAGCCTTATCTTAACTGTCTCAAGTCAAATACATCTCCTTTGCTTTGCGTAAATCTTCCTTCAGTTGAGGATCAAACCGAAATCTCCAAGATAACTTAATTGTGTGTAAAGCCATCTTTACCCCATCTTTAACAACGGCGATCTTTTCATCCTCCACATGCTGCCATTTGATAGGCATAGATCTTACTGGAATGCCGATCGCATGAGCCTTATATAAAATTTCTATATCATGCGCCCAACCTTTGATCTGTAGATCATCAAAGAGTAGTTTGCCAATTTTGCTAGGGTATAATTTAAAGCCACACTGCGTGTCTGCTTCTTGGATCGGCGTAACAGATTTTACCAATTGATTAAACATACTACCTGTTATCTTTCGATGGGCTTTGGCATTGATATTAGAATCTTTATGATTTCGAGAGGCAATTAAGATTTCATTTTCTGAAAAAGTCTGCCCAAGACTAGCGAGCCAACGTTTCAACTGTAAGGGATGTGCTGCCATATCTGCATCTAAAGTCAAGATAAACTGCCCTCTTGCTGCTTTCACGCCCTTTTGTAATGCACTGCCCTTTCCTTGATTCTGAGGTAGTCGGATAACTCTGAACAGGAAATTAGGAAATTTTTGCTCTAACAGTTCTGACAAATAAACCGCTGTACCATCTTTACTGCCATCATCCACAACTATAATTTCAAAGGTCTGTTTCCACTCAGCGTAAAATTCTTCTAGCCCTTTGATGAGCAAGTTCAAGCGGTTACGTTCGTTATAACAAGGAATGACGAGTGACACAAAAGATGATTTAATCAAAGTAGTTTGTTAACTTAATAGTTGAATAATATTTTGTATTGATGCACAAAAAAACGGATTTTAAAGAACACATATTAGATTCCAAGAAAAATAATTAATTTAGCGAAAATTCGCTGAAAATATAATCGTATGATACAAGTCATTATTTTTTCCATATTA
>CAYWKD010000060.1:0-12310 GCA_964458705.1 uncultured Saprospiraceae bacterium | reverse complement strand
GAAAATTCGCTGAAAATATAATCGTATGATACAAGTCATTATTTTTTCCATATTAACGATAGCGGCTTTTGGATATGCTGCTTTTCAATTTTCAAGACTTCGTAGAAATATTTTGCTAGGGAAAGAAGAGGTTATTGAATTAGATAGTGCTCAAAGTTGGCGCAATATGTTTCTAGTAGCGTTTGGACAAAGAAAAATGTTCACGCGGTTCATTCCAGCAATTCTGCACCTTTTTATTTATGTGGCGTTTTTGTTCACTCAAATTGAGCTGATCGAAATTCTGATAGATGGCTTTGGTGGAGTGCATCGCTTTTTTGCTGATAAGTTGAGTGGATTTTATACTGTGATAATTTCTACTATTGAAATTTTATCTGTTCTAGCTTTTGTTGGTACAATTGTTTTCTTGGTTCGTAGAAATATTCTTAAAACCCCTCGCCTACACAAGCCAGAAATGAAAGGCTGGCCGTCACTAGACGGTAATTTGATCCTGATTTTTGAGATATTACTATTGATTGGCATTTTCTCTATGAATGGAGCAGATACAGTGCTGCAAGGTCTTGATCCTGAGCATTATCCGAGTACTGGTAACTTGGCAGTCAGCAGTTGGCTCGGTCCCGCACTGTTTGGAGGGCTAGATGAGGCAGTGCTGGTAGGTGTTGAGCGATTTGGTTGGTGGCTGCACTTTACGATGGTGTTGGTTTTCTTAAATTATTTACCAAAATCAAAGCATCTTCATATTTTCATGGCATTTCCGAACACCTTTTTTGCCAAGCAAGCGCCCAGAGCAGAGGTAGAAAATATGCCTGAAGTGATGAACGAAGTAAAAAGTATGATGGGCTTGGATGGCAGCGATCCTTTTGCAGATAATGGTGCGGACATGAGTGAAGAATTGCCAGACTTTGGAGCTAATGATATATCTACGTTGAGTTGGCGTAATATTATGGGAGCTTATGCTTGCACAGAGTGTGGGCGTTGTACTTCTGTTTGCCCAGCTAACCAGACGGGCAAGCTACTTTCTCCTCGAAAGATCATGATGGATATTCGAGATCGAGCGGAGGAGGTAGGAAAAAACTTGGATAGTGGGAATAGTGCGTTTATCAGGGAAGACCTGCGAGGCGATGGTGTGAAATTGACGAAAGATAACTACGACGATGGCAAATCGCTATTTGACTACATTAGTAAAGAAGAGTTGCATGCTTGTACGACTTGTATGGCTTGTGTAGAGGCTTGTCCAGTATTGATTAATCCACTTGAGCCTATTGTGAAATTGCGTCGCTACGAAATTTTGACTGAGTCGGCAGGTCCTTCGGATTGGTTGCCAATGTTCAATAGTATAGAAAACTCTGGCTCTGCTTGGCAAATTCCTAAGGATAGAGATGCTTGGGCAAAAGAAGCAGTTGGGTAGATATTATCAGCAGAATTCTTATTCTCTATTTGAATATTGATTTAGGTACAAGAAATGAAGAAAAAGCTATCAAAAACAAAGAATAGCCTCTAAGCTATTCTAATAAAATAGAAATACAAATAAAAATGCACATACCAACAATGGCAGAAATGGCTGCCGAAGGAAAGCAGCCAGAAATTTTATTTTGGGTGGGTTGCGCTGGGAGTTACGATGATCGGGCGCAAAAAATTATGGTGGCATTCGCCAAAATTTTGAATGAGGTAGGTATTGATTTTGCCATACTTGGCAATGAAGAAAGCTGTACTGGTGATCCTGCTCGTCGAGCGGGTAATGAGTTTGTATTTCAGATGTCTGCCTTGCAGAATATTGAAGTCTTGAATGCTTACGAAATCAAGAAAATTGTAGCAGCTTGTCCACACTGCTTCAATACTTTGAAGAACGAATATCCAGAGCTAGGAGGAAATTATGAAGTGATTCATCACACACAACTGCTGCAAGAGTTGATTGATTCAGGTAAACTTAAAATGAAGGAAGGTGGTGCATTTGAAGGTAAGAAGATTACTTATCACGATTCCTGTTATCTGGGCAGAGGCAACGATGTTTATGAAGCACCAAGAGCAGTGCTAGCCTCTCTAGATAATCAATTAGTTGAGTTGAAACGCTCTCGTAAAAACGGTCTGTGCTGTGGTGCAGGAGGGGCACAAATGTTCAAGGAGGAAGAAAACGGCACACATCGAGTGAATGCAGAAAGGGTTAAAGATATTGCTGAATCAGGTGCTGAAATCTTGGCGGCTAATTGTCCATTTTGTACCATCATGCTGCAAGATGGTTTAACAGGTGCTGGCAAGGAAGATATTATGATCTACGACCTAGCGGAGCTAATTGTGGATAATAATGGCTGGTGATTTATGTTTACATGGGCTAATCTTCTTAGCTTTGCAAAAAAAAGATAATGAAACTCCTTAGCTCCTTTTTAATCTTTTCGGCTGTTATTTTTTTATCGGCTTGTGGCACAAAAGTTTACGTTGTTTATCCCGATTTGGAAACAGCACCCGTAGCAAATAGAGGTGATGCGGCAGATGATCCAGCCATTTATATTCATCCCTCTGACAGGAGCAAAGATGCAATTATTGGAACAGACAAGCAGAAAGGCTTAGTAGTGTATAATACAGAAGGAGCTATCCTACACGAATATGCCTTCGGCAGAATTAATAATGTAGATATTCGCCAAAATGTGACATGGATGGGTAATCGTATAACGATAGTTGGAGGTAGTAATCGTTCTGATAACAGTATTGTTTTTTATCGGTTAAATGAAATGACGCTTGAGCTATATCCTCTAAATAATAAGCCGATTCTTTCCAAAGTAGATGAAGTATATGGTTTTTGCTTATATCAAGGAAAAGACTTGTTTGCTTTTGTGGTGGGAAAGGATGGTGTGGTAGAGCAGTGGAAACTTTTACCAACAAATAAAGGTAACTTATCTGCAACGCTTGAGCTTAGTTTTGATGTAGGCAGTCAATGTGAGGGAATGGTGGCAGATGATGAACTGGGCTATTTGTATGTTGGAGAAGAAGAAATAGGAATTTGGAAATATAATATCGCCAACTGGAATGAAAAAAAGATCAAAGTGGCATTGATTGCTGAAAATAATAAGCTGAAAGCGGATATAGAAGGCTTGACGATGTACTATGGTAAAAATGAGGAAGGGTATCTAATTGCCTCAAGTCAAGGAAACCACACTTATGCTATTTATGAACGTCAAGGAGATAATAAGTACATTGGTAGCTTTAGAATTGATAATTCCAAAGACATAGATGGTACTTTCGATACGGATGGTATTGATGTTACAGCAAAAGCATTTGGCGAGCAATTTCCAAGCGGCATATTTATTGCTCAAGATGGCAAAAACGGCAAAGAAGCACAAAATTTTAAGGTGGTAGATTGGAGTAAGATTGAAAAGATGATAACTACCTTACCAAAGTAAATTCTCCTTGCTCAATAGCTCGACTGCCATCTACGTAAATAATCTGAGCGACATAAATGTAAACGCCTGGGTTCATGACATTGCCTTTATGAGTGCCGTCCCATCCGCTTTGTGGATTGTTAAAGTCCAAATTATCCTGCTCAAAAACAATCTCTCCCCAGCGATCATATATTTTTAGATTGGCTACTTCCGATATGGCATTGCCGGAGAATAAGTTGAAATAATCGTTTTCAGCATCACCATTTGGTGAGAAGGCATTTGGTGCATAATACAAATCTTTACGCTGAACAATTACCTGTGCAAAATCTGAAGCTGTGCAGCCATTCAAATCTACAACTTCCAGTAATACTTCCAACGAACTTCGGGGTGAAATGCTAATAAATGGACAACCACTGCATAAAGTCTCTTTTGCTACGCTCCAGTTAAAATCGAAAATTGGTACACCCGTTTCAGCAATGGTAGGCTCTAAAAAGGCATTTTGTCCAAGTTTAATCGTCTGATCTTCAATATTGATAGTGAGTGGTGGACGATCTGCTAATTCAATAGAGATAGTAAACTCACAGCCTCTGGCATCTTCTGCTGAAATTTCGTAAGTGCCAGGTGAAAGATTATCGAAGCGCGTCGTCTCGCTGAAAGCATCACCATTAATTGCATAAACATAAGGCGCTGTTCCTCCGACTGTGGTAGCTATTTCGATACTTCCATCTTGCACTCCTGCACAGCTGGGAGGAGTTGCTCTAGCAATAAGGTCTTGTATGCTATTTTCCTCAATGCTTATCTGTACGCTATCCTGTGCTACACAACCATTGGCTGTATTTCTGACGGTCAATACGTAAATGCCTTGCTCATCAATTCTTGGGTTGAGCGTGCTGGGAGCATCTATAAGCCCAACGCCTGACCATTCAAATTCAAATACCGTAGAGTCATTTGGCACTGTTCCATTGAGATTAATTGTTTCTGCACAGCCTATAATTTGATCTTGACCAGCATCGGCAGTTGTGCTTTCAAAATTTGCCATTAGATCAAGGCGAGCAGTGTCCAGGCAGCCATTTTGACTTTGAATGACTAAAGTATAGGCACCAGATTCCCCAACAGTTATCTCGGATTGTTCGGAGAAGTTCGACAAGATAATATTGTCGGCATCAAGCCACTGATAGTTGACGGCACCATTAGAGATGGACGAACCACCCTCTAAAACCAAAGTTGGATTGGTACAATTCAACTCATCTTGTCCTGTTACTTCAATATTGGCAGTGAGTGGTTCTGTCTGGTCAATCACTTCCACAATAGCTGGCGTGGAGGAGCAGAAATTGGTGGTATCTCTTACTACCAACTCGTATCTGCCTGCTTGGGTGGTGTTGACACTCACATCATTAGATCGAAAGCCATTCGGTCCTGTCCATTCGTAAATAAATTCTGCTCCTGAACTAGAAGATTCACCACTTAAAGTTACAATGTCGCCTCGACAGAAAATGAGTTGGTCAATACCAGCATCTGCAATTGGGAAAGCAATATTGGAGCTAACAACAACAGTGTCTGTATCAACACAAGCACCATTGGTCATTAGTAAAATATACGTCCCTGCTGAATCTACTGTTACACGGCTAGAATTTGAGATGATCTCGTCAGTAGCGGTTAGCCACTGATAAGTCGTGAGTAGATTACCACTTTCAACGGGGCTTAGCTCAACAGAAGTGTTTTGGCAATTTAGAAGTTGATCTATGCCAGCATTGGCGTTGGGTTGCTCATTGATAGGAATATCGAGATTAGCTATGTACGGGCAGCCCAGCGTATCTCTACCTTCAAAAGTAACCGTTGCAAATCCTGTTTCTAAGCTGCTAGAAGTAGGGTCAAACACGCCATTGAAGGAATCAATGATACCATTGCCCGACCAAACCTCAGAGACTAAATTAATAGAATCGGGTAGGTTAATCACCAAAGATTGAGGAACATTTGGAAGACCTAAACAGATGGGATCAATGGGTTCTATTTGTAAAGTTGTTGTATCGCAAGGTGCTGAAGAACAAGCTAATTCAACGACTTCACTATCGCCACAGCCATTATTACCTATTGTTCTAATTTGTAAGGTGATTGCTTCATCTGGTAATAAATTGGAGACCAAGAGTGTATTTTGATCGGTAACAATAGTTAAGGGATCAAGATTAGTTGAATAAGCAAACATAGCGTTTTCCTCAGGGTGCGTCCAATTAAACTCAGTGAAGTCAAGTCCATTTGCACCACAGCTCACCATTGGAACTTCGGGAGCGGTTAAGATTTCTGTGATAAATGTATCTTGATAAGGACACCCTCGTTCATCAAAGAAATCGTAGATAATAGGTGTCTGCCCTGTACCAGCGATACTTGGGTTGAATATTCCATCGACACTCACACCTGCACCACTAAAAGAACCACCTGCCGGTATTGCACTAATTTCAAAATTAATACTGTCTAAGCAGTAAGTAGAATCAATATTAAAAATAGCTGAAATAATAGTATCGCAAGTAATAGTACGGCAAGTTTGAGTAACGCTTGAAATACCACAAGCATTGACATCAAGCGGTCGAAGGGCTATACTTGCGGCGTCAGAAGGAGAAAGTCCATCAAATGTGGTTTCACTTAGATTGGTGGTATCCGTTAATACAACTGCTCCGTCAACAATAATATCATACGCATAAAACAGATCATTTGGATTATTCCATAAAAAGGTCAGTGACTGAGCGGTGGAATCTCCACAGGTAATTTGGGGCAGGGAAGGAGCGTCAACAATATCAACGTTTTGAGTAATAGATTGCAGGCAATTCAAAGTATCCAACAAAAAATAAGTAATCTCAAAATTACCAATTCCAAGACTATCGGGGGCAAAAAGGGCGGTAGTGTCTGAATTAATAACAAAAATGCCTGTGCTGGGTGTACCTACTAAATTGAAACTCGGTTCATCTATGCAGTAAGTTTCCTCTAAATTGTCAATGCTTGGCGGCATATTTGAACAAGGCAGCGTTGTGCAAGAGGAAGAAATAAACTGACTGCTGCCACAAGCTCCAGCATCCATCGCTCGAAGCGTTACTGTAACCTGAGCTTCTGGAGGTAGTTGGTCGATGATAACGATCGTATCAGAGGTAATAAAAGGACCGAAAATGGCTGTATTATTCACTTCATAAGCATATTCAAATTCCGTCGCCAACGGATGCGCCCAAGTATAAACAATTCGATCTGACTTGCTAACGAAGCACTGAATATTTGGAAGGGTTGGTAAATCTTGAATTTCTGTTGTAACTGTATCTCGATAGATACATTCTCCTTCAATTACTTCGTAGATAATGGTATTCGTTCCTACGCTTGCATTGGCTGGTTGAAATAGACCATCTACACTTACAGCATCTCCAAAGAATGTGCCATTAGGAGGTATGGCAGTTAGTTGTACTGCTCCTGAATTGACACAATAAGCAGTATCTAAGCCAATAATGTTTATCTCGTCATTAAAGCAAGGATTCGCAACACATTCCGCAGAAGCTGCTAAGGAGTTGCCGCAACCTTCTTGACTGATGGCTTCTACGGAAATTAGCACGTTTGTATTGGGAGACAAATCGTCAATAGTGATACTGCGATCTGTTGTGTTTTCAATGGTGATAGCGGGATTGTTACTGATTCGATAAGTTAAATTGAAACGACTAGCAGTCGGATGAGACCAAACGAAAGATACGCTACTATTAGTTGCTATGTTACAAGAAACTAGAGGAGGAGCGAGGCTTGGGATCAACTCAATCAATATGGAATCTTCAAGAACTGGGCAAATAGAATCACTTTGAAACTGATACCTCAACGCTAGGATTCTGTTTTCATTATTTGGAATACTGACAGCATTAGGGTTAAATAGACCAGTTGAATCAATGCCCTCGCCAAGGAAAATCCCTCCCGCTGGTGTGGCGGTAAGTTGCAGTGTTGAAGTATCCTGACAAATTTGATCTGGAAAATCGCCAAAAGTAATAGATTCTACTGGGCAGGCACTCGCAATGCAAGTTTGTGTTACTAATTCGCTATTCCCACAGCCTCCATCACTGATGGCGACAATTGCGATCTCCACTTCATCGCCGGGTTGAAGCCCTGTTTGTGTGAAAGTCGTGCTAGGTGAAAAAGTGGGAATGCCAGTATTAAAGCCATTGACTCTAATGACAATTTGATAGCGGTCGCCAGTAGCTGTCCAAGAAAAACTAACTTCATTAGAGGAGGTGCTTGTACATTCAATGACAGGTGCAATGGCAGCATCAACAACGAAGGTAGTAATTGTATCCGAATAGCTGCAACCCAAGCTATCCGTGTAGGTATAAAAAATATTTTGCTCACCCAAACCTGCAACAGAGGGGGTAAATAGACCATTGCTATCCACGCCGACACCTTCAAAAAATCCGTTAGGAGGCTCTGCCATCAATTCAACGTTTGTTAATCCGATACAGTAGCTAGGAGCAATACTAGTCAATATTTCTGCTGGACGGTCGCAAGGAGTGGTGCTGCAACTCAAAGTATCCACTGCACGGATACAACCCAATTCATTGATCCCTCGAATAATAAGCAGCACTTCATCTAGTGGATCAAGTTCATCAAATGTTAATATTGGATCGCTTGTGCTGCCACAGATCGAATCTGTAGAGCTATTGATAAAAGCGCAATATTCATAAGATGTTGCTATTGAATCGTTGAGTAAAAATTGAACCCTGTTACTGCTAGGCAACGCACATTGAGCTAAAGCTACTGTATTGCTTCCCAGAATTGCTTCCGCTGTACTTTGAGGAAAATTGTCGTATAGGGAAATACTGCCGGGAAAGCCATTAGTGGCATCATTACTTGTTCCATTACAAGAACCCACCAAAGAATTTGTAACAACACCCGCTTGACCACCAGTAACAATTGGGCTTAGATTGTTGCCATTGCTTGAGTATATTCTTCCACCTGCACCGCCACCACCAGGGCCATAACAGGCCGCTTGCCCTTCTCCATCGGTATTCCCACCATTTCCACCAGAAGTATCTAAGCTAATAGTTCCAACTATTTCATTAGTAAATAACAATATGCTTCCGCCAGCACCTCCACCGCCAGCACCCTCGCCTATGGCATCTGAAGCGCTCTGTCCCCTAGCTCGTATGATTCCGTTTCCAGACAGACGGTTAGCAAAGAAGATAACAATACCGCCGCCATTTCCACCATCAGTGGCATTTCCTTGATTGCCATGACCACCACCGCCACCACCGCCGAGAAAGAGTCTTGTTGATTCATTCAACAATCTGTTGCCACCAATACCAGGATAGACTCCATTGCAAGCTCCTATGGCATCCAATATGCCACCTTGACCGCCCTCCGCATGATGACCACCGCCGCCACCGCCACTTTTGTGATCGTTGCCGCCACCGCCGCCATTAGCTAGAGCTGCTCTTCCCGATTCTTTATCTTGTATGTAATCGGCAATGCCTTCTCCTTTTTGTGCTCCACGCCAATTATCTAAGTCAGTCGTGTAGCCAGCAATGAACCCGCCAAAAGTAACGGAAGAACAGCTATCCGTAGTCGTCGTAGCGCCTTGCCCCCCTCTGAACCCTCTGCTACTTACGTCAACGACATTGTTGATTGTGAGTTCATTAGTGGCTTCGAGCACCAATACACCACCCGTTGTTCCATTCCAAGCCTGTGCAGTCAGCGTGTTGTTAATAACAGCATTTTCATAGCTAGGTATGGATATGAGTTGGAGGCTTCCGTTTGTATCATACTCATTTTCAAGGGTATATTGAAGCGTGATGTTGTTGCCATCAATGGCTAGAATTTCGTTGCGCTCATAAAGTCCCGCACTATTTGTAGCTTCTACCATGCCAAAAGTAGAAGTATTAGTAGTGTTGACGGTTGCCCCTTTCATTTGAATCAATAAAACTGACATCCCTTCTGAAAAGCCAGTAGCATCCAACACTTCAAGGCTTGCTTCACAGCCCTCAAAGTCGATGACTTGAGTATATTGATTAACAATACCGCTCACATCCTCTTGTGCTGCTGATATATGGGAAAAGACAAAAAATGCAAGAACCAGCTTGAGTTGGTAAATATGCTTCATCACAGGATTGTGCTATTAATAAATGATACGCTTGATCTGCTTGTTTATACTCTTTCTTGTATTTATAGTTACGTGGCGACTTCAGGATAGCGTCCTGAGCCTTTAGCAAAGCTACACAACTTAACTTTTGATAAATAACGGTGGTAGAAAATGGAAATTGTAAGGAAGGGAAAGAAGAAGAGCCTGCAATTTTTACCTTGCAAGCTCAATCAATTTTGTGTCTTAAATGGTTGTTATTTTACTGGCAAATCTAGTAGGAACAACTGCTTTTACTTTTTCTGCCAATATCAAAACAGGCTTTAATTCTTTGCCCGTTGTCTTGCGATAAATCTGGTAAACCCCAGAGAGGAATAATAATGTCATCATGTTCAAGGATATTAATTTGTTCAAAGGATATTAATTTGTTCAAAGGATAAATAAATCTTCACATATAATACGTGTAAACAAGCGGATATGTTCGCTCAATTTAATATATTAGACGAAGAATTAAGGAAATGGTAACTTATTCGAGTTAAAACGATAACAACGAGCAGATATAAATATGAAGATCAACAACAAAAACGCCGAGATAGGCAAGCAAATCAATATTGAAAACAACCACGCTCCCATCCATTTGCAAGGCAAAACAAGCGAGGGCGAGGAAAAAGAAACAGCGGCGGACACAGCCACCTTAAAACAAATGATGGCAGCGAACCAACTCAAGGAAGTATTGGCTATTTTGGTGGCGACCTTTCCGAACAACAATGCATTCATGCTGCAAAAGAGTCGTTTTTCGAGCTTGGAAAAGAACCATCAAATCGGCATACTTTCGGGCGATGAGTACAACAGAGAACGCAACAAAATCGCTTTTGCCATTTTGGATATGATAGATGAATTATAATAAACAATGCGAAACAGCACGGATTTTACCCGCTCTGTTTCACCAAAAAAAAATAAAACAATGGAAAACCAAATCAATATCAACAAAAACCATGGCACAATCTCCATCGTGGATGGGCAAGGCGTGGAAGTGCATATCAACACGCAGAATGCAACGGAAATTATACAAAAATTAGGGCAACTACAAGATGCTCAACTAGACGCTTTGCAGCAGGTCGCCGAAAAGCAAACAGCCGACCTTTCGAATCTATTTCGGACTTTACTGAAAGGCGTAACGGCACAAAAAAATATTGTGTCGGGGACTATTTCGCAGGTGGATGGTGATGTCATTGTTGGCGATAATAACAACAATACTAATATTTTCAATTTTACCTATGTCAATATGACGCCTGCCCCTGTTATTGCTGAGCATCGAATTTCTTTAAGTACAGCGAAAAATGTAAGCATTGAAATTTTAGAGCGGAGGTATCTTTTGGATGAATTTCAAGAACTCATTGATGCGGGGCATCGCTATATTGTGCTGCACGGTAGCAACGGCATCGGTAAAACAACTTTTGCTTCTCTTTATTACAACGCCTATAGCATTGGCAAATACATGCAGAAGGCTTGGTTTAATTTTCAGGGAAACCTACCTGAAACCTATGTAAAGGAATTGACGGACAACAACGAAGAGCTTAAAAAACCGTCTGATATCAAAGAATGGAAAGGCTTTTACTACCAAAAAGCACTACGGGAGGTAAGAAATTTGGATAACATAACTTATCAACATCCAAACGGCAAGCGACTAATTATCATAGACAATGTTGATAATGAGCAAGGCATTACGCCTTATTACGATGATTTACTTTACATTAAGAACACCATTTTTGTATTCATTACCCAAGGAAAGTTTGAAGATGAACGCTTTGCCCACTTTGCATTGCCACGACTAACCGATGAGGAGGTGCGCAGCATTTTAAATCAGTTTTTATCTAGGCAATCGCAGGATGCTTACCTGAAAATCATTAATGGTAATCCGTTTATCTTATCCTTAATGCTGAAACAAAGTCCTCGTGAGGGCGAAAGGCAACTACAACAATTTGCCGATCTTATTTTAAGAACAACAGACAAGCGCATCACAGAAAAAGACCTGCAAATTGTAGAGGCATTGTATCAACTGAATGCCCTCAACCCTATGGAAGAATGGCTACTCTTGCAGTTTGCTGCCTTGCCGAACGGAGCGTATGACGAAGTGATGCTCAATCAATATTGGCTGGCAGATGGCGGTTCAGAAGAAGCACCAACCTTTGAGGAAGTCCTCGAATTGACTTCTTGCCAAGCACTTTTAGGGCAGCGTGCAAGCCTTGACGGCATAGAAAGTGTGCAACAACTTTTAGAACGCTTGAATGCCAAAGGTTGGTTAGAGGACAAAGCCGAAGAGTATGAACTCAACAGCCTGATGCGGACTGTTTTTGTGTGGCACAAAAAAAACCAATATGCCTACACCACCGAAATAGCCGAGTGCTTACGCATCAATTTCTTTACCAGCCAACACAACAACCTCAAAGACCACTTAGTATATGAAGAACATCTAAGGCACTACCTCGATTTTGTGGAAGGCGTAGCTCACCCCAAATACTTAGATGCCCTTTACAAGCTCGTACAGTGGTACGAAGAGGCGGGGGCATACTACGAAGAGCTCAAATACCGCCAGCAACACTTCGCGCTTGCGCAAGCCTATTACGGCACAGAAAGCGATTTTTTGATAGAACGGGAAACCTACTTAGCGTGGAATTATAGGAGCGTAGGCGACCTCAAAGCCGCTAAAAAGCACGGAGAAAATGCACTAGACAAAGCCTATCGCATTTTAAGCCCAGGAGCTCCTTTAACGGCAAAATGTGAGAGTAGTTTGGGATTAGTGCTTAAAGCCCTTGGGGATTACGCAGGGGCGAAGGTGCTATTAGAAAAGGCG
>CAYWKD010000059.1:0-19250 GCA_964458705.1 uncultured Saprospiraceae bacterium | reverse complement strand
CGCCCCAAAGGCATAGAGAACCACCTATTAGTTAATCACATCTGTGCTTTTAATCAGGGAAAGATTGAGCAGTTGAATACAAATGCAGCAGCTAAACGGAAATACTACAAAACTCGGCTTTACCTTGAAATCGTCATATCTCTACTCCAATCAGACGGCATTTTGAATACCAAGCAACTCGTAGAAGACAGAGCAGGTAAGTACCTGAACCTGTATCGAAAACATCCTGACGCCACTTACCTCAAGGATGTACTTAAAAAACTAGAGCTAGTCCCATACAAAGGTATTGCGAGAGATACTTTTACGCTAGAAAATCCAGCATTATTCTATGCCGATTTTCAGCAATTCGGAAAGAAACTATACGACGCCATGAACGCAGCACTTCCTCGTAGTTACCGACCGAAGCAGGGTCACTACGCATCAGAATTTGAGAGCTTCATTCGATACGCGGAGGCACTAAAAAGAAGGCATCTGCTAAAAATAACTAGCAATTTCGAGCATCCTCACAACCACCTGTTCAGTGGGCTTGGCGCTGAGCATATTTTATACACCAGCATAGCTTGGACGTATCGCTATCGTGATTTTTTGCATGACCCCAAAAATGACTGGGACTTGATGCTGGCCATTTCTGAGAGTGGACGTTTTTTGCGCACTAGAGATATAGAAGGTAAGCGATTAGAGCTGATTCTTGCAAGTGCTGATCTGCCTGACATCAAAGGACTAGGCAGCCTCGAAAAAGGATATGAACATCAGTGCTTGTCTGGAAAGCTACTGTACATGCCTTGGTGGCTTCACAATCAGCACCTAATACTTTGCCTGAAGCGGACAGCGCAAAAGGGCAAGAAATGGGATGATAAATGGGAGTTGTGCGGTGGATTCTACTATCGAAGCTCCCTGCTATCCAGAAGAGTGAATCCCGTTTATATTAGCAATCTTGACAATAAGACCGACAAGAAAACACTATTGTATATATTTGCCAACTACTGGTATCGCGCCAAATCATACACCGAGCAACTGGAAAAAGGAGAGCGCAAGAGCATACCTATTGTACAAGACGAAGTCCAGCTAAATGGTATAATAGAGGATTTGCTGGGGCTTTACAAGGCAGACTAGTTAGAGCCTGTCCATTTATCTAGTAACCTCGAAAGATATCTGCCCCGTAGCTGAACAGTGTTCCCTTTCAGGCAACCTCATTTTTGGTCAAAAAAGTTCTTTCGGGATTTAAAAATCAAAAAATAGCGTTTTTGGGGCTTTTATTTTCGCTGCTAGATAGACTGCCCCTTGACAAATTTACTCTTTCATCAGTTCAACTTCCAACACCCGCAAACAAACCGCAGAAAGGCTGGTACGGAATCTTTTAATAACCAGCGGCTTGGGCAACTTAGGAGCCTGATTGTGCGAGTATTTGTCAAAGCATGACTGGGCGATTAGTTGCCACTGGATATGGGCACAGCGAGGTGGGGAAGAATTGGTTCTGTAGGTGGTCGGGCGGGGTGGAGTTGGCATCGGTAAGAGTCGTAGTAGGTAGGGTTTGGAGTTGCTGGGCCAGTTGGCTGCTTTGCTCTAGGACTTGGTCGTTTGCCTGGCACGCACAATTTCGATATTCACCTCGCTGAAGGCCACGGGGAGTCATCAATCGGTATAGCAGACCCAGCATCAGGGGTAGAGCTATCTTCTCGAAGCATTTATAGAGCGTAGTATCAAAGACTAGGTTTTGTGTGTCGAGCTACACAGCTTCGTTCCAAGTACTGCGCAGTTGTAATTGCAGCAGGAGGAGGCGATGTGGGAGGCTTCGGCGCGGCAGGCCGCTACCAAAAGGTGTTATATTTTCTCTTCCTAGCAGTGTAGTCGTCAGACAAGATGTTTTCGGTGTCCAAAAATATGCTGTCCGCCCCAAAGTGGGCTTGGAGTTCTTGCCGGATTAGCTTGGCATCTGAGGCGGAGGGCACTCGGCGGTAGTTGATGAAAAGAGCATGATTTGCAGTGCCGTTCATCGCTAGTGTGGGTTTTTGGGGATAAGTATTGTCTGCGTGGGATGGAGAGGCTCTGAAAAACCTGACCTGTAGAAAGCAACCGATACATGCCAGTCATAGGATAGGAATTATTATTGATGGCTAAAGCTAAAACCATTGATTTAGACGTCAGGCTAGTTCACCAGCTTCGTGCCCGCCTGCCATACAGCAATCTTTGAGCTAGAGCAGCAATAAAGGGCGTGGCGAAAATCAAGCATAGTGTGAAGATAACTCTGCTCCAATCGAAACTGCTCGTTGATGCATTTGCAATAGTTGGCTTGTTATTGATGCGTTCTTGCTTTTGGGAATGCATTTCATTGATTTGCTTTTGGTAACCCATTTTGACTATGCTAAGACTATCCGATAGACGCTTAGCGAAGCTGACTCGCATGGTGCTCATTTGGGCATCAAAGCCTTTCTGAATCATCCTTAACTCAGCTTCATGCCGTTCTGAAGCCTGGCGCTGACCGTATGCTTTCCCTTCGGAATAGGCTTGGTCATAGATTAATCGCTTGGCTGCTTCGCAGTTTTTTGCTTCAAGTCTTTTGCCTTCCACCACCCCATCCTCGTAGTAGATCGCCCTATCTTTTTCTCGTTTCGCACTACAATCCCTGTTAGCGTCTTTTACTCCATCGATATAAGCTTTATCAACCTCATCGATGTGATAGCAGAACAGCAGCATGCCTAAGCCTAAGAACACAATGGCTATGAATCCTCCTTTCATGGTAAAGTATTGTTTAATTGAAAAATAATGATATCTTAGATGATACAAAATTGCAGCTATGGCGGCTTGCATGCCAGCAATTGAGAATTTTATCCCGCAATCCTTAGTAGTTAATTTGCAACCAATTGATAATCAATGCGAATCAAGGGTTAAAACACCGATTTAGAGATCGCGGCGGCAATTTTGCCAAATACATGGACAATAAGGCCTTGCCTGGATCTCACTTTGGATGCTCTTTGAATATCTGTTTTTTCAATAATCCAATTGAATAAAGATTCAATTGGTTGGCGGATACGAGATACGGCTGTTGAAAATAGCTTATCGGCAGCATATTTAAACTGTCGAATAGTTTCGGTCTCGCCTTTGACCAGTTTTACCGATGTATAGATAGTAGTTCGGGCATCTTTTTGCAGTGCCTCATTGAGCTCTTCATTAGAATAAGCTTTATCTCCAATCAAAGCTCGGTTTTTCAAATGAGGTAATAGCTCACGTACCACATTTAGATCATGCTCAGAGGCATTAGTCAAACTAAAAAACGCTGGCAAAGGCAGTGTTCCTGCACGATGGAAAGCAATGCTATGCAATTTTGCTCCATAATAGTGCAGTCTTTTCGTCGAGCAATAGCCTTTATCGGTTATCTGAGCAGCCACCTTGCCAGCTCTTTTACCACTACAAGTGATAATTGGCATGGAGTCTAAAAGACTGATCTGAACATCTATTCCATGTTGATCGACGTCGCCTAATAAGCAACTGACAAAAACTGGAAACACTGCTGACAAACGATTGAGCCGATTGCAAAAAGCCTGATAAGAGGGCAATTTAGGAAACCAGCTATGCAGATACTTACGAGCATGCGTATAGATGGATTTGACCTTAAATTTTTCCTCTTCAGATACGCAAAAAATATAGATCGTCAATAACTCTACATCCGTAAATTCAGGTGTCGAGTTATTGCTAAATCTTTGGCAATGCCAACATAGTTCCGTATTATAGCACTCATAGATGTAGCTGTAGAGTGCTATTAGTTTGATATAGTTCATATTTCAAATATAGAAACTTTGCGCTACATCTTTTTTATTTCAATAACCTTCAAGGGCTACTTTTAAAACTTGATTCGCATTAGTAGTCAAATTCCATCTGCTCGCTCGGAAAACCAAATAAGGATTTTTCCTTTACGACAGCAGCAACTTTTCTAGGCACAAGTTTTTCCCATCCCGCTTTGTTCTCACCAATCATCTTTAGCACTTTGGGGGAGTATATATGAAGTGTATCTTCATTGAACTGTGTGATATCCGAAATTTGTTTGTTATCTAATAAGTGCTTGTACAAAAATTTTACATCTTCTGGGACAGGTAAATCGTTTGCAGTCATCAACTCTGCTCTTCCCTCCTGCATGGCGGGGTAAATGTAGAATCTGACATGATGTTTAAAAATTCGTCCGAACACAGAGAGCAATTCGCCATTTATATGTTGGTAGAATTTGTTTGTAATCAGTTCCAGAAATTCACGTACTCCAATAACAACACCGATCTTTGGTACTTTGTAGTTGCCCAAATACTTAATGAATTGGTCGTGATCAGAGCTGTTAGAAACAACGACTGTCTGACCTAGTTCGCATAGTACATCTGCTCTATCGAGAAAATCTTGATCGTCAATCCCACCATCTGCTTTTAGATTATCCAAAGTAATTTCAGAAAGCAAGAAAGACTTGTTAGCATCCACCTCAGGCTCTTTCCTGAATTGCTCAAACCCTCTTTGTATCATATCTAAATTAACTAGTGTTGCTGGGCGGAAACTTCCTCGCACCACCATAACACTTTTTCGATACAAAAATTCAGAAGGATGAACGCCCTGTCCATCAGGTCCGAACATGCTAAACTGAGTAAGTTCATGCTCGACTACCTTCAAAGATAGCAATCGGTTATCTACTGTATCAAAATCAGGTCCCGTCAGCCGTACCATATCAATTGCAACACGTCCTTTAACATCATCGAGTAATGACTGAAGCATCACAACAGGGTCATCATTGTAGCGATAGCAGGCATACACCATATTCACGCCCAAAATGCCAATAGCTTGCTGTTGTAGCTGATTGTTTGTGTCCAACATTCTTACATGCAGCACGAAATCATTTGGCTCTGAATCAGGGTGCAATTGAAATCGAATGCCGAGCCAGCCACTTCCCTTGATCGTCTTTGAGAAGTTAATGGCAGAGATTGTATCAGCGAAAACAAAAAAATTAGAGTCCAGTTTTTCTAGTCTTAGCCTAGAAAGCATCAGATCATACTCATGATCTAGCATACGATACAAACGTGACTCGCAGACGTAACGACCACTCGGCTCTACACCATAGATTTTATCAGAATAAACCTTATCATAAGCAGACATGGTTTTTGCAATTGTACCTGCTGCTGCACCTACCTGAAAGAAGTAGCGCGCTACTTCCTGTCCTGCCCCAATTTCAGAAAAAGTGCCATATACTTGTTCGTCTAAATTTATTTCCAGCGCTTTCTGTTCGGTTTCGAGTATTTTCCTTGCCATAATGTTATATTTTTAGGTCTTTTGTAGATGAACTGTTGACTACAAGAATAAAATAATTTGTGCGGGCAAAAGTTAGAACTAATTATTGAGTTGTGCAACGATAGTTAAATGGAATGTGAAATGATTCTTAAAAAGAAGCTCTAGCTAGGTATGTGATAGCGCCATAAATCTATGAGTTATTCTGCCTGCTTTCAATATATCTTTAATCGTCATTAAATAGTCTAAATAGCCTTTTTGTAGCTTTTTTGTAATTTCATTAAATTATCTAATCCAGTGTTTTCTTTAGGTGTTCTTGCGTTAATGTAGTATCTTCATGGGATTATTAGGGAAATATTAGTACAATATGAAATGGAAAAGTCTGATTTTGCTATTTTTTGTTTGCATAACGCTTTGGGTAGGATGCGAACAGGTTAATGAAAACTATCTGATAGAAGCTGAAGATTCTGAATTCATGCACGCTTCTATGAAAAAGTTAACCGACGTAATTGTGCATGATATCTTTTCACCTCCTGTTGCAAGTCGCATATATGCTTATGCAAGTATTGCCGCTTACGAGGCACTTCAATCTAGTAATGAGCAATATGCAACACTCGCAGGTCAACTGACTGGTCTATCTGACGTTCCTCAACCTAAATTAGATGAAGAATACTGCCTGCCATTGGCAAGCGTTCATGCTTTTCTGACAGTAGGAAAGGCATTAATTTTTTCTGAACAGAAAATTGTTGACTTCGAGGAAGAAATTTATGCTCAGTTCAAAGCCCTGAAAATGCCAACTGATGTCTATGATCGGTCTATGGCTTATGGCGCAACCGTAAGTGAATACATCTTAGCTTGGGCAAGTGAAGACAAATACAAACAAACGCGTACTTTCCCTAAGTATCCAATCACGGAGGAGGAAGGAAGGTGGAAACCGACACCCCCTGACTATATGGATGGCATTGAACCGCATTGGAATAAAATAAGACCAATGGTACTGGATTCTGCACAGCAATTCACACCACCACCGCCAACACCTTTTGATATGAATGAAAATAGTCAATTTTATAAAGAATTGATGGAGGTCTATTCGGTTTTAAGGATAAAGGATGAAGATGAATTGAAAGAGCGTGTCAACATTGCAAAATTCTGGGATTGTAATCCTTATGTCTCTCATCATAAAGGTCACGTAATGTTTGCAACTAAAAAAATCACCCCAGGTGGTCATTGGATTGGCATTACTAGACTTGCTGCTAAAAAAGCAGATTCGGACATGATGCAAACCACAGCAGCCTACACTATGACTGCCATAGCATTAATGGATGCCTTCATTAGTTGCTGGGATGAAAAATACCGCTCCAACTTGATTCGCCCCGAAACGGTAATCAATACTTACATTGACGAGGATTGGAGCCCAGCATTGCAAACGCCCCCATTTCCAGAATATACAAGCGGACATAGTGTGATCTCAAGGGCTGCCGCAGTAGCCTTGACTTCAATATATGGTGATAATTTTTCTTTTTCTGACAGTACCGAAGTCGAATACGGATTGCCCATAAGAGATTATGATTCCTTTTCCCACGCCTCTGACGAAGCAGCAATCAGTCGCCTTTATGGTGGCATTCATTATCGTCCAGCTTGTGAGTTAGGTATCAAGCAAGGTGAAAAAGTGGGGCAGTTCGTCGTACAGAACCTACAATTAAAGAAAAGTCAAATTGGAATGAATAAAAAATAAAGATTGCTAAATACCTCTACTAGCCTGCCTTTCTGACTTAACGTGGGAATTTTATGCTGACTTGGTTGTGCTATTCTGCAACTCCAGATTCTTTAAACTTTGACTCTAGCACTTGCATAGAGTAGCGATCCTTTAACTGATAGACTTGTTGAAAATCACCGTTAAGCATTTGTTTTTCCGTATAGACTAATCCTATGCCCTTCACGTAGATCTCTTTGCCTGTCAATTCTAATTTCAACACTCCTTCGCGCTCGTCCTCAATTAGTTCTTTCACACTAAATGTGATAGCAGGATACTCCTTTCCTTTGAACTCAAAAGTCGTTTTTCCTTTATACTGCCTATTGCGAATAATAGTTGTTTGAATACCGTCCAAAGCACTTTGCCAATTGACATTGTATAAGAAAATACCTAAAGAATCTTGAACTTGAAAAGGAAAAACATTACCCGCAACAATATCTAAAGGCACTTTAATTTGCTTTTCAGAGGTATCCATTTCATAGATATACGCTTCTTCTAACAACATGCCATTGCTCACTTTTGTCTCTCTGATAAACTGCTGTGGCATGAATCTATAATTGTAGTTCATACCTGTTAAAAAAGTACTATTTCCTTGCTCAATCGTTCTAAAATACCAGTAATATGGCGGAAATTCTCCGTTGATAGACTGATACTCGTAAACAAGTCCATCTTTTAATTCACTGAGCGGCAGATAGTAGTTTTGTATGTCAATGTTTGAGCTTAGTTGACAACTCGTAGAGCAATAAGCCACTAGAATAGCTGAGCATAAATAGATTTTAGACATTGGATTGTACTTAAGGATGAATCTAATAATATCCGACATAAGCCTTCTCGAAGGTAGAGCTTCCTAGCACATAGGCTAGACACAGAATCTTTACCTCTGATTTGTAATCAATAGCTACGAACAAACTTTGAGTCTTAAACTTATAACCTACAGAACTATTGATGCGTATCACCGTTTGAATCTGCAATGCTAAAATGAAAGTCAACCAAAAGCAATGATTCATCAAATATAAGATTTGAACTACTTTATCTATAAATTTTAATGCTTAATCAATAAAAATGTTAGCAAGACCAAGAAGAAACAGGCGTTCTAAAGCTATAAGAGGGCTCGTAGAAGAAACGCATTTAAGTACACAACACCTAGTCTATCCTCTTTTTTTAGTGGATGGAATAAATATAAAAGACGAAGTAAGGTCTCTTCCTGGCAATTATCGCTTTTCAAAAGACCAAGTGCTAAAAGAAGTAGAAGCCTGTATGAAGCTAGGATTGAATAGCTTTATTCTTTTTCCGGCTGTGTCAGAAGCATTGAAAGATAAAGTAGCAAGCTACAGCTATCATCCGGACAACTTTTATTTGAATATTGCTCAAACGATCAAAGCTGAGTTTCCTGAATCTTGCTTAATAAGTGATGTAGCCATGGATCCATACAGCTCAGATGGACATGATGGGGTAGTAAGAAATGGTAAAATCATCAATGATGAAACGCTCCCCATTCTCGCTCAAATGTCGATAGCACAAGCAGAAGCAGGCTTTGATTATATCGGACCATCAGACATGATGGATGGTAGAGTGGAGGTGATTCGAACAGCACTAGACGAAGCAGGACATTATGAAACGGGAATTTTGTCCTACACCGCTAAGTATGCCAGTGCTTTTTACGAACCTTTCCGCGATGCTTTGGATTCTGCTCCAAAGGCAGGTGATAAAAAAACCTACCAAATGAATCCTGCTAACAAGCGAGAAGCACTTATTGAAGCAGAGCTAGACGAACTGGAAGGAGCTGATATGCTTATGGTGAAACCCGCCCTGAATTATTTAGATATTATTCACATCATCAAAGAAGAGAGCAATTTACCAGTGGCGTGCTATCATGTAAGTGGTGAATGTGCTATGCTCATAGCTGCTGTTCAAAAAGGCTGGTTGGATTATAATACAGCTATGCCTGAAACACTCCTTAGTATGCGAAGAGCAGGAGCAGACGTGATTATCACTTATTTTGCAAAAGATTTTGCTGCCATAGTAAAACAATAAACCTTCCATACTTGCAAAGCATTAATAAATGATTTATATTTGCATCAGATTGGAAATTTTATAGAAAAGAGGAAATCGGATTATACTGGTTTCCTCTTTTTATATCCAAAAGCAACATAGACTTTCAAGTCTGTAAAGAACAAGAATGAATGATAGAAGGAAGAATAACGGAACTATTGGAACAAAAACTCAATGAAGAAGAGTGGCGAGATTGCTTTATTGTAGAAGTGAAGCATCATGCAGTAAGTGGTAAGCTAGATGTTTTTATTGATAGTGACACGGGTATTACTTTTGATAAATGTCGACAAATCAGTCGCTATTTGGAAGAATATTTAGATACACATTTGTGGTTGGGCGAAAAATATACTTTAGAGGTTTCCTCGCCCGGTTTAAGTCGTCCTTTAATGCTGCTTCGTCAGTACAAAAAAAATATTGGCAGAAAGCTAGAAGTGAAGCTGAAAGAAGGAAGTAAACAAGAGGGTGTTCTGACTGAAGTGAATGATAATAGCATTACACTCGAAGAAAAAGTGAGAATTAAAGAAGGCAAAAAGAAAAAAACAGTACTGCAGTCTAATCAAATACCTTTTGAAGATATTGCAAAAGCAAAAGTGAAAATTAGTTTTAATTAAAAATGAAGGCAGATCATTTTATCCTTAAAGTTAAGATGTAATCTGACCTCGGAGTCTAAATAATAATTCAATGGTAAATTTAGTAGATACTTTTTCACAATTTAAAGAAGTAAAGAACATTGATCGACCTACAATGGTGCGGGTGTTAGAAGATGTGTTCAGAACGCTTATCAAAAAGAAATATGGTTCTGACGATAATTTTGATGTTATTGTAAACACTACAAAGGGTGATTTGGAACTTTGGCGAGTACGTGAAATTGTACCCGATGGTGAGGTAACAGATGAGCGTAGTCAGATTGCTATTTCAGAAGCATTGATCATTGAAGAAGATTATGAAATTGGAGAGGAGTGTTACGAACAGCTTAATTTAGAGCATTTTGGAAGACGTTCTATTATGGCAGCTCGCCAGACTTTAATCTCCAGAATTATGGAGTTGGAGAAAGAAGAAATATTCAAGCGTTACTCCGATCGAATTGGTGACATCATAATGGGAGAAGTGCATCAAATTATGAAGCGAGATATTTTAATTGTTGATGATACAACTGGAAACGAATTGTTATTGCCAAGAAATGAAATGATTCGTGCCGATTTCTTCCGAAAAGGAGATATGGTGCGTAGCGTGATAAAGAGTGTTGAGATGCGTAATAATAACCCTGTGATTATAGTCTCTCGCACAGCGAACAACTTCCTAGCTAAGTTGCTAGAGCAAGAAGTTCCAGAAATTGAAGATGGCTTAATCACGATTCAGCGTATCGAGCGCTTGCCGGGTGAGCGAGCTAAAGTGGCAGTAGAGTCCTACGATGACCGAATTGATCCCGTTGGAGCATGCGTAGGTATGAGAGGCTCTCGCATTCACGGTATTGTGAGAGAATTGAGAAATGAAAACATTGATATTATCAACTATACCAACAACGAGTCGCTTTTGATTCAAAGAGCATTAACTCCTGCCAAAGTAACAAGCATTGATCTTTATACCGAAGATAAGCGTGCCGCTGTATTTTTAGAACCAGATCAAGTTTCGCTTGCAATTGGAAAAGGAGGTAGTAACATCAAGCTGGCCAGTCGCTTGACAGGCTATGAAATTGATGTTTATAGAAACCAAGAAGCTTATGAAATCGACGATGTTGAATTGGATGAATTTACAGATGAAATTGAAGACTGGGTAATCGATGCGCTGAAAGGTATCGGATGTGATACTGCTCGATCTGTATTAGCTTTAAGCTCAGAAGAATTGTTAAGAAGAACAGATTTGGAAGAAGAAACAATCAACGAAGTTCTCGGCGTGCTAAGAGCAGAGTTTCAGCAAGGATAATTTTATGAATGCAACGATTTAATTCGTTTAAAGAAAGGAGATATTACTGTTTAATATCTCCTTCTCTATTTATTGTATAGCAAGCTCTTCTACTAACTTAGATATTTGTTCAAGTCTTTCCTTATCTAAAGAATAGTAAATATACTTACCTTGTCGCTCTGTAATAACGACCCCTGCTCGGCGCAGGATAGCCAAGTGCTGAGAAGCTACAGATTGCTCTAAACGCAATTTAACATAGATGTCGGTTACGGTCATCTGTTTACCTTCTTCCAGCAAATCAATAATTTTCTGGCGCAGCTTATGGTTTATTGCACGTAGCACCAATACCGCTTTTCTCAACTCAGCATAATCCAAGTCAATATCCTGATTTCCTCTTGTTAAGGAAACAGTCTCGTTTTTTTGTTTTCTCATAAACTATGTTTTTCAAAAATGTTATGGCAATTAAAAAATGAATGATTAGTACTAGTAGCATATTCTCAAAAACGTAAAGCAAATTAGTCTATAAGTACTATTCATATCTTTTAATAACTCAAAAATAGCTAAGTATTAAATAAATAGCAAATTTTTATTATATATATTTTCACACACTAATGTATAGTTTTCTTATAAACGCTACTTTATGGTGTGTGAAAGGTGTCAAAATGAGCCTAATAAAATTTGCATATTGAAAAGTACATTCTGACTAATGATAGTGATTATTTACTTAAATACAAATCATCTGTTGTACCATATATCAGGTACAAGATAGTACTCATTCTTACTTAACCTTTATCTTCCTGAAGATAGATAATTAAGACGTTAGACTTTTCTTCAGAAAGTTGTATCAATTTTTAAATAAGTGTGACTGGAGAACAAAAGGGGGAACGATTACTTAATATATAGGATTTACTTCTAACTTTATTATCTAAATAGGGAACGTATTAACTAAATTAAAGATTCATTTCAGACAGAAAAATTAGTGTTAATATAATAAAAAAGGCTTCACCTGTTATTTCAATAGTGAAGCCTTCAAATAGCTATGGTGAAATTAAATTCTAACTAGACAGCTTGAACTGTCAAAATTTCTTAGTATTTGATGTCAAATTGATAATTATCGTTATTATTATCTGCTGTTACATTTACAGCCGTACATTGAATTAAGTAATATTTTCCGTCTCTTACTATTCCAAAAACATCTCCCACGACAATTGGTTTACTTACTTTCTCATTTCCATCGTCATCTGATACGATTTTAGTACCATTGGCATTTGTGAAAAGATCATCCTCTTCGCTAAGCTCTGTGCCTGCATCAAAAGCATCAACAATTTGTTCCTTATAAATGATGTCTGCAAAAGTTAAATTCTCTGCAACTGCACCTAAATCTACGGAGCGAACAACTGAACCATTCACACCTGCAATTTGCCGTCTCCAGTTATCATCAAAATCTTTATCTAAATTAATTCCCTCATCTTGTATCTCAGCGGCTGCATCACTTGAGCCAGTACTTTCCCCACTATCTAAGTCTAAGCCTCCTGTGCCAGAGGGTCCAGCTTGATTTAGTAATGCACCAGAAATACTCGTTTCAATATCTGTGAAAGGAATCTCAACGGTGATATCCAACGCTGTAACATCCGTCAAGCCACCGTCATCTTCCACTTCAAATGCGTAAGAGTGCGCTTCACCTCCTACATCGTTTGGATTAGGCAAAATTGTAATTTCATAAGTTACCCCTTTTTTGCTGTCTCCCAAAATTAGCAAAGGATTGTTAGCGGTCAGGCCTGCTATTTGAAAGCGGCTGATTGGCAAGGATGTGCCATCTTCAAATAATCTTAGTACGTTTAAATCTGTACTTCCTGGCGATAAAGCTAATTTTACGCTAAATGATTGATTTGGCGCAATTATTTCTGATTTAGACAAGAAACCTGCTTCATCCACAAAACTAATAGATGGAGGTGTATCTATCTCATTTCCACCACCAGTTATGATATCACCATCTTCTTCACAAGAAGTAAGAACAATTGTAAATAGAGCAGCAATAAATAAAAAACTGAGTAATTTTTTCATATTAAAAATCGGGTTCTAATTAAAAAATGTTAATTAAATTCTATAATAAATAGAACGCTTTGTTAGACGCTTTTTTGACTTTATATAGCATCTTTTTTAGAAATTTAAGATAAAAATAACCTTTGCTAACATTGTAGCATGAATTTGTCAGTCAAATTAAGATTCAATATATTCGATCAAAATCCTCTACAACTGTCATTATTAGCTGTATGTCCTCAAAAAAATCTTTAATCAGTTCGAATTTTACATTAGATTTAAAAAGATAAGGTTCTAGAAAGTCATTCGGCTCAGTAAGAAATACAAATAACTGATTATCTATAAAAGAAATGAAAATATCTTGTTTATGCTTTTCGTAATAGCTTGAAATGAGTTGCTGGATTTCATCAGGAAGAAAGTCTTTTACATTAGTGAATTGTGTAGCGTAAACAGTAAATACTTCTCTAAATGGAGCATCATAGAGCATTTGATCGATATTTCTACCTCCTGCATCAATAATGGTATTGATGGCATGTCCGTGGAATTGCTTCTGATGATGCGGCAGGATAAAAACTTCTCCTGTTTTATCGTGATTAAGTTCGCTATATAAAAATATTCCCTTAAATACAGATCGTAGCCTTCCATTTACAGCAGATAGATGCTGCACCAAAATCTCACAAAGTTCGAAAGAGATACTTCCAATACTTCCCTGAATGTAATCTTCTCCCTTATAAAAGTGTGGATTAATACCAAACAGCCTACTAGCCACAAAGCGTTCTTTGGGAAGCAGCTTTTTTTCGCTGTAAATAAAATTGCCATAGTTTAAACTATCATCTAGAAAGTCAAGTATTAGGCGTACAATATTAGGCTTGAAGGTTTGCCGAAACTTCTGAGTTTGATAAATTAACCAAGAGATGTAAAAAGCAATAACAAGTCCGCCAATTAAAGTAATAGCTAATATGTTAAGATAAAATTCTAGTAATAACAACCCAACTAACAGAATGGATGAGATGATGATTAGTCGAAGCAGTCGCTTGCGCTTTAGTTCCATTCGCATCAGCTCAGGATAAATAGTATGATTGTAGAAAATTCTAAATTCGTCTATGCGTTTCATTTATCTTGACCAACGTTTTTTTAATTATACCACTCCTTTAGGGTGAGTTTTATCCAGCAGAGAAAATTGCTAGCAAATTGAGAATAAAATCCCTAACTTTGTAATTCTATGAAAAATACGTCTAAACTATTGGTTTTTGTAATCATTTTCGCAGTTTTAAATGCCTGCAAAAGTGATTTCGAGAAAATTAGAACAAGTAGCGATCCAGTAGTGCTATTGGAAAATGCTGATAAATACTTTGAAGAAGAAGACTATCAAAAGGCTCAATCTTTGTACGAACTAGTAATGCCTAGTTATAGAGGAAAGAAAGAACTAGAGGATATTTACTACAAATACGCTTATACTTACTATTATTTGAGAAGTTTTATTTTAGCTGCTTACTATTTTGAGAATTTTTCTAGCACTTTTCCCACTAGTCCGCTTCGAGAAGAAATTGATTTCATGGGAGCTTATTCCAATTATCAACTCTCTCCTTCCTTTAGATTGGATCAGCAGTACACCATCAAAGCAATAAATGACTTGCAGTTGTTCGTCAACACTTATCCAACAAGTGAACGAGTAGGTCAAGCTAATACTCTAATAGATGAGTTAAGAAAGAAGTTAGAGGAGAAAGCATACGATGCTGGAAGGCTTTATGCAGATATGGAGCAGTATCAGTCTGCTATGCAGTCCTTTGAAAATTTACTGAAGGATTTTCCAGAAACCCAGCGAGCAGAACAAATTCGCTATGAAATAATTATTTCCTCATTTAAACTTGCTCAGAATAGTATTGTTCAGAAACAGATAGAGCGTTATGAAGAAGCCTACGAGCTATCAGAAGTTTTCTTAAGAAAATACGAAAGTTCCAAGTCTGCTTATTGGAATGAAATAAAGACTATTAATAAAAGGATAGAACAGACTTTAAATAAAATTAGAAAAGATGACAGATATAAAATCCAGAGTACAATCAATTAGTTCCGATATTTCTGCTAGAAATGTAAGTGAAATGGTTGCTTCCTCGGGAAACATTTACGAAACTTTAGTTGTGATTGCTAAACGCTCAAAACAATTATCCATTGATTTGAAGCAAGAGCTACACCAAAAACTTGAAGATTTTGCTGTTTCTACAGATGCTATTGAAGAAATAAGTGAAAACAAAGAGCAGATTGAAATTTCAAAGTTTTATGAGCGATTGCCAAATCCGACAATCATTGCAACAGAAGAATATTTGAAGCAAGAGTTATTTTACAAATACAAAGAGAAGGATAATTACTGAAAGAGTAGCTAAAACTACATAGGTCATAAGTGACGTCAGCGAAGACTTACTAAGTTTGATTAACTTAGTAAGTCTTTATTGTTTTTTACACACCTTGCTCTTTCAACCACTCTTTTATCCAGTCCGTTGTAACAGATTTTGGACGCTCCAGCGGCATCCCTAACGCTCTTGTCCAACACATAGCAGCCAGAACGCCTAATGCTCGAGAAACCCCAAACAGTACGGTATAGTAACTATACTCCTTCAATCCATAATGCACCAGTAAAGCTCCTGAATGAGCATCTACATTAGGCCAAGGGTTTTTAACTTTACCTAAACTTTGCAAAATTGGTGGCACAACATCAAATATTTTTCCCACTATGTTTACAATGTCGTCGTCTTTGATATAGCGTTCTGCAAACTCCTTTTGTGCCACAAAGCGTGGATCGGGACGACGTAGTACAGCATGACCATAGCCTGGTATTACTTTTCCTTCGTCCAATGTCTTTTGTACATACTCAGCAATTTGCGCTTTGGTTGGTTTAGTCGTACCTAATGCTTCCACCATCTCAAAAATCCACTTGATTACTTCTTGATTTGCCAAGCCATGCAGCGGCCCTGCCAAAGAAGTCATACCTCCAGCAAAAGACAAGTAAGGATCACTCAAAGTGGAGTTGACCAAATGTGCTGTATGTGCAGAGGCGTTCCCACCCTCGTGGTCAGCATGAATAGTGGTGTAAAGGCGCATTAGATTTCTGAAGTCCTCATTATTGATTCCTAGCATGTGAGCATAATTCGCTGCCCAATCCAAAGAATTGTCAGGAGCGATATGATTATTGTTATGATAGGTTCTTCGATAAATATAAGCTGCTATTCTTGGTAAACGAGCAATCAAATTCATCGCATCTTCATAAGTGGCATCCCAATAATCAGCTTTACTCATGCCTTCTGCGTAGCGTTGTGAAAAAACACTATCGGATTGCATGGAAATAATAGCAATTGAAAATTGCGTCATTGGGTGCGTGTCAGGCGACAAAGCATCTAGCACCTTATATGTATGGGCAGGTATTGTCGCACGATTTTCCCATTCATCTGACAGCCATTGAATATCTTCTGCTGTTGGAATTTCCCTGGTGAGCATTAGCCAAAACAAGCCTTCTGGCATTGGTTCTTTACTGTTGTTGATTCTAGGCAACTTCTTGCTCAACTCAGGAATAGAGTAGCCACGAAACCTAATACCTTCAACTGGGTCTAAGGCAGATGTCTCATATACCATCATCTTTATACCTCTAGCACCACCCATTACCTGCTTCAAAGCAACTTCCTCTACTTTTAGATCGCCATGTGCTTTCAATAAACCTCTCATCTCTGTATAAAGCGCAGCCGCCTTCTCTTGAAATTTCTTCTTGAGGGGATCCATCTATCAATGTTTTATGTTATTAAATATAGTTTATGCTTGTGCAATGTTGGTTAAAAGGGAGTATGGATCGTTGATTAGTATTTCAAGGCTTTAACTGCAGTAGCAATTTCTTCTTTATCGGCACCATCTGCTTTCAACCGCGCCACTTTCGCTTTGATAGCCGTTTTTCTCTTTTCCTCTTCCGCTTTGTAAATTAACAACTGTCGATCATCAAGAATGCTTCTTAATCCCATTCGGGTTTGCTTTTCCAATACCAATTGCTTTTCCTGATAAACTTTAGGGTCGCCTATCTCAATTGCTTTCAGTGCTAGCAGATTTACTGCTTTTTGGTCGAGCAACTGTTCCACAACTTTTTGCTGCTCTGTATCGAGTTGGTATATCTGTGTCCATTGTTCCAAATCGGACGACTCTTGCTGTGCTGACAAATCAATTGTAAATAAAAAAGACATTGTAAATAAAACAACAATTATTTTCATTGGATTAGTTTTACTGAAATAAATTTTGAAAACTGGACTCAAATCGTTCAAAATCCAAATATCGTAAAGATACAACACAAAAAAGTATAGCGAAATGATTTTTTTAGTAAAACTGAATTATTCTTTTTGTATTTCGCCTTTTGATTTTGGGTTAGCGATTAGTCGAAGGTTCGATAATTGTAATTATGAAACGAGGAAGTGAATGTGTCATAGTTTATGACTTCTACCACGCTCCCCTCATCAAGTACAACTATATTCATTCCTCTTTTGGAAGGGCTATATTCAATATTATTGATTCTGATGCTGCTAAAACTACCCGCTAATTGTCCTGCCGATTGAATCTGAATAGGGTCTTGTGAAATTGTAACCACCTCTTTTGGATGCACTGCCTCTGCTATAATACTATCCTTTTGGATAATTGCTGCATAACTTCCTCTAAATTTCAACTGGTGAATTTGACTGCCTCGATCATTCATATAAGTCCTAAATGCATCATCTAGCTTATGGCTCGCCTCATCTTTCACGCTAATCAAAATAGTTTTATCCGCTCGAGTGGCAATGAATGCTGCAATTGATTCAGGATGAAAAGCTAATATTTCTTGGTTGGCGGAATTTGGATAATGATCCTTAACCTTTTCATAAAGTTCATTAGGTATACACACCCAGTAATTATCCCAAAAAAACGCCTTAATTAAGTCTTGTTCTAGTAGCGGTCTGAACTTTTTTATGAATAGAGCAGTGCTAATAAAAAGTGTATTTTTTTCATCAATCAATTGTAGTGAATCAATTTGACGATTCAGATAGTCTCTAAATGCCTGTTTTTGTTTTGAACTGGCATAAACTGTTCTGCCACAAGTAATTGGCTTATCGTGTAGGGCGGCAATATGCGTGAGTTTCGCCTGATCGCAAGGTTGAAGAAAATCCCAAGCGAAAGGTGGATAAGTAATCATACGATCACTTGCTTCAAGGGCGGGTTGCCATAATTTTTTAGTATAAAGAAAATTTGTTCCATCGTGCCTAACATATTGCCGTTGAAGCATTGGAGAAACATCATAGATTTGAAGTGCCAGCAGCACGAGTAGTAGCCCCGTTTTTAGATATTGATTCCAATTCAACCTTGAAATAGACACGAGTACCCACACCATAATAAGATAGTGAGCTATCCAAATAAAGCGACCACTGGAACGGAGTTGCTTGGTCAAGAATGTAGGATAGTCCATTTTAAGGAAAGTGTACTGATTGAAAGTCCAATTGTCACTCCAGGCATAAAACATGGCAAGGATAGCAAAAATAAATATTGGTAAACTAAGGCGGTCTATTTTTAATGACTTCCAACCGCCACTCAGCGCTATAATACTTCCCAATAGTAGCCCCCCTCCCAAGTAGCCAAAGCCTTCATACTGTCCTTTTTGGGCAAGTGGCAAGGCAGGCAGTAATTGTGCTTTACCTTGTGAGTTGAAAAAGCTGTTCAAATTAGCAGCATAAAAACCAAATTCGTTGCTACTGAGTCCAGCACCCGAGTTAAAGTATCCCATGCTCCACCACAAACCACCTAACATAGTTAGACTTCCTAGCCATAGTATCATAGCTTTCTTCCAACTGACTTGCTTTTTGATTAGCCACAATTGAGTAAGTAAAGTTGTGGTTAATCCCAACATCATAACTGCCGCGTAAGGATGCGTCCAAGCCATAATAGCGGTCAAAATAAAGTGTCCTTTTATTCTTTGATTAGTGGTAATTTTTTGGTCAAAATAAAGCCAAAAACCTGCTAATATTGCCCAGTGCATGGAAAGAGAAGGATGCACAAAGCGATACAAAAACACTGGCGAGAATAAAAAAGAGGTAGCCCCCAAAGTGAGTAGCAACCTATCCTTAACGTTGAGCGCCTCAAGCAAGCGATAGCCAAAATAAATTTGTAAGACAAAACTCAAAGCAATCCAGATGCCGTAAAAATGATATTCTACATCATCAAAAATTGGACGTAATAACTTGAAAAATACCGCCAT
>CAYWKD010000058.1:0-19510 GCA_964458705.1 uncultured Saprospiraceae bacterium | reverse complement strand
AAGTCAAAGCCAATATCTGTGCGATAATATTTTCCTTCAAATTCTATGGATGCTGCATATTCGGTAGATTGCTTAATGGCTTCTTGAAAGGTTTTTCCGAAGGAAGTGATTGCAAGCACTCGCCCGCCATTTGTTACAATTTGGTCGCCTACTCGTGTGGTGCCAGCATGAAAAATGGTACTTTTTGGGGTCTGGTCGAAGCCTGTAATTGTTTTGCCTTTTTCATATTGTTGAGGATAGCCGCCCGAAACTAGGATGAGGGCAGCAGCAGCACGTTCATCCACTTCTATTGTTTGTTGCTTCAAGTTGCCTTTTGCAACTGCTTGAAGTAGGGCTACTAAATCGTTCTTCATTCTCGGAAAGACGGCTTGTGTTTCAGGGTCGCCCATTCGGCAATTGTATTCTATGACATAGGGTTCATCGTCAACAAGTATTAAGCCGAAGAAGAGAAAGCCTTTGTAGTCTAATTGCCTTTTTTGAATGCCGCGAATAGTGGGCTGAATAATCTTGCTTTCTACCTTTTGCATCACTGCTGCTGTAACGAAGGGGACTGGAGAAATGGCGCCCATTCCACCTGTGTTCAATCCCGTATCGCCTTCGCCGATGCGTTTGTAATCTTTGGCTTCTGGCAA
Organism: uncultured Saprospiraceae bacterium; assembly: GCA_964458705.1. Classification (GTDB taxonomy): domain Bacteria; phylum Bacteroidota; class Bacteroidia; order Chitinophagales; family Saprospiraceae; genus JAAUTG01. The sequence continues at coordinate 18,878 of CAYWKD010000058.1, read as the reverse complement.
GATTTTGTAGCTGTTGCCATCGGTTAGTACAAATACTGAAAACTCAATACCTGAGAGGAAGGACTCAATCACGACCCTTTCACTTGCTTTGCCAAACTTACCTTTTAGCATAGCTTGAAATGCTTGCTGGGCTTCGGCAGTATCCTCTATAATCAGCACGCCTTTTCCAGCAGCTAGTCCATCTGCTTTGAGTACAATCGGGGTGGGTTGCTGTGCGATGTAGTTTAGTCCAGCTTGAACATGCTCCTGTGTGAATGCCTTGTAGGTAGCCGTTGGAATATTAAATTCTTCCATAAATATTTTAGCAAAAGCCTTACTACCTTCGAGCATTGCTGCATCTTTGGACGGACCAATCACGGAAGTATTTTTTAGGTTGGGCTGGGCTTGAAAGTAATCGTAGATGCCAGCAACTAGGGGCGCTTCAGGGCCGACCATCACGAGGTCAATTTCTTCTGCGATCACAAATGCTTCAATAGCCTCAAAGTCCATAGGATCAATAGGGATATTGATGCCTAGCTCCGTTGTACCTGCATTTCCGGGAGCGATGTAGAGTTGTTCACAAATTGGGCTATCCGCTATTTTCCAAGCAAAGGCATGCTCACGACCACCACTTCCAAGCAAAAGAATATTCATGCTGTTAATTATATTTTCGGCAAAAATAGCATAATCTTCTTTGGAATTGGTGGTTCGATTGGCTACTCTGCTGCCGCTTCCACCATTTTCTTTAGCATACTCAATGGCTGCACACCTGATGCACGCCACTTCAGTTCGCCATTTCTAAAAATCATGGTCGTCGGAATGCTACGTACTTGTAGCTTCTGCGAAAGCGGTTGGTTTTGATCTACGTCAATTTTAATCACTTTTATCTCTCCGCCCATTTCATCTTTGAGTTTGGCAATGGTAGGACTATACGTTTTGCAAGGCCCGCACCAATCGGCGTAAAAGTCAATAAGCACTGGGATATCTGAATTGATAATTTCTTTGAAACTAGATTTTTGGCTCATGTTTTTGTTCTTGTAAATTTTTAATGACAGTTGAGCTAAGTAAGTGGATAAGTTTGAGTGTTTATTCGTTTAATAACTACATTAACAGAAAATTGTGTAAATAGACAATTTAAACGTGTAAACAATTTTGCCCACGTACTTACTTCTTTTAAGATCAGACTTTTGAAAGCTACGCTTGCAACAAAGCTCCTTCTTTCACACTTCTAACCTTGTAAGGTCGCTTTTGTTGCGCTTCAAAGTAGGTTCGCATTTGAATTTCTACGACAATTCCTATGGTAATCAACTGGATGCCAGCAATGACGAGCATGAACCCAAGAATCAGTAAGGGTCGTCCCCAGATGTCTTGCCCCAATATTTTGAGTACGCCAAAATAAATATTGATAAGTACTCCAACAACAAACAACAGCACGCCACCATTCCCAAAAAGGTGCATGGGTTTTTGCATATAGCGTTTAAAGAATAACATTAAAAGTAAATCGCTAATCACTTTGAACGTTCTGCTCAGTCCGTATTTTGAAGTGCCGAATTTTCGAGCGTGATGTTTTACGTCAATCTGTGTTATTCTAGCACCTTCTAAAGTTGCCAATACCGGGATAAAGCGGTGCAACTCGCCATATATTCCCAAATCTTTAGCAATTTCTGATCGGAATACTTTTAATGCACAGCCATAGTCCTTCAGCTTAACGCCCGAAGAAGAGCGGATAATATAGTTGGCGATTGCACTTGGAAGTTTTCGGAGTAAGGCTTTGTCTTTTCGGTTGGCTCGATTGCCGAGTATGAGATCGTATGGCTCTTCTTCTGCAATCTTTAGCATGGCAGGAATATCGGTGGGATCATTCTGTAAATCACCATCCATTGTTACAATATATTCGCCTTCCGCATAATCAATACCTGCCATCAATGCCAGACTTTGTCCATAGTTTTTGCGAAATGCTACCACCCTCAAGCGTGGATGCTCTGTGGCGTAGAGCTCTTGGAGTGTCCCGTCAGTAGAGCCATCATCCACATAAACGATTTCATAGTCATAACCTTCTAGGGCGTCTGATATCCAATCAATTAATGGTCGAATATTTTCTTCTTCATTATATACTGAAACGACTACTGATAACTTAGGACGCATATTTTGCAATGATTGAGTGCGAAAAGGATGATTTAGTTTGCTTAAATTGTGCAACAAAAGTAATTGAAAAATGAGAATTTATTGGGTTTTACTCGCTTTGGTTCTTTTAGGGGGATGTAAATCAAATCGTTCTAATCAGCCAACTGACTATGCTGAGACTAGAATGCTAGACGTTTTATACCTAGACTCTATTGAGCAAGCACAGAAAAATAGTATAGCTTATGATCAAATAGCGGAACGCTTACCAGACTATGATACTTCGCAGTGGGCAGATATTCAGTTTTTGGATAGCACAATTCTCCTTGATTTGAAGTACGCTACGACGGATAATTTTGTTAAAAGCCAAATGTACGACTGTCCACGTTGCTTTCTTCGACCTGAGGTAGCAAAGGCAATAGTTCGGATTCATCAGACTTTGCAAGCGCAAGGATATGGTCTAAAAATGTTTGACTGCTATCGTCCAAGACCTATCCAGTGGGCGTTGTGGGAAAAAGTGCCTGACCCTCGCTACGTAGCTGATCCTAGGAAGGGTTCTATGCACAATCGAGGTGGGGCGGTGGATTTGACCATCGTAGATGTTGATGGAACAGAACTGGACATGGGGACGGGCTTTGATTTTTTTGGTGAGGAAGCCTATCACGACTACACGCAGCACAGCAGCATTATACAACAGAACAGGGATTTGCTAAAATCCACTATGGAGCAGTTTGGCTTTGGTGGTATCCGTACAGAATGGTGGCATTACGCTTACAAGGGAAAAAGTTATGAATTGTCCGATATGCTTTGGAATTGTAAATCACTGGAAAATGGTAATGAATAAAACGGCGTGCCACACAAATGGTAACCTAAAATTAATGGGCATCATTATTTAGAAACCCAACTCTGTGAAACCTTCTTTGGTTTAAAAAAGTTAATGGTTTAGTGTTTATTAATCTAACTACAACATCATGCTTTTTCCAATCGGCGACGATCAAGTAAAAGGTGGTTATTTTCCACTATTCAGCTACGGTTTACTCTTGCTAAACGCAGCCGTTTTTGTTTATGAGGTGATGTTGATGCAGTCAGGAGCAATCGACCAGTTTTTTATGGATTATGGCTCTATTCCTGCTGAAACTTTACGTGGCGAAGATTTATTTACACTTTTTACAAGTATGTTTGTTCATGGTGGTTGGATGCACTTCATTGGTAATATGCTCTTCCTTTGGGTTTTCGCTGACAATATTGAGGCAGTAATTGGAAATGGACGCTTTTTGTTTTTTTACCTTGTTGGTGGATTGGTGGCTCACGCTGTTCATATCTATTTCAACATGGATAGTAGCATTCCTACTATCGGTGCGAGTGGTGCTATATCAGCAGTGATGGGAACTTACTTAGTGATGTTTCCATCTTCTAAGATTAAGCTATTGTTTATTGTCTTTACCTTTAGAGTTCCTGCTATTCTGTTTTTAGGGTTTTGGATGTTTCAGCAATCAAGTGCTGGAGTAGCTTCGCTTTCAGAGGTAGGGGAATCCGCTGGTACGGCTTGGTGGGCGCACATCGGAGGATTTGTCTTCGGCGTAATTGCAGGGACTTACTATCGCATAGTTGGACTGACCAGTCGTAATGTTACACAGGTAGTTTAAACAGCTATTAAGTAGTTTCCTTTGAAGTTTTGGCGGACATAGTTATAATTTCTTGAACAAACAATACCACTTTTCTATTCATAATGTATAACTTTATAGCACAATTATTCATCCATTTCAATAAAGCAACTTGTCATTCACCAATTCTACATATCCTTCTAAGATATATCAATCGTTTAAAGAGATAAAGTCAAACGACTTTCGCACGATCATTAGATTTTGCGAGGAACGTCAAGGAGTTATTAACCAATTAGTGTTTGATGAATATTTCGAGTTACTGCTAGCCTATTCAAACGCTTCATTTGAGATTGGAGCTTACACGAAATATGTTCGACTGGCTAACATATTATTGGAGGAATCTATCGACAAAAACGTGCAGTGTTTTCAAGGTAGTGATGTTTTTTGTCAAGCTCTTTTTAGAAAGGCAGCAGCTCATTACCAGTTATTGCAATACGACAAAGCAATCCATTTACTTCAAGAACTAATCAAAATTGATCCGACGCACAAAGCAGCTATCTTACTGCTTAAACGAACATTGCGAAAGGCTAAAACACAATTCTTAAAGACGATCAAAGCAACGGCAGTACTCGCTTTTTTAGCTTCTACACTAGTCATCGCCACGGAGGTATTATTTATTAAAAATCTACTGCCAGCACAGCAGCCTCTATTTCAAAGCATACACGTTATTTTGCTTACCCTCTCTATAGGAATATATATTTTGGGAGAGGGGTATTTGCGTTGGCAAGCACACTATCAAGTCCAACAACTAATTCATGCTGCTAAGAAGAAAAAAGCTTTAGACGTATAGATCTAGTTGGCAGCAATAAGAAAAAAATGAAACACAAAGAAAATATTGACTTTTTAGGAATTGGAGCTCAGAAAGCTGGCACTTCATGGTTGTATGAAAATTTGAACCAAATTCCAGAATTCAGCCTCCCTCCAATAAAGGAAATACATTACTTTGATAGAAGTCATGATTATCCATCTCCTAACGCATTATCTAAAACTTTGCTAGTAAATAGGCTTAAGGAGAAAAAGTATTTTTTACGTGCTATGAAAACGGTATTATCAAATGCAGCACGTTGTAACTGGGAATTATCTAGATTTTATTTGAAATGGTTTTTTTCAAATTATTCTGACAAATGGTATATGTCTCTATTTAGAGGATTTGATGGTTATACTGGTGAGATTACTCCTAGCTACTCAATACTAAGCAAAGAAGATATTATAAGAGTACGTAATTTACAGCCTGATATAAAGTTAATATTGATGTTGCGGAATCCTATTGACAGAGCTTGGTCACACTATCGATTTAGTACAAGAAAGATAAATAACTTCAATAAAGAAAAGATACATGCTGACGACATTATTAAATTCATGGAAAGTAATGGGCAATCATTGCGGTCAGACTACATTCGAACAATTGATAATTATTTGAGTACCTTTCGCAAAGAACAATTATTAATCTGTTTTTATGATGCTATTTCTGATAATCCAAAAAAACTATTGAATAACATATTAAAACACATCTGTGGAGACGCACCTATTTCAATTAGTCATTTAAATCTAAAATCTATTGTGAATAAATCTCCAAAAATTGACTAGCCAAAAGAAGTTGAAGATTATTTAAAAAACAGGTATCATAACCAAATTAAAGAATTGTCAGAAAAATATGGAGGCTATTTCACTAAATGGTATGAAGAATCATATTTGGAGAATTCCCCCAGTGAAAATACAATACTGTTGCCAACAATGTATATTAAATCATAGCTCGTTCCTCGCTACGCTTCATATACTCAACGTTCTACCTATGCAATGAATAATTAGGAGACTCTTTTGTGATGGTTACATCATGTGGATGACTCTCTATTACGCCGGCTGCTGTTATTTTTCGGAACTGCGCCCCTTGCAAGTCCTTGATTGTAGCTGCACCACAGTAACCCATGCCTGCTCTAAGTCCACCCATATATTGCACCATTACTTCGGATACTGTTCCTTTATAGGCCACACGTCCCTCGATTCCTTCGGGCACTAATTTTTTAATATCATCTTCTACATCTTGAAAATAGCGATCCTTTGAGCCTCTTTTCATAGCACTTAATGAACCCATGCCACGATAAATTTTGAACTTCCGTCCCTCGTATAACATTGTTTCGCCAGGAGCTTCTTCAACGCCTGCAAAAAGTCCGCCTGCCATAATTGTACTTGCACCGGCTGCGATGGCTTTTACAATATCCCCCGTAAACCGAATACCGCCATCACCAATAATCGGAACACCCGAACCTTGAATGGCTTGCGCTGCCTCAAAAATAGCGGAAAGCTGTGGCACACCTACGCCTGCAACTATTCTAGTCGTACAGATACTACCAGGACCTACGCCTACTTTCACCGCATCTACACCTGCATCAACTAAAGCCCTTGCACCGCTGCCAGTTGCGACGTTCCCACCGATGACTTGTAAATCAGGGAAATGATGCTTTACTTGCTTTACTGCTTCTAACACGCCTCTCGAATGTCCATGTGCGGTATCTATAGCTACCACATCTACTCCCACGCTCACCAATGCAGTTACTCTTTCAAGCATGTCTGCGGTAACGCCTACTGCTGCACCTACCACCAAACGACCGTAGCTATCTTTACAGGCATTTGGATAATTTTGGACTTTCATGATGTCTTTGTAGGTAATCAGTCCAACTAGTTTGTTGTGCTGATCTACAACGGGGAGTTTTTCTATTTTATGTTGTTGTAGAATTTCTTTGGCTTGTTTTAGTGTTGTGCCAACTGGTGCAGTAACGAGATTTCTGGCAGTCATCAAATCTGTTACAGGACGACTCAACTGTGTTTCAAATCGCAAATCTCGATTAGTCAAAATGCCAATTAAGCGATGCTCATCATCCACGATCGGGATACCGCCAATGCTATAACTTCTCATCAAGCTAAGAGCATCCCCTACGTTGGCAGTTACTTTGAGTGTAACGGGGTCTATTATCATGCCACTTTCTGATCGCTTCACGCTTCTGACTTGATCGGCTTGCTGTTCGATGGTCATATTCTTGTGAACAATACCAATGCCACCTTGCCGTGCAATAGCAATAGCCAGTTTCTTTTCAGTAACAGTGTCCATGGCGGCTGAAACGACTGGAATATTTAGTGATAATGATCTAGTCAGTTGAGTAGAAGTATTGACTTCTCTTGGAAGTACTTGCGAATAGGAGGGTACGAGTAAGACATCATCAAACGTGAGTGCTTCTCCTAAAAATTTGTCGGTGCGATTAATTTCTTTTGTTTCCATGTGCAAAGGTAAAAAAGGAAACAGGAAAAAGGAAAATCAATTTATTAATGTATTCAATTTTTTGCTGTCAAATGCTCAGATTAGTAAAGTAATCAGTAATTAAGTACATAAAATACGTCAGCTCTTTTCCCTGTTGAACCCTAATGATTTCAGCATCCATCTTGGTAGGGGCTTTTCTGGAACTCGATTTTTTAAATTTAAATACCAACCTATTTTTTTTGCAACGGGCACTTTGTGGGTTTCTACAAATTCGATAAGCGTGCCATCGGGGTCTTCAACATAAGTAAAATGCCCTGCTGCTTCGCCCATGTTAAAATCACCACTATTTACTGTGAATGGCGCACCAAGTGCAGTAGACTTTTTGCCTAGTGCTTCCATGTTGCGAATGTCAAAACAAAGGTGAATGAACCCTAAATCTCCCCAGAGGCGATTTTCATAAATTTTTCGTGGTTCTTTATCCTGCGCTTGTACCAATTCAATCTCACTTGCGCCCAGTATCGGAGAAAAAGCACCAAGTCGGTCTTGGCTGTGTCTCAGCAGCACTCTTCTTACCTTGCTTTGACCACTTGGCAGATCAGCAAAGTCATCGAAAGAATCGGTTTGATCGTAAACAATAGTATCGTAACCGAGTAACTCTTGATATAGTGGTAGTGATTGATCTATTTCTGAGACACCAATGATACAGCCATAAGCTGCACCTGTAGAGTGCTTTTTGGGCACTTGAAACCAATTATCGGAGGGTACAATCTGGAAGATGTTGTTGTATGGATCTTTTAAAAAGAAAGTTGGCTGCCCATCAGGACTTGTTTTTATTTCGGAAAGTAGATTTACTCCCTCGGTTTGGTAGTATTGATATGTTTTTTCGACATCAATGCTCTTAATCTTGGCGATGAAAATACCTAAATCACCAAGTTGCGGCTCGAAGCTAGGTGGTTGAGGCTTGCGGCTAGTATATTGCCAAATTTCAAATCCACCGCCACCATTCAAATTTAAGGCTAAAATAGCATAACGACTTCTTGGTTCACCACCTGTGTAAGGCAACATCAATGCTGCTTCTGCAGCTTCTTTAAACATTGGAACATCTACTCCAAAAATCTTTCTATACCAGTTCCATGCTTCATCTGCATTTGGCACACCTATTCCAATTTGCTGAATACCGCTAATGATGTAAGTCATACGCTTATGATTTTTACAAAATTAGCATGAAAATAAGACATTTTTCGTTTTGCTCAGCAAAAGATGCCTGCAGGATTCAAATCGGACTTTACCTTTATCAGCGAAACTAAGCCTTTCTGTAAACTGCTTTTTACTGCTTATTAAAGAAGAAAGAATCTATACCATCGTAGAGATGATTCTCTAAATCGGAAGTAATAAAAGCCTGATCTAGCACTAGTTCATCAAAAGAAAAGTATTTGATTTTAGCTGTATATGACTGATATTCGTTGTTGTCATTTTTGAAGTGCATCACTAGGTGCATCCCGTCTTCAGTAACGTCCCATAGCCCTTCGATTCGCTCTTGTTCTTTTTTATTGATTACAATATTCTTTACAAAAGTGCCGTCTGCATTGAAATGATAATGGAAACTAGCAGAAATCACAGCAACTTGTGCCTGTGCGGATAGTTTTCTTAGTACGTCTTTGGAAAAAACGCTACTATTCCAAGTGCCTATCAAGTTTTGACGTGTATGTTCTATTTTACTATTTACTTGAATCGGTTTTGATTGTACGTTAATGTTTTTGCCAAGTGCCGCATCTAACCAAATTAAATTTCCTTCATTTGTGCGGAGTTCAAATAGTTCGGAAACGCCATTCTCGTAAGTAATCACTAAGAGCGTATGATTATCAGTAGAGTCTAAATGCCAAGTGGCTCTTCCAACTTCGGTGGATAGATAGGCAGCTACACCAGATGCTTTAAATAGAAATACAGTTTCTGACTTATGCCATATATGTTGCATGAGTGCCGATCTAATATCTAATTGTTCCGTTAAATTATTGTTAACTGTTGTGACAGTATTATTGACGGTATAGGCTATAGATTGAGAACTCAAACTAGCGTTCAATATGTAGCCGCTAAACACAAATATTAAAATGACAATTCGGGTTTTCATAGTTAGATGATTTTATTTTATCGTAAAAAAATATACTTTTATTCTAGGGAATCTCTATTTTATTGTTTGTAACGAAATTTCCTTCTTTTTACACCTAGTTCAAAGTTTGTTAGACGATTACTGTATTTTTATAGCTTAAACACTCAAAAAGGTATAATTGATTCTCTTTTTTTGTGACTGAGATATGCTGATGAAAGCTATTTAATTTTGAGCTTGTGTGTTTGTGTGAACTTGTTGATGCTTCCTAAATAATAGTCGGAAAGAACCACTAATAAGTTACAAGTTGCCAAATAATATTTTTTATGTTAAAGTTTTCCTAGCTTTGGAGGATTAGTGTGATTAGGTGGATCGTAGAATTAATGCCAGTTCTTGAATCTTGCAAAGAGCCATTTGTAAGTTGCAGTTTGGCTTTTTTCATTTGTCCGTATTGCGCTACTCGTGTATGTACTTATGGAATATGAAATATTAGAGCTACTTCTATGTAGCAAGAAAAAGAAATCTTTATTTAGAATGATTAAGTTAATCAGATAGACCATGTTGGTTGGTAGGTGCTACTAAACTCGCATTGAGATTATAAATAAAAATAATGGCAGAGCAAAATTTTGTAGATTATGTGAAGATTTGCTGCCGCTCAGGAGCTGGAGGAGCTGGAGCAGTACATTTTCACAGAGATAAATTGACTTCAAAAGGCGGTCCTGATGGTGGAGATGGTGGCAGAGGCGGACATATTATACTGAGAGGAAACAGAAATGTTTGGACGTTGTTGGCTCTAAAATATAGAAAACACGTCATCGCAGCGGGGGGTGAAAGTGGTAGTAGCAATAATAAATTTGGAGCTGACGGAGAAGATATTATACTGGAAGTACCTCTGGGGACGGTAGCAAAAGACGTCGAGACAGGTTCAGTAGAGTTTGAGATTACAGAACATAAAGAAGAGCGAATACTAGTGAAGGGTGGTAGAGGCGGTCTGGGCAACTCTCATTTCAAGAGTGCAACCAATCAGACTCCTCGATATGCTCAACCGGGAGAGGATGGAAGGGAAGAGTGGAAAATACTGGAATTGAAGGTGTTGGCGGATGTAGGTTTGGTGGGTTTTCCCAATGCTGGAAAATCTACTTTGCTTTCGGTCATCACGGCTGCTAAACCGAAAATCGGAAGCTATCCTTTCACAACGCTTGTCCCTAATTTAGGGATTGTTGCTTATCGAGATCATCGCTCCTTCGTCATGGCGGATATTCCCGGGATTATTGAAAATGCTCACCAAGGCAAAGGGCTGGGGCATCGTTTTTTGAGGCATATTGAGCGAAATGCGACCTTGTTATTTATGATTCCTTGCGATACCAATAACATAAAGAAAGAATATGAAGTGCTGCTCAATGAATTAGCTCAGTACAATCCAGAACTACTAGACAAGCCTAGGATACTTGCCATTACTAAGTCAGACTTAATTGATGAAGAGTTAAAAGAGCTTTTATTGCCAGAATTACCAGAGCATATTCCATTTATTTTTATTTCCGCAATAGCACAAAAGGGTATTTTAGAATTGAAAGATTTGCTTTGGGAAACGATTAATCACCAAGATTAATTTCCTTATTTTTTCATGTATGACATTTTCTGCTGTAATAAGAAGCGATTAATACAAAATTTAAACTTAAAAATAAATTTGTATCAAAATTATATTTTGAATTTATTTGTAAGTTTAAAGTATATTCGTTTAATTTGTTAGGTAGAAAACTTCTATTATCCACTTAGCTCATATACTCCAAATGGTATCAGCGCTAGGTGAAACAACTCTTAATCTTTAATTATTATGAAGAAAATTGAAGCAATTATTCGATTATCCCGCTTCAATAAAGTTCGGGATTCACTGGCAAATGTGGGTATTCGCTTCTTCACCATGAAAGAAGTCAATGGATTTGGCTTGCAGCGTGGCGAAAAAATTACTTATCGCGGTAGCGTATATGATGCGGATTACATAGCACGCTTGCAATTGGACTTATATGTTACTACGGATAAGCTAGAGGAAGTAGTTAATGCAATAGTAAGTGCTGCTAAAACAGGTGAAGTGGGAGATGGAAAAGTGATCGTTTTGGATATTGAACAAACTACACGTATCAGAACAGGCGAGATGAATGAGGATGCAATTTAACAGCACTAATGCTAGATGCTAGCACTGGTATCTAGCATTTAATTTCAACTCTTACAATTGTCATCTTTTTTATTGAGAAATATCAATAATCATTCATCATAATTATCTGTATATTGGTCTTCAATCATTCAATAAATTACAGACGATGAAAAACATCTTATTTCCTACTGACTTCTCAGATGCAGCATCAAATGCCTTTATTTACGCCCTACAAATGGCGGATAAGCTAGGGGCTTCGATTACAACATTGCACGCCTATCAACGGCCAAATCTGGGCAAAGCTAATATTCCTCATACTTTAACTCAGGTGTATGAGTCTATTCAAATTGAAGAATTTGAAGACTACAAAGATTCTATTCCTTTGTTGAGGAATATTGCTGCAGAGTACAACTTGGATCAAGTGCCATTACAGCACGTAATGAAAGAAGGAGAGACTATTCCGACTGTTCTGAGATTCGCAAAGGAGAACAATATAGAACTAATCGTAATGGGAACGGAAGGAGCTTCTGGATTCGTAGAAATATTCAAAGGTTCGGTTGCGGGAGAAATACTGGAAAAGGCAAACTGTCCCGTTTTAGTTGTGCCAGAAGATGCTAAATTCGATGGTAGCATAGATCGAATCGCCTTTACAACAGAATTTTCTGATGAAGAAAAAAAAGCGCTACCTGTGATTCAAAGCCTAGCTCAAGCATTCGATGCAAAAGTATTTTGTGTAAATGCAGATATTGGACATACCGAACCTTATGCCCACCGAATGGAGAAATTACAAGAAGAAATATCTGGTATTTATACAAATATGGAGTTCACAGTAATAGATGCTATGGATATAGAAAGCGCAATTAGCCAGTTTGTAGAAAATCATCAAATTGACATTTTGGCTATGTTGACGCACAAGCGGAGCTTTCTGCAAGAACTATTCAACTACAGTATGACTAAAAAAATGGCTTACCACTTAGACACACCCGTGTTAGCTATTCAAGCACATAATTTGTAGCTTTAAATGTCAAGGAATACTTCCGAAGTTTAGCCTACTTCGGAAGTATTTATAGTCTTGATAAGCCAACTTTACTTTTTGCTACATCTTACTTGCCGCCTTAAATATTCTATTGAAACGAATTCCTTTGAGCGGGTTGGCTTGGTTGGCTGACATCCATATAAATAGTGGTTTACCTACTATATGATCTTCAGGCACAAAGCCCCAAATTCTAGAATCCTCGGAGTTGTGGCGGTTGTCGCCCATCATCCAGTAATAATTCATTTGGAACGTATATTCATTGGTCTCCTGTCCATTGATGTATATTTTCCCGTTTTTCTCCTCTAGCGTATTGCCTTCGTAATTACTAATAATTCTACGATAGAGCGGTAAACTTTTTTCATTCAACTCAACTGTTGCACCAGCTTTTGGTATCCAAAGCGGACCGAAGCTATCTCTTGTCCAGGGATAATTCTTGGGAGAGTGTGGGAAAATTTGGGCAGGGCTATCTAAATTTTTATCGTATATCACAGGCTGTATAGAAATATTAGGGTCAATTGCCTCTACTTTTGCTTTTTGTTCATTTGAAAGAATAAGTGCTACTACTCGACCTGTTGACCTATCAATTGAAACATCTGCTACGGAAGGATTATTTTCTATTCCCCATTCTTCCATACGCTTCAATGCTGGTCGAATATCAAAATCAGCAGGATAATTGAGATAGTACAAAAACTGAATATTAGTGGGGTCTTCAGCTCTTTCACCATTGATGTAAAGGTCTCTGTTGATGATTTGAATGGTATCTCCCGCTACTGCTACGCAACGCTTAATGTAGTGATCTTTTTTATCAACAGGACGATAAGTCAATTTTGCTTTGCCAGACTCTATTTGTTTTTTATGCGTATCATATGCCACTGCTCCACGCCTGTAATCGCTGATGCTCCAGGTGCGTTCAGGGAAAAAGTAAATGCTATCTCCTTCGGGATAATTGAAAACGACTAAGTCTTTGCGATCAATAGCTTCCAATGCTGGCAAACGTCTAAATTCTAAACTAGGATTTTTAAGGTAAGAAGGCAAGCTAGTATTTGGAATGCGATTGTGAATCAATGGCAGCATCGCAACTGTTTTAGGAGTACGAATGCCATAATGTGCTTTACTCACAAAGAGGAAATCCCCCACCAACAGCGAGCCTTCCATTGAAGGTGTAGGAATGACATAGGCTTCAATCAAGAACATACGAATGAATGCGGCTGCAAATACAGCAAAAATGATCGCTTCTGTCCACTCTCGAATGCTTGATTTTTTGTAAGGATTTTTTTCTTGTAATTTTTTTAGCTCTCGTTCCTTACCTTTTTCAGCAGCTTCCTCTAGGCTGTTTTTGTATGCTTCTTCCAGTTCCCTTGTTTTTCCAATGTACTGGTCTGTTTTATTCGTTCCTAAAAATAAAAAGTACAGTGGTGCTGCAATACCTGCCAGAAAGCTGTGGGATAATTTATACTTTCCAAAAGAGCGTACTGTATCTATTGATAAGCCTATAAAGATGAAAAAACTCACAATAGGAATAATAAGCAATGCAGCCCACCAAGCAGGTCTGCCAACCAGTTTACTCCATTCAACAAAATTTAGTCCGGGCACTAAGGCTTTCCAGCTTTCTACTCCTGCTTTTTTGAAGATAAAGTACAATCCTGGACTTATTATCAGATAGTAAATCACAAGTGAGTAAACAATAAAAGAGATCAGTATGGACATATAAATTAATTATAAGATTCAAAATGGTTAACGGTTTAGCTAGTTGCAAAATGACAAGTCGAGTTGAATCCAACTTATTAACGCATTCGCATATTGGCTGATTTTTAGGTTTATGACACAAATATAAACGAATTTACAGCTATAAAAATGTTAGCAGTAATTTAAGTGAGGTGGCTTTTTCGACGAAGCCAACTTTTTTAGCTTGAGTGCTACTGTAATTTTTCGATTAAAAATTGAATGTTCAATAGCCAGTAGCAACGGCAATCATTAAAGTCATCCAAGAAATAAGGAGAATAATGCCTGCAACAGGCAAAATAAATCGCAACCATCTATCTAAAGGCACTCTGCACATACTGAGCATGGCAATCAAACCACCAAGTGTTGGATTAACTAAGTTTGTTACCCCATCACCTATCTGAAATGCTAGAATAGTTGTCTGCCGAGTTAGTCCTAACAGTTCACCCAACGGAATCATGACGGGTAAAGTTGCGAGTGCTTGCCCAGAGCCTGATGGAATAAAAAAGTTGATCACACTCTGAGCGAGCGACATACTGATGGCAGAAGCATAAAGCGGAAGGCCCTGCAAAAACTCAGATAGCTCAAAAGATATAGTATCACTTATATTGCCCAGTTCCATTAGCACTTTTATTGAAGTAGCATAACCAACCATGAATGCACCAGGTGCAGCTATGGATATGGATTTTAGGACGGTTTCACTGATTTTGTTGGCACTCATGCGAGCAATCAATCCACTTGAAACAGCAATCATCAAAAAAACTGCTGATAGCTCATTAATATGCCAATTGAAGTTAAAAACACCATATATAATAGTAGCCAAGCCCAATAAGAATACAAGTATTACTGCCCAATTTTGACCACTCATCTTGTAATCGCCAATAGGTTGGGAGAGCTTTAAACCACTATCGTCTAAGTTTATCCCTAGACTTCTATCGGGCGCATCAATTATTTTTTTGAAATATCGGACATTATAAAATGCCATGATAGATAGCGCAACAAAACAAAGCACCGTCCTTAAACCCGCACCTGAAAACATGGGTAACTCTGCAATTTTATGTCCCGTCCCAACAGTATAAGGATTGATAGGGGAAAGCCCAAACCCTATTGTCATAGCACCGACAGCAATGCCAGCGCCAAGAATTAGGTCACCTCCCAAAGCCAAACTCAATACTGCTGCAATTGGTACCATTGCAATATTATTTTCTAAGCCCACCGCTACGCCCAAAAAGCCAAAAACAAAAGTCATAATCACCACGATCAAATACTTTCGTTTCAAGCCGAGCCTATTTACTAGCGTACCAATAGCATTTTCAACAGCCTTTGATTCTTCCATGATGCCAAACATGATACCTCCTGCTAGGACAATAAATATAATCTCTACTGCGGCTTTAAAACCAAGTGGAATAGCTTTAAACATATCTAGTAATCCAACTGGAGTGGCGGCTATTGCTTGATAAGAACCGGGTATTACTCGATTTCGACCATCTACTAGTTCTCGCTCGTAAGCACCTGCTGGCAGCAAATAAGTCAGCGCAGTAACAAAAAGAATAATGCCAAATAAGATCACCACTGCATGGGGAATGCGCTCGTACCACTTTTTTGTTTGATGTATCATTTTGCGTTGATTGTCTGTACTAAGTAAGTGGACAAAATTGTTTACAGGTTTGGATTGTTTATTTGCTTACACAATTTCCTGTTAATGCGACTATTATATCATTTAACATTTAAGCCTGTTTATTTACTTATGCTCAATAAGCGATAGCCTATTTTGGAGATCATCGTTTCTTGAGAAGAACAAAGGTAGAATTATTAAACATGATGTAGGAAAAGTGAGATACTTTAAAAAGTAGGGTTTTCTTATAAAGCTGTTTGAAAAAAAAAGAAAGCAAGAATTAGTAAATTAGAGTTGTCAACAAAAAACACTAACTCAAGACTTGCCTTATGAAAGAGACCAAAGCTACAACATTTTTTGAATTGTTACAAGAAGCAAAGGACTTATATTTGCGTGATGAGCGAGGAAAGGGGCATACTCAAACCAAAAACAGATGTGAACTTCTGGAATACTTTGCTGACCATTTTGATCAGTGTATTCTCTTTTTGAAGCGCATTAGTTTTTTATAAGAAAACCCTTTTATGACCAATTGGTTTTTAAGGTTAACACAGGAACAACGTTCTCAGCTAAAACGGTACAGGCTCTTTACTGCTTTGTAAATTGTTGGGTAACGTTCCCCTGATTTGTCCGCAACTGTAAAAAGTAAACCCCTCCTGGCCATTGCTCGACATTGAAATTCTCTTGCAGGTCGTTCGCCAGACGAACCTTCCGACTCGTCAATACTTTACCCTGCACATCGGTGATGGTCAAAACTACCTCTTTGGGAATCGTTTCAAATTCAGCCACGACATTCACCTCCTCTGAGGCCGGATTTGGCGAAAGCCGGACTTGTAGGTCGGTTAGTAATTCATTAGTACTGGTAGTGGTCGCTTCCGGGAAAGGGTCGCCGATCCATTGGTAGAGGGCGGCGGTATTGGCTCCCGAGACTATACCTCCTCCCCAGGCAGTGCCAGGCGATAAGAATACCATGCAATCAATATTAGTACCATAAGAAGTGGATTTCCAATTTTCTCCATGGTCAAAGGTTACTTGTAAATAGGGTGACCGACTGCCCCATGTAGCATCATAAATTATATAAGTACTTTCGGTTCCTGGTACGTACTCTAGTGCTGCTGCAGGCGGGTTAGGAAAAATTGAGATAGGCTCCCAGGTCATACCACCATCTGTGGTTCTAGCGGCTTGTGCAGGGCCGAATGTCACCACCAAACCATTCAATGTATCCTGAAAAGCAACCGATGTCAACCCAAACTGATTCGTTGTACCTGCTGAATTCACAGTCCAGGTATGTCCCCTATCACTAGAATGAAAAACCCTGTTTTTATTGGTTACGAACCAAATATGGTCATCGACAACTTCGTACATTCCATTACCCCCATAAATCCAAATGCCTTCACCAGTGAGTAACTCCGGCATGGATTCGCCAGTAACTTTCCCCCAATTTTCACCTCCATCATCCGTAGTGTAGATACTTATGAGGTCTTTTGTATTTCCTTTGCCACTAGCTCCGTAGGTGAATCCTTGATTAGCATCAAAGAAATGTACTGCTACTGGTGTCTCGTTTTCTCCTGCGTAGGCCGAAGACTGCTCCAGCCAATTTTCACCTCCATCGGTAGTTTTGAAGATACGTCCAGAAATTATAGGTGATTCCTCATCCGTTACGGCTATCCAGACGGTATCTGCATTTAGTGCAAAAATCTGTAAGATATACCAGCTCGAATCGATATCTATTGTACCTGACTGCCAGGAAACCCCACCATCCTCTGTTTTAGTAAATTCAAAAGTTTGTACAAACTCATTCGGATTCCAGGTGATTCCCCATACTGTATTGGAATCTACGACAGATATTCCTCCAATGGTTCTGGGGACGGTTGTGATACCTGAGCCGACATTTTCCCATTGTGCAAAAGAGGTGTTGATTAAAAATAAAAGACTTGTTGTAAGTAAAATTAATCGCATGATCTTATTTTTTTGATATTAAAAAATTGGTTTTTAAGGTTAACACAAGAACGACGTTCTCAGCTAAAACGGTATAGGCTCTTTACTGCTTTGTAAATTGTTGGGTAACGTTCTCCTTATTTGTCTGTAAGTGTAAAAAGTAAACCCCTTTTGGCCATTGCTCGACATTGAAATTCTCTTGCAGGCCGTTCGCTGGACGAACCTTCCGACTCGTCAATATCTTACCCTGCACATCGGTGATGGTCAAAACTACCTCTTTGGGAATCGTTTCAAATTCAGCCATGACGTTCACCTTCTCTGAGGCCGGATTTGGCGAAAGCCGGACTTGTAGGTTGGTTAGTGAGTCGTCGGTACTCGTGGTAGTTGCTTTGGGAAAGGGGTCGCCGATCCATTTGTAGAGGGCGGCGGATTCGGAAAAAGCGAATCCGCCACGGCCTATCCAACCCAGTGAGGGTGAATCAAATTCGATAACACCAAATGCATGAACATCAGGGATTTCTTCCCAGGTCTCGCCACCATCATTAGTGAACAGCATAGCGAAATCAATAGTTGAAGTAGCGATATAAGAGTTTTCGGTACCTGGTACATAGGCGATGCTTTGCAGGTTATAGGGAAAACCAGTATCGGGACTGACGCTCCAGCTTTGACCTCCGTCTTCCGTGCGGTAGATTGTTCTTTGCGAACCAATAGCCAAGCCATTCAAAGTATCTTGGAAAGCAACCGAATGAATAGTGACGTTGCTATTGACCGTTGTTACATTCCAGCTCTCGCCTCGGTCGCTGGAATGAAATACCCGCCCCTGATCCGTCCCGAACCACAGATGATCACCACTTGCAGCAAGTGAGTTCTTTCCAAAATAGAGGATAGTAGATTCGCTGTTTCGAAAGCCCGGAATATTTGAATTACGAGTCCAGGTATCACCACCGTCAACCGTTTTGGCAACAGACTGCCGATTAATGACTATACCTTCTTCATCATTGAAAAAATGCATCCAGACCCCACCGGCAGGATTGTTATAAACCTCTGTCCAATTGGTGCCACCATCTGTAGTTTTGTAAACGCCTCGCTTCGGTTCGGCACCAAAATTCTGCGTCGTAACCACAGCCGTATTTTCATCAAGAGCATGAATTTGCCAGCAAAACCGCCCTTGGGCTTCTTCCATAGGCATGATTTCCCAGTTTGCCCCACCATCAATAGTACGCAGCACATCGGGCACATAACCAGCAGGAACAGGACTTCCTATGAGAGCTTCTCTGGCGACAGCCCAAATGATATT
>CAYWKD010000057.1:0-19785 GCA_964458705.1 uncultured Saprospiraceae bacterium | reverse complement strand
GCAACAACATCACTGAAGTAGCCTACAATGTCCAGACCAGCGTAGATGTCAAATATAACTTGCTGATAGATTTCAAAGTAAATTTGAAAACTTAGACTCATCATTGTAACACTAGCGACATCCCTTACAGGCATTGTTTGAAAACAGTTTGCCGTACACCCTTCCGATGTCCAGCAAACTGTTTCAGTATTTCATTAGTTAGAAACCCTCATAGGGTTATCTAATGCCATTCTTACAGGTTCTAAATCGGGCGGGCCTGGCGCTGTATAACTAACATTTGGATAAGGAGTTGGTCCTGGCCCCCCAGGATTATAGAATGCGGAATAGCCACCAGCGAGACTGGGAATTTCTACATGCGTGATATTTCTCATTGCTGCATCATCTCCTACCAAGATAATATCAATGTAGTTGTCCCCATCTTCATCATAACAATCATCATACAGGATTCCATTCTCTCCTTCTTTCCCACCCAAATCAGATAGCCCAATGACTTTTATAGTTCCACCCTGTACCTGATAATCCACATTGGTTTGCTCCAGAAGTATAGTACTTCCATTTGTACCTGAAGCGTGTACCCTGAAGAATTTTTCATAATCGGTGGGCAATACGGCACGAACACCATCGGGAGAAAAACCGCCTGAGGTCAATACCCGTAATCTACAAGATACTTTACCTTCTGCTTCGGCTTGTGCCAATATATCACCATAAAGTGCATATTCATCATTGCCTGGCTGCTGCATTGGAAGTTGAATGGACGGTCCATCAGCTACATCAGGACTACAATAATTGAGTTTTGCACCCACCAAAATAGGGCCATTATTGGCATCATAAGGACTTGAGAAGGTTTCTTTAAATAATCCTTGTGCGTTAAACTCCTGACCATTAGGCTCAATGAGTATCAACTCTCCTACAATTTCAACTTTGGTAACATATCTGGCATCTGGGTCGCTACTGGGCCTTTTATTGGCAAACTCTCCTGCGAGTACGATGGTATTTCGCTCATTGACCTCCACGTTTGGGAAACAGCCGACGGCGGATGGTGTTATTTCCTCGCCATTGCTTACTGTTATTTTAAAATCTGTCAAATCAATCGTATTTGTTTTGACTGGCCAACTGAATACCATAGGTAAGGCATCTAGTCCGATAGCTCCTTCTTTAAATTCGTCGAGATAAGGGTCATACACACAAAATACTGCCTCCAAATTTGCCCTTGTATTGGTGAATGTTCTATCTCTTGGATCTTCACAACTGATATTTGATGCCCATGCACCGCCAATGCTTTGCACTAATGCTTCTGTGATTGCATTTGTTTCTATACCCACAATATCAGAAAATCCTAAACCGGCTGATAGAATTTCGGGTTGGTCTGACCAATAGTCGGCATCTTCTAAGACTCCATCAAAGAAGGAACTTCCAGGAAAGGCAGGGCAATTGACTGTTGCCTCAATACTGGGTTCTGCGGGTTCTACGGTTGAGGTATCATTTCCATCTTCATTGGAGCAGCCAATGAACAAGAATAGTGTAGCTATTGCCACAATGAATTTTGGGTTAAATTTCATGTTTATTTGTTTAAAGGTTAGATTATTACTAAAGGCTAGTTTTCACTTTCATTCAATATTGTACTAAGTCAATCTATGCTTGCTTTCCCATTTCATGTACGGTGTGTTTCCTTGCTTATCTTTTCCCATTGAGGTCGTATTTCAGGAAAAATTTCCACGCTTCTATGGTAGCATCTATGTCATAGTCTGTACCTGGCTCTCCAAACCAATCGTGTACGCCTCCATTGACTTTGATATGCTCTACATCAATGCCACTTGAGCCTGCCTCATATAGATAATGTTGGGCGGTATTGCCATTGTTAGGGTTGGTATCAGGTAAATCAGTAATGATGGGGGTGCTGGAAGTCCCATTATGACTGACCCAAAAATTAATTGCATTGATAGCCCAATCGTAAGGAACATTCCTGTCTTCTGTGCCATGTATTTCCAAAATAGGAACGGCTCTAGAAGGATTGCAGTTATCTATTTGTGGAGGAAGCATGGCTCCTTTTACAGAAGTAATGGCAGCTACTTTATTACTTAGCTTACAAGCCAATTCATAACTCATAAAACCTCCGTTAGAAGAACCTGCTATATAAATTCTATCTGTATCAATATTATACTGATTACTTAAGGCATCTATCAACGCATTAATAAAGCCTACATCATCGGCTCTATCGGGGTCGCTACTGCTATTCCAAGCTGTAACGGGGTTTGCGGTGGCTTCAGGAGTTACTAAAATAAAATTGGCAGTATCGGCTACTAGGTGAAATCTACTCAGATTATACTGACTTTCTTTTGTTCCTGCAATTCCGTGCAAACTAAATACCAGCGGTACAGCTTCTGTGCCGTCATAGCTTTCTGGAATATACAATAAATATTCTCGCACTGTATTATTGTATGTAAAAGTGGTATCTAACAAACTCCTTGATACTGTGGGTGTTGGGTTGGGTGTAGGTACACTTTCATCATCATTGGAGCAAGCCAAACCAAAGAATAGAAATGTTGCTGCTATGATAAGATTTATTTTATACTTCATATTCATATTTTTAAAGGTTAATCAATTACTGAGTTCCAGTCTGTACTTTCGTTCAACATTTTACTAAGCCAATCTCTGACTGTTGTTCCGCCTACCGCATAGGTGAAATCTCTAATAAGAAAGGTATGGCCATCACCATCTGCTATCAGGCTGTTGAATCGTTCAGGAAATGCTGCTTTGAGTTCGTTTACTGCTTCAAGGAGTTGAGCCTCAAAAATATCTCCCTCCATAAATGCGGTAAAAGTTGCGTCTCGTTTGGAGCTGATGTATGCCATACGAATATTAGGGTCTTGGCTAAGTTGGTATTTGTGGTAGTTGGTCAGGTTTCCATCGGTGCCTATACAATCCGTACAACTTGTAGGGAAAAAATCTCCTCCATTCCAATAGTTGATATTCGCTTGCCAACCTCCAGGATTGAGAATACCTACTCCCGAATCATTTATCACATCAATACGAACATTAGGGTAAAGTTTTCTTACCAAAGGCAGGGCGTGATGTACGGCAAACCCTCCTGCACTATTACCGGCAAGCACTATTTTATCAGGAGAAGGATAGCTTTGAGCAATTACATCAAGCGAAGCGGATAAATTCTGAACACCTCTAAAAAAGCGGTCATTTGTGCCATCACTATCACTGTCTGCCTCACTGTCTCCAATCATGGCAGAGCCATCGCAGTAGGGTACATATCCTATGTCATAATTGGCGGTAGGGCTGTTTGGGTCGTTGGGGTTTAATATTCCCATAGGGATTAAAGGAATACCACTCTCGACAGCTTCGCAAGCAAAAGGATTACAAAATCCGCCGCCTTGCAGAAAAATCAAAAGATTGTTGCTACTCCCATTTCTAGTAAACATAGAAAATTCATTGCCCGTAAAGCATATTGGGGCATCAATACCACTGAAAGTATGCTCGGTAACACCCGGAGATACTACATTTGAAGAGGCTGGGTTAAAAACACCAAGATATCTATCTACCCCTTGGTCATAGAGTTCTTGGAATGGGGTTTGGGTTTGGGCTTCTACATTGTTGTTGTCATCACTTGAGCAACTTACAAAAAATATCAGCATTGCTAATATTATCATTGAATTAATTTTAGATTTTATCATATTCGTTTGTTTTTAAGGTTGTCTAAATCTATTTTAAGGAGTGTAGAAACTCTATTTTTCTAACTATTTAGTCAATAGAGTTTCTAGTACTCATTTGTGAATTATATGATTAATTTAACTCAAACCTTTCAAAGAAATTCCATATTTCCTGACCTGCTTTCATATCATTATTGGTAGCTCCAAAAAACGCTGACGGACGGGCACTGACACCTGGCCAAGTATGTCCTCCACCATTGATGCGATAGAATTTCACCTCGGCATCATTTGTTCCTCCAGTATATTCAAATACTGTAACAGTAGAGTTATCTCCTGAATCTGTGTCGCTCAGATTGGTTTCTGTGGGTGTTGCATTACAGCCATTGATTCCTACCCAATAATCAACCGCAGCTTCAATACCGATTACAGGCATAGTCCAGCCGCCAGCATTAAAAGCTGGGTTGGTGTAGCTTCCAGTTGTATATAATGCTACTGGGTCGTTGGTGCCATACATATAAAGCATTGGAATCGCCCTGCTTGGGTTAGTAGTTTCGTAGGGTTGGTGTAGCGAAGCCGATACAGTTGCAATAGCTGCAAATCGTGTATTGCTTTGATTGGCTATGTGCTGAGAGAGAAAACCACCATTAGAAAAACCACACAAGTATCTTTTGTTTGCATTAATTTCAAATTCGGTAGTTAGTGCATCTACCAAAAAATTAATAAAACTCACATCATCAAAAGCGGAATCTGCACCACCACCTCTTCCATCTGCCCAAATGAATGCATCATTACTTCCCGAGGTAGCCTCTGCATAAACCATGATAAAGCCCTCTGCTTCTGAAACCTCTGTAAAATCTGTAGTTGTTTGTGCTGTTTCTTTATTCTCTGGTGCACCATGCAAATAGACGACAAGGGGGACTTCTTGCTCACCTGTGTAGGAAGTAGGAATATATAAAGCATATTCCCTAGTATTGCCTTCGTGGGTAATGGTTCGGTTCAATAGACCTGTTTCAGGATTTTCTGTGGGTGTTGGAGACTCAGAATCATCTGTGCTGCAACTTGTTGAGAAAAATAAAAAACTGATAATTAGAGAAAATAAGAATGTTCTTTTCATGATACTGTTTGTTTTAATTTTGTGAATAGTTATTTTACAGACTCAAAATTATAGGGATAATCAATACGCCTTTGAGTAAATTTGAGTGAATCGACCTATGTGTAAGGTGAAGTCTCCTTAGAGGCAGGTAAAGTGATTCGGGGGTAATTGGCATAGAAATTCGGGAAGGTATTGGATAAGAAAGGACTTCACTTCCCGAAATGGTTGTTTCAGATTTGAGCGTTTGCGCTCTGTTTTCTTTCAATGTTTATTTCACCTCCCGAAATGGACGTTTCAGGCTCGTTCTCGGTTAATTCAGGTTGATTTAAGTGATTGCGCCGCAAAACTTCTCTTAAATTTGAACGTCCAAATCAAAAAAGTATCAGCCCTTAATCTTTTGAATAAACAATGATACAATAGAGATATGCTAAAAAATAAAATTCAAATCATCCTCCTCGGTGCATTG
The DNA here is from genome assembly GCA_964458705.1 of uncultured Saprospiraceae bacterium. Lineage (GTDB taxonomy): Bacteria > Bacteroidota > Bacteroidia > Chitinophagales > Saprospiraceae > JAAUTG01. The sequence goes on along the minus strand of CAYWKD010000057.1, from coordinate 14,567 downwards.
GCAATCACTATTTTAATGCACTTCCAACGCATAATTATGATGTTGGCAGACCGAGAGGGTATAGCTGCAAAAATTGGGATAACCAGCGAGGTAATAATACTAAGGATGTTTTTCTTTTTTGTTTATGCCTGTGTATTATTGAGTTTTAATATCATCTGGAAAGATAAATGGCATCTCCCTCTTTTAGGACGCAAGGCATTCGTTATCACCACCAACTTTGGGCTATTCCTATTGGGGGGCATCATTACCACCACAGTAATGGCAAATTCTTTATCTGGTTATTTAGAAAACAAGCAGGTGTTTGCGATAATAACAACTGACTTTTTGATTGTTCATCCTATCTTATTATTACTAGCTCGATTCACCAATCTAAGTTTTCAACAACAACAAATCATCCTAGAAAAGGAGCAGGCAAAACAAAGTGCCTTAGCGCATCAGTTAGAAGCTTTACGTTCCCAGATTAACCCTCACTTCTTATTTAATGCCTTAAATTCGCTTACGGTATTGATTCGCAATAAATCTGACCAGGCTTTAGCGTTTGTAGAGCAATTATCTTGGCTTTTACGGGCTACTCTACTGAGAAGCGAAGATGACTTCATTACTATTCAAAATGAATTGGAATACCTCGAAAGCTACATTTTTCTACAGAAAGAACGCTTTGGTGAAAAATTCAAGGTCGAGGTTCAAATCCCCGAAAACTGGAAAAAGGAGTTAATCCCTTCTTTTTCGCTACAACTTCTGGCAGAAAATGCCATCAAGCATAATGTCGTCTCGACCAATCAACCGCTTTTATTAGAAATCTATCCGAATGGAGAGTACCTAATCATCAGAAATCAGATGCATAAAAGAAGAGATGCAACCGAAGGCACAGGCTTAGGTTTACTCAATTTATCCTTACGATTTAAACTTTTAAAAAAGAGAGAGATTCAAATAAATCAGGACGAAAACTATTTTACCGTAAAATTACCCATACTGAAAAATGAAGGCTATAATCATTGAAGATGAGCAATCAGCGGCAGATAACCTGAGGTTCTTATTACAGTCTGTAGCGCCCGATATACAAATTTTGGAATCGATCGAAACCGTATCGGATGCTATTACCTTTTTTAAAGAAAACAAAGCGTACGATCTTGTTTTTATGGATATCCATCTGGGAGATGGAAACTCTTTCGAGATAGTAAAGGAAGTAGAACCAATAGCCCCCATTATTTTTACTACTGCCTACGACCAATACGCTATCCAAGCTTTTAAATTAAACAGCATCGATTATTTGTTGAAACCGATACGGGAAGTAGAACTAGAAAATGCTATACGCAAATTTAAAGACAAGCACCAAAGAACGCTTGTTTCTACTCAACAAATAGAAGCACTGATGAACCTGATGAATAGTTCGAAAAAGGTCTATAGAAATTCATTACTGGTTCAAAAAAAAGATACCTTCATTCCAATTGAGTCTGGGGATTTTGCTTTCTTCTTCATACAGAATGGGATTGTAAGAGGTACGACTACAGATAATCAAACTTTTAGCTTTAATGAGAAACTGGAAGATCTAGAAAACGATTTAAACCCTGAATTATTTTTCAGAGCCAATCGGCAATATTTGATTCAGCGGTCTGCAATCAAGTCCCTTCAAACTTACTTTAACGGCAGATTGGTCGTCAATCTACAGCCCCAAGAAAAGGACAAAATCGTGGTTAGTAAAGCCAATGCTTCTAGGTTAAAGGCATGGTTGAAGAATGCAAAAAATATTGGTTCGTGACATATACTGCCATAGCTGAAAGATGACGTTTCCAATACAAGTTGAAAAGAGAACACAAAGTAAAAGCTATTTCAGGAAAAACATAAAAGTTTAATGGATGATCTATGACTTCCTACAACAAAGATGTATATGCGATAATGCTCCCTATCGGGCGCACTACGCATATACTAACCGTTCATTAAACTGTCTAAACAATCAATATTTCGATCCGAAAGTTACATAGTTTTTTTTATTTTCTCTGTAATAAAAGTTAATGGTTCGCAAGTACGAGAAGTAGCGGATTTAAAAGTATTTAACTTTCAGTTTGGCACAGAACTTTGTTGGCATTTGCTTTTGGCTTGTTTGTTTTTTGACGCTTCGCCCAACACTCAGTCAAATTAAAAAAGATTACAAGCTCGATGCTCAGCAGGTAGATTTATTACAATGAGTGAGCAATCAAAACCTCAAAAGACCTATTGTGTAAAGTCTAGTGGTGCAGTCGGCTGGACTATTAATTTCTTTTTACTACATCATATATGCCAATCACTTCGCTGCCTAATTTGAGTACTAAACGAAATTGACCTTTTGGGATGCCCAGTAGATCAAATGATTCTAAGAAAGTACCACCATTGACGTGTAGATAGTTTGCAGACTTAATACGCTGCATATTCTTATTGAGCAAGATCATTTCTACTTCCCCTTCCTTGATAATTTTGTAGCGAACTTCCACCTTGTTTAAGAGCCTATCAACATATAGTTTTGGGATAGAAGTTTCTTCAGAAGAGGGCTCAGGTAAGGGCGAGGAGTCATTGCGGCTTATGGCGATAATTGGTGCTTCTTCTATATTTTTTTCTATAGTAACTACCGCTCCATTGCTGGGCTGCCATAGTTCTATTCCTCTTGGTAGTTCAAATTTTTTATTAGTCGGTAATGGCATGGTTTGTTCGCCACAATCCGTCATCACAGTGCGAATTTCGATGCTACTTTCATCTAGCCAAATCCACTTAAATTGATTAAAACGCCCACTATTTCTCGTCCAACTTTTATTGTCGTCATTATTTCTTAAAGGGGCACCCCAACAGCCTTCACCTACATAAACTGTTCCCTTGAGGTCATCTCTAATGAAGCCTTCTTCACTGCCTTGTTCAGTTGAAGGACGAATGGGGTAAGTCCATTTTACAACGTGAGCATCTGACTCTACAACTACATTAACTTGATGTTCGTAGAAGAGTGTTGCCCAATTTTTGTAGAGTTCTAGTTTTTCTTCTTTCTCTTTACAGTGTGGGCGAATACTGTGATGATATTGAGCAATTTTCCAGCGAATATTTTGACTAGCTTTCAGGTCTTTTTCTAACCAGTCCCTTTGAGCATTTCCCGAAGGAATCATCGAGTTAAGCGTGTAAGCACGCAATAGATTGCCGCCGAAGGTCATTGCATAATAAATATCGGGACTAGGCACATCGAATAAATTGACTAGTGTTTGGTTGTCTGGTTCGTGGTTGCCACGAGCCACTATTATCGGGGTCATCCTGCCATCTGGCGCAATGGTTAATTGCCAGTCATTTAGCCATTGTTGCCACTCTCTAGGGCTTGCTCCACCTGTCATATCACCAGCAAAAAGCACAAGATGGGGGCGCAGTTTTCCAACTAGCAGATTGGCCTTGCGTCTAGCTTCTCTATGGTTTCTTGAGTCTCCACCAGCAATGATTGAAATGCGCTCATTTGGAGTAGCTGGAGCAGTTTCAAAGGATAATACTCGACTTGTATTCTCTGAATCCGAAATGACAAAGTAGTAGGTAGAGTTAGGCTTCAAATTACTCAACCGCACGAAGTGATTACGCATTCCTTGAGCGGTTATTACATAGTTGGGCGTTTGTTTTTTGTTGTAGTTTAAAGGATTTTCGCCTTTGTTTGTTTCATCGTAGTAGACTTTGGGATCATCACCTGTAATTTGATTCCAGCCAATGACCATGGTAGTAGCGGGATCATCTCGCCACATACAGCGATACTTGTCGCTAAGTGCAGAAAGTGATGAGATAAATACAAAGATAAAGCCTAAAATGATAAAAATACGTTGGATCATCGCTAATGTATATGAGTACAATACTAAATAAATCGAGTTATTTCTACAATAATTGTTATTTGTAGCATTTTTACGATTCGCTATTAGGACTGTCGTAAAACCTTGTTTTTTCTTATGGCAAAGATAAAATCAGTATGAAAATTTACAATATGGAAAAGGATTTAGATTTTTACGATTAAAAGATATTAGTGAGTCTTCTTATTGCTTACTTAACACTATTTTGAGATTTTATCTGAGGGGCGATACAACTTTTAAGCAAAGTTTATACCGCTCAAAAGTTTGAGTACTTTAAAGGTCAAGTTCAGTTACAGCTATATTTTACTTTAAGATAATCTCTGTTGCTCCCCAGCCATAGCGGGGATGATACTCGTTTTTAAAAGTATTGACATCTGAATTTTGAATCAAACGACCCGCAATGGCATCTCGGAGCTTACCTTTTCCAATACCATGAATAGCAAAAACTCGCTCTACACCTAATCGTATCGCTTTAGCTAAGAACTGGTCAAAGGTGCTGAGTTGTATTCTTAAAATATCTGCTTTATTTAGGTCTGCTACATCTCCTACTAGTTTATCAATATGCAAGTCAATTTCAGGGATAAATTCTGCAAATTCTTTGACATCATGCCAGTCGCTTAGCTTATTACTGTTAGACGTCTGCTTAGGAATGGTATTACGCTTGGTATAAGTGCTTAAGTCTTCTTGCTTTACTTTGGTTGGCTTTTTATTTGAGGTGTTGGTTAAATTTTTGAACACAGTGAAAAGGTGCACTTGTTTATCTAGTAAAGGAGCGGTTGCTATTTTAGTGAAAAACGTTTTGGGCTTCAACTTCAAGGATTTTTGCTGTTCAGCTTCTGTGCCAGCAGTTGTTACTTTCCAACAACTTATTGCCACTACTGGAACTTCATTTAGTTGATTATATAGTAGCTCGCCAAGGTGATAAACTGAAGCTGATGGTGTTTTGGCATTTATTTTAATTTTAACGCTATTATTAAGTCTTAATTCAAATGTAAAAATAACATCAGAGGGGGTAGCATTAATCAGGTGAACATCATAATGGCTAATCGAATCGTCAAAATCTAGCTGTGGATCAAAAGCTAGTAAGATACCCTTATTGGTTAACATGGTATATTGGGAATCTGCTGGCGGAAGTTGAATTTTACGCTTCTGGGCTTTGCCTTGTACAAACTTAGCTATGTGGTTTTTCTTGCCTTGTATGCGCTCCAAGTTATTTTCAAATGCAGGAATTTCCATGTCCATTTCTGTTAAGTGAACAGTAAACATATCTTCGCCTAGCATTTCGGTAATTACTCCTTCATCGCCTGTATTTTTTAGTCTGACTTTTGTACCAACAGCAAACAGCATAGCATTGCAAGTTTAAAAAAAACAAATATCCAACATTCTAGCTCAATAAATGATGCTTTAGCGAAATAGTTGCTCATTATAAAATTGTATATTCGTTATCTAAAACAATAATAATGGCAGCAGATGCACCATCCAAGAAAAAAGTGCCTTTCAAAATAAAACGCCCACTTCAGCTATATCTTGAACATTACGAGCGAAAAAAAACGCTACCCGTTCAATACGAAGATTTGCTGCGCTTCACCATGTCAACGGCACTACTAGACCGAAATGGTGATGATACACTTTGGGAGACCGTATATTACAGCGAACTAGATATGGAAGAACTGCATAAGGGACTAACTGAAATCTATGCTTTACTAAAAACAGATGGAGATGTTACAGTCCTAGAGCATCTTAGTATTGCTAGAATTGATTATTGTACTTTTGGAAACACTCGACCTTTCAGAATACGCATTATCAATCGTTTAAACGACAATTACGATCATTTTTATGTCAAGCGAGCAGATGCCTCTAGGGTTTATGGGTTAGAGTTAGAAGATATTTTGTCGCCCAACGTTATGACCTATTTGGTGGATGGCAATACATTAATAGAGGAACACGTAGCAGGCATACCGGGAGATGAGTTTATGGCAAAACATCTTGAAGACACAGAGTTCAATCAAATCAGAATGGCAAAGGAATTTGTCAAGTTCAATGAACGTTGCTTTGCTCGTTTGCTAGGAGATATGCGTGCTTATAACTATGTGGTAGATATTACGCCAGATATTGAAGGCTCTCAGTTTCGGCTACGTGCTATTGATTTTGACCAGCAATCTTATGAAGGGCGAAAGAATTTTTATCTGCCACAATTTTTCAAGGAAAATAATCCGATCATCTTCTTAGGTAAAAAATACATGTCACGTCAGACGATGGCGCAGTATCAATCAGAGGAGCGCAGCTTAATCGCTGTCAGAATGAAAGCCTCTCGCACACAATTTGATGACCTCATGGAAGTCATGATTGAAGATCAAATTTCAACTCCTGAAAAAGTGATGCAGTTGGGAGAAGAATTGGCAAGGCATCACAACAATCACTCCTTCGATTACTGTATGAATATGGGACAAATCGTAAAGACTAACATAGATTTATTACTGCATAAGGAATTTAGGCAAAGCTCCTTTGAGTAGAAAGATAATTAAAAATGAGGTAGCGCAAATTGCACCACCTCAGCCCTAACCAAATAAAACCAAATTAATCTTTGTATTGATAAGTTTATATGTAATTTCAATATCAATATACGAATTTAAAGAAAATAGCATTAAATTTCAAAATATTTTAATTTTATGCGAGTTGAATTTCATTAATTTGAATTAATTTCATTTTTAAATTCGGATAAATAATTTTTGAAGAGATTATTTGCACGAATTAAATTTTAAATTAGACTGCTTTTTAAAAGTATATTCTAATTTTAGATAGCTAAACTTTTTTAAAAAAATGAACAGACTAAACCTTATTCGCACTGCACAACTACTTATCATCGTCTTGCTATTTTGCACTTACAGTACAATTGCTCAGCCAACGACCTCTAAAGAAGATGCTTTCTACATTCGAAAGATATATGATACAGCACTTACTCAAGGTAAAAGCTATGAGTGGTTGACTTATCTTGCCAAAGAAATTGGAGGCAGATTGAGTGGTTCACCCGAAGCGGCGGCGGCAGTAGAATACACTCGTCAAATGCTTGATACTATGAGTCTTGACGAGGTGAAACTTCAACCCTGCATTGTGCCTCACTGGGTAAGAGGAGAAAAAGAGCAGATTAGAATTGTAAACTCTGGAGCAGTGGGAAGTCTTGATCTAAAGGGGGTAGCTTTAGGAAATACGATTGGTACAGGGAAGGCGGGCATCACAGCAGAGGTAGTGGAGGTGCAAAGTTTAGAAGAAGTGGATCAATTGGGAAGAACTGGTGTAGGAGGTAAAATTGTATTCTACAACCGCCCAATGGATGCTACTCAATTGAATACTTTTGCAGCCTATGGTGGGGCGGTGGGGCAGCGCGCTTACGGACCTCTGCGAGCAGCAAAGTACGGAGCAGTCGGTACTATTGTGCGTTCCATGACGACTCGTTTGGACGATGTGCCACATACAGGAAGTGCTATTTACGATGAAGAAGCTGTCAATATTCCTGCAATTTCGATTAGCACCAATGATGCTGAATTGCTCAGCCAACTACTTGAAAAGGAAGCAATTCAAGTATATATGCGTAGTAATTCTCAACGCTTATCTCCAAAGCAATCTTATAATGTCATTGGCGAAATAAAAGGTAGTGAATTTCCAGAAGAGATTATTTTGATTGGTGGGCATTTGGATGCTTGGGATTTGGGAGAAGGAGCACATGATGACGGTGCTGGTTGTGTGCAAGCGATGGATGTATTACAACTTTTGAAAAGATTGGATTATCAGCCCAAGCGCACGATTCGTTGCGTTCTTTTTATGAACGAAGAAAACGGACAAGCAGGTGCCATGGCTTATAGAGACAGTTCTATGGCTAGACAAGAATTTCATCTTGCTGCTATTGAGTCAGATAGAGGAGGGTTTACACCAAGAGGCTTTACTTATGATGGAGATGAGCGTATTTTAGAAGATCGTTTCAAACACATTGTTAATTGGCTACCGCTGTTAGAGCCTTATGGGTTGCAATTTAAGAAAGGTGGCTCGGGAGCAGATATTGCAAGACTGAAGCCACAGAAGGGCTTGCTCTTTGGATTTTTGCCAGATTCGCAACGCTATTTTGACTACCATCACACTAATATTGATCGTCTGGAAGCGGTTAATAAGCGTGAACTGGAGTTAGGCGTGGCAGCCATAACGAGCCTCGTATATTTGATAGATAAGTATGGATTAGATTTGTAGGGGTAGATGTAATTAGAAAAATTTGCTCAAGCTACAACTACAAAACAATTAAATATCCTAAGCCTCTACACTCGTAGAAAACTTAGGATATTATAGTTGAACTAATGACAGTATTCGCACACGGCATTAGCCCTCATTCATTTCCTCTAATTCCAAATCCTCTGCGGTTTCGTTCCATGATTCTTTTTTGAACGTTAGACCAACATAATCTGCGTGAACGTAGATGGTGTCGCCTGTTGAAAATTCGCCTGAAAGGATATGCTTAGAGATTTCATTTATCACTTCTTTTTGAAGCACTCGCTTTAGGGGTCTAGCTCCAAATTGAGGATCATAACCTAGATCAGCTAGCAGGTTTTTCGCCCTATCACTGACTTTGATAACCATTCCCTGTTTTGCTAGCATTTTTTCTACATTGCGTAATAACAGGTCCAAAATCTCCTTGATCTCCTCCTTTGTTAACGGCAAGAACATGATTTTTTCATCAATTCGGTTCAAGAACTCTGGTCGAAGATTTTCTTCTAGCAAGTCAAACACTTCATTTCTGGTTGTTTCTAAGATATCTACTCTATGTTTATCGCCCATTTCTTCAAGGTCTTCAAAATTTTCCAATATCAAGTGTGCTCCCATATTAGAGGTCATAATGACAATGGTATTTTTGAAATTGGCTACTCGGCCTTTATTATCTGTCAACTGTCCATCATCTAGTACTTGTAGTAAGACATTGAAAGTGTCGGGATGCGCTTTTTCAATCTCATCCAATAAAACAATTGAATAAGGTTTTCTACGCACGGCTTCTGTTAGTTGTCCACCTTCATCGTAGCCCACGTAGCCAGGAGGCGCACCTACCAATCGGGAAACACTATGCTTTTCTTGATACTCTGACATATCAATTCGAGTAATGGCACGATCATCATTGAATAAGACCTCCGCTAGTGCTTTAGCTAATTCTGTCTTACCGACTCCTGTCGGACCTAAGAAAATGAATGAACCAATAGGCTTATTTGGGTCTTGCAAACCTGACCTACTTCTACGCACAGCATCTGATACGGCTCGTACAGCTTCGTGCTGTCCAATAATTCTTTGCCCTAATTGCTCTTCCAATTTTAACAACTTTTCTCGCTCGCTCTGCATCATTCGAGTTACTGGAATGCCTGTCCAACGGCTCACTACTTCTGCAATGTCTTCACTTGTTACTTCTTCATTTGTAAAGCGTTTTTCTTGTGGCAGTTGCTCCAATTTCTCCTCAGCTACTCTTAGCATTACTTCTTGCTCTTGCAATTGACCATATCTAATTTTGGCTACTGTCTCAAAGTCACTCTCTCGTTCTGCTTTCTCTGCTTCCATTTCTAGCTCCTCAATCCGCTTTTTAATATTTTGAATCGTGTCAACAATTTCTTTTTCATCCTTCCATTGAGCGGTGATAGAGTCTAGTTCTTGCTTGGCATTGGCAATTTTTTCTGTAACGATTTTAAGTTTTATATCATCATTTTCTCGTTTGATTGCTTCTCGCTCAATTTCTAACTGACGTACTCTGCGCTGCATTTCATCTACTTCATCTGGCACACTGTCTAGCTCCAAACGCAGTTTTGCTGCTGCTTCATCAATTAAATCAATGGCTTTATCTGGCAATTTTCTATCTGCAATATATCGTTTAGAAAGTTCGGCTGCGGCAACCAAAGCACCGTCTAAAATCTCAATTTTATGATAAACTTCGTATTTTTCTTGCAAGCCTCTTAAAATCGAAATCGTATCTTCTACGCTTGGCTCATCAATCAATACAGTCTGAAAACGGCGCACCAGCGCTTTATCTTTTTCAAAATATTTCTGATATTCATCCAGAGTTGTTGCGCCAATCGTTCTTAGTTCCCCTCTTGCTAAAGCAGGTTTTAAGATATTCGCAGCATCCATTGCGCCCTGTCCACCACCTGCACCAATTAGGGTGTGGATTTCGTCTATAAATAAAATGATCTCACCGTTACTTGAAGTAACTTCTTTTATTACACCCTTCAAGCGTTCCTCGAACTCTCCTTTGTACTTTGCTCCTGCAATCAAGGCGGCGATATCAAGCACGTAAATCTTTTTGGTTAATAAGTTTTCAGGTACATCGCTCTTCACTACTCTCCAAGCAATGCCCTCTACAATAGCCGTTTTACCAACGCCGGGTTCACCAATGAGTAAAGGATTGTTTTTCTTTCTTCGAGATAAGATATGTAATGTTCTACGAATTTCCTCATCTCGCCCAATGATTGGGTCTAGCTTGCCTTGTTCGGCTTGCTCATTCAGATTGATGGCAAATTTATTTAAGGCATTGTAGCTGTCTTCGGCACTTTGAGTGTCAACTGTTCTTCCTTTTCGCAGCTCTTGAATGGCTGCTTTCAGTTCTTTTTCTGTTGCGCCTAGCTCCTTCAAGATTCTTGCTCCCCGATCATTACCTTTCAGAATGCCGAGTAAAATTAGTTCAATGGAAATAAACTCGTCGCCAAACTCTGCCAGCATTTTTTTAGCTACCGCTAAGGCTTTGTTGGCATCATTTGTTAAAAATTGTTTATCTGTTCCCGTTACTTTAGGATAAGTTGCAATCGTTTCGTCTAGTTTGCTATTCAAAGTAGAGATAACCACGCCTACTTTTTTGAGTAAAAACTCCGAAACACTCTCGTCCACTTCTAATATTCCTTTCAGCAAGTGCGGGGTATCCACATTTTGTTGTTCCATACCACCAGCAACTTGCTGTGCTCGCACGATGGATTCTTGCGCTTTTATTGTGAAATTATCGTATGTCATATTTTAAATTTCTAGTTGAGACCAAGCAGTCAGTATTTGTTAGGTACTAAATGCTAACAATAAGGATAGCAAAGGTTTTGCCGAAGGCTGTAAAGTGTCTTTTTGGCAGTTTTATTCTAATTTTGAGTCGAAATGGCAGTATAGTGAGAAGTATTTGCTCCTCCACCTGTCGTGAATGCCCAATAGATGGAAGAGCATAAAAATGAATTAATTCATTTGATTATAGAGGTCAATATACTTCTGGTCTAATTCTTTAGAATCCTTATATTTCACCCTCAATTCATCAAGTTTTACTTTGAGTGTTTTGACGACCTCTGCATATTCGGGATTGTCATACACATTATTCATTTCTTGAGGATCTTTTTTGCGATCGTAAAGTTCCCACTCGTCCACATCATAGTAAAAATGAGCAAGTTTATATTCCTCTGTTACAATGCCATAATGACGTTTTACCATATGGACAGAAGGATATTCGTAATAATTATAATAAACAGCATCTCTATTCCAACTTTCAGTTTCACCTTTCAACAGTGGGAGCAAGCTCTCACCTTGCATGTCGGAGGGTACGTCTAGCTGTGCTGCTTCCAATAGGGTAGGAGCAAAGTCTAAGTTTTGTACCATTTCAGTTACTTTAGTGTTTGCATCTACAACGCCTGGCCAGCGAACTAAAAGTGGCGTCTTGAAAGATTCGTCATAAATAAATCGCTTATCGAACCAGCCATGCTCGCCGAGATAAAAGCCTTGATCGGAAGTATAAATAACGATTGTATTTTCTGCTAAACCAGATTCGTCCAAGTAATCAAGCACTCGCCCTATATTGTCATCGACAGAAGAAATACAAGCTAAGTAATCTTGCATATATCTTTGATACTTCCATTTCATCTTTTCCTCATCTGACATTTTCTTCCAATTGTCTTTGAAATAATTACTAATGGAATCTAAAACGGGTTTATATAATGCTTTCTGCTGCTCATTAGCTCTACCATAAGGTCCGTAAAAGCTATTTGGAAACTCCTTAACTACTGGTTGGACACCATTCATTTCTTCTAGCGTTTCAGGATAAACTTTACTGTCGTGACTATACATCATGTGATCGAGTAGGTTCATTTCTGCTGTCTTAGCCGCAGTGCCACGATTGGCGTAATCGTCAAACAAAGAAGCTGGTTCTGGAAATTCCTTTTTGGTAAATTCCGCAAATTTATCAGGCCTTGGCCACCAAGGACGGTGCGGTGCTTTGTGCAAATACATCATCATAAATGGCTTATCAGCATCACGCTTATTTTGTAGCCAATCTAGTGTCAGATCAGTAATGATATCTGTTGTATAGCCTGTGATAACTGTATCTCCATCAGGCATAATAAACTTTGGATTAATATAATTTCCTTGTCCTGGTAGTATCATAAAGTCATCCACACCTTTCGGGTTGTTGCCGAAGTGTAGTTTGCCATACATAGCTGTTTGATAGCCATTTTGCTGAAATAACTGAGGAAAAGTAATATTGGTGGTGTCGAATGGAAAGCGATTGTCAATTTTACCATTTATATGGCTGTGCTTTCCTGTTAAAATAACAGCTCTGGAAGGCGCACAAATAGAGTTGGTAACGCTAGCATTCGTAAATAGCATACCTTCTTTTGCTAAACGATCAATATTAGGTGTTTGAATCAGTCGATCATCATAAGCACTAATAGCTTGATAAGCATGATCGTCCGACATGATGAACAAGATGTTTGGTGGTGCAGCTTTTGACTTGCTACTAGCTTGTTCTTCATTTGTGGCACACGAAGCAAGGAGCACTGCAATAATTACAAAAGTTGAGATTTTCATGTTGAGATTTTCGTTTTGTTAAATGTAAATTACGGTATAATGATTATTTCTTGCTTTTTAACACGCTTTTTTCCTTTCACTTCGGCTGCTTTTATCATTGCATTGAAGGCATTGACCATACCTCCTGATACACTTAGTTCCTTAAATGGCACAACCTCGCCTGAACTGGGTTTTGCTACTTTTCCATCAGGTTGTATAGAAGAGTCCATAATTACTTTTTTTACCTGTTCTGCGGTTAGAGCAGGAAAATAAGAGCGCAACATTGCTGCCACTCCTGCAACTACGGGTGCTGCAAAGCTAGTTCCATCAACGCTTTCGTATTCATTGTTTGGAATGGGCAACTCTAGCTGCACACCAGGTGCAAAAACATCTACATTATTCGCACTGTAATTGGAAAAATTAGCAACCAAGTTCTCACCCATTTCAAAGTTTAACGCACCTACTTCTAGCCAGTTAGCTGCACTTTTCGCCCCAAGTCCCAAGAAGCCTTTATGTTTGTATTTGTCATTCGGGAAGTTGTTATCTGTAAAGTTTTCTTTACCATCGTTTCCTGCGGCGTGAATCAATAGCACATCTTTCTTAGCGGCATATTTGACTGCCTTGTCCACTGCTTTTTTATCCCATGCATATCCCTTACCAAAGCTCATGTTAATGATAGATGCACCATTATCCACAGCATAGCGGATAGCATTTGCTACGTCCTTATCTCTTTCATCGCCATCTGGTACAGTTCTTACTGCCATGATGCGAACATTATTTGCAACGCCCATGATACCTAGATCATTATCTCTATCTCCTGCAATTGTACCCGCTACTGCGGTACCGTGCATGGCGTCGGGACCTTCTACATCGTTGTTGCCATAGTCTCGATCATTGGGGTTGCTGTAATCATCACCAATGACATCTCTTGGATCAAAATCTGGATTGTAATAGTAATTGTAGCGAGGCATGAAGTAATTGTAAGCTCCTTCTAGTTCTTTTAGTACCTCTCCAAAAGTATTACCTTGTTGCATTAATTGCTTTGTGAGAGCAGCAGTACGTGCAATGAGCGGATTGTCTGTTTCAAAGCCTTCCACATCCTCCATTGTTATTTCTTCTTTGCCTATTAGACTTTTCAACTGTTTTAGCCCTTCATAGAGGGTTTCATATATTTTATTTTGAGCCTCTTTTTCCTGATTTGTTTTCAGGTCTGCTTCCAATTTTTTGAAAAATCTAAATTCTTCTAGCTTTTTTCCAGATAATTGGGTGCTATCCACATTTTCATACTTTGGACGCAGTTTTCTGTAAAGGCGTGTCAATTCTAGATTGTCGTACTGTATGTTTTCGCCTTTGGCATTGCCTAAAAAATTCCAGCCATGTATGTCATCAACATAGCCATTGTTATCATCGTCTAAGCCGTTGTTGGGAATTTCATCTGCATTTACCCACATAACGTCTTTCAGGTCTTCGTGGTCAGAATCAACACCAGAGTCTAAAACTGCTACAATCACAATTGCTCCTTTCTTGCCTTGCACTAATCGGTCGTACATTCGCTCTGTACTTACGCCTGGCACTTTATCATCTTCGGGGTCGAGGTTAAACCAGTTTTCAGGTTGGGCAAACAAACTCATGCAAATGGAACTCATCAATACAAAAAGGATCAAAATCTTCTTATTCATATTTTTTACGTTATGTTCAAATTAAAGCCAAATTAACAAAGTTTGAGGATAAACTTCAAAAGCTAAAGCAATATTGTTACACTTTTTTTCTGCTAAGTAAATGGACAGGTTTAAGTGTTTGTTTAATCATTTGGTGATATAGCCGTCCTGTTCAAAGCTAAATTTTCTGAATCTTTAGACCCTATGAACGATAAAAATGTAGATTTGCGTGCACGCACGAGGTAGCGAG
>CAYWKD010000056.1:0-20005 GCA_964458705.1 uncultured Saprospiraceae bacterium | reverse complement strand
AAAGTACGCCAAAGCCGAATACCAGACTTTCGTAGAGGTAAAGAATACTTTGTCGTAGGTAAAATGGAGAAAAAATACGCTCAAAATCTACGTTTACTAAACCTGCGAGGTTTAGTAAACGTAATAAATTTCAAAGACTCTGGAAATCTCTCCTAACCTGAGTTCTGTGTAAAACTACTACTTAACAATCACTAATTTTTCTGCCCGATAGCCTTCTGGTGTAACAATAGATAGAAAATAAGTTCCGCTAGCTAGATCATCAACAGGCAGTTGAAGTTCATCTTGCTGCACATTTTCGTAAGTCATAGCCTTCACCAAGTTACCTCTAACATCCAAGATACCTACTTGCACTTCTTCTGCGTAGTCTGTCAAATTGAAAGCTAGATTAATATAAGTAGTAGCTGGATTGGGGCTTACTGCTACTTTAGCTGCTTCCAGTTTCTTCTCGACTTCTTCTGTATTCACAAACCCATCCAGATGCAAACGAGTAACAACCGTGCCAGCACCCCAACCTCCGCCGTATAGTTGATCTAACTGTAAGGGGGTAGAAGGAAAGAAATAATCTACCTTTGAAGTAGCTGTAAACTCTGGAGCAATTCCCGTACCTGCGATTGTTCCATCGTAAAGAACAGCCGCATAGTAAATAGAATTAGGCTCTAGCGTAATAACATCATTGCCTAAGATGGATTCTAATGGAACAAAGATTAATTCGTTGGGCTGCTCATTACCTGTTAAAGTATAAGCTCCAAAAGCAACGGGTGTCAAGTCTTCTGATAAAGAGGCTTGCAAATCGAGCACACCATCATCATTAGAATCGGCATCATATAGAATTACGCTAATCAAGTCAGCATCTGGTTCACCAGTAAAAATATCTGCAACATTTTCGATGCCAAAGGAAATAAAAGTAGCTACACTGCTTTCAGCTCCCGTAAAGGCAGCCGAAGCCGTTTCATATTTCAAATTAGAATTAATGAATAAGTCTGTATCTGGCCCTATGCCTCCAATGTAATTATCGTTATCCGTCGCATAGGTTTTATCAGAAACACTAAATTCCACATTAGAAACTAAGTCGTTGAAGAAATCAGTATAAGTCATCTTGTAAGTTCCCATTTCCGTAGGCAAATAATCGGGAAAGAAGAGTGTAGTATCTGTATTGGGTAGAAGTGTGGTGTTGATTTCAAATCCATCAATTGCCCCACTGGGTGCTTCGATGTCTAGCGTGATTTTTACATTATCGAAAGTATTATTAGTCGTGTTGACTAAATTATAGCCTCCATTCACTGGCTGAATTTGTGCCATTGGCGTAGCATAGGTATTCGCTCCAAAGACACCATCTACATAAACACTCAGTACTCTGATGGCTATTTCTACGGTTTCTCCGGCAGCCAATAATTGATCTATGGTGGCACAGGCTTCAAAAGAAAGAAAAGCAGAAGGAATGGTATCCAAACCAGCATAACTTCCTGCTGACATATCAATCACTCCCGCATTGGGTACATTGTTACAAATAATAGCACCTTTTGCACCAGCTTGCTGGGCATATTGGATTTTATCAGAAAAAAAACAATCCCCCCTTCTAACCATTGCAAATTTGTCCGTTACGTCATTAACGATAACAGTGTCACAAGCCAGCGAGTCCATCTGGCGATCAAAAGCCCAGACTACCTCTCCTGTAAACTCATCGTTTGTTTGATAACTAAATGCAAAATCAGTTACTGGCACTCCCATTTCAAAACTTGTGGCCGCGGATTCTGGGCTAGTAATAAAAAGAAAGGGCTGCTGTGCCCATACATTGGTACTCAAAAAAAGTAATAATAGAAATGTGTAAATTAACTTCATGGATAAGATATTAAATATTAATAAAGATAGATCAAAAACCGTTACACTGTATTAACGTTTAAAATACAATTACTGTTATGATTTCTGTTTGACATTCTAAATACATTTATGAATTTTTGTAGCAATTGTGGTTCATCTAATTTGAAAAAAGTAATACCCGCAGGCGATAATCGCAAGAGAATAGTTTGTGACAATTGCAACAGGATTCATTACTCTAATCCTAAAATTGTAACGGGCTGTCTGCCCGTTTGGGGCGATCAAGTGCTACTTTGCAAACGTGCTATTGAACCCTGCAAGGGTCTTTGGAATATACCTGCGGGCTATTTAGAAAATCATGAAACAGTAGAAGCTGGTGCAAAAAGAGAAGTCTGGGAGGAAGCACTAGCAAAAGTTGAAATTAAAGATGTACTTACGCTGTACAGCATTCCTCATTACAACCAAGTCTATGTGCTTTTCTGGGGACAGTTGATTAATAAAGAATTTGGTATCGGTGTGGAGAGCCTTGAGTCAGAATTATTTTATGAAACAGAAATACCTTGGCAGCAGATTGCATTTACTTCTTCCACTCATGCACTTCAATGCTACTTTTCTGACAAGAAAAAAATGCACCATCATACGCATATTGGTAGCATATAAGCCTATCTTTAATATTCATTCTATATATTGCAGTTGGAAACTAATAATTTAACGTATTAAGATCACTTGAATATAGCTTATGAACCGCATACTTATTATAGGAGCTGGGCGCTCGTCGCAAGCATTGATTAGATACATTTTAGACCATGCGGAGCAATATAAGTGGAATGTCATTGTAGCTGACTCTAACCTTGAACAGGCTAAAGCGAGAGTAGCTGGACATCCAAGAGCTAGAGCTACCTGGCTTGATGTAATGAAAACTAATGACAAAAGAGACTTAATATCAAGAGCAGATATGGTCATCTCTTTACTGCCTGCTCACTTACACTTGGAGGTTAGTCACGATTGTATCAAACTAAATAAACTCCTGCTGACATCGTCTTATGTTTCCAAAGAAATGTATCGCTTGGGAGATGAGGCGAGAGATCGCGAGCTTTTTTTTATTGGAGAAATGGCGTTTGATCCTGGACTGGAACACATGGCGGCAATGTATGACTTGGATGAATTGCGAGCAAAAGGAGCAAAAGTTATTGGCTACAAATCCTACACAGGAGGGCTGATTGCACCAGAAAGCATTGATAATCCATGGAAATACAAATTCACTTGGAATCCCAGAAATATCGTACTTGCAGGGCAGGGCACTGCTCAGTATTTAGAAAATGGACGGCTTCACTTTATTACCTATAATGAATTATTTTCAAAAACAACTGCCGTCAATATTCCCAACCTAGAACCTTTAGAAGCGTACGCCAACCGAGATGCACTGTTGTATAAAGATATTTATGGACTTGGCGATGTACCCAACCTTTTCAGAGGCACACTTCGCTACAAGGGTTTCTGTGAAGCATGGAACGGGATTGTTCAACTTGGCTTAACGGATGGCGATTTTCCTATTCTCAACTCAGATGAAATGACTTATCATGAGTGGATAGGAGCCTATTCCAGAGATTATCCCGGAAATTCTGTAAAAGAACGCACCGCTAATAAACTAGGTCAAGCGTTGAACGCTCCTCTCATGGAAAAACTAGAGTGGCTAGACCTGTTTAGAAAGAAAAAGATAAATCTTGCCAATGCTACGCCAGCACTCATACTAGAGCGTTTGCTGTTGAATAAATGGGAATTGGATAGTAAAGATAAGGACTTACTGGTAATGCAACACGAGATCACTTACAACTTAAATGGGCAAAAAAAACGACGTACCGCCACACTTCAGCTAAAGGGAGAAAATAGAGAAGATACGGCTATGTCAAAAATCATTGGCTTACCAATTGGTATTTTTGCTAAATATCTAGTGGAGTCTCGACTGCATGGAAAAGGACTTAACATTCCTGTACAAAAGCAATTTTACGTTCCTGCCTTAGAAGAAATGGAGCAATACGGCATAAAATTTGATCGAAAAGACGAAGTAATTAGTTGATGTCATTTACGCTTACGACCACGAAAGCATTTCAAGTCTTTCATATACTTAGGCAAGTTTCTATTATTCTTACAGCCATTTTCTTGGCGAGGATTGGTGTAGAACAATCAGCTATTGGCAACTATGAATTGCTGCTTTTTATACTATATGCGGTTAGTTTCTTTTGGGTAAATGGTCTCACGCAAGGGCTGCTATCACTTTATCCTCGCAAATCGAAATTGGAACAAAAGCAGTTACTTTTTCAGTTATTTATACTATTTTCTGTCCTATCAACGGTGGTAACCGCAGTCTTGCTACTAGGACAAAATACACTTTTACCTTTACTCACCAATACAAATACACCCGATCATTTATATTTGTACTCGATCTATATTTTTTTTAACCTTCCCACGTACTTAGTCGAAAATGTTTATCTATTAGAATCCAAACCCTACCCTATCGTTTGGTTTGCGCTTTTCAGTTTTGGAATGCACTTAATCGTCCTATTAGTTCCCATTCTACTCGGATTTGGTTTTCAAGGAAGTTTTATAGGTTTAATTGGCTTATCCTTAGTTAAATATATCTGGCTCATCGCTTTGCTCTATCAGTATGCTACTATCCATTTTGATTTTTCCATTTTAACTGAATTAATCCATCTTTCTTTTCCTTTAGTACTTTATGCCTTACTAGGAGGTTTCGCACAAGTTCTTGATAGTTGGTTAGTTAACTGGAATTTTCAGGGCGATCCTGCCCAATTCGCTATTTTCAGGTATGGAGCGAGAGAACTACCTCTCACATTGGCGGTGGCTGGTGCTTTTAGTAGCTCTATGCTCCCCAAAGCAAGCCAATCCATACAAGCAGCACTGCCTGCCATTCGAGAAAAATCTAACATTTTACTGCACCTATTCTTCCCGTTATCTATTTTAGCAGCACTATTTAGTAAAGACTTATATGTCAGCATTTTTAGCGAATCCTTTGAATCAAGCTATGCAATATTCAATATTTATCTTCTACTTATCATAAGTCGCTTGTTCTTTCCACATACCCTGCTGATAGCTTTAGATCAAAATCAATTCATCTTCAAAGTTTCTGTTATCGAATTAATGATAAACATTGTTTGCAGCATTGTATTAGTTCAGTTTTTAGGTTTGGTAGGTATTGCACTTGGCACAGTGATTGCCTATACTTTTGAAAAAATCATTTATGCCTTTTATCTCAAGTCAAAATTTAATATAGCCATAAAAGAATATGCTAGACTAAATTGGCTAATATTTTACAGCTTGTTACTATCAGTCGCTGTTCTATATACAGTATTTATGGGCTAATCAAATATTCTGAATTATGCTCAAAAATATATTGTCCGCCACTTGATATTTTGCTACACAATAAATAATCCAAACTTCCTTTTATATTGTTATATTCACAGAAACAAAACATAAGCGTGTATGAGTACGATCAATTCAAAAAAACGTCAGCTTCACAGACGATTGGAGCGTGCAAAAAGCACATTGGATCAAGCCATAAAAAATATTTTAGACATTAACAAAGCGAAGAAAGCATCAAAAAAAGTACCTCCCGAAAATGTGAAACAAGTGCGGGAAGAACTTAAATTGCTCAACAAGATTGCCGATCAGCAAGCTCAATTAGTAAAAGTGTACGAAAATCAACTGCACAATTATTAATTTGATGCTGTTCAAGCGTTCTGAGAAGTTTTTTCAGAACGCTTATGTTACTATGTCCAAACTCTAAAGTCCAAAGCCTTGAAATGTTATAACTACTCCAAATAAGAAAAGTCTGCTTCTTGGAAGTCTGTTTTACATTCGCTATTATTGTTGAGGATTAAAAAACAGATTACACTCATGCAGAAAAGATGGCTATCACTATTCGGATTTCTAGGATTAATGCTAACAACTTGTACACCCAAAATAGTTGAAGAAGTTACAGAAGTCAACAAAACTCCAAGTATTAAAGAAGAAATAGTGGACGAAAACCTAAGTCCTTGCCCTAAATTCTCGGATGCTCCCAATCCCGATCAGGCAGAGGAAGACTATGTACTTTATCGAGACAATTTGAAGTTCAATCGCTTAGATAAGGCTTTCGACTACTGGCAAAAGGTATATAAAGTTGCACCAGCCGCTGATGGCAAACGCAATACCGTATATTCGGACGGCATCTATTTTTATGAATTTTTCCTTTCTCAAACTACTGACTCCACACAGCAGGCAGCGTACGTTGATGCTATTTTTGAATTGTACGATCAGATTAAAACTTGTTATCCAGAGACAGCCGGCTACGTAAATGCTCGCAAGGGCTTTGATTACTACTACAAATACGATGATCGAAAAACGAAAGAAGAAGTTTATAATTACTTCAAAAAAGCAATAGATCAAGATGGTTTGAAAGTGAACGACTTTGCAATCAATCCTTTCACAGCGCTGCTGGTAGAGCTGCATGAGGCAGAAAAAATTGATGATGCAAAAGCTAAAAAATACGAAAGTATCATCCGAAAGGTGATCGCTAATGGACTTAAAAATTGCCAAGGTACTTACTGCGAACGCTGGCAAATCATTGAAGAATACGCCTTAGAACGATTGAGAGCTTTTGAATCAATAAAGGGGTTCTATGACTGCGACTATTATAAGGAACAGTATTTTCCTCTATTTGAGTCTGCCAGCAAGGATTGTGATACAATTTTATTGGTTTACAGTCGCTTAAAATGGGGTGGATGCCCAAATGATGATCCAAGTATGGCTGCCGTTATACAAGCCGGAAATGATAACTGCAAGGTGGAGGAAGGACCAAGTACGGTGCAGGAAGCCTACTCCGCCCTAAGAAATGCACAATACGACGTTGCCATCGAAAAATTTAAACAAGCAATCCAAGAAACGGATGACAATGAAAAAAAAGGTACTTACCTCTTACTAATTTCAAAAATCTACTACGCTCATCTTCGCAATTTTTCTCAGGCTAGAAATTGGGCATTGCAAGCGGCAGAAGTTCGTCCAAACTGGGGAGAACCCTACATATTGATTGGAAAACTCTATGCTTCAAGCGGTCCGCTATGCGGTTCAGGTAGAGGCTGGAACAGCCAAGTAGTAACTTGGGTCGCTATTGATATGTGGAATCGCGCTAAAAGATTGGATTCAAGTGTAGCTAACGAAGCCAATAAGAATATTGGAAGATACACACAGTATATGCCTAGTCGAGAAGATATTTTTCAGCGCGGCTTAAAAGAAGGGGACAGCTACTATGTGCCCTGCTGGATACAGGCTTCAACAGTCATTCGAGCCGCTCCCAATTGAAAGGGCAAACACCTGTACTAGAGCACGTCTAGCTCGATTTTAGGGAGGGTCTGCTGAATTTTAAAAAAACTTTTTTACTAATGGCGTTTATTCTTATTTTTTTGATCATCGGCTTAATTAGCAATGATCATACATTTTATCACATTCCCAGAAGAACAGCCATAATAAAAAGAAAATAAAAGACTATCTTCATTATATCATAAAACAAATGTTATCTACAATGAAAGAAATCGTTATTAAAGTTGTTGTAACAACCATTGCAGTAAGTTTGCTAACTTATTGCAGTACTGATTCTAGCACAACTACCGAACAAAAAAATCCGATAGGAATGTATCAAAAGACAGACGTGAAGCCACCTGTGGCAAAAAAAGAAGCAAAAGAGTTGAGCATACATGGTGATACTCGAATGGATAACTACTACTGGTTGAACAATCGCGAAGATCAAGCAGTAATTGACTACTTAAATGCAGAGAACGACTACACCGCCACCATGACGGAACATCTCGACGAATTACAAAACGATTTATTCGAGGAAATGAAGAGCAGAATTAAGGAAGATGACACTTCTGTACCGTACGAAAAAAATGGCTACTTCTATCAAACTCGTTATGAAGAAGGCAAAGAATATCCTATTTATGCCAGAAGAAAAGACACTTTGGAAGCAGCAGAAGAGATCATGCTAAATGTTAATGAATTGGCAGAAAAGTATGACTATTATAACGTTGGTGGATGGACGGTGAGTCCCAATAATCAATTGTTAGCTTATGGTGAAGATACGCTGAGCCGTAGAATTTACAAGCTGCGCTTCAAGAACCTAGAAACAGGCGAAATGCTACCCGATGAAATTCCCAACACAACGGGTGGAGCAGTCTGGGCAAACGATAACAAAACCGTTTTCTATGTAACTAAAGAAGAAGGAACACTTCGCTCTTACAAAGTCTTTCGGCATGTATTAGGAACACCTATCGAAGAGGATGTAGAAGTTTGGCACGAAGAAGATAATACTTTTCTTTGCTCTGCTTACAAAACTAAATCAAACAAGTATATTGTTATTGGCTCTTATCAGACGCTCTCTCAGGAATATAGAGTGCTCGATGCTGATAATCCATCTGGAAACTTCAGCGTAATTCAGCCAAGAGAGCGCAATTTAGAGTACAATATTGCTCATTTTAAAGACAGATTCTACATTCGTACTAATCTGGATGCAAAGAATTTTCGATTAATGTCAACACCTGAAAATGCAACTACAAAAGACAATTGGACAGAGGTGATTCCACATCGCACTGATGTACTGTTAGAGAGCATGGATATTTTCAAAGACTATTTAGTATTGAGCGAGCGTAAAAATGGTATCACCCAACTTCGTGTGCGCCCATGGGAAGGAGAAGAGCACTACATAGCATTTGAAGAAGAAGCGTATGTAACTTCTACCACCACTAATCCACAGTTCGATACAGAAGTGCTGCGTTTTGGATATACCTCTATGACAACGCCGATGTCCGTTTTCGATTACAATATGAAAACCAAAGAACGCAAACTGCTCAAAGAGCAGGAAGTAGTAGGAACTTTTGACAAAAATGATTACCAATCCGAAAGAGTAATGGTAAAAGCTAGAGACGGTAAGGAAGTGCCTGTCTCCATAGTGTACAAAAAAGGCTTTAAGAAAGATGGCTCACAGCCATTATTATTATATGCCTACGGTTCTTATGGCAATAGCATGGATCCGTATTTCAGTTCAGTGCGCTTGAGCTTACTGGATCGAGGCTTTGCGTATGCTATTGCTCACATTAGAGGTGGTGAGGAAATGGGAAGGGCATGGTATGAAGATGGAAAACTGCTCAACAAAAAGAATACCTTCAAAGACTTTATAGATTGCGGACAGTATTTAGTTGATAACAAATATACTAATTCCGACCAACTGTTTGCCATGGGTGGCAGTGCGGGAGGACTACTGATGGGTGCAGTCGTGAACATGAAGCCAGAGCTTTGGAAAGGCGTGGTAGCTGCTGTACCATTTGTGGATGTCGTCACCACTATGTTGGATGAGTCTATTCCATTGACTACTTTTGAATATGATGAATGGGGCAATCCAAACGATAAGACCTATTATGACTATATGCTATCCTACTCTCCTTACGACAATGTGGAAGCCAAGGCATATCCAGCTATGTTAGTAACAACAGGTCTGCACGATAGTCAAGTACAATACTGGGAACCTGCCAAGTGGGTAGCCAAGTTGCGAGAAGTGAAAACCGATAATGAGCCACTCCTGCTCAAAACTAACATGGATGCAGGTCATGGTGGTCAATCTGGTCGCTTCAGAAGATTGAAAGAAACAGCACTGGAATATGCTTTCTTTTTAGATTTAGCAGGAAAAGTTCCAGTGAAAGGGTAATGGTGCTTTTAGGCTTTTGGAATCTATAAGTCTCCAAAAGCCTAATTTTTAAATTACAGGCTTTATCATCACCTACCTTTAACCGCTAGGACTAAACTTAGCTTAGCAGCAGAACCAAAGGCAAGTACACCAGACATAAACATTTATCCTAGGCAACAGATTCATATTTATGAAGTAGAAACTAAAAAATCAGAAGTTCCCATTACCACTATTGAAATACAGTTACCCAATCAATCCATAGAAACTTTAAGAGATAAGGCTTTCAACCTTTACTTCCCGATGGGCGTTACTACTATTTTAATAACGAAAATAAAGAAAAAATGGAGACTAAAGTACAAATTATAGAAAACGGCCCGATGATGGTACACGGCAAATCAGTCATCACGCACAAAGACGGTACAGAAGAAATAAAGGAGAAATCAACTGCTTTTTGTCGTTGCGGAGCATCCAGTAACAAACCTTACTGCGATGGAACACATAAGAAAATTGACTTTGTAGGCTAAGCACAATTTACAAGAACAGACAATCGTTATGGCTAGTATAACAGATTTTAATCCATGAAATTACGATTGTCTATTTTTACTTTGCTACTGGTCTTTCAATTTTCACAAGCACAGCAAGATTCAATTTCTATTGAGAAGACACCGCTGCAAGTTTACGAGGACACGCTTGCTGTTTATGCTTACTCAATCGTAAATGCAAAGGCATCTAACCATCGCTTCTTAGCAGTGCGTTCTTTTATTCCGACCTTAACCAAGGCATTAAAGGAAAAAAATTCTTTTGATTATCCTTTTGAGCGCCTTCGAACCATTTCTATACAGTATCCTAAAGATAGTACCTTTCGCATTTTTACCTGGCAGTTGTATGTAGATTCATCTGAATATCGCTACTATGGAGCCATTCAAATGAACAGCCCTGATCTGCAATTGATTCCTTTAATTGACCGCTCTTTTGAGGTGCAAGATATTGAGCATGAGTTATTATCGAATGACAATTGGTATGGCTCGCTTTATTACAACATCAAGGACTTCAACACTCCCGAAGGAAAGCAATATTTATTGTTTGGTTATGATAGCTTTGAGAATTTTGAACGCTTTGAAGAAAATGCCAACAAAAAGCGTGAATTAGCTTTTGCTCATAGCGATTTTCAAAACATTTCTAAACGAAAGATCATTGATGTGCTGACTATAAAAAATGGTAAAGCAACTTTCGGTGCACCTGTATTTATTCACCTCAATCAAAAGCAGCAACCTGCTTTTACCAAAAATCGAGTATTACTCGACTACTCTGCTGAAGCCGCCGTAACTTGCAACTACGATGAGTTTGAAGAAATGATTATTTTCGATCACTTGATGCCGATGAATGCCGTTGTTCCAGGAGAGAAAGCAGTAAATATGCCTGATGGCACTTACGAAGGATACAAGTTACAGAATGGAAAATGGATACATATTCCAAAAGTATTTAATACCGTACTAGAGGAAGCACCAAGAGAAACGCCCATACTAGATCAAAGATCAAAAGATTTGTTTGGAAAAAGTAAGGATAAAAATTAATCTTTACTCGAAAGTGCTTGCTTCACAATAGCGATGGTAATTGGATTAGTCAGAATGCGTTTTCTTAACAAAAAGAAAATTAATCCAATTAAGAAATATATCCCACTGATGATTAAAAAAGCCTGTGGATAGTCATTCAAGTAGTCACCTAGATAAAGTCCTATTGCCACTGTAAGTAGTAGTAAAACAACAGTAATTAATCCTCCTAACATCAACATAGTGGCAATGAGAGAAATAGCTTTGGCAGATTGTTCAGCAGCCTCAATCTTAACGAGTTCTATTCGATCCTTTACATACTGTTGGGCGTATATATTTAACTTGCCTACTTCTTCTAGGAAGTCGGTTTTGTCTTCCATATTTAACTTTATTTCATGATTCTTAAGTTCTTCCAGAACTTTGCCAAGCTCTGGAAGCCTTGTGTTTTACAAGAGGTTATCAACTTTCAGTACGCTTATTGATTTCTTCTTGTGCTTTACGCATTCCGCGTTGGAAGCTGTTTTCTACTTTCTCTACTGCTGACTTTGCATTGCTGGATAAATCATCAAACGTACTTTTTACATTTGTACCAATCTCTTCTGCATAGCCTTTGCCTTTTTGAATGGTACTATCTAAGCTATCTGAAAATTGACTCAACTTCCCTTGTGCCTGACTAGATAGACGCTGACCAAATTCCCCTGCACGCTTTGATGTTTCCCTGCGCCATGCTTTCCCTTCATCGGTAGTCAAAAAATAGGTAATAACTGCTCCCGCAGTCGCACCTATTAAAAAAGCAATTCCTTTGTTCGACTTGTTTTTCTTTGCTTGTTGTTCTGGCATGATTTCTTGCATTTGTTAAAAAAATATTTCATAGATAAAAATTATCTCTTATAATAAAAACGATGAGAATCAAAAAAGGTCTATTTTTACACTAATTATTTTGACAAATTTCTTGTACATTAAATAAAAAAATGGACGATGAAGTACTTATTGAATTGCATTATCTGCCTTCTATTCAGTATTTTAAGCAATTAATTACTTACAGAAAAATTTGGATTGAACAGTATGAACATTACACCAAAAGAAGTTTTCGAAACCGTACACATATTGCAGCAGCAAATGGACTTTTGCGACTTTCTATTCCCTTGTCAAGAGGTAAAAATCAACAAATGCCTATACGCAAAGTAAAAATTTCTTACGAAACGGATTGGCAATTGCAGCACCTCCAAAGTATTCAGTCTGCTTATGGTAATGCTCCTTTTTATGACTTCTACATAGATGATATTTGTTTGTATTTTGAGCAGCAGATTGCTTCATTATTCGATTGGAACTTAGGTTTAATGAAACTTCTAATTGAATTATTACAAATAGAAGTCAACTGGACATTAACGGAACAATATGAAAAATCATCATCAAACAAGCTAGATTTGCGAGGCAGTATTGTTCCTAATCCTAGGTATCAAAAAAATAGACACTTATCCCAAATGGTAGCTTATCCACAGGTTTTTCAAGAAAAGCATGGGTTTATACCCAATTTGAGTATCTTAGATTTACTTTTTTGCACTGGCCCTCAAGCTAACTTGATTTTGGAAAATTCAATATAAAATGACAGCAATACTCAATCATAACTTACAACAATATCGCACACAAATCGCAGAAGTAGTCAAAGACTTACACGATTTGACCATCAGCATTGGACACGAAGAGCTAGCACAAACGGTTTCAGATTTGAGAAATAGGATTGATGAGCCGTTCATGTTTGTAATAGTGGGGGAAGTAAAAGCGGGAAAAAGTAGCTTTATCAATGCCTTACTAGATACGGGACGAGAGATTACAAAAGTTGCTCCACAACCCATGACCGACACCATTCAGCAAATATTGTATGGCGAGCAGGAAAACATTGTAGTGGTGAATGAATACTTAAAAAAAATATATCAACCTGTTGAAATTCTAAAGGAAATTGCTATTGTCGATACGCCAGGAACCAATACGATTGCCGAGCATCACCAAGAAATTACAGAGCAATTCATTCCTGCTTCGGATTTGATTGTGTTTGTATTTGAATCTAAAAACCCCTATCGGCAGTCAGCTTGGAGTTTCTTCGACTTTATTCATGCGGAGTGGCGCAAGAAAATTATTTTCGTATTACAGCAAAAGGATTTACTGTCAGAAGAAGACTTAGAAGTTAACATGAATGGTGTCAAAGAATATGCAGAAAAGAAGGGTATTTTACAACCTTTAGTATTTGCTGTTTCTGCCAAAAATGAACTGGAGGGCGATGCGGAGAACAGTGGCTTTTTTAAAGTTCGAGATTACATCCGAGAGAATATTACGGGCGGCAAAGCTCCCGTACTGAAATTACAGAGTAACATCAATACTTCCAGCAATATTAACGAGCGCATTCACAATGGCTTACAAACTCGAAAAAGACAATGGGAGGCAGATATCGAGTTCAGAAAGGATATCCAAGAAACACTTCGGCAACAGGCTATCAAGTCAAATAATCAAGTAGATATTTTGGTAGAAAATCTTCTGGCGGGTTACGACCGAATCACTGGAGCAAAAGAAAAAGAACTGAGTTCAGGATTGAACTTTTTCTCTTTGGTGCGTCGTTCTTTTGCTTCCATTTTCGACAAAAAATCGTCTGCTAAAGAATGGCTGGAAAACTTATCCAAAGACCTAGAAAAAGACTTGAATCTAGAACTTAACAATAAGCTAAACAATAGTGTACAGGATTTGGCAGATAGCATTCAGCAGATGGCAAAAATGATAGATTTGAAGCTGCAAAACAGCCAAACTATCCTAAAAAATAACCATGAAATTTTCGCTGATATTGCCGAGCGAAGGAGCAATGTCTTGAAAGAATTGCAAGAAACCTTCTCTAAATTTATGAATCGTACGGAAAATTTTAGTGACGACACTCTTTTTCCTAATCGAAGAAATTTTGAAACTAATTTAATGTCAGGCAGTGGTATTGCTGTAATTGGAGCTATTTTGGCAACAGTAACACAGGGAGCAATTTTCGATATTACAGGTGGCGTAATTACAACGATAGGGCTTCTTTTTGCAGGTATTTCGACGACTATAAAGCGCAGAAAAGTGCTAAGTGGTTATCGAAAAGAAGTAGTAGCAGGGCGTAGTAGGATCGAAGAAGAGGTGAGCGAAAAGTTGAAGTACTACGTACAGCAGATTGGCGAAAAGATAGACCATAATTTTACTGAGTTTGATCGCCATTTAGAATTAGAAAGCCAGCAAATTCAATATTTAGACAAAAAACACCAATCTATCGACCTACGTTTGAGAAGAATGGAAAAGGACTTGAAATAGACAGGCTTAACTATTAGTTGTTGAAAAGAATAAATCTATGAATGAAACGCCAACATTAAAAAAAACGAAAGCTACAAGTCAACAATTTACAAAGAAGCAATTAAAACGACTGATAGAACAAAATATCTACCCTCAGCTCTATCCTGAAATAGAAGATTGGCCTATCTATAAGTTGCATCACAATCGTGCTGAATTCATCAAAGAGATAGCGCAATTTGTATTTAACCGTCTAAAAGAACGATTCCCCGATACAAGAGAGCTACTAGCGAAAACTTTATACCTTGAAAGAATAAGATTGAAGCGTGAGCCTTGGAAAGTTGATCCTTCCGATGAAAAAACCTTTTGGAACAATATCAGAAGTGAATTATCCCAAAATGCGTTCAGCGAAGATAAAAGTGCCGTAGAGGCCAAAGAAAATGAATTGCTTAGAAAAATCATTAATCGCTATGCCGAAGAAATTGTAGGAACTTTCAGTAAGCGCATTTTCTTGTTTGCTCGCTGGTTTCTAACAAAGTTTTTTTCTCGCTTACTCAATGCCGTAAATGGCAAATTATGGAGCTCTAAGTATCGGCTATATGACCACCTGAAAGCCTTAGGAGATTTGGAATTGATCCGTAGTCTCATGCAAAAAGGTACTGTAATCGTTGTGCCTACTCACTCTAGTAATATTGACTCCATACTAATTGGCTATGTATTGGATGGCATAGTGGGTTTACCTGTTTTTTCCTATGGAGCGGGTTTGAATCTATATAATTCTGGTATTGCAGCCTATTTTATGAATCGTATCGGAGCTTATCGAGTAGATCGGCGCAAGAGGAATCCTGTCTATCTTGAGACCTTGAAAGATATGTCTTACCTGTCCACCAGAAGAGGCGTTAACTCCATCTTTTTCCCTGGAGGAACTCGCTCTCGTTCTGGAGCAGTTGAGTCAAAGCTAAAACTAGGTTTATTAGGCACACTTGTCGAAGCACAACGCACTAATTTTCAAGAAAATAAGGACGAAAAAATATTTATTGTCCCAGCCGTACTTTGCTATCATTTTGTACTGGAAGGTAAATTCTTAATCGAGCAACATTTAAAGCAGACTGGAAAAGAGCAGTATATCCGAAGCCGAGATAAATCGAACAGTGTCCGAAAGTTTATACAATTTGCGTGGACACTTTTTTGGACTTCCAACGATATTTTGGTTTCATTTGGTAAGCCAATAGATGTACTCGGTAATTTTGTAGATAAAGATGGAAAGAGTTATGGAAAAATGGGAGAGGTAGTTGACCTTAAGGACTATTTCACAAATAATCATGAACTTAATGCTGATCAGCAAAGAGAATCTATTTATACTAAGCATTTAGCAGATAAAATACTGGAACGCTATAAAAAAGACAATCTAGTACTTTCTAGCCACCTAGTAGCTTTTGCAGCATTTAAACAACTAGAAAAAGAGCATCCAACACTAGATCTGTACGGAGTATTGAGACTGCCGCCAGAAGATTTTGAATTTGATAAAAAGCAACTCCTTGCCGTACTCCAACAATTACAAATTCATCTCATAGAAATGGAGCAGCAAGAAGAAATAGTGCTAACTGATATTGTTAAAGCAAGCACCGCAAAACTTCTTAAAGATGGAATTAAACGACTAGGTTCTTATCATGCTCAACAGCCGCTGCGAATCAAAAAAGGCAAAATCATCAGTCAGAGTTTTTCGCTATTGTATTACTATCACAACAGATTGAACTGCTATCAACTTGAAAATACCATTATATGGTAGTGCTTTGGAGTTCAACTGTCTAAGTGTGAGCTACCATTTTGAGATTCTGTTGCTTCTTGGTTCAGAACACCTAAACAACTGAAAATCATATTTTCTAACATCGCTACAGTATCATCGTAGCAGTGTTCGCCCGACTTAGTATCGGTCAAGCGAGGCAGATGTTCTGCAAAGTAAATATTGTTGTTTGCCGTCTCTATAAGTGTACTTGCAAGTGCTTTCGGATATGAATAATTTGGATTAATGTCTAGTATGACTCTAGTAATTTCTTTACATAGATGCTTGTACGACAAAAAAAAGCCTAGCTTGTTTTCTTGATCCACAGACTTACTGTGATATGCTTTAGTGCCTTCTGTAACTACAATTCTATGCAACACATCCGTGTCCACAAATTCTGTGGAAGCCTGTCTTTGAGCGGTATTAACAACCGTAAAAATGATCTTTTTTAACTGCTCCTTTGGATCATTAATGTTCATGGTATTTAAGCTAATCCTAAACTTTATCCATTCCCAATACCAATTGATTATATAAATAAAAAAAAGATGTTTATTTTCAAAATATCTATAAATAGAAGCTTCTGTAGATTTTATTTTACTGGCGAGCTTTTTAAATGTAAAACACTCAAATCCTATTTCATCAATCAAGACAACACCTTGGTGCACAATTCGCTTGCCCAATTTAGTCTGTTGTGGATCTCTGAGGTACAACTTTTCATGGATTGTTAGTGTGACATTGACCTGTATCATCGTTAAGTGTTTATCTTATGTTCTTGATGCAGCACATCATAACCCATAGTCAATAGCTACGAGTTGCCTAAAAAATGAACTATACTAAGAAAAATATCTTTCGCTCATTTATAGTTTAATAGAGATACTATTAATTACACTTGGTCATTTTACTCAAATAGTGCTTCAACTCTTGCCTAGCTAAAAATATTCTGCTTTTTACTGTACCTATTGGCATGGATAGTTCATCTGCAATTTCTTGATAACGATACCCGATAAAACGCATTTTGAAAGGTACTGCTAATGTTTGATCTAGCTCAGCGATCAATGCCTCAATTTCTTCCAATGTAACATTGCTTTCCCCGTGATTCATTACTGAATACTCTCCTGAATTAATTAAATAATCAGTCGAAGTCCAATCTTTTATAGTCCTATTCCTTTTTGCCTTCCGATACTTGTTAATAAAAGTATTTCGCATAATTGTCATCAACCATGCTTTCATATTTGTTTCGGCTCTAAACTTTGTACGATTTTTGTAAGCACGATAAGCCGTTTCTTGAAACAGATCATCTGCATCACTTTTATTGCTACACAGTTTCATCGCAAACGCTCTAAGCGCTTTTTCTAAGCTGTTAAACCCATAAGAAAAATCTATCGCTGTCATAAATAAAAGTTTTACTATTAAATTAAGTAGTAACATTATCTCCATGACTAATACAAAAAAAGTAATTATTTGGTTTATCCCTCTGTTATTTTTTTACTCCGAAGTTGTTTCTAATACAGCTACTTAACCGAAGATAAAAGTGCTATAAACGTATTTTTACATTCCTAAATTGCTTATAATCATGCACTTAAAATTTATAAATAAATAGAAATATTCCTTTACCATAATTAAAGGATATTTTTTTAAAGACATTCATTTGAACCATTAAATATCTTTAAAACGAAAACCTTGTATTGATAGTAAATCTATTAAAAGACTAAGATAACCTAACTGCAAAAGGATTTATTCCTGCAAAATAGCACTAGAAAAAGAGCAGACTTTTGAATGCTTTAGTTTCTTCCGAAGGTTGGGTAAAGATCATGAAACAACAATACAATCATCAATCATTCTACACAGACCTCTGTTTGCAATTTGTCATTAGTGTGCATATTTTACCATAATTCAAGATAAAAATCAGGAATTATCCTTAATATTACAAATATAATCAGGTGGACAAAATTTCTTGTTAAAAACATTTAAGCCTGTCCACTCACTTATATCAGTAACTATTCCAAATTTTTTACTCATGTTAAGATATCTATTTTTTTTATTTACGCTATTATATCAGCTAAATTTACTAGCACAAACCAACACAGATAGCTTGTATCATCCTAAAGAAGTAGGAAAACTAGCAATCATTGACCTTTATGCTGATGATAAAAGCTTTCCAACTTCTTATCTCTATGGCATGAGTGGTGATAATCTAGTATTATTAACGGATGTTTCTTCTTGGCGCGAACCTCCAATATATGCAAAATCAAAAATTCGTATTGAGCATTATAAATATATGACTGTTACGTCAAGAAAAGAAAAGATAAAGAACTCACTAATCTGGGGAACGATCATTGGTTCAGTTTCTTTCTATCTTTCACGGGAAATGACGAGAACGCAGCCGGGAGAGCAACGAGTTGCTAAAGCTATCACTGGTCAAGCAGGGCATGATGGTATTATTCCCGGTTTTATTGGTGGCGTAACGGGATTTGGCATTGGGATTGTAATCGGTCAGCATTTATCCAAGCGAAAAGTTGATTTACAAAATCAAAAAACGAGTGCCCTAAGATATCTCAGAGATTTCAACTATTAGATTAAACTTTTCATTTACGCTATGAACGAACAGCGCCAAACTCTATTTGATTATTGTGAAGAACACTCTACGCCTATGAGTGAGGTGCTTAAAGCGCTTGAGAGGGAAACCTACTTAAAGACCCTCAAACCTCAGATGCTTTCAGGAGCTTTGCAAGGTCAGCTATTGCGCTTCATAAGTACAATAATTCAACCAAAAACTATTTTAGAAATTGGAACATTCACGGGCTATACTGCAATATGCCTAGCTCAAGGGCTTCGAGAAAATGGTGTACTTTATACTATTGAAGTCAATGAAGAACTAGCGTATATTATCCAAAAATATATTCATAAAGCCAATT
The DNA here is from genome assembly GCA_964458705.1 of uncultured Saprospiraceae bacterium. Lineage (GTDB taxonomy): Bacteria > Bacteroidota > Bacteroidia > Chitinophagales > Saprospiraceae > JAAUTG01. The sequence continues at coordinate 907 of CAYWKD010000056.1, read as the reverse complement.
TACAAGAACGTATCCAACTTCACGTTGGCGATGCCAAGCAGATTATTCCAACAATGAACGAGGTGTTTGATCTAGTTTTTATCGATGCTGGAAAAAAAGATAATGACCTATATTTTGATATGATTTTTGACAAAACTCGTTTAGGAGGTTATATTTTAGTGGATAATGTCCTCTGGCATGGTAAGGTGATACACCCAACCTTAGACAAACAAACTTATGCTATTCATCATTTTAACCAGAAAGTTAATCAAGATAATCGAGTTGAACAAGTGATGCTACCAATTCGCGATGGACTAACACTAATTAAAAAAGTCTCCAACTAATTTAATGTAAACTTAACAAAAGCCTTTTGCTCAGCACAACTTCTTATTTACTAAATACTTCTGCAATAATGTAAACTACACTGATAATGAAAAATAGGAATATGATATTTACAAGGCAATAATAGTGCTAAAAATATCCTTTCTTTGTAACAAACTAATTTATCGTTGCAGATAGTGAGTCCGAGTAGCAAGCCGGCGTTTGTTACTCAACACTCACTGCAATATCCCAGTTACTCTTCCTCCTATGCTAGCTTAAGATTTGGCTGGGGTGCTGCTGATATTAGATTTGAGAATAATCGTTTCAGCACAAGTGATCGCTTCTTTGTGATTCATCCAAAAAAAGAATGACATTGATCCATCAAAATATTGAACAAAAGCTATATCAATTTATTTCAGCGCAATTACGTGAGCAGGGTTGTCCAGTAAGAATTATTAATCGCTTATGAAAAGAATAATTACAATCCTATTTGTCTTTTTTCTTGCCTTGCCTTTAATTTCAAAAGCTCAAAGCAAGAAGCGGTTTCGTCCTAAACAGCGATTTGAGATGGGGCTAATGCTGGGAGTAAACCTATCACAAATAGATG
>CAYWKD010000055.1:0-20011 GCA_964458705.1 uncultured Saprospiraceae bacterium | reverse complement strand
GATGAGAAAAAAATTAATGCAAAACAAATTTTATTTTTCACAAAAAAAGGAATTATTATCGGACACTAGATTTTTTTTGCATAAAACACTGTAAGCTAGAGATTTACTAATATTGAATCTTGATTATTGAATATTGATATTTTTTTACACACTTTTTTGTTGAAAAGCTGTTGAAAAGCACTGAAGGAGATAGCTCATTCAGACCTAGAAGTCAAAAAAGTGATTATTTTACTGGTAAGTGTAATGTTATGTTGTTTGGCAATCAATACATGCAAGGTTATTTTGAAAAGAAAGTAGTTTTTAGAATAAATAAGTCCCTGCTTTCACGCCCTTAATCTATAGGTTAAGCCTAGTCTATGTGAGTAACTTGGGGTTTTCAACAGGCGAAGTTAATAACATTATTTAAATTAATTCTAAATAAAAAGTAATTTAGACAGCAAAGAAATCTCTTTTAGGGCGCACATAGTTTTATCCATATATTTGTAATCATAAACAAACAAATTTTTGCTAATGAAGTGGTTTACTGATTTTTTGACCTCATCAATCGGTCAAAAAGTAATTATGAGCCTATCTGGTTTATTTCTAATTACTTTTTTGATAGTGCACTTAACGGGCAATTTACAGTTGCTCATGCAAGATGGAGGTAAGCAATTTAATTTATACGCCAAATTTATGACCACCAATCCGTTGATTAAAATGACTTCCTATTTATTGTACGCATCCATCCTCATTCATGCTATTCAGGGTATTGCACTGTGGATGAAAAATAGAAGTGCAAGAGGGAGCAAACGCTATGCTAGAAAAGTAACAAAAGCAGTTGGTACAAACTCTTTTGCAGCTAACAATATGGCTTGGTTTGGAATCATTATCTTTGTATTCATTGGTTTGCATCTGTATCAATTTTGGCTACAGATGAAATTAGGTAACATCGCTTACCTCAATTATGACGGCAAAGAAGTTAAGGATTTATATACTTTAGTGTCAGCAGCTTATGAACAGCCCCTATTTGTAGCTATTTATGTTGTAAGCATGATAGTAATTGCCTTCCATTTGTTGCATGGTTTCCAATCTGCTTTTCAAACACTCGGACTAAATCACAAAAAATATACACCATTGATAAAGGGAGTAGGGCTAGTGTACGCAATAGCAGTGCCAGCACTATTTGCAATTATTCCATTGTCAATGTACTTTGGATGGAATTTATCGTTTTTGGCAGGTTTTTTACATTAAATAATTGGCAAGCATTATTTTTTTACAAAAAATCAACTTGTTCAAGAATTTTTCTTTGTTAATTTATAGTGTGAGAGTTACATTTCTGCATTGTATGTACTAAGAAAAATCAGAATACAATATTAAAATTAATAGAAATAACACATATATGACAAAATTAGATGCAAAAGTACCAGAGGGATCACTTGGACAGAAATGGGCGCAGTACAGAGGTACAATGAATTTGGTCGCTCCTAATAATAAACGCCGAATTGAAGTAATTGTAGTTGGAACTGGATTAGCGGGGGGGGCATGTGCAGCTACTTTGGCGGAGCTAGGATACAAAGTGAAAGTATTTACTTTTCATGATAGTCCACGTCGAGCGCACTCCATTGCTGCTCAAGGGGGTATCAATGCGGCTAAGAATTATCAAAACGACGGAGACAGTGTTTATCGATTATTCTACGATACAATTAAAGGAGGTGATTATCGCTCTCGTGAAGCCAATGTTCATCGTTTGGCGGAAGTGAGTACTAATATTATTGACCAATGCGTCGCTCAAGGTGTACCTTTTGCTCGTGAATACGGAGGACTATTGGCGAATCGTTCATTTGGTGGCGTGCAGGTTAGTCGCACTTTCTATGCAAGAGGTCAGACAGGACAGCAACTACTGATTGGTGCTTATCAAGCTCTTTCTCGCCAAATTGCTAATGGCAATATTGAGATGTTCAACCGCCATGAAATGTTGGACTTGGTGAAAGTAGATGGCAAGGCGCGCGGTATTATTGCTAGAAATTTGCTTACTGGCGAATTGGAGCGACATGCGGCACATTGTGTGGTTTTAGCAACGGGAGGATATGGCAATGTATTTTATCTTTCTACTAATGCAATGAAGTCCAATAGCTCAGCAGCTTGGAGAGCGCATCGCAGAGGTGCATTCTTTGCAAATCCTTGTTACACGCAAATTCACCCAACTTGCATTCCTGTCTCAGGAACGTATCAGTCTAAGTTGACATTGATGTCAGAATCTTTGCGAAATGATGGTCGAGTTTGGGTGCCAAAATCACAAGAAGACGCAAAAGCCATTCGTGAAGGCAATAAATCACCATTGGACTTGTCGGAAACAGAAAGAGATTACTATTTAGAACGTATTTATCCTTCTTTTGGAAATCTTGTTCCTCGTGATGTGGCTTCGCGTGCAGCAAAATATGTTTGTGATGAAGGACGTGGCGTAAGTGATTCGGGGCTAGCAGTCTATTTGGACTTTGAAGATGCTATCAATCGTTTAGGAAAAGACACAATCAGTGCGCGCTATGGTAATTTATTCGAGATTTATGAAAAAATTACAGGAGAGAATCCTTATAAAGTACCAATGCGAATTTATCCTGCCGTACACTATACAATGGGAGGACTTTGGGTAGATTATAACTTAGAGACAACTGTTCCGGGCTGCTTTGCACTTGGGGAAGCTAATTTTTCCGACCACGGAGCTAACCGATTGGGGGCTTCTGCTTTGATGCAAGGCTTGGCGGATGGCTACTTCGTAATTCCATATACAATTGGTCAATTCTTATCTAAGGAAATTCGTACACCAAAGATTAGCACGGAATTACCAGAGTTTGAGGCAGCAGAAAAGGAAGTGAAGGATCGCATTGAAAAGGTACTTTCTACCGATGGTAATCAATCCGTAGAAAGTTTTCACCGCCGTTTAGGCTTGATTATGTGGGACTATTGCGGAATGTCAAGGAACGCTGATGGTTTGAGAAAAGCCATCAAAATGATTCAAGAATTGCGAGAAGAATTCTACAACGATGTATTTGTACCTGGCTCGAATGAAGAATATAATCCAGAGCTAGAAAAAGCATTGCGTGTGGTAGATTTCATGGAATTAGGTGAGTTGATGTGTCAAGATGCCTTGAATAGAAACGAATCTTGCGGTGGTCATTTCCGGGAAGAATATCAGACAGAAGAAGGAGAAGCACTGCGAAATGATGAAGATTATGCTTATGTAGCGGCTTGGGAGTTTGGAGGTGAGCCAACACAACCAGTGCTACATAAAGAAGAATTGGTATTCGAAAATGTAGAGTTGAAGACTAGGAGTTATAAGTAATTATTAGGTTTCCGATTTTCTGAATACAACGACAAAATATATATAAAATGAATATTACACTCAAAGTTTGGAGACAAGGCGGAAAGTACAAGGGAGAGTTTGTAGAATATAAATTAAGTAACATTTCTAAAGAGATGTCTTTCTTGGAGATGTTAGATGTACTAAATGAGCAGTTGATCCAAGAAAAAGAAGTACCTGTTTCTTTTGAGCATGATTGTCGAGAAGGAATTTGTGGTACTTGTAGCATGGTCATTAATGGTGAACCACACGGACCGCAGCGAGGTACTACGACTTGCCAATTACACATGAGAGCTTTCAACGATGGCGATACAATATACATTGAGCCATTTCGTGCAAAGGCTTTTCCAGTTATCCGAGATTTGGTCGTGGATCGCTCAGCTTTTGATGCGATCATTCAATCAGGTGGCTATGTATCTGTGAATACAGGTCAGGCGCAGGATGCAAATGCAATTCCAATTGAGAAAGATGTAGCGGGGCAGGCTTTTGATGCTGCAGCCTGCATCGGATGTGGTGCTTGTGTGGCTGCTTGTCCGAATGCCTCGGCAATGCTGTTTGTTTCTGCTAAAGTCTCTCATTTATCTTTGTTGCCGCAGGGTAAGATAGAAGCAAAGAAACGCGCACAAGCAATGGTTAAAGAGATGGACAATCAAGGTTTTGGTCGTTGTTCAAATGTAACCGCTTGTGAAGCAGAATGTCCCAAAGAAATTTCGGTTGTTAATATTGCACGCCTCAACCGTGAATATTTAGGTTCGGTTTTCTCCTATGAGAAAGTGTAATTGTAGTGATAAGGTGTTTGAATAAACTTAAAGTGCTGGTAATCAATGAAATTTGATTATTAACATTTAGTAATAAATATTTTACTTACCTTTACTGCTAAGTTATAATTGTCTTGTGAAAAAGGACATTAGGGCAGGTTGTTATTACACAATCTGCCTTTTTTATATTTACTCTTTTTCAATAGAGATTAGCAGTAATCCTAGAAAAGTTAATACCCCATTTAATGCCAATAATGCGAATCCAAGTGTTATGCCATTGGCTATGAGCAAGTTATTCAGCAGATAAGTAAGAATAGGTGCAGCAATGCAAATAAAAGGTACAAAAGCATCTCTTAGACTCCGTCTAGTCAACATTCCAAAACTAAACAAACCCAAGAGCGGTCCGTAAGTGTAGCCTGCAATTTGGAAAAGGGCATTGATGACAGAATCGTCGTTTATAGCATCGAAAATAATAATGGAAATGAGTAACAGAACAGAAAAACTAATATGTACTATAAATCGAGTACGTTTTTTTTGTGATTCAAGTTTTTCGCTTTTTTCAAAATTCAAAAAATCAACGCAGAATGAAGTGGTGAGTGAAGTCAAGGCAGAATCCGCACTAGAGTAAGCTGCTGCGATAAGTCCTAACACAAACACAATTCCAATGGCAGGTGATAGATGCTCTAGGGCAAGGGTTGGATATAACTGATCTTGGCGGAGTGGAATTTGTAGATTGATATAATCGGAGTAAATATACAACAATGCACCCAACACTAAGAATAGAAATTTTGCAACGAATAATACAATGCTAAAGGTAAAAATATTCTTTTGGGCATCTCCTAGATTTTTGCAAGTTAGGTTTTTCTGCATCATGTCTTGATCCAAACCCGTCATTACAATTGTGATCAAAGCTCCTGCAAAAAACTGCTTGAAGAAGTTGTTGGGATCAGACCAGCCTTCCTCGAAAAAAAACATTTTTGCGTATTCACTTTCTCTGACAGTTGTAACAAGTTCACCAACATTTTGATCCATTGCTTGACCAATGGCAATGATCGTTAATATCACTGCCGTTAGCATACAAGTCGTTTGTAGAGCATCTGTCCAAACAATTGTTTTGATACCTCCTCTAAAGGTATAAACCCAGATAAGAAAAATGGTAATGCCAACCGTCACCCAGAATGGTACACCATAGGCATCCATCACAAACTTTTGGAATACAATGGCTACTAAAAACAGCCGAAAAGAAGCACCAATCACTCTTGAGATAAGGAAAAAAGCAGCTCCTGTTTTGTAAGAAGATACTCCAAATCGTTGCTCTAGGTAAGTATAAATTGAGGTCAGGTTTAAGCGATAATAGACCGGTAGCAGGACAAGTGCGATAACGATATAGCCCAACATATAGCCAAATACCATCTGCATATAGGAAAATCGAATGTTTTGCTTTACAGTGGATTCTCCTGTCAGCTCTTGCATTAATTCAGGGGTTGCGCCTACTACTCCCGGAATGGAAATAAAGGTAACACCCGATAGAGTTGCCCCGACCATACCGAACGCTACCAGATACCATGGTGATTTCCGGCCTGCAATGAAAAAATCTTCGTTTGCTGCTTTTCTACTGGTTAAAAAGGAAACTAGTATCAAAAGGAGAAAATACCCAATTATAAGCCCTATTATTAATGTTGGTGAAAGTTGAGACATATTCGCTTAATCGTTTTGTTGGATAAACAAAGATATAACTACTGACTCTTTGGGTGGACAATAACATCCATCTTCGTTTTGTACTTCTCAGTAGTTTTTTTATCTAATTTTAATTGCTCTCCTATATTTCTAGTTTCTACTTCTTTGAATCTTTCTTGAAGTAGTTCCTTCAAAGAATCTACCTTGGATGTTGCAAAATCTGAAAAATAATCCACTGTTATCTGCGCACCTGATTCTTCTTTTTCGTCCATTATTTTTCTTGTGTATCCAGTTGCATTAACATTTGCACCTCTCAGCACACTTTGGACAAAGCCCACTGTGTTATCATCGTCCATTGCATCCGAAACAATGTTGGCTGTAAAGATGGGACTCTGTGTTGAGTCTAAATTTTTAGGTACTAAATCTGCATTAGCTACGGGATGCTCCTGATAAAAATCTGTACGAACGTAAATATTAAGTTTATCATAGCTTACACTATTTGGAAAGCCCATTTCGAGTGTGTTCTGCCCTTCTGAAAAGAGCGTTTTAGGAATTTCATAAGCAGTGAAAACAAACTCCCATTCATGCTCAGGCTCTGTGCGAACAAGTCTTGCAGCGTCTCTAAATTCCAAGCCTTCCACTACTATGTTTAGTGGCTCATTTTTTCGAGCAGGCTTGTTTTCGGCATAAATATATAAGATGGAATCACCAAAACTAATGATTGGATTTTCGATTGCAAATTGTGGTTGCTTTCGTACGAATAAAGCTACTATTTCAGGATAAACCAATGGAATGAGTGCTAAAATGATGGGTAGCAGTATCATTTGCCATACTTTCAGCTTAAAATTTCTTTTATTTTCTTTATTATCTGTTGACATAGAGCGCTGTAATTTATCAAAGCGTTGTGAAATATTGTGTAAAGATGGATAATCGTCCAGTTCCATCAGCAAAACTTACATTTGGCTGGGTTTAGTGTCATTTTAGGAAAGTCTTACACTATCCTCGTATGTAATTCAATTGAAACCTTACTCTCAGCAATGCTTGAAGGTCACTAATTGGCTGAAAACTATTGCGAAGTTGAGTGTGCTGCATTTTATTTAATTCTGATGGCTTAAAGTAACGACCAGAATCCTTGTTGCAATTGTACTTGCCATACATTTGATTTGTAACAAGTTGACAAGTATAGAATGGTAAAAAAGTTTTTTTATCAACTTTTCGCAGTAAAGCAGTCAGCAGCATCTACTACCATTTCATCAAGGCGGAAGCCCAAGTGAAACCACTACCAAAAGCAGCTAGACAAACTAAATCACCTTCTTTGACTTTACCTGCCTCCCATGCTTCACAGAGTGCAATCGGAATAGAAGCAGCCGTAGTATTTCCATACTTTTGAATGTTATTCCAAACTTTATCATCAGCTAAACCCAACCGTTTTTGCACAAATTGACTAATACGTAAATTGGCTTGGTGCGGAATAAACATATCAATATCCGTAGCTTGATAGTTATTGGCGTTTAATGCTTCTTGAATAACTTCTGGAAATTTTGTAACAGCAAATTTGAAGACGTGCTGCCCATCCATGTTGGGATAAATATCTTCTGTTTCAAAAGAGTGTTTTGTTAAAAAAGCGCCTCCAAACTCTTGCTCAGGAAAGCCGAATCGCTCTTTGTCCAAAAAGACACCACCGTGCGAACCGGGACTGATGTGCGCCAATCTTTCAGCATGATCCCCGTCAGCATGTAAGTGCGTAGAGAGAATACCTCTGCTGTCATCCTCAGAAGGTTGCAATACTACTGCACCCGCACCGTCTCCAAAGATAACGGTTACTCCTCTGCCACGCGTAGAGAAATCCAAGCCACAAGAGTGCATTTCTGCGCCTACTACTAAGACGTTTTTGTACATTCCGGTCTTTACAAATTGATCGCCTACGGAAAGTGCGTATATGAATCCACTACATTGATTTCTAATATCCAAAGCACCAATGCCTTGCATCCCCATCTGACGCTGCAATAGCACCCCACTTCCGGGGAAGTAATAATCAGGACTAAGCGTTGCAAAAATGATAAAATCTACATCTTTAGCGGTAATGCCTGCACGCTCAATGGCAATTGCTGCTGCTTTACTCCCCAATACGGAAGTATTTTCCTTGTGCTTTTCTGCATATCTTCGCTCTACTATACCTGTTCTTTCTTGAATCCACTCATCTGAGGTATCCATTATTTTCATTAAATCATGGTTTGTTACCACTTTTTCAGGTACGTAGTAGCCGATACCTCCAATTTTTGTCTTAAACATAGTTTTATTTGTTGTGCCATTCCGAATAGATAACTTTCCTTCGTATAGAATAGCCATCTATTTGAGATGGAAAATACCGATTAGGAGGCTGTTCAATTTGCCTTAATAACAATTACTACAAATCGATATTAGCGTAAATAAGTTGATTTCACATCGTAAAATCGAAATTTATTTGAATACTTCAAAATGAAACCAATATTTTGTGAGGAATATCGCCATTAGAAAACATCCCAATCACTAAAAACAAGTCCCGAAGCTCGAAAAAAAGCTCTTAAAATGAGTAAAAAAACTATGATAATGATTATCCAAAACCAATAGTTCTTGGTCAATGATTGGTTGGCTTGGCGCTCGAATTCAATTTCTTCTAAGGTTGCCTCTCGGAAATCCTGCTGATTCGTTGCTTTGTCTAAAAAGTCAAGTACGGCTTTTGCTGCTTGGGCATCTTGCGCTTTGACGTGCAGACTTACGTCGCCTGTTCCACCCAAAGGCAGTGCAGTGCTGATGTGGCTATTGGATAAAAAGCAAGGAATTCCCTCTTTTTTTAAATGAGCAGCATAAATGTGTGCTGCTGATTCAAAGGAAAAATAACGAATAGCAATTACTTTTGAATGCTCGTCGAAATCATCAAAATAATCTAAAATGCGATCTGCCATAATAATAAGGTATTGAGTAATCAGTTCGTTGGTGTAAGTTTTTACTAAAAGCATTAACAAAAGAAAAAGGATTGTGCATGATTAGTCGCTTTTTGGAGAAAAGCATTTATTGCTGCCTGTCCATCAGGTGAAGCAACGGCTACAATAACCTGTGGCCTATTAATATCTGAAATAGGCTCGTAATTTTCTAAAACGACTCCATGAATTTGATGCCCCCACTTAGTTGGTGTATCGCATACCCACTGAAAATTTATGGATTGCTTTACTAAGTATTTAGCGATTTGTTTTCCTTTTTTTCCTGCTCCCCAAAGGACAAGTGTTTGCTTTTTATTATAATCCAGCTTTAAGAAATAGCTTAGCTTTAAATCCAAAAAACTATTGTCGCTGTAATGAGGATCATTCCTAGAGGCTCTGTTTGAGTGATCTCTCCAATAATGTAAAACTGATTTTTCAGTCGCTACTTTCAAGCTCATTTCATACATCCTGAAACATAAATCATAATCCTCTGGATAAATATCCAAGTCGAAACCCCCGATTCTTCTCAGATCATTTTTTGAAAGCATCCAACAGGGAGAAGGAATAACACATTCTTTATAAATTTCAGAAAAATTGGATGCCTTTGTTGTTAGTTGATTGAGCCATTTCTCATATTTCTTATATCCATTTCCCAGTGGTTGTTCAGAGAAATAATTTACTAGCCCTGTTGCCACGTAGCCTTCACCACACTGTTTCAAGAGGCACTGTAATGCCTCTAATTTATGAGTAGCCATTTTATCATCGGCATCCATTCGAGTAATATAACTGCCACTACTTGATTGAAGAGCCAATTTCAAAGCGGGAATAATACCTTTTTCTTCGTTTTGTAAAACCTGAATGCGATGATCCTGATTTGCATATGACTGTAAAATAGCAGGACTTTCATCTGTAGAAAAGTCATTGATTGCAATTAATTCCCAGTCTGTATAGGTTTGTGCTAGAGTGGAATCCAAGCATTCCCCTAAAAATGGAGCAGCATTGAAAACGGGCAGCAATATACTAATCATTCAATCCGAATATTTAAATTTCTGTGCTACTAAAATTTATCGCAGTCCTCTAGGAATGAGTGTTCTTGGATAAGCCACTAGGCTTTCGTTACCATCTCTTCCAATGGCAACTACACCAAAAAGATAGTTGTCAATGACAATATTTTTGAGGGTATAATCTGTGATAGACTTATCCACAAATTTAGAATACTGCCATTGAGGAGCTGTTGTATCGCGCCAATATATTTTGTAGCCAATTACATTTGGATCATCCACTTTTTCCCACTTTAAGCGAGTAGAAGGACGTACGGCACCCCCTATCATTACTTGAGTTGGAGCTGGTGGTGCTGCGGCAAGACCTGCCAACGTGATAGCGTTCACGCCAGTCAGTTTGGCGGCATAGTCAAAGTTTACTTTTTCAATCACATCACCATATTTGATGTCATTTTCTATGCGGAGGTCTTGATGTTGTCGGTCGTAATGCTCATGCGTTTCCATTATTCTTACACCCGCAAAGCCTTCATCATTAAATGGACGATGATGTCCGCCTCGTCCAAAGCGATCAAGACGATAAATCATAATAGCATCCAAATTAGTACAATAAGTATCCGTTAAACGATCAATATATCTTGCTAACTGGCGAGAAGGGCCATCTACTTCACCACCATAAAAGCGATTCCAAACCTGCGAGCGTTCATCGGCATTGGCGGGCGAGGGTTCTGAAAATACTCGAAAAGTAGTGTTATCAATTACACCATCAATGCCTTCTATGTTACCAATCATGTCATTGTTTAGTATTCCAACAATATCCCAGCCCTCTTTTTTGGCTTTGGCAGCAAGTCCTTTCCCGCCAAATAAACCCTGTTCTTCACCTGAAAGCCCTGTATAGATGATGCTAGTTGGAAATTGGTATTTGGAAAGTATGCGAGCAGCTTCAATCGTTCCCGCCATACCGCTAGCGTTATCATTTGCTCCTGGAGAGTCATCTTCTCCGTTCAAAGCATTAGATATGCGGCTATCAATATCGCCCGACATGATGACGTAGCGATTAGGATAAAGCGTACCTCGTTGAACAGCCACCACGTTGACTACCCAAGTATCTTCTGGTATTCTTTGGTTACCTTCGGCTGTAACCAAGTTGCGTTGATAGAAGACTTCCAAGCAGCCCTTGCAGTCTTTTGATATTTTGTCAAATGCTGATTTGATCCACCTTCTTGCAGCACCAATTCCTCTACTTTCCGAAGTTGTATCAGAAAGAGTGTGGCGAGTACCAAAACTTACCAATGTTTCAATATCTGCCTTAATTCTGTCTGGCGAAGGTGCATTGGCAATATCATACAGTCGAGGATCAATCTGAGGAGGTAAAGTTGTTTCTTGAGCCTGCAAAAACGAAAAAATAAAACAAGCTAACAGCAACAATAATAAATGTGTAATTTTTTGCATTTTGGGTGAAAGATATGCAAGTGACGAGGTGTTTCCAAATTTATGATGGCTACATGGCTCAGATTTTTTATAACACAATTGTTGATATTAGAGATAAAATGTAAAATAGGAGCGAAGTACTGGCTCGAATTGACTAAGATAGCTCATTAAAATTATCTATTCCTGCTTATTTAGTTTGTCATCTAACTAGAAAATAGCTTTCTTTGAGGTAATAACAGTAAAATTAATTTAGTATGGAGTTTCCTTTAGGTCTGAAATATTCAGAAGAACACGAATGGATTAAGGTAGAAGAAGATAATGTAGCTCTGATAGGGATCACTGATTTTGCACAGAGCGAGTTGGACGAATTAGTTTATGTGGAAGTAGAAACAGTAGGAGAAGAACTAAAACAAAACGAAGTGTTCGGCACAATAGAAGCAGTGAAAACAACTTCTGATTTATTTATGCCAGTGAGTGGAAAAGTGCTTGAATTCAATGCGAAGCTAGATGAAAACGATGGCGATGATCCAACGCTGGTCAACTCTGATCCTTATGGTGAGGGATGGATTGTCAAAATCAAAATGTCTGATCCGTCTGAATTAGATGATTTAATGGATTCAACTGCTTATGAAGCTATGGTAAATTAATTTTCTTTGACACACACCATAATCTCTTTTAGTTGCATCTATACAAATAGAAGATCATGAGAAAAGACATTCCTTTTTTGTTGGGAGCAGTTCTCTGGTCAGTTATAATATTATTACTCTCTACAATAGGAGTAAACATTAATTTACCTGCTTCATTGTGGGACATAGTAGGTTGGGATAAATTAGTACACGGTTTTATTTATGCAGTATTGTGTTTTCTTTTAGTCCGTGTCTTTTTAGCAAAAAGTAAGTCGTTAAAGCAAGCGTTATTATATGCTGTGTTGACAAGTATAGTTTATGGTATTTTAATGGAAATTATACAATTTGCATTTTTTCCTAACCGATATTTTGAAATTTTCGATATTTTTGCAAATGTATTAGGTGCGATGAGTGTTTACATCTTTTACTTACGGCAAAATAAAATCATAAAAGAATAAAAGTTGCTTTTTGATCAAGTTCAAAAAGTAGTGTAATAGGATTTAGTAATAATTTTTTAAACAATAAAAATCTCAGTAGTATGAGCGATCTTGCCATAACAGGAACTGGACTGCTGGGTGCGGTAATCGGTATTTTTGTATTGATTCTTGCCATTGTCTTCATTATGAGAAGAACATTGGCAGGCCGTGCCGACAGTAATCTAGCCCAAAAGTATGAGTCAGGCTCTAGCGATTTGACGCTTGCCGCAAGAAATAAGTATCCTGAAGTGAATGCTTTTAAATGGAGTGGTACTTTTTTTAATGTAGCATTAGCGGTTTCGACCTTGCTAGTAGTTTTGGCTTTTAGTTGGACGCAGTACGAGGAAAAAGTTTTCATCCCAGATGATGCACTTGATTTTGACGAAGAGTTGATTCAAGAACCACCTCGTACAGCAGAACCACCACCACCACCGCCGCCGCCGCCACCACCGGTGATTGAGGAAGTGCCAGAGGAAGAAATTGAAGAAGAAGAAGAAATTACGTTTGTGGATCAGACAATTGAAGAGGAAACAGTGGTAGAAGCACCACCAGCTCCTGTCAAAGCTGCTCCACCGCCGCCACCGCCACCGCCACCACCAGCTCCAAAAGAGGAAGAGATCTTCCGCGTGGTAGAGGATATGCCTCGCTTCCCTGGATGTGAGGGTCAAGGGTTGAGTAAAGCGGAGTTGAAAAAGTGTTCTGATACAAAGATGCTAGAATTTCTTTACAAGAACATTAAGTATCCAGCGATAGCTCGTGAGAATGGCGTAGAAGGTACTGCTGTGGTTCAGTTTACAGTAGAAACAAATGGTTCAATCACAGATGCACAAGTAGTGAGAGACCCAGGTGCAGGTACTGGAGCGGAAGCACAAAGAGTGATTGAAATGATGAATACAGAAGGATTGAAGTGGACACCTGGTAAGCAACGTGGAAACGCAGTGCGTGTAAGATTTACATTACCAGTGAAGTTTAAGTTACAGTAACATTCTGTAACTTTTACAGCACATAATTTTCTGAAAGAGCTATTTACGCAGTCGTAAGTAGCTCTTTTTTTGTGAAAGTATGCAGCGTGTAGATAATTACCTCAAAATATTTATCTCTCTGTCTATTACTAATGCTTTTCTACCGAACATCTCCTCCGTCGAATAGATAGTTACGGCTGTCGAATGAAATGGCAATCATAAAACATTTGTCATTTATTGAAGATTATGTATTTTACACTTTGAAATGATGTTCAACTTATGCAAAAAGATCTAAAATCAATGTTCGGCTCTACACACGGGCTAGATGAAAAGAGTTTAACGTTTTTAATTAAAGCACTGGAAAAGAACAACTTACCAGGCTTTGATTATATAGAGTTTAAGCAATCTCTTGGTAACTTACTGGCAATGGATATTGACGAGATTACCGCCTACAAATCCGTTTTTGCAACAGCCATGTCTATGGGATTGACAAGAGAAAAATTGCTAAAAACGGCAAACCACTATAAACAGGTGCTAGAAAAGGAAAGAACTCAATTTGAGGGAGCGTTAAAGAATCAGATGGAGCAGCGTGTCCAATCTAAATTGGAAGAGGTAGAGAAACTGAAAAAGCAAGTAAAAGACTACCGAAAAAAAATTGAAGAATTAGAAAGTCGCATCACAAAAGCACAATCTACCATAGACCACGCAGATGAGCATATTCAGCAGGCAAAGTCTAAAATTGAGGAGACGAAAAATGCGTTTGAATTTACTCATCAAAGCATCATCAATCAAATTGGTCATGATGTGGAGAATATCGAAAATTATTTATAAAATTATTGAAAGATTTCTCTGTATAACTGTTTAATGTTACACTGAGCCGTTCAACATTTCTTCAACTCAACAATACAAACAAAAAAAGAAACATGGCTGATACAATTCAATTCAACAATCCAGAAGGCAAGAAGAAAGGTTTCTGGTCGCGTCCAGAAGGCGTAACAGGGATGATATTCATGGGAGGTCTAATACTTGGCGGAGGATTTCTTGCAGTCACATTTTTACCTCAAATTTTGGCTGCGATTGCTGCTATTTTAAGTAGCACAGTCTCGATTGCCATTTCACTGGCAGTGCTAGCAGCTATTGTCTTTATGATACTCGACCCACGTATGCGAAACTTAGTTTGGTATATGTACAAAAGCGTAATGCGCTGGATAACAGGAATATTTGTTACACTTGATCCAATTGGAATCTTGAAGAACTATATTTCTGATTTGGAAGACAACTTGCGTAAAATGAGCAAACAAATCGGTGCTTTGAGAGGACAAATGCGCAAGTTGAAAAATATCATGGAGACTAACGACAAAGAAATACAGAACAACTTGCAGTTGGCAAGCAAAGCTAGAGAGCGCGATATGCAACAGCAAATGATTCTTTCCTCAAGAAAAGCTGCACGACTGAAAGAGACCAATGCAAAATATCGGGCGCTTCATTCTAAGATGGAAGTAATGCACCGCATCTTGGACAAGATGTATAAAAACTCTGAAATTTTACTAGAAGACACAAGGGATCAAGTAGCGGTGAAAGACCAAGAGCGCAAAGCCATACGTGCTTCTCACTCGGCAATGAAGTCGGCAATGAGTATCATCTCTGGCGATCCAGACAAGCGAGCTATGTTCGATCAAGCCATAGAAGCCGTAGCAGACGATGTAGCTAGCAAGGTGGGAGAAATGGAACGCTTCATGGAAATGTCTGCTAATTTTATGAATTCAGTAGATTTGCAAAATGGAGTGTTCGAGGAACAAGGGCTAGCCATGTTAGAAAAGTGGGAAAAAGAAAGTACGATCTTCTTGATGGGCGATAATACAAGTGCATCTGGTTTGCTAGATTCAGGCTTAGATGAAGGTAGTTTAGATTTAAACTCAGAGCAACCACGAGCACAAAAGCAGACTCGTAGTGACAACAATAACTATGACTCATTTTTTGAGTAGCCAATCGTTTATAACCATCGTACTTAGAAGTTCCTTGTACGATGGTTATTCTATATCTTCTTGCAGCTATATGCTAGTTTTAAGCGGCATAGCTATGCTAACTTAGTGTAAAAATCTATTGAAAGTCATACTTGTGTTTTCCTTTTCAAAGAAAGATTCTATATTTGCATTCCATTTTAAAATATGGTGTGTGGTCTTGGAACTAAAATAGTATTTCAGCAGTTTACACGCCCGCTACGTAATGAAAGACTAGTAGCAATAGCCAATGATTTGGCCCGTTCGTCTATCGGTTAGGACATCAGGTTTTCATCCTGGAAAGAGGGGTTCGATTCCCCTACGGGCTACTAAATTAAGTAAGTAATGAATCAAAAATAATGATTTTTGGTTCGGAGAAATAGTAAGGTTTCAACTTTAACTATCAATTCAGTTAGCGATTAACAATTTGGCCCGTTCGTCTATCGGTTAGGACATCAGGTTTTCATCCTGGAAAGAGGGGTTCGATTCCCCTACGGGCTACTCGTAAAAATAATCAATCTTTTCAGAACATAAGTTTGATGGTATGCTAGGCTTTCCTTAACTTTCCAGTCCATCAAATTCACCATCATGTTCACAGCACAGGATATTCAACAGTTTGAATCTAAAGGCATTTCGATTGAGCAAGTCAATCAGCAAATCCAATATTTCAAGGAAGGTTTCCCTTTTACTAAAGTTACCAAAGCAGCTACAATAGGGTCGGGTATACTGAGGTTCAATGAATCGGAACAGCAGATGTACACAGTTGCTTACGACACCAATAGCTCACAACTTGAAGTTTGTAAATTCATACCTGCTTCTGGAGCAGCAAGTCGTATGTTCAAAGATTTGTTTGCTTTTGTAGAAGCTGTAAACGACACGACTGACCAAGCTACCCTAATCAATGAAGAAAAGCACCAAGTTGCTAAAACTGCCATTGAAGGCATTCAACAGTTCGCTTTTTATGAAGATTTGAAAGCAGCACTTGCTAAGGATGGATTAGATATATCTCAACTATTGGCAGATAAAAAATATGCTACTGCACTAAATTATTTATTGGCAGCAGAGGGTTTGAACTATGGAAATTTGCCTAAAGGGCTGCTAAAGTTTCACAAATATGGAGCGCAAACTCGCACTCCTCTTGAAGAGCACTTTGTCGAAGGAGGAAAATATTGTAAAGCACAAGACGGAAGTGTGCTGATTCATTTTACTGTTTCTCCAGAGCATCAGAGTAGATTTGAAGATCTAGTAGCCAGTAAGAAAGCAACTTATGATGAGCGGCTAGGGGTTAATATTCAAACTTCTTTCTCTCAACAAAAGCCGCGTACTGACACAATTGCGGTGGATACGAGCAATCAGCCTTTCCGCTTGAAGGATGATCGCATTCTGTTTCGTCCTGGTGGGCATGGGGCTTTGATTGAAAACTTGAATCAGCTTGAAGCTGATGTTGTTTTTATCAAAAATATTGATAATGTCGTGCCAGACCGCATTAAGGGTCAGACTTATCATTACAAAAAAGTGATTGGAGGAGTATTGCTACAGCTACAAAAATTAATTTTTAGCTACCTCGAAAAATTGGATGCTGCTGAAAGTGAATCTCTCATCAATGCCATAGAAAAATTTTATCAAGAGCAGCTATCAACCGTCTTTCCAGCAGCTTACCATCAACTATCTCTCAAGGAGCAATCAGAGTATTTAAGGAATAAGCTCAACCGTCCAATTCGAGTATGTGGAATGGTTAAAAATGAAGGAGAACCTGGAGGAGGGCCTTTCTGGACAGAGAATCCTGATGGAACAGTCTCGCTACAAATTGTTGAGAGTGCACAATTTGATCCGAACAATGCAGCACAAATTGAATTGCTTAAAACATCTTCTCACTTCAATCCTGTGGACATTGTTTGTTCCTTAAAAAATTACAAAGGTGAAAAATTTGATCTATTAAAGTATGTGAACCACAAGCAAGGATTCATTGCCAATAAATCTAAGGATGGACGAGAATTAAAGGCACTAGAGTTACCCGGACTTTGGAATGGAAGTATGTCTGACTGGAATACAGTCTTCGTAGAAGTTCCCATTGTTACCTTCAATCCAGTAAAAAAAGTAACTGATTTATTGCGACCAACACATCAAGAATAAGAATTTTAAAAAAAGTTATATGTTTTTTGAAACATATATATCAAATGCGAGTATATTTGTGTAGCAGATAACGGCTTTAAGTTTCAAAACTAGTGAGAGTGATTAGGGCAATCCTTCGTGGATTGCCTTTTTGTATTATCAGTAGCATAATGCGAGCAACAATTGTCGTTAGTAGTCGAATCCAATCCTATGTTTTACTCAACGCCCTGGTAAATCATAGAACTGATATTATTTTTTAGTAATTACTTACCCTTTCCTTGCAATAAAACCAATATAGTGTAAAACAATATGCGAATATCAAGTGCCAGCGACATATTCTCGATGTAAAGAATATCAAACTTTAAGCGCTGTATCATTTCATCTACGGTGGAGGCATAGCCATATTTTACCTGCCCCCAAGAGGTTATTCCAGGTCTTACTTTAAGCAGATGGCGATAATGAGGCGCACGCTCCATGATACGGTCAATATAATACTGCCGTTCAGGGCGAGGACCTACTAAAGACATATCTCCTTTCAATACATTCCAAAATTGAGGTAGCTCATCAATACGCCATTTTCTCATAAGACTTCCCCACTTAGTGCAGCGATTATCGCCATCAAAAGAGAGTTTAGGTCCGTTTTTTTCTGCATCTACATACATAGATCGAAACTTGTAGATGTAAAAAGACTTGTGATTAAGACCTACTCTTTTCTGCTTAAAAAAAATAGGTCCTGATGAAGAAAGCCTTACTCGTAAAGCTATGTAAGCATAGGCAGGTAACAACAGTATAAGCATAAGAAAAGAAACAACGATATCCATTGTTCGCTTCACAAGACGTTGCCACTTGGGCATTAATTCCTGTTCAATTTCAATTAAGACAGGGCCGTACAAATAGTTCATTTTTACTGTACCCAAAAGAATATCATACATATCTGGAATGATTTTTACGAGTATTCTTTCTCCAAAATCAAACAAAATATTAAGAATTTCACTTAGACGATTGTGCTCTGAGGTTTCGATAGCGATAATGACTTCTTCTATGTTGTAAAGTTCAATGGTCTGTTCAATTTCTTTGATTTTTCCTAACACTGGCAGATGTACCTGCAATTCATTAGTACTATTGCCATTGGTATCAATAAATCCGATGAAGTTGTTTCCTAGACTTTTCTCCCGCCCAACTATTTCTTCATAAAGCTCATTTGCATTTTGGTTGCCTCCGATAATGAGGGTATTGTAAGTGATCAAACCCGCTTTTAACCGTCGAGAGGCACGAGTGAGCAAAATCATTCTACTCAAAACTGTTAGTAGAAAATGTAAAATAAAAAGTGCTGCAAATGAGCGATAGTAAGTGGAGTAGCCATTGACAAAGTCATCTAGAAGAAGGGTGAAGAAAAGAAATAGAACACCAAAAAGACTGAGAAAAAAGGTGTGTACCAAAGCTGCCATTCTCGATATTCGATAAATATCATGGTACCTATCGAATATGGCGTATAGCAATATCCAACCAGTTGGAATAATGACAAGTCCAAACCAAAAGTTTTGGTCATTGAAAATAATGGCATCAATAGAACCTCCTTCTAGTGATTTTCGGTAGATAAAAAATATAGACCAAGCAAGTAGGGCGGCTATAAAATCAAACAGTTTATAAACAAGCGTATCAATGTTTCGCTGCCGAGTTGTTCCTTTCTTTATGGCTGCCAGCGTACCATTCTGAGGAAGTGCAGGAGAATTTACTTGTGGTATTTTCGTTTTTGATTGTTGCATATTCGGTCAGTGAGTAATGACTAAAAATGAATCAGCTTAATATTATCAAGCCAGATATTTCCAAGATTGAGTTCATTCGGAAGTGCTGCGATAAAAGAAATTTGATACTCATCTGCATCCAGCACAAAAGCTACTTCCGAAAGATTCAAATATACTTTATTCCACTGTGTTTTAGGGAATAATATAGGTTCGTATAGTCTTTCGCTAGGTTGGCTTAGGCTATTGTAATGTCCAATAAGTCCTACGCCAAGCTCAACGTCTGTTTTGTAATCCATTTCAAGATAAACTTGTACGCCTGTATCTTGTAATTCTTTAAATTTTTCGTTCAGTCTTGAAGCTACTGCAATACGTGGATTACTTGCATCAAGCTCAATAATACCAGACTGATTCCCTTCAAAAACTTCGTCAGTAGTAAGCATTACTTTAGTATTTTCATTGCCATCTAACTCCTCTACAAACACTTGGCTACTTTTTTCAAAGTCTTCAATCAGTGCAAAATTGATAGTTGGTCTGTAGCTGATGGTAGGTCTAATAGTATCTGTCTTTGAAGGGCTTAAAGCTGCACTAATTTGAAAAGAACTGAAAAAGGGATAAATCTCTGGCAATGTGCTGATGCCATTATCCTTCACACCAGCTTCAAGTATAATATTAACTACTCCAGTTTTCAAGATAGGAATCTTAGCGGGTAAATCATAAACCCCTAAGAACTCGCCATCTACTGAAAGCCATGCTTCTGTTATTTTCTGACTAGCACTGCCTTGCTGATTGTTGCTTAGCTCAAATTGAAAAGGTGTTACATATATATAGGAAGGTAAGGGCGATTCAGGGCTAATAATATCACAAGTGGAAAATAATAGAGCAATAAATCCTATCCATACTTTCATAAAGTGCTGATTTATGATAAAAAA
>CAYWKD010000054.1:0-20775 GCA_964458705.1 uncultured Saprospiraceae bacterium | reverse complement strand
AACGTATGCTTTCATGTAAAAGTTAAGTTTAGTAACTAAAACTGAACCAGTGTTCTCTCAAATAACTCTTATTTCTGTTTGTAAATTTCCGCAAATAACGCTTATTTTATTCACAAATTAAATACGTAAACTTATCCATTTCTAAGTTATTCATTAAGGTAGATATAATTAACTCAATAACCAAAAACGGTGATGCTCCAAATTGTGTGATATTTTTCAGTTTAACCAATTGTGAATATTTAATAATATTGATTTTCAATTTATTAGCTGGATTTAAAATTGGAAATATATTATTTTCTGAATATTTGGTCTAATGTTTATTTTAGAATCCAGTCAGCAGGGTTCATGCGTTGTTTTTCTTTCCAGACTTCAAAATGCAGTTCGTTTTTCCCGCTTCCTATTCTACCAATTATTTGTCCAGCCATAACTTCATCATCTTTGTTGACAGCTATTGTCTCCAAATTTGAATATACTGTGTAGTAATTGCCATGTGCTATAATCAACATATTTTGATAACCTGGAATAAACTGTTTTCCTACTACCTTACCTTGATAAACCGCTTTGACACTAGCATTTGCTGCTGTTTCTATGTTAATCCCATTATTAGTGGTCATCACATTTTTATATTCCGGGTGAGCATGTTTTCCGAAGTGCTTCACAATTACACCCTGTGCTGGCCAAGGCAGCCTTCCTTGCATTCCACTAAATCCTTTAGCGGCTTCCTCCATTCTTGCAATGCCACTACTGCCATCTTCTTCCTTTTTCCTAGCAGCCGTTCTAATAATTTGCTCAATCGTAGCATCTAGCTGTTTTCGTCTATTTTCTTGTATTTCAAGATGCTCTGCTAACTGCTTTTCTTCCACTTTCAGTTTTCCTAATAGTACATTTCTTTCTTTTAATTCTGCACTTAATAAACTTTGCTGTTGAGCTGCATTAGCAATTAGTAACTGTTTTTCATTCTTATCTTCCTTCAATTGGAGCACTTTGTATTCTAAAGTTCGCTTGGTCTCTTTGATGAGGAGGGCTTGCTTTTTTCGATAATCATCATATTGTTGTAAGTATCTCCAACGCTGTGCTGCTTGATTAAAACTCGTAGCTGAAAGCAAGAACATCCATTTGCTAGCATTTAACTTTTGGCGATAAGCCTGTCGAAGCATTTTTCCGTATTCCTCATATAGCCTATCCACATCTGAATTGAGTGCATCAATTACAATATCTGTTCTACTGATACTTTTGTCTATATATTCAACTTCCTTACTCAAAGTCGCAATTAAGGCTTGACGTTTTTGAATCCTGCTTTTAATCGAAATATATTGTTCCAGTACAGTCTTTCTATTCTCCTGCGCCCGCGCCAGTTGGCTATTAGTAGCTTCGATCTCTCGGAGTAAACGTTCTCGCTCATACTCTAGCTCTTTGCGTGTTTGAGCATGAGTAAGCTGACTGCTAACGAGTAATAGTAAAACTAGAGCAACTACTCTGAATATCAATTTTAAATAAATAAAATAGTAACAGGATGTTGGAGATAAATTTTTATTCAATTTTGGAATAATTGTTTGGTATTTCAAATCGAATAGATTTTGGCTGATCCATTAGCACATCCGTAAATTCAAGTTCCAATTTAACGACTCCTGTGGATGGGCTGTTAACATTCATTTTACGAATATAGGAAAAAAGTTGACTATCCGGAAGTGGCTTGTAGTCAGTTAGATTAATTTCTATTTGTTGCTTGTTCTCAGGCTGTTGAAAATCTATTCTACTCAGCTCTCTATTTAGTCGATTAATCCAATAAGTTGATTTGATCTGGTTATTCGAGGATAGTTTGTAGTAGCTCTCATCTTGGTCTAGCTGCATAGGACTAGTGGAGAAAAAAACGGGATTTCCTAGTAAAACGGCTTGTAGCGTTTCTAAATTGGCGGGTAAGCCGTACATTTTACTCAAGAAGCTAAGGTCTTCTATGGCATACTGCCGATTAAAGCGATCCACAAAATAAACAGAATCCTGAGTAATTTTTGCTCTAGCAACTTCAAATCCAAACTTCCGTACACTCACCCAAACTAGACTATCTACAATCATTTTAATATTCGCTACTGCTGATTGGGACATGTAGCCGTCATTAAAACTCACTTTGGCTTTTGCGTCCATTCCTTGCGTTCGCACTTGATTGCTAATTAAATCTCGTTTCAAGGTTTCTGCTGTTATTGTTTCTTTTTCAGCTACTTTTTTAGTGGCTTTACAAGCCGAAAAAGATAAAGCAATAAGAAATATTGAGGAATGAAGACGGAATAATCGCATAGATAATAAAAAGTTAGCGTAACTATTTTGCACCTTTTGGTATTTGAATGACAACTATTCGCTCGGCAAACTTGAGCAGGAATCTTCAATGCCAATTTATGATGAATAGTTACAAGTTAACAATGAAATAAAAGTGATTGCTATTTAAGTTGTGATTTACTCAATACAAGTTGTTTGTTGATTTCTTCTTGCAGAACTTTGTCGCCGCTTGACATTAGTGAGGCTTCCTCTAGCATATCTATCGCTGCCTCATACGCTCCTAAATAGTGCTGTGCTGTACCATTTAAAAAATAAAGCCTCGCTTGATTTGGAAATAAGTCTATGGCTTCTTCAGACTTTTGAATGAGTAGTTTGTAATTTTTTTGTTCACCGTATAGATACAAAAGCTGCTCCCAAACGGAATAAACGGTGTTATCCAACGCTAAGGTGCGCTCGTAATTGAGTTGGGCTGTTGACAAATTACCACTGTGGTACAACAAATCCGCATGAGCAGCAAATGCTTTTGCTTCATTTGGATGTGTAGTAGTCAGTAGTGCTGAAAGTTCTAAAGCTTCTTGGGCTAGCTCTGCATCATTCTCCTCAGCTACTTTTTGAATGTATGGTAATAATTCTTTGATTTTTAAATCAATATTGATTGCTTCATTAGCAAAAATAGGTTTTAAGTTTTGCAAAGCATTGCTATTTGATGCCCCACCCTGTACAGCTAACTGTGCTTTTGCATCCTTAGGATTAAGTTTTAGGATATTTCTAAATACCTGATCTGCCTGTTTTGCCTCTCCAATTTGGATATAAAAAGCTGCCAGTAAATGCAGATAATCTGTATTCTCAGGATAGGTTTTGATGAGTTGCTCTAGCTCTTTCTCTGCTTTTTTATATGCTCCCACCCCAAGGTATAAGGCATGTTTACGGGTAGTTAATTCTGAATTAACCCCTATTTGATCCTCTAATTTATCATATACTTTTATGGCTGCCTCAATTTCTTGTGCCCGAATTAAGTGATAAGCCCACTTGAAATAATATTCTTCATTTTTAGGACTTTGTTTAACCATTTCTTCATAAATGGCAGCGGCTTCAACATCCCGCTCTAAAAAATCATATACTTCAAGCAAAAATAGAGGATACCATATATTGTTGTCATTTAGCTCGATTGCCTTTTGAACAGAGCGAATGGCATCATTATATTTTTCTTGCCGAGCCTGTACCTGTGCTAACTCAAACCACGCTACATCGTTTTTTCGATCTAGCTTAATGAGTTCTTCATAAAGTTTAGTCGCTTCATCATAATTTCCTAACAACTTTTCTCTACTTGCATCTATCAGCGTTCCTTGTTGCTTAATCTCCTGATCAGAAACTCGAACTTGTGCTTCTGCTCGCCAAGTAATAAGCATTAAAAAGAACAAAAAAGCATTCTGACCTCTCATAATGTAGCAGTTAATTAAAGAAACAAGTTATTTCTTAACGATAAAAGTAAAGCGTTTGTTGGAAAAAATGCAGCACTGATTTTTTTGTACTTCATTTTAGCGTTGCAATTCTACACTTCCTCGATAAGTTGTTTTTTTGCCTTCTACTTCTATTTCAAGTAAATAATAGTAAGTGCCATCGGGTAAAAGTTTATTGTTCCAACGTCCGTCCCAGTTGTTCTGATAGCTTTCTTTTTCGTAAATCATATTTCCCCATTGATTGAAAATTTGTAGGGTATTTATTGGATTAGATTCGATATTGGCAATAAAAAAGTAGTCGTTAATGCCATCACCATTAGGCGAAAAACCTGTAAATATTTCTATTCCGTCGCAGTCTACTTCCACAGTTACTGCTGCATTATCACAGCCATTTGCATTACAGAGCAAATAAGAAAATGTATCCATGCCACGGCAAGATTGAGCATCAGGAAAATAAGTGATTGTTCCGTCATCGTTTAGAATGACTACACCATATTTCGGCGGACTAGCAATTTCGATATAGCTATTCCCTCCAGTTAGATCGTCATTGGATAGAACTTGAATAATGATTGAATTTTCTTGATCCGTGGCAGTAGTATCATTAACGGCATCAGGAGGAAATGGGTAAGGGATAACTGCTCCAGTAAGGTAGGTGGTGTCACAAAATCCTAGATCGTCACAAATCACTAAACAGGCTTGTTCTTTTCCTAGTGTTAATCCTGAAATTTCTACGCAATAATCACGATGAATAAAGAAATCAGCAATTTCCCCAGAAGACAAAGGGCAAAAGTTGTAGAAATCTGTAATTAACCCGGGCAATTCCGAAGTATCTACACAAAATTCAATAGTTTGGTTAATATAAAGTCTTTTCTCTACCGAACTAGGTTGAGGCTGAGTAGCACAAATTTGTAGAACCGTCAGCGCAGCGTTACCGAGTTCATCTCTCAGCCATACACAAAGGCTATCGCATCCATTTTGAACGCCAGTGTAAGTAATGCAGAAGTTCTTGGGATCAATCTCGTAATTAATAATTTCTTGTTTGTAATTATTTCGACAGTCTTCTTCGATTGTAATAGACCTTCCTGTAAGACTTTCCGTACTTAAACAATAAGTAAGAGTATCGTAATTAGTCAAAATAGTATCTTTTACAAAACTTGGTTCTACAATATGAAGCCGATAGTTAATAGTATCGCAATTACCAAAGTTGTCACAAATAGCAATACAAGCAGAATCTTTGCCGATTGCTGTTCCTTGAAACCTCATGCAAAGCCCTTCCCTGTCGAATGCAAAAGTTGCCTTACCAGTTGTAGCATTCCGACAAGCATTAGTAAATGAAATAATATCACCAGGCAGCCCAATTGTTCTGGGATTGATACAAAAGCGTCCTGTCTCTCCTACTCGAAGGGTAGTTTGCCGAGCACTATTTACAGTTGTATTGATATTATAAATTAAGAAAGTAGTATCACAAATGCCATATTTATCACAAGCAATAAAGGGCATAGTGTCGTTACCAATTGTTTTTCCCGTCAACTCGATGCAGCCATCACTTAGGTAGGTCCAGTCAAAATTTAGTACATTCTCAGGTGTAGATATGTTAGTAATCTCGCCTACTAATTCAGTAGCTTCAAAACAGATCGTTTTGGTTTGATTGGCTTGCATTTCTAAGTACATTGTGTCTGCAGTTGTGCAGACAACTGCTGCGAAGAGGGTATCTTTACATTGAAAATCGTTATTATTAGCAGTGAGCAGATGTTCTCCAACAGGTAAAGCGATGCCTTTGCTTTGAGGCATATACTCTATTACATATCGAAAGTTAGCAGAAGTGTTGAGTAGTAAAATTTCTATTAGAAGATCACCGTAAGTATTATCAGGGCTACCTCCTTCAATACGACTTTTAGTTTCATTAAAAACCCAGTTGCCATCTATATCCCAAGTATTTAATGAATCAATCAGTTGAGGAATAAGACTAAAACTGCCAGAATAGTACGTATCGTTCACCTGCCAGCGATCTACAAAAAAAGGAGCAAAAATATTTACTAGTATAACCGAGCCTTGTACAGAATAGTAACTTAATGTATCAAAGTTGCAATCTTGCGTTGCTTCAACGATGCGTCCCCTATTTTTGAATTGATAATTATTAATCGCTTCTGAACTGATATTAGTACAAATGAGGGCTCGCTGATCACAGTCTGATTGAATAAAAATGCTATCTTGATTAGGAAAAATCGAGCAGCTATCCAACTGGGCAGAGGTTGGAATTATGTGTAATATGAAAAAAAAGAACGGCAGTAATCTCATAATTAGCAGGAGCGATTATTGAGCAGCTTTGGCTCGATTGACAAACATGTTGGCAGTGGTCGAACTTACTAGTTGAATTTCGTAGGTTTCTCCATCATCCATTTTCAAGATAATATCTTTTGCTTTTAGTTCTTCTGCAGCTTGCATAAATGCAGTGTTGGTGGAAGTCAAACTCAAAATACCTTGTTTAAATCCGAAGTAATAGGATGTCCCAGTGCTAGATTCTAAATAAATGTATAACCGATCATCTCCATTTGTTGGCATTCTAAATTCTACATATCCTTTATAGACGTTATTGAATAGCTCCCCTTTGATGCTCGTTAGTCCAATACGACTACCCTGCGTTACGAAAGATTGGTATTCTTGATTCCATTTTAAGGGTAGCTTAGCAAATACAAAGGTATGCTTATTTTGCTTGGAAGGTAAGTTCAATGTACCCAAGTTTACACCTGCTAGTGTAGCCTCCAAATCTTTATCCATTGTAAATAGTTCAGCGGTTGCTTTTTTGTAAAAGATGGGTTCTCTTATAAAATTAACTGGCTTTGCGTCAAAGCTGCCCGACTGAAAATCTTTTATCATTATATCCATCAACTTATCGGGAACAATTAGATCAATGGCTGCCATCAATTCAGCCGTTACCTCATAGGGTGGCACGAGTGCGTTAGAATCCTTTGGAACAATAGTTGTTTCTATTGTTCCAGCAGCAGCAACATTTATGTATTTCAAGCCTGAACCAATATTAAATTTGCCTTCGCCACTCACCTTGCCTGTGGAATTATTGAATACTAGATAATTCCCAGTCAGCGCCGTTTCATCGTACATCTTAGTGGAGTCTGCAAAAATGAAAGCATCCTTGTTTGGGTCATAATCCACAACACCCTTCACAAGTAGTAAATCTCTATCTTTTCTGAAATACAAAGGAGCTATCATGCTAGGATAAGCATAAGCCGTTTCTTTGCTCAAGAAAAAACCTGTTTGCAATGGTATGCCCTCTTCATTTTTGGGTTCGTCATATTGAATTTTTAAATCTTTTTTATCTCCTTCAAAACGCACTCTAAACCAATCGGCAATTGGAAGTTTATCTGCTTTGAGCTTCGCAAAACCATCAAAAAATAAGTTTTTCGATTCCGCACTTAACTCAATTGTTCCTTGAAATTCAGTTTTGACATCAATATAAAACGAATCTGCTGCTTGAACTGTTCCTGTTGCTCTAGTAGTACTTTGTTTTTCTTTGTAACTTCCTTTGCCGACAGGTTTTCCTTGAATATCTTGAAAAGTAATTTCTTGCGCTCTGTCGCCAATGTTATACTCGTAAAATCCACTCGCTTGATAGACGCGCTTGCCCAATATATCTACTGTAGCTCGATTGATGACATGATTTTTGTTGGTTGTATTCGCCACTATTCGGGCATTCTCCAGAGTAGTCAATGTTGCATTGGGCAAGACTTTCACCAATCCACTATCAGGATAAATAAAAGCATCAGATACTTCAATATAAGGTACTCCATTAATAGCTAACTCGCTGTTAATTAAGTTATAAGTAGCATTTTGTCCGTTGAATAAGAGAGAATCTTGATCTGGATGAATAGAAAGAAATGTCCCCAACTGTGAAGGGTCAGATTTAAAGTCCACTCTTTTTTCCTTCATATCCCACTCAAATTCATTCATGGATGTCTCGTATTGATTGTAGGGTAAGCTCGTCAGTAGGAACTCATCGTTAGCTTTGAAATAGCCTTTATTCATGTCAAAATTGACATTACCGTTCACATTAGACGTGCTAAGTGCTATTGCCTCTTTTTCTAGTGCTTTAATTTTAAGTGTAGTGGTATCAGCCTCCGCTGAAAATGCGCCAAAGTTAAACAGAGAAGACTGCATGACAGCTTGATCCCAGTCCAATTGACCGATTCCTTTTACACCACCGGGCGAGACCACCAAAGTTCCTTCCAAAGTATGCAAACCTGCTTGAAATAAATCAAAGGCCTCTTCTTCGGTTTGGACATACATGCTATCTCGATAAGGCTTCCAATCAATTTTAACATCTATACCTACTACTTGTGGTACCTCAGTTGCCGCATTTCTGTCTTCATCATGATTAAAAGTATTCGCACTAGCGGTCAATTGATAAGGTCGGAATACAATATCTTCTGAGTGCACAGATGCTCCTAAATAAGTTAGATCACCTTTGCCCAATAGACCAGCATTACTCAAATCTATCAAGCCTGTAAAGTTACCTCGATTTTGATACAACCCATGACCACTTTCTGGTGTATTATGCTCAAAACCAAGTGATTGGTCAGATTTTCTAATTACTAATTCTTCTCGAAAAGGTTCAAAAATATCAAAGGATACAAGCTCACCTTTAAATTTAACATCTCTTGGCGTAAAGCGATCCAAGTGATTAAAACTAAACTTATCCAACTTAAAATAAAAAGAATCCCTTTTATATGCGCTTTGTTGTATTTCGTCTCGCTCGTAGTAAACGTATGAGTTTTGTTTGCTTTGAAAGGAAGGAAAAATTTCAATATCCTCCGTACCCGACTTATTGGAAGGCGCATCAATCAACAACACTCCATTAAGACCTTCCAAGCTAGAACCCAGTTTGATAGACTCTGGCTCATTATTTTCATCCAATCCACCCGTTGGTACATACAAATCAAATAGCTCAACAGAATCCAAATTGATATTGTAACTATCATAGTTAAAGTTGAACCCCTTGCCCTCCATGATGCTATATCCTGCATATAACTTACCATCAATTGTCATGTCCCTGTTTTCTTTGACGATCACTTTTCCATCATCTGGAATAATAGCTACTTTTTGAACAGGACTGAACTCGATATACTTGATGCCTGCAATCGTGAGTTCGTTATTTTTTAAATTCAGAGTGGCATTAGTTGTATCACTTGTGGAAGTAATATTCAGTCCGTCATAATCTACTTTTTTGGCATTTGCCTTTACATAATGAACGAGTTTATCTTTAACAATAATCTTACTTTCGTCCTCGTCGTAGTCCACAAAGCCTTGTGCAATCAACTCATAAAGTAGGGGTTTTATATTTTCCTC
This sequence comes from uncultured Saprospiraceae bacterium, assembly GCA_964458705.1. Taxonomy (GTDB): domain Bacteria; phylum Bacteroidota; class Bacteroidia; order Chitinophagales; family Saprospiraceae; genus JAAUTG01. Next base: position 11,683 of record CAYWKD010000054.1, on the reverse strand, counting down.
CGTAAATTTAGCATTGATTCTTCGAGCAATTAAACTAGCATCCAACGCTCGTAAACCTTCTCGTTCAGAAGTTACGGCAATAATGGCAAGTGGGTTGTTATCTCCAATATTTTGTGCTTTCAGAAAGGCGGATTGATTGAAATATTTAAGTGATTCAAAATTAGCCTCTGGCTGTCCAGTCAGTGCAATACCACGCTTACCAATGGCAATAGAATCTTGTGGCAAATAGGCAATAATATTCTCGGCATCGAAGGTCATTTGATGCGCTGAGCTAAAGAATGGATTGCGATCACTTCCGCGATCACCTCTCTTGAGTTGGAGCTGTTTTTTCAATATATCAAAACGAATACTCACCGATGGATGATAAATCGAATCCTGTCCATAATATAAAGTGGACTCTACGCGATCTCCTAGTAGAAATGCTCCATGTTTGATGATGACCAACTCCGAAGCTCCTTTGTAAAGCAAATTCTCCTCTTTTTCGTCATATACTTTCAGGGTTGCTCGCTGTTCTTTTGTACCGTAGCCATAAACAGTCAGACCATTTAATCGAAAACCTCCCGTGAAATAAATGCCTTGTCCAATTTTATCTATTTTTAATACGCTTTCTTCCGACTCAAAAGCAGGATAAGGTGAATCTTCTCCCCTGCCCGTTACTTTGTCTTCAAAAGAACCCAGCATTTTGCGTTCCCCGAAGTAGCTTGGATAGTAAAGTAACGCTTTAGAAACCCTGTAAAGTCCTGCATCTAAACTAATCGAAAAAGTATCTTTAAATTCAGCAAACACCTCCACATCCTGACCAAAGCGATCGCTCCAGTTGACTTTACCTCCTCGACCTATCCACTGCTCTTCGGCTGGAATATATCGCCCGCTTGTTTGAATGATGCGAAGACTATCTTCTCTTCGAGTAGCGAGCAGATCAGTTGTCTCAAATTGAATAATGGGCTGTTCTTCATACAAAATGCTATACTTGGCGTTTTTAGCAGACCAAGAAGTACCATTTTTTGAGTATCGGAGTGTTTGGTTTTCAAAAAAGTAGCGTGAAAATTCTAGGAAACTACCATATTTTTTAGTGCTTTTATTTTCAATATCTTGTAGTGATTGATTGAGGATATTGCTCCAATCTTTGAATTGCTGCTCTGGTTGTTCACTACTTTTTTTAACGTGCTGCAAAGCTGTTAAGTAGTTCTCAAAAAAGGGGCTTGCCGTCATTCGATAGCTCAGCATTTTATTGCTTATAGCAATGACTGTATCTTGCTCTTCGGCTGTAAATAAGCCACTCATAAATACGGCTTCAAATCCTTCATAAGCCTCTATTAAATTTTCGCGCTTGTTGAAAGTCATGAACTCTTCCAACTGCGACAAGTATTCAGATGGATTTGTGGAGAACTGATCTAGCTGATACTGAGCATATTGTATCTGCATAGCAAATAGGACAGTCGTAAATGTGGAAATAATTTTATACATGGAGTGATTTTATTATATTTTCTCGAATAGCACACAAGCCCATTTGTCTTTGTGTGTTGTCTTGGTATTTTTGAAGCCATTTTTGTGAGCTTGCAGTTCTAATGCTGCTACATCTTCTGCAAAAAAGCCTGACGCTAGCAATAGACCTTTATTTACCGTCATGGTTGATAACGTGTCTAAAGAGTTGAAAATTACGTTAAATGTTATATTTGCGAGGATGATGTCATAAGTTTGGTCGCTTACGCTTGTAATATCTCCCTTTAAAATATTGATATCCCTAGCTTGATTGATGCTGGCATTTTCTGAAGTATTTTCATACGCCCATTCATCTATGTCAATCGCATCCACTTTTGCTGCACCTTCTTTTGCTGCTAGAATTGCTAAAACACCTGTCCCACAACCATAATCTAATACAGATTTATGCTTAAAATCAATGGCTTGCATCTGCTGCATCATTTGAAAAGTGGTAGCATGATGCCCTGTGCCAAATGCCATCTTAGGCTGAATAACTAATTCATGTTTAACGGAAGTAATCGGCGGATGAAAGTCGGCTCGCAAAGCACAAAAGTTATCTACTATAATAGGTTGAAAGTTAGATTCCCAGACAGCATTCCAGTTTTGAGCAGGAATTAGCTCTGTGTCATAATCAAACTCAAACTGCGTTTTCAAATCTGCTATGGACGATTGTACAAATTGAGTCTCAGCAGTAGTAGGAATGTAAGCTAACAAACCTCCTTCTAGTTCTTCAAAAGTATCGAAAGGATACTCACTAAAGAAGGCTATCAGGATTTCTCTTATCTCATTTACACAAATAACTTTATATAATGTGTAGTCCATAAATAGAATAGTTAGATTATGAAATATTTAGAGCATAGCCCATTCTAATAAAAATATAAACAACAACTCTACGGCTTTTGCTGTTTGAATTGTCATATTTTAATTTTATGTCCACAATTAATACAAACAAATGCGTGGCACTTTTCAGATAGCAAAACTTTTCGGTATTCCAGTGCTATTACACTGGTCATTTGCACTCATTATTTTTTGGGTGCTATATTCAGGTTATTCTAGTGGACTAGATTCCGCAGGAACAGCATGGCTAGGATTAATGATGCTCTCTTTATTCGTTTGTGTCGTGCTACATGAATACGGTCATGCACTCACTGCGAGAGTCTATGGTGTGAACACCAAAGATATTGTATTGCTGCCCATTGGAGGAGTAGCAAGATTAGACAGCCTACCTGATAAGCCAATACAAGAGTTTTTAATTGCTGCGGCTGGTCCATTGGTTAACATCGCAATTGCACTGGTTTTGAGCATTACTTTCCTGTGGACACCGTTTGCAGAAGTGGAAAGACAACTCGTCAATGCAGGTTCTATTAACGCAACTACTTTTGTTCCGTACTTGATCTTTCTAAATATCACATTAGCTATTTTTAATTTACTTCCTGCCTTTCCAATGGATGGAGGGCGAATTCTACGCTCTCTACTTGCTATTAAATTAGGTAAAGTCAAAGCAACCAAAGTAGCTGCCATAATTGGTCAAATCTTTGCAGGATTATTCATTGTTGGAAGCATTTATCCTTTTCAAAATCCAGTTTTTACGCTACTTGGCGTATTCATTTTCCTATCAGCTATGCAGGAGTACCGAGCCGTTAAAAGTGAGGGCATGCTGAAATCTGTAATAGTATCCGAAGCGATGCGTACTGACTTTACAAAATTTGATTTAGACGACACAATTCGCACCGCACTTATAGTGAGAGGTATTAAGAAAGAGGATAACTTTATAGTCGTCAACGAAAACGATGAAGTTGTGGGCGTACTACATCAAGCATTTATAGAAGAAGCCGAAAAGCAGGAAGATACGCAGTCAGAAGTCATTCACCATATGAATCAACTTTTTCAACCTGTTGAACACAATGCTCCTCTCCTAGAAACAGCACAGATGATGCAAAAAAATGGTTTCACAATAGTACCAATTGTACAAGAGGGTAAAGTAATTGGTGTTTTGGATGAGAAATCTATTAATGAATATCTGAGTATGAGTCTTAAGAAGCAAGGTAAACGCACCTAAAATTTTGTGCTGCGTTGCCAAAGAAAATTTAAACTTTGGTTATCTAATCAATCATTTACACTAATTCGAGTTCAGTACAATTTTAGTACCAACCTCTCTACATTCAGGTATTTCTACTACGCTTTTCGCTATTTCTGCTTACCTTGTATTAATAAACTAACACAAATCAACGGATGAGCGTAAAAAGCATATATGTAGCAGCGACAAAACAACACGTAGGCAAAACGACTTCAACACTTGGGCTAGTAACCGCCTGCAAAAATGAAGGAATCAATGTTGGATATTGCAAGCCAGTAGGACAAAAATCTATAGATTTCAATAGTATTCAAGTAGATAAGGATGCTTTGCTATTTTCGGATGTGATGGACTTTGAATTGGTGGGAAATATTCATAGCCCAGTCATTCTTGGAAAAGGAGCCACTTCCGCTTTTATCGAAAATCCTGAGGATTACAACTATCCTGAGCAAATTAAATATGCAGCCAGCATAATAGAACCTAGTAAAGAGCTAGTCATCTATGAAGGAACGGGGCATCCAGGTGTTGGAAGTGTCGTGAATCTGTCTAATGCAGATGTTGCTAAAATGCTCAATGCAGGAGTGGTCATGATCGTAGAAGGGGGAATTGGTAGCACTGTTGATATGTTAAGTCTTTGCGTAGCAAAATTTGAACAGAAGCAAGTGCCTCTACTAGGGGTCATTATCAACAAAGTTAAGTCCAATAAAATAGACAAAGTACGCTACTATGTTGGCAAGAAGCTAAAAGAAATGAATATCCCTTTACTGGGCGTATTGCCTTATGATAAGAGTTTAGCTTTCCCCTTGATGAAGACCGTTTGCAACGCAGTAAATGGCATCGTAATTTATAATGGTGACCGATTGGGAAATAAAGTAGAAGATATTGTGGCAGGATCTCTCATTGATGCGGAGCGATTGACAAGTTCTAGTGATTTATTACTAGTGGTGAGTTCTCGATTGGTTGATAATGCTTTGCTTAAAATCCAAGAAATATCAAAACTCAGTGGTCAAGAAGAATCACCACTTTCAGGTATCATAGCAACTGGTCAGGGAGAGCTAGAAATAAAGTCGCTTGACTACATCAAAAGGCATCAAATCCCTTTGATTAGAACCTCTTTAGATACGTTTGGAGTAGTGCTTAAATATAGTAATATCGAAGTGAAGATTAATCGTGCTACCCCTTGGAAAGTACAAAAAGCAATTGAACTCATTGCTGAAAATGTAGATCTAGAGCGCATACTAGAGCAAGTAGATTTCCGGTAATTTGAAAAACACTTATTCACAATACATTAAATTGATAATGTTCTGCGCTATTCCATTGTAGAAAGAGAAAAAAGTAGGCTTAAATCTTTATTACAAAAATCAGATCAAAACAACAGAGCCAATTATATTTGAGCGTAAGAAAATAGAGGTAGCATAGTCAACAAATTGAGAGACCTAGAGGCATTCAACAAAATCAACTGAAAAGCAAAAAAAATAGGTCAATGAAGATAACTATAATGGACACTACCCTACGGGATGGCGAACAAACATCAGGTGTGTCTTTCACAGATAGTGAGAAATTGCAAATTGCTCGACTGCTATTGGAAGAATTGAAAATAGACCGCATTGAAATTGCTTCGGCACATGTTTCAGAAGGCGAGTTTAAGGCTGTGAGGCACATCGTAGATTGGGCGAAAAAACATGGATACCATAATCGCATTGAAATATTAGGCTTCGTTGATGGCTCTCGCTCATTGGACTGGATGGAGGAATCAGGTGCTCAAGTCCTAAATTTACTAACTAAAGGCTCTGAAAATCATTGTACCCATCAACTGCGTAAAACAAAAGAGCAGCATTTGGCAGACATAAAGAGCATCTTGTCAGAAGCTAAAAAACGAGGGATCACAACAAATATCTATTTTGAAGATTGGTCAAACGGAATGAAAAATAGTCCTGATTATGTTTTCTTTTTATTAGATGAATTAAAAGCAGAGGGTATCAATCGATTTATGCTACCCGATACATTGGGCATACTAAATCCCGAAGATACTTTTCAATATTGCTCCTCATTAATTAAAAAATATCCTAGCCTAAACTTTGATTTTCATGCACACAATGACTATGATCTAGCAACGGCTAATGTTTTTGCAGCTATCAAAGCAGGTATAACGTGTATTCATTCCACGCTAAATGGGCTTGGCGAACGTGCTGGCAATGTGCCTCTTTCAAGTGTAATTGGCATAGTTCACGACCATTTGAACCTGCAACTGTCAGTAGATGAAAAAAAATTATATCAAGTTAGTAAGATAGTAGAATCTTTTTCAGGGATACGCATTCCGGGCAATAAACCCTTGATAGGAGAATTTGTATTCACACAAACGAGCGGCATTCATGCAGATGGCGATAACAAGAAGAACCTTTATTTCAATGATTTAACGCCTGAGCGGTTCAATAGAAAACGCACTTATGCACTTGGGAAATTAGCAGGCAGAGCTAGTATCAAAAAGAATTTAGAAGAACTGGGTATTGAGCTTGATGTGGAGTCCATGAAAAAGCTCACTAAGAGAATAAATGAACTAGGCGATAAAAAAGAAAAGGTTACAACAGATGATTTACCGTACATCATTTCAGACGTCTTGAAAAATGAACAGATTGAACAAAAAATCAAAATCAAAAATTATAATCTATCAGTAGCTGCTGGCTTACAATCTGTTGCTACACTCAGTATTTTAATTAATGGCAAAACTCATGAAAAAACTGCCTCAGGTGACGGACAATATGACGCGTTTATGAATGCACTTTGGAACATTTACGATGAGTTGGAAAAGCCTTATCCTAAACTAATAGATTATGCAGTAACCATTCCACCAGGTGGTAAAACAGACGCACTTTGCCATACAACTATTACTTGGAAAATGGATAGCGGAAGGAGTTTTAAGACCAATGGCTTGGACTCAGACCAAGCTATTGCTGCTATTAAAGCCACCATAAAAATGTTGAATCTGATGGAGCATCGAGGAAATCATGTAACTTGAGTTAATATTGCTACCAGATAAATATTGATGTTAGTTTCTTATTTTTCTGCTAGCTTATTCATCCAAAAATAACCTACGGGCGTTACAATTAGGAACTTGAAATGAAGACATGACAGATGTAATTAAATTAAAAGGAGCGGATCGTTTTACGGATGAACAATTCTTTGAATTTTGTCGAATCAATGACGAGTTTCATATTGAGCGTGATGCCAACGGAAACATTGTAATTATGGATTTAACAGGTACGGAAGGAGGTGGGCTAAATATGGATATTTCCTACGAAGTGGAACACTGGAATAGAACAACTAAAAGCGGTAAAACTTTTGACTCTAGCACGGGCTTTACCTTGCCTGATTCATCTGTGAGAGGTCCAGATACTTCATGGATTGCGCTTGAGAGATGGAAAGCACTACCTAAAGAAGAGCGCAAAAGATTTGCACATATTTCTCCAGATTTCGTTATTGAAATTCGATCTGAAAATGATAGCCTTGATAGCTTAAAAGAAAAAATGCAAGCTTATATAGAAAATGGCGTTCGCCTAGGCTGGTTAATTGATCCTCAAAATCAGCAAACTTTTATTTACAGAATCAATGGAACAATAGAATTAGTACCTACTTTCGATGTGCCGCTCTCAGGCGAAAACGTGCTCGAAGGATTCGAACTCACCCTTAGCCAATTTTTGGAAGACGCCTAAAATTATTTTAATTCATATACTAATAAGCCGTTTAACATTCTAGGTTTGAACCAAGTAGATTTTGGAGGTAATTTATAGCCTCTATCTACGATTGCCATAAAATCTTGGAAACTCATAGAAGGCAAGCAAAAGCCTACTCGATCAGGATGCTGATCTACTTTCCTTCGGAGCTTCTCAAAATTTAGATCATCCCCACTTATGTACTGCACCTTCTCATTATTGCGAATATCATCTACCTGCATCAGATGCTTTAGAACTTCTAAGTCTAATAAAGCGGCATCTAATCTACCTTCTTCCTGGCGTTGAGCTAAAATAGATGCTTTCCACTTCAAATTATACCACTTTTGTTGAACATACATCTTTATGTTTATGGATACACCTTCATCATAGGGCTTGATCTCGCTAACTTCACACCACTGCCTCAGATGTTCCATTAAACCTTGCAAAGAGCGTTCCCTTACTCCATCTACTATTCTATTGAATGGCAAAATATCAATTTGCAAAGAAGAAAATAGCGCACAGTATAAGTAAACAGGATGACTAACAGTTTGAGCGTATTCAGTTGTTGCTGCGGTTCGATGATGTCCGTCCGCAATATAAGTTTGTCGAACATGTTGGCGAAACAGATACTGAATAACAGCAATCTCACGAGGGGAATCAACCTTCCAAAGTAGATGCTCTTGCTTACCCATTCTGACTTTTAAAAGAAGTTCTTTTTCCTGCTGTGCTTGAATCCAATGCTCAATAGACGGTACAGCGGGATAAGTCAACAAAACAGGTTTTACCTGTACATTTCGCTCTTGGAGCAGTTCTATCTGTCGCTGCTCTTTGTATTCTAGCGTATTTTCATGTCCTTTAATTTCACCATCAAGATAGGCTTGAATAGGCACTATTCCGGTTATTCCTTGATAAGCGATATTACCCGACTGGATTTTGTAAATGTAAAAAGCTGGATTTTCAGATTTAGTAAATACTTCATTGGTTGGGAGTGAATTAAAATTGTATTTAGTCCTATCCCAAAACTGATCGAGTGAAGTAATATGAGCAAGATTAGGTAGCAGTATATTCGACGGCTGAATTTGCATAAGCAATGATTAGATCATCTGATGTAAACTAATGAGGCGTAAAGTTGGTAATAGTTCTGAAAATAAAAAACCCGAATGACAAATTTGATTTATCATTCGGATTGTATGATTATTTTGTCGCAACGATTTATTTTATTAAGATCATTCGTTTAGTTGCCGTAAATTCATCTGTCGAAAGTGTGTAGTACAATACTCCTGTCGGCAGTTGCTTCTGGTTAATTATCAGTTTTTGCTTGCCTGCTTCAAATTGTTGTTTAATTCGATAGACTAATTGACCTCTCATATCGTGAATAGTCAGCTCTGCTTTTGTACTACTTGGCAATTCAAAGACGATAGTTGTCGCCTCTTTGAATGGATTTGGTTTATTTTGATACAATTTAAACCCATCACGAAGATCATTTCCATTACTCAATTCTAGTCCAAGTATGTTATCATTTACATCATAAGCCTCAGCGATTGTCTTCTCCGTACTCAACTTAATTGCATCAGCTAGTTCGATTTGACCATTCGCATCGAAAATTAAACTAAATGCACGATCCCTACTAGCATCTCCGTTCCAACTCACCGTGATTATTCCATCTTTGAAGTGCGCTATTTGATTTGACTTCACGATTCCCTCCAAAATGCTATTCAACTCAAACTGTGTCTGGTCATAATCTAGCGTAAATTGATAACCCATCAATGATTCGGTTGGCTCAAAATGGACAGACATTAATCCATTTTCGTCCAATAGCTCACTAGTCATATTAAGTGTAGCTACGTCCGCAAAAGATCGCCCTTCCGCAATCGCTGAATTAGGTATGGCAGAGTTGTTAACATCTCCAATTTTCACTGCCACAAAATCAACTGTATAACTACGAGCCTCAATATCATTCATATTTGAGACCTCAGGGAAGTCTTCCGCAAATGGATTACTTGAATTTTCAAATTCATAATCAGCAGGAATAAATCGCCAGCTAGTATTATAAGTAAAATTAGTATCAACTGTCAAGATTAATCTCCGCAGTTGTACCATATCTAGTGTCGTAATTGAGCCAGAGTTATTTATATCAGCGGCAATTAATTTATAAGGCGAATCAAACGTCTTCACATTTAAGATGTGCTTTGAAATCAATACTAAATCGTAAGTGCTCACCCCATTTAGAGGATCATCATCTTTGTGCGGTGTTACTGTGTAGTCATAAGCAGGTTGCAAAGCTGAGAAATCATACCAGCCACTTTCGCCCGTTCTGTCATTTGCTGCTGCATTTCCAGATAACTGAACATCCACAGCTTCTACTGTTACATTCAACTCGGTTGCAATTATTCCTTCTACACTTGCACCGACATTGCCATTCGGACACTCTGTGTTGGTGCTGTTGTTCTGTATCTCTACAAAGGTTTCACAGAAAGCAGTATTACCTGCCCTATCCATTGCCCAAAGTTGTACTGCCACTCTACCAATTTCTCCATCCACACACCGGAAAGTACGAATTGTCGAATCCGAATGAATAGCGGGATCAGCAAAGTTCAATACTAATTGATCTTGTGGTGTACAGAAATCGAAACTTCCCTTATCGAAATCATCTACCGACAACATCACCTCACCTGTCGGCATTAAATCCACAGATAAGCCAAATACGCATTTAGGCGTTGGTGCTTTACAATCTACTACTTGGAATGGTACTTCCAATTCTGTCTTGTTGAAACAAGCATCTTGCACTGTAATCACGAAGCTATGATTTGTGGTATCACCACCTATTTGTATCGGATAGTCCCCGTAAATTCTGAAACGTCCTTCACCCAATGCTTCGATCTGTCCAAAAGGATCGTCAATGACATTTTCACCAAATGGTTTTAACTGATAGCTTAAATTCAAGGTCTCCGTTGCTTCACAAGGATCTTCAATTTCAAAGATTACTTCAACTGGTGCAGTACAAGCATCACCTGAAGCTTCATTATTACCTCCACAGAAAATATCATACGACTCCACCTGTACCTCAGGAGCAGTATTATCATATACCCTTATAATCTGACGATAAATGAAATTACCATATTCCTGTGCGCTAACATACCATGTCGGTATAGTATCTATTTGAATAGTTCCTCCTGTAAGTGTATCCTCCACAAACTCGAATACTTCATATATTGGAATATTGCCGTAAGGCCGATCATATTGCTCAAATAACACAAAATCACCATCAAATCCTTTTGTCAAATCTGTTCTATATTGGCTAAACTCATCATCTGTTTTATCGTCAAAATCGTTGAGTCCATCCCTCCCTAGTGGACTAATGATATTATCATCATCGTCTAACTCTACTCCTTGAATTGCACTCGTGTTGATGTAACGATCTGAATAGCCAATCACTATTTGACGATCAATTAACGAATCTGGACGTTCTACCACTGCTGGCTCCGTGTAGTTAGGATTCCACGTACACCAATTGATAAAGTGATAAGTGTGCACTAATTGATAGCAAGCATCTTCTGCCGCCTCAAATCGCTCAGTTTTAACTTCCATCGACCAATGATCGCAACCATTATTGTACTGAAGAATACCTCGACTTGGTCGGCTTGGCACATAAAATTCAGTTGGTGCTAACCTTCTAGGGCTGATTCTTCTATCGCAGGTTAGTAATTCATCCTCAGGAAACTCCATCACCCAGTCATGAAAATCATTATCAAACGTTACCGTCATTTTTGCAGGAAGTGATACATTACCACAAGCATCTACTAACTGATAAACCATAGAGAAACTACCGCCTCTACAAGTGATATCGTAGGCATTATCATCCAATTGATCTATTAATACCCTAGTATTGCCACAATTATCGCCTTCGTTCAATAGATACAATGCACTCGAAGGATCAGAAAACGCTCCTGCTGTATTAAAAACTTCTTGAATAGCGCCATTCGGATCACTTGAACTCAATGCCTCTGATATCTTAGTCGTCAAAGTATCAAAACAAGTTAAGGCAATAGTTTTTGCTTCTGCCACTGGTGGAATCTTATCTTGCAATTCTACCTGTACCATACAGTAGTTGTAGTTGCCAAATCCATCTGCTACTCTAAACACTACTGTTTGTGTGCCTGTACAACCATCCATATCTTCTTTTGTGAATTTCACAGATGGCTTGAACATATCCTCATCACCATCGAAGAAGAAGAAGTTATCAAGACTTGTTTGTCCAAATAAGAAACCTGCTTCTTCCAACTCGTCCATTCTTACTACGGAGAAACTTACTTGTCCACAGTTGTCGTAAGAACCATCGTCAAATGCTTCTGCATAAACTACTACTTCACACTCTAAGCCCATAGATACCGTTCTGAATTGCTCACAGATCGCTACT
>CAYWKD010000053.1:0-21885 GCA_964458705.1 uncultured Saprospiraceae bacterium | reverse complement strand
GGAAATAATTCTATTCTTCAGCAGATTGATTATGGGCTTTGAGCATAAAAATGTAAATTAGTGGTCTGTTGATTGAACAAAATAATCTATTAGAGAAATGCTTAGCTCAAAATATATTGTAGTGGCTATTTTCTTGTTGGCGAGTATTACTTTTTCTGTGGTATTGGTCAAGCCTTTTCATACAAAAATAGACTTCAACACGCAAGTCAAGCCCATCATTAATGAACGTTGTATCGCCTGCCATGGAGGGGTGAAGCAGAGCGGCGAATTGAGTATGATGACATTAGAAGACTTGCTCAAGGCTGGGGAGTCGGGGCACTTGGCTATTGTGCCTGGCAAGCCCAATGAGAGTGAGTTGTACAAAAGACTTATCACAAATGATGAGGAAGAAAGAATGCCTTACGGCGAAAAGCCTTTGCCGAGAGCAGAGATAAAAATATTAAAGCAGTGGATAGAAGAAGGCGCAAAGTGGGGGAAGCACTGGGCTTATGAATCAGTTGCTGAGGTAAGCGTACCTAAATCTAGCAAGTTGTTGGGGGCAGCAAGTGGTGGAGCAAGAAGTTGGGCAAAGCATCCAATTGATCATTTTGTTCTGAGTAAATTACGAGCACATGATCTTTCTCCTTCTTCCCAGGCTAGTAAGCGTATGCTTCTTCGTCGCGTTGCGCTCGACATCACGGGTGTGCCAGCATCTGCCTCATTGACGAAGCATTTTTTAGAAAATGAAGACGAGCGGGCGTTTGAGGTCTTGGTAGATAGCTTGTTGAATACGCCTCAGTATGGTGAGCGATGGGCTTCAGTTTGGATGGATTTGGCGAGGTACTCAGACACCAAAGGAGCGGAGCGAGATGATGTGAGAAGTATCTGGGAATACAGAGATTGGTTGATTCGAGCATTCAATCAAGATAGGTCTTACGATCAATTTTTGACAGAGCAAATTGCCGGCGATTTGTTGCCTAATCCTACGGATGCTCAGTATATTGCTACTGGTTTTCATAGAAATACGATCACAAATGACGAAGGAGGTACAGACAATGAGGAGTTTCGATCAGCAGCCGTTGTAGATCGAGTGAATACGACTTGGGAAGCACTGCTTGGCACTACTTTCTCCTGTGTGCAGTGTCATGGACATCCCTATGATCCAATCAAGCATGAGGCGTATTATGAGTTTATGGCTTTTTTTAATAACACGAGTGATTATGATACCTATGCGGATTATCCTTGGTTGAGAAAGTTCTCAAGGGAACAAAAAGAGCAATTAGCCGAACTGAAGACCTGGTTGAACAAGCAGGCTACATCTGAGCAAGCCAATGCTATAGAGCTATTCATCAAGACTTGGCAGCCTGTTCATTACTCTTTATTGGCGGATCGCTTCACTAATGCAGAAATCTACGACACGAAGTTTTTAGCCTTTCGGAATGATGCCATAGCACGATTAGCAGATGTGGATTTGACTAACAAAGATGAATTAATTTTTCGCTATCGAGCTGGCGAAAGTAGCGGACGCTGGCGGTTGCATCTGGATAGCCCAACTGGGAAAGTGCTGGGTAGTGTTTCTGTAAAAGCAACCAAAGGTTGGCAGATTCAAGCAGTTGATTTATTGAAAACGAGCGGACGACATGACGTTTATTTTACGTATGAAAATCCGACATCGAAAAACTCCAAACAGGTAGGCGTGCAGTTTGATTGGTTTCATTTTACAAGACAGTTTCCGCAAGGCAATTCACCTGAACACCAAAGATATAAACAGTTGTACTGGGATTTGGTAACGGCTGCAACGGATCACACCTTAATTATGATTGAAAGCCCTTCGGCGATGCAGCGCAAAACTTATGTTTGGGACAGAGGTAGTTGGCTTGCTAAGACAGAAGAAGTGCAGCCTGGAGTGCCAGCTATTTTTCCCGCTCTACCCGAGGACGCACCACGCAATCGCCTAGGGCTGGCAAGATGGCTTACTGATAAGCGCAATCCATTAACAGCTAGGACGATAGTGAACCGAGTTTGGGAACAGTTTTTTGGTATTGGTCTAGTAGAAACCTTAGAAGACTTGGGAACGCAGGGCATTCCTCCTACCCATCCTGAACTATTGGATTATTTAGCTTGGCAGTTTATGAATGAATACAATTGGAGTGTAAAGCAGTTAATAAAAAATATAGTGCTTTCCGCAACTTATCAGCAAGATTCAAAAACGACGCCTGAGCAGCTAGAAAAAGACCCACTCAACAAATGGTATGCTCATGCTCCTAGAGTGCGACTGAGTGCTGAGCAAATCAGAGACCAAGCCTTGCAGGTGAGTGGATTGTTGAGCTACAAAATGTACGGTCCTAGTGTGATGCCCTATCAGCCTCCCAATATATGGAGTACTCCTTACAATAGTCAGCGGTGGAAAATTAGCGAAGGGGAAGATCGCTACCGTCGTTCTGTCTATACCTACTGGAAACGCTCCTCCCCTTATCCTGCTATGCTGACTTTCGATGCTGCTGATAGAAACGTTTGTTCTGCACGTCGCATTCGCACCAACACACCGCTACAAGCGCTAGTTACCCTCAATGATCCCACTTATATGGAAGCGGCTATACACTTGGCAATCAATAGTCAAAATAGTAGTGCTGAAGCATCTATTGCAATGGCTTATGAGACAGCTATCGGCAGACCAATTAGTGAGGAAAAGCAACTAGCATTGCAGGATTTATACCGAGAAATGCTAAAAGAGTATCAAGAGGAAAGAGAGAGTGTAGTGGCCATGCTAGAGGCTCAACCTAAGTCTTTACAGAAGCCAACTACTGCTGCCTTAGCGATGGTTTGCAATGCCATTATGAACCTTGATGAGTTTATTGTGAAAAGCTAAAGGGCATCTAGGGTTATTGCTCAGAACTGCTCGTAAGGAATTAGCTATTTTATTTCTACTCCCATCAAAAAAATACTAGGTTTTTTATTGAGGTCTGGTAGTTCATTGAGCGACCATTCTTTTATGCTTTTTGTTTGCAAATATTCTTGCTCGCTAGTGAGATTGCAAGCTATGCAGAATAGTAAATCAGGGTCTAGTTGTTTCAAAGCAATTTCTAAGATTTGCTGATTGCGGTAAGGTGTCTCAATGAAAATTTGCGTTTCTTTTCTTTGACGAGCTAATTGCTGAAGCCGCTTCAAATCTTGAGCCAGGCTGTTCTTCTTGGGCGATAGATAGCCGTGAAAGCAAAACTGTTGTCCGTTCATACCAGAACCCATCAGTGCCAAAAGTATAGACGACGGACCAACCATAGGCGCAACTGTTATTCCCTTTTGAAAAGCTAACCGAACAATTTGCGCTCCGGGGTCTGCCACTCCAGGACAGCCAGCCTCTGACATTAGTCCAATATCTTTGCCATTTTCCGCACTTTCGAGAAAAAGACTCCACTCTTCCACAGGGGTATGCTTTCCTAATTCGTGTATAGTCAATGTCTGTATAGCAAAAGGTGGTTCTGTTGCTTTGATGAAGTGTCGAGCGGTTTTTGCTCGTTCTGCAATGAAGGTATCTAATTGATGAATTCTTTGTATCACGTAGAGCGGAATGGTGTGTAAAGCATTGGGGTGCAAAGGTGTAGGTATTAAATAGAGTTTTCCTTTAGGCATTACTTTTTTGTTTTTTAATGCGTTTATTGTTCAAATATACGTTTGGTAGTACAAATTTGTGATTTTGTGCTTACAAATTGGATTTCGTTGTTAAGTAAGTGGATGAAATTGTTTATAAGTTTGAATAGTTTATTTACACAATTTTCTGTTAATGCAATGATTACAGCACTAAATAATTAAGCGAATAAACATTTGAACCTGTCCACATTACTTATAGTGTACCTTTCAACTTAAAGCAACCAATTTGACTCAAAGAGGATTTGGCATATTTTTGTTCTTGTTTTGTGTTTACTTCTGCAAAGCGCAGGAGTATGCGCTAGTTGTAGCATTTGATAAAGGCAGTACAGCGGAAATACCTTTTGAATTAGATTATCCTCAAAAAATAACTACCGCACAGCTCACTACAAGTTTACAGAAAGTCATTGCACAATTTCATAATGCAGGCTATCTAGGAGCTTCCGTAGATAGTATTTTCACTTTTGATAGCACTTATATAGCAAAGATACATGTTGGCAGACCACTGCAATGGGTGAAGCTAAAGAAAGGGAATGTGCCTGATGTCTATTTGATAAAGTCGGGGTTCAAGGAGAAATTATTTGAGCATAAGCCACTAAACTACAAAGAGTTATTTCAGTTGAAAGAAGACTTACTTGTAGAAGCTGAAAATAGGGGCTATCCGTTTGCCACTATTCAGCTTGATAGCATCGAAGCAGAAAATGGACAATTTTCTGCTTCTCTTAATATGGATAGGGGTAAACTTATTTTTTTTGAAAAAATCGTTGTGGATGGAAATGCAGCGATTCAGTTGAACTATCTAGCCAATTATTTAGGTATCGAAGCGGGTGCTGTTTACAACAAAAAGAAGCTATTAGCTATTCCCAATCGCATAAAGGAATTACCTTTTCTTGAACTAAACACAACTCCTAGCATCACTTTTTATGATGATAAAGCTGTACTCAATTTATCACTTAAAAAAAGAAAAGCTAGTCGCTTTGATTTTATCGTTGGATTACTGCCCAATACTGTAAACGAAGGAGGAGCAGCAGTGAGGAGGTTTACACTGACAGGGGATTTTAAGGGAGAAGTCTATAATTCATTTGGAGCAGGTGAGTTTATCAAGTTACAATTGGAGCAGCTACGTCCTGCCACTCCTAAACTAGATTTGCAGGTTAATTATCCTTATCTTCTTAAGCTACCATTTGGTGTGGATGCTCAGCTCAATTTCTTCAAACAAGACACTACTTTTTTGAATGTGCAGTTTGATATAGGTATCCAATATCTTTTGGAAGGACAGAATTATGTGAAAGCATTTTGGAACAACCAAAGCACTCGTTTGCTATCAGTTGATACGATAAGTATTCAAAAAAACAAACAACTGCCCGACGAGCTAGATTTGGAAAATCGTACTTTAGGTTTAGCATTTGCAACGCAGCAGTTAGACTATCGCTTCAACCCAAGAAAAGGATGGCGCTTGTTTTTGAAGGCAGGCGTAGGACAAAAAACACTCAAGCAAAACAGCAGTATTTTGAGTTTGACAGATACTGCTTTTAACTACCAAAGCCTGTACGATAGCCTAGATATGGAGAGCCTACAATATCGTATCGAAAGTCAAATTGAAACCTATCTTCCACTTGGGCAACGCGCTACATTGCAGTTGAAAAACACGAGTGGTTTTGTTTTTTCTGAAGGAAGCACCTTTAAGAATGAGCAGTTTCGCTTAGGTGGTAATCGCCTGCTGAGGGGATTTGACGAAGCTTCTTTATTCGTCAAAGAGTTCACTGTTTTTACGATAGAACCTAGATTGCTTTTATCTACTAATTCCTATTTGTATGCCTTTGCTGATGCCAGTTGGGTAAAAGATCGTTTTGAGCAGTCGGATACTCCCATCGGAGTAGGAGCTGGCATTTCCTTTCAAACAAAAGCAGGTCTTCTAGGAGTGAGCTTGGCAGTAGGCAATCAGAAATCAAGCGGTTTTGATTTCCGATCACCTAAGATACATATTGGTTATGTAAGTCTTTTCTAAGATCCACTACCTATGCGGCGTCCACTTTCTTCTCGTTCATCATCTTTATCTTCTCGCTTAAATTGTTTATCGATTGCTAATTTTGCTTCATCGCTACCCGGAGCTAGCTCGTAAGTTTCTGTGCCATATTGTACCCTTGCAACCCCCCTCATATCCCGCTCTACGAGTAAGCTATAAGTGCCTACAAAGTCCCTTCTAAAAATTAAATAACTTCCCTCACTGAAGCTAATTTGCAGACGGTCTTCAAAAGCAGAAACGCAGACTCCAGGCAAGTCTCGATCAAGCACAATAGTTTCTTCTTGGTCGCCTTCTTTCAATACTACCTTGCCGTCGCCAGTTACTTCTAGGTCTTTTGAAGAAGTAATACGCTTCATTTTTATTCGCCGAGTGGTGTAAAATTGAACCTTTTTAATGTCTGCAAAATCTTCAATTTGCTTTCTAAGGTCATGTGTTAAAAGTGTTTTGCCTTGAAATGGGTTTTTATTATTCTTTAACGAGCCACAACTCATGCTGATCGCGATGATAACTAGGCATACCAGTATTTTCTTCATAATTTTAATTGGTTTTGCTGTGCAAAATAGCAGTGATTTATTTTAGTCTTTAACTTTAATAGAATTTATTTTCTCAACATCAGCAGAACACAAAGCCCTCTACATTTCAATCGAAGAAACACCCAAGTAGATAGTTTTATTTTCTGCCTTTTGTACCAATAAAAGTCAAAGTTAATAACAATTGAATTTTATACCAATGCACTTATCAGATGAGTTGTTTTTTACTGTAAATGCCTTAAAAACAAATTTATTTTGATGCAGTAATTACCTCACCTTCTCGAATTACCATTTTTAAGTGTAGAGATTCATCTAGTATTAGTAAATCGGCTTTAGCATTGGAAGCAATAATGCCAACTCGCTCATTTTCTATCACTTTAGCGGGACGGCTAGTGGACATGGTGATTGCCTCCTCAAGCGGAATGCCTACTTGAAACACTGCATTCTGAAGCGCCTCGAGCATAGAAAGGGTGGAACCTGCTAAGTTGCCCTGCTCTGTGTAATATTGACCATTTTTAAAAAAAATGGGAAGTCCAGATAAATTTGCCCCTTCGACTGGTGCATCCTTGAAGACCGCATCAGTAATGAAGAAGAGCGATTCTCTCTTTAAGCGATAGGCCAAACGAACAGCAGCGTAGTCAATATGCACTCCATCCACAATTATGCTTGTCCAAATGTTAGAATCAAGAGCTGCACCCACCAAGCCAGGTGCTCTACTTTGCAGAGGAGACATCGCATTGTATAAATGTGTAACTTTGCTTATACCTTTTTCAAAACTGGCTTTTGCTTGCTCATAAGTTGCCATGCTATGGCCAGCAGAAAGAATAAAACCAGCTTCTTTCAGCATGCTAAGTTGCCGATCGGTAAACAACTCTGGTGCTAGAGTGATAATTTTAATGACGCCTTCGCCATGCTTGATGATGGTTTTTAATTCTTCATCAGTTGGATGGCGAATAAATTTTTCTGGATGCGCCCCACGCTTGATTGGATTGAAAAAAGGACCTTCCAAGTGCATCCCCAGCACACCATATTTATTCTCCTGCATGAGTTGGCGAGTCAGTGCTATTCCTTCTAGGATAGTTTCCAAAGCAGAAGTAATTAGCGTGGGCAAGCAACTTGTAGTGCCATATTTCAAGTAGGCTTCAAAAATAGTTTTCACGCCCTGTTCGCTCAAGTTGTTGGTGAAGTAAGCGCCACCACCGCCATTGAGTTGCAAATCTACAAACCCCGGTAGAATGTAGCTCCCCTCGGCATCAATGTCAATAGGTGCTGCTGTTCGATCGTCAATGCTTTGAATATAATTATTTTTGGTAGTGATGACTTTATTTTCTACAAATGCGCCATTTTGAAATATTTTGCCATTGCCGATTTTCATGGTGTGTCTTTTAAATATTTATTTTATCAATGCCACGAAGACATTAGTCATAAAGCGCTGCTGTCCAAATTGTTATCTTCTGTTCTGCATAATTAACCACAACAGGCAAATCATCAGCAGTAATACCATTAGCCAGTATCAAGCCATTCGGAAATCCCTTGAATAAATACAATTCTAGACGATGCTGATAGTCAGCGTTGTAGTTGAAATAAGTGCGTGTTTTTTCCAGCATTTGCTCCAAAGAAAACCAGTTGTCTTCATCAAATTTATAGAACCAAAAAGCAAATGCAATAGCTGCTTGCTCGGGGCTTTCAAAATGCTCAATATAGGATTGTTGTAGTTGCTGGTCGGCAAGCGAAATTAGGTTCCTGTCGTCAGTAATTGCAATCTCTTTCACCTTCTCGGATACGGGTGCAATTAGATTGCTGGAGTGCTGCACTAGCTTTTCAAAATCACTAGCAGATCGAAAACTAATGTCATGATAGTTTACTTCCCAGTTATCATACAAAAGGGATTCAAATAATTGATCGTAGAAAAACTGATTGGCAGTCATACTCATAGATTGTAACAAGTCTTGAAATTTATCAGCACCAAAGCCTTGAATATTTTTTAATTCCTCCAATGAGCGAAACTGCCCAAATGGCGCAAGGCTATCTCGCTTTTCAATGATTCGCTCCGCAACGGTGTTACCGATCGTATAGCCTTTCTCTGACTTAGAATAATTTTTTATTTTACCGTTTGAAATATCATGAGGTGTTTGGGCTGCATTCAAGAAAGCAAGGACTCTTGCTGCTTCCCATGTCATCGGTTCGTTTGAAGCGATCGCCTCGCTCAGGCGAGTCGGCATGATGGGTTGACGACTTTTGTTGCGCTGAAATGGTAGTATCAAAGCAGGTTTTGCGTTTTTCACACGAAAGTTTTTGAATGGCTTTCTTAACGCATTCTTTTTAAGATTGATATGTTGTTGAACCATAACTTTAGTTGTTGAGTAGTTACAGCTCAAAGATAATAACTCTAAATAACTGATGTTGTGCAAAGCAATAATAAATAGTTATTCGACCTTATTTCTTTTAGCGTTTTCAATGTTTTTGGAGCGTTAAGAAAAAAATATAGTCTTGATTTTTTGGTTCTTTCTCTTGACAAAAAAGAACAGAACCCAATAGCATCCAACACTTGAAAGAGTAAATTATCAAATGGTGTATAATACAATCTAAAAAACACTTCAAACAAAAAAAAACAAAGCGGGCGGAGACAAAAAAGTGCTTACCTGACCGAGGCTCAATATCAACATTGAGAACAATGTAGCTAGTGTAGTTGTATCAAATGGAGAATTTAATCGTCATTTGAAGTTATCTTCCAATCATGGAGCAACAATTTTTAGAGCAAATTTTTCAGGCGCACAAAAACGCTAAGGCAGTTCCCTCACCAGCAGAAGTATGCCATTTTATTACTAGCTTAATTGAGATTCTTTTTCCTGAACTTTCTGGCAAGAAATACAAGAGCTTCAGAGAATTAGAATTAGATTATGACCAAATTAGGCATCAGGCTTGTAAGATACTTGAACCTATTGCTTTTCAGCTTCCAGAAACACCCGAACGCATAGAAAACCAGTTCTTCGCTCATTTACCAATCATCAGAGATCAACTGCTGCAGGATGCACAGGCAATTGTGGCAGGTGATCCAGCAGCTACGGATCAAAGAGAGGTCATTAGAACTTATCCAGGCTTTTTTGCTATTGCTGTGCATCGTTTGGCACATAAATTTTATCAACTAGGTGTTCCGCTCATTCCAAGAATTTTATCAGAATATGCTCATAGTGAAACAGGTATTGAGATTCATCCAGGCGCAAAAATTGGTAAATGTTTTTGCATAGATCACGGAACGGGCGTAGTGATAGGCGAAACAGTTGAAATTGGCGATAACGTTAAAATCTATCAAGGGGTTACGCTAGGGGCATTGAGCGTGAAAAAAGAGTTTGCCCAAACTAAGCGCCATCCTACTATTGAAGACAATGTAGTCATCTATGCAGGCGCTACTATTTTAGGAGGAAATACCGTAATTGGCTACGATAGTATCATCGGTGGCAATGTCTGGATTGTAAAAAGCGTGCCCCCTAAATCGAGAATTTACTACAAAGGAGACTTGCAGCAAAAAGAAGAAGTGCTGCTCCTTTAGAGGCTAGTTCAGCTTTCTTAACTTGAATTTGTAACTACCTGATCGCGTATCTGCAATGAGTGTCATTCTGTTGTTTGTCAGTGTGATAGCGTTAGTGAAATAAGAGAAATCTGCATTATTGATATAATCATAAAAAAACATATCCAAGAAAAATTCGGCATCCGATTCATTATCATCAAAGCGGTCTAAGTAAAGTTCCCATTCTCCTTCAAAAACAGCCCTTAGCGAATAGTCGTCATACAATGCCCTACCATTTGGAAAAAATTCAACAACGTCTCCATCAAATTCTGCATTGATATTATCTCGAAATAAGTCGCCATCTTCTTTGAACCAAGCGCGCTCAAATTCCCATGCTCCAATTAGGCGATCTTCCTTGCGATCAAGTAAGAAATCATTTGAGCAACCCCACAACAGGAGTATTGCTAAGAATGCAAATAATAACTTTTTCATCTGTAATTGTTTTTGCTAAATTTACAATTAGCAGAGGAATTGAGTGCTATGTTTATTTCAGCTTAAAGGAAGTTTAACGGGCGTTAATTTCTTTACTTACTCATTTTAAGAAATGTTAAAATGAAAAAACTAGTTCAAAAACTGAACTATGGACTTTTTGGAAATGGGTAAGGAACTACTAATTACTAAAGTAGGCTCGTACAATTCATTTGCTCATTGTACTTTTGTTAACTAAATCAATAGAATAAAGTGATTAAACAAAACATATTGTGGGTCTTGGTATTGATTGTTTTACATTTTCATGCCTGCCAGCCCCTTGATCTTAACCAATCGAATACTATTGAAAAAGATGTTCGCATGTCAGTTGTGCAAGAGGTATATGAATTACAAGACCAGCAAAAGGTAGATTCGCTCATTGCGCTGCTAAACGATAAAAATAGTACAAAAAGATATTGGGCAACGCTAGCCTTTGCTTCAATAAAAGCCGAAGCTGCTGTTGATACTTTAATTCCTCTATTAGATGATCCACTGGAAGACATTCGCACAGCGGCGGCATACGCACTTGGTCAAATTGGAACAGCAAAAGCAGAAACAGCTTTAGTCCATGCGTTCGATACTACTGATACAACGGGGCAATTTAACAGTGTAGTGCTAGAAGCCATTGGAAAAGTAGGAAGCAAAGAAAATCTGGAATTCATCAGTACCGTAAAATCTTATCAACCAACTGATACTACTCTGATTGAAGGACAAGCACGGAGTATTTATCGCTTTATGCTTCGCAATATTACATCGTTGTCAGGAACAAAGCGCATGATTGAAATTGTTAGTAATAACGCCTATTCAAGCGATGCAAGATTATTTGCTGCCAACTATTTGTTTCGAGGAAGCAATTTAGGGCTAGATACATTAGACACTAATCTGGTAGAAACATTCAGAAAGGAAAACAATGCTGATATTGAATTGGCACTTGCTATTGCAACAGGTAAGACAAAGTCAGAAGCCGCCCTAAATGCTTTGTTTTCTAAGTACAAGAATAGCGAGGATGACCGAGTACAAGCTAACGCTATAAGAGCTTTGGGTTATTTCGACTACAATTTAGTGCGAGATACCGTTTTTCAAGCCTTGAGACATTCCAATCCCAGTATTAATCAAGTAGCTTTGGAGTATTTGATGAACCATGGCGTAGCACAAGATGCTAACGCTTATCGCTTTATGGCTAAGGATACCACCTACTCCAAATCGGTTCAAATTGGCTTATTGACGGCTGCTAATAAACATCTTCCAGCCTATTTCACTAACTATTTAAGTCGAGCTAATTATTCTTTGCAGCAAATCTTTCAAAACGAAGAAAATACTTACTTAAAAGCATTGGCATTAAAAGGAATGGGCTACTACGAGCGAATGTACACTTATCTAGGGGATATCTTTGGGCAGTCTAGCGAATTGGTTATTCGCACTGCGAGCATGGAGGGGCTCAAACGCATCAGCGAAAGTGAAGATTTCGATCTTGTGTTTGGTGCAAGTTCTTTTAGAAATCGAAAAATTCTAGGCAACTATCTGCTGGAAGGCATTAAAAGTAAAGATGCAGGATCAATAGCCTTAGCTGCTCAAGCATTGCGAGTGCCTGCAAGAGATTTCAAGACTATTCTGAAAGATAGCTTATTGGTATTAGAGCAAGCATTGACCCAACTTGAACTACCCAAAGAACTTGAAACATATAATGAACTGCTACAAACCATCAACTACTTCAAAGGAACAAATGTGCCAATGAAAAAACTGCCGTACAATCATCCAATTGATTGGACTTTAGTCGATCAGGTGAGTCAAGATACTAGAGCAGTAATTGAAACAGAAAAAGGCAACATCACGTTACGCTTTCTCCCCAATGTTGCTCCAGGTTCGGTAGCTAATTTCATTCAGCTTGCACAAAAGCGTTTCTACGATGGTAAAAATTTTCATAGAGTAGTTCCAAATTTTGTTATACAGGGAGGCTGCCCGAGAGGAGATGGCTACGGAGGCTTGGATTATTCTATTCGTTCGGAGTTGCCCATGATTTCTTATAATCGAGCGGGCTTAGTTGGTATGGCGTCTGCAGGGAATCACACAGAAGGCGTTCAGTTTTTTATAACTCATGCTCCTGCGCTGCACTTGGATGGAAATTATACTATTTTTGCAGAAGTTGTCGAAGGAATGAATGCTGTTGATGCCATTCAAGTAGGCGACAAAATGAATAAGGTGCGTATTGTAAACTTAAAACAAGTAGGTCAAAACTAAATCGTCAATTTCAGTCTATTTTACGGGCCTGAAAGTCTGATAATATCAAAAAAGAAATATGCAAACAACAGCACTTACAGACAAACACATAGCACTAGGTGCAAAAATGGTGGATTTCGCAGGCTTTAATATGCCTATTTCCTACACGAGTTTGAAAGAAGAACACCTTGCTGTTCGCAATGAAGCAGGTGTCTTTGATGTATCGCACATGGGCGAGTTCATTATTAGAGGCAAAGGCGCTTTGGAATTAGTGCAAAAAGTAACTACGAATAATGCTGCAAAACTGAAGCCTGGACAAGCGCAATACTCTTGCATGACTAACGAACAAGGAGGGATCGTGGATGATTTGCTAGTTTATAAACTAGTCCATAATCGAATGAATACCGATGAGAATGCGTTTGTATTAGTAGTGAATGCTTCAAATATTGAGAAAGACTGGAATTGGATTCAAGCCCATAATACCTTTGGAGCAACAA
Source organism: uncultured Saprospiraceae bacterium (assembly GCA_964458705.1). Lineage (GTDB taxonomy): Bacteria > Bacteroidota > Bacteroidia > Chitinophagales > Saprospiraceae > JAAUTG01. Next base: position 8,955 of record CAYWKD010000053.1, on the reverse strand, counting down.
TGGAAAATATCTCGGATCAAACAGGACTGCTAGCAGTACAAGGACCTAAGGCCTTATCAGCTATCCAGTCATTGACGAACGTTCCTTTGAGCGAGTTGAAATATTATACTTTTCAACAGGCTCAGTTTGCAGGAAAAGATAATGTAATCATCTCAGCAACAGGCTATACAGGAGCGGGTGGTGTGGAACTTTACGGCAGAAACGATCAGATTATAGCCATTTGGGATGCTCTTTTTGAGGCAGCTCAAAAAGCTAATATTGACCTAAAACCTATTGGACTTGGAGCTAGAGATACTTTACGCTTAGAAAAAGGTTACTGCTTATATGGCAATGATTTAGACGATAGCACCACGCCAATTGAGGCAGGATTAAGTTGGATTGTGAAAACAAAAAAAGGAGACTTCAACGGTAAAAAAGTGCTCGAGCAGCAAAAGCAAGAAGGCGTACAGAAAAAATTAGTAGCTTTTGTAGTAGAGGATCGTAGAGTTGGCCGACAGGGCTACATTATCGAAAATCAGCAAGAAGTGGCGATTGGCAAAGTAACTTCTGGAACATTATCACCCTGCTTGGAGAAGCCAATTGGTATGGGATATGTAGAAACTGCTTACGCCCAAGAAGGTACGAACCTGCTCATTTCGACTGGTCGAAAGAAATTAAAAGCACAAGTAGTAAAACTACCCTTCGTGTAGTCAAAGACGGATGCAATAATTAAATAGGTTGTAACTGATGAACCAGCTTTTCTTTCCACTTAGCATATAGTGTTTGATATATCGAGTGTTCTTCTAAGTTGGGCTCGTAGGTTTTTATTTGCGTTAGTTTCCCAAAAACCTCATCAAAGCTAGCTTTGTCAGTGCCTACTACTGCCCCCCTTGCTGCCCCCAATGCTCCATCAGTATCGAATAGCTGAATGGGAATGCCGCTCAGCGTTGAGAGCATTTGACCAAATAATGGACTCATAAACATATTGGCATAGCCCGCCTTGATAACTCTCAGGTCAATCTTGTTTTCCTTGAAGGCTTCCATACCATAAATAAAAGAATAAACAATCCCCTCCTGCACTGCACGATACAAGTGTGCAGGCGTATGAATATTGAAGTTTAAACCACTCAAGCTACTCCCTATATCTTGATTGCCTAGCATTCGCTCTGCCCCATTTCCGAATGGCAGAAAGTATAAATTATCACTTCCTGCTTTTACCTGAGTGGCTTGGTTGTTCATTGCAGCATAGCTCTCCGCTTTTGTCCATTTTTGCGCCCAAGCATTAGCAATGCCAGTGCCATTAATGCAAAGCAGAATGCCAATTCTGGGTTGCTGAGCTGTGTAGTTTACATGGGCAAAGCTATTCACACGTTGGGAGTAATCAATAAAAAGTTGATCGCTCACTCCATACACTACGCCAGATGTACCCGCCGTAGCAGCAATTTCGCCAGGATTCAAGACATTCAAAGAAAAGGCATTATTGGGCTGATCGCCTGCTTTGTAGGTTACTTTGACAGGAGTAGATAGCCCCAGTTCTTCGGCAATATCTTTAGATACTGTACCGTGGTCGTCAAAGGACTGCTTTAGTGGAGGAAATATATCTACTGAAAAGCCATAATAATTCAACAACTCCTGACTTAAAGATTTAGACTGGAAGTCATAGAAAATTCCTTCTGAAACACCTGTGATGGTAGTTGTTAGCTCCCCAGTTAGTTTGTAGGCGATATAATCACCAGGTAAGCATATTTTATGGATAGCCTCAAAGGTGTGAGGTTCATTTTCTTTTACCCATTTTAGTTTTGAAGCCGTAAAATTAGCGGGGCTATTGAGCAAGTGATTAAAAGCATAATCTTTTCCTAAGTGGTTCAACGCCTCCTCGCCAATCGCTACGGAGCGGCTGTCGCACCAAATGATGGATGGGCGAAGCGGCTTGCCCGCATCATCTAAACAAACCAAACCGTGCATCTGATAAGAAATGCCAATAGTCTCAATAGCTCTAGGATGGACTGATGCAGTTTGGCAGGCGCGCTGAAAGGCTTTCTTGAAAGCATCCCACCACCATTCGGGTTCTTGCTCTGCCCAGCCTTGCTGATGAGCGATCATGCTCATTTCAGTATCAGGAAATTGCCCTGAGCTCACTGCTTTCCCTGAAGTGTGGTCGTAAATAGCTATTTTAACGGATGAGCTGCCTACATCAATTCCTAAACTCAGCATTCGTTTCATTCATTTTAAGTGATTAACTAAAGTCGGCTCAAAATCGCCATTCATCCCGATATTTTATAAATAATTTAGCCAAATTTTCTGCGTCAGAAATCGCTCTATGATGGAGGCCTGTAAAATCGAAGCCTTCGCTCTCCACCGAAGATTTTAATCCTCTGGGTTTGGAAAGTCTTTTTATTTCTTGGTATTGTCGCTTTAAATTAATGTGATGATCCAACCAGTCATCTTCCAAATGATGCAATTGGCAGTCATTCACAAGTATTTTCTTATCAAAATCTCCCCAAGAACAAAGTATATAATCTTCATAGAAAATATCTGCCCAATCCTGAAATTCCTCAATTACACGATCAAATTTCTCTGCCCTATTTACTTGTTCTTGCTGTATGGAAGTCAATTCGGTACAATAGTACGAAAGGTAAGGATTGAGCACAGGTCGGATGAAGCGGTTGTAAGAACCTTTTACTTCCTCTCCGTAGCCGTTAATGAGTAGCGCACCTATTTCAATGGTTTCCTGCACTTTTGATTTGGGCTTACCTTGCCAACAAGTAGCTTCAAGATCAAAGATGATAAAATTCACAATGCTACGTTTGTAAGTCTAAAAAATCAGTTTCTACCGTCTAAACTGAAATATAAAAAGAAAATTTGAACAGCCGTTTTTTTTAAGTAGAATTAACGGTAGTGTATCATACATTTTGATGCACTACCAGTTTTATTACAACTGCTGTAGTAAACGTTGAAGAAAATAATATATATGATGTCTCTTATGCAGCCATTACCCCTCGGTTATGATTCGGTTCACCTCCTCTTCCGTCATGCCTGTAAGTTTCGACAATGTCTCTACATTCAAGCCCGACCGAATGCCGTTTTTTATGACTTCGATCTTTCCTTCGATTTTTCCTTCAGTCTTTCCTTCTTCGAAGCCCTCTCCAAAAGCTGTATCTAAGGAATTTTTCAAATCTCGATAATACTTCAAACTATCCTCATAGGAGCGCAATTCCTCTCGCGTGAATTTTGCTACTTCTGCCACCTCGAATAGTCGCTCGAATATCCGTTCTCGCAATCGGTCGGGAATCCTGTCTAAGCGGTTCAAATTTTTTAACACATACCTATCCGTATCCGCAGCACCTAGATGTTCATTTTTCAAATAGGTCATCTTCTTGATTTCGCCTTCCTGTTCTCGCAGCAATTCATTGAGGAAGTCCAACAACAAATCTTTGTTTGGCTCTTCTCCGAATAACTTCTTGAATCCAAAATCAGTAAATGGATTGACGTATTTTTCTTTTAATTCACTCATATTCAATTGGTTGAAATCTCTTTGTGTACTACTACAAAGATAAGCCCTATTAGGTAAAAAGGCAGCTTTTTACACCATCAAAAATGTGTTTTTGGGTGGAGGTGAAAAATAATTGTTGAGTACAAACCCGCTTTAGAATACTTGGTGAAAGCTAGAAAAGCAAAAACAGGCTAGAGGGGTCTGTTTTTGAAAGTATGGCGGTCTTGTGTATAGCTTGTTATGGAAAATTAGGGTAGTGTATAAAAATGTGTAGTAGTTTAGAGATTAAGCCAATGAAGACAAGCTTTGAATATGACAAAAACAAAAATCAAAGTTCAATAAAAAAAGCACAGAAAAACAGTATTTCTTATGTAAAGACTGTGGCAAACCATTTCAATCTGCTTATCAAAACAAGGGGACTAACCCACTGATTAGGAGGCAGATTATAAGTTCTTTGCTTCATGGTAGCGGTATCTGTAATTGTTCAGCCGTCTTTTTACTCATTAGCTTAATCCGCAATGATCCTACATTTTATTACACAATGTGACAAAGATATAATTCGTGGTTATAGAAAAATAAATTGTCTTTGGTTCAAAATTACGTGGTGAAAATAGGTGCACCGCTCCAAGTATCCAAATTATCTAATGGATTTTTATTTATCTAAAACCTTAGTGGCGTGTCTCAAGTCGAATAATAGTTAAAATATGGAGCTGTATTTAAAATTCAGGAGTTGTACTGCAACAAAAAAGGTTAATTATCAGTAAAACATATTATTAAGTACTTCAATACATATATCTCATGACAAAGGCAATTTTTACATTCATTTTGTTTGTTTTGCTATGCCTAAGTTCTGCTTCTATTTTTGCATAAAGAAGCACATCCTATGAACAGGATAAAGTAAAAACAACATTGGGCAGGCTCACTTTAGTCTGCCCATTTTTTTTATGTTCTAGCGATTAAATTCCAATCTCTCTCCCCATTTGTTTTCATTTATTTTGCCGTTGTGATAGGCTAGATGCCCGCTCACAATTGTAGTTTGTACTTGTCCTTTGAAAGTGTGTCCTTCAAATGGCGACCAAGCGCACTTATGATAAATGTTGGATTTATTCACTTGCCATTCTTTGTTCAAATCCACAAGCACTACATCTGCCCATTGTCCTTCTTCCAGATAGCCTCTGTCTTCTATTTGGAAGCAGACGGCGGGTGCGTGGCACATTTTCTCGACTAGCTTTTCTAAGCTAATCTTTCCTTGATGGTAAAATTCCAGCATTACATTTAAAGCATGCTGAACTAGAGGAACACCAGAAGGAGAATGAGCGTAAACACCTTGTTTTTCTTGCCAAGTATGCGGCGCATGATCGGTTGCAATAATGTCTAATTTATCATTTAGCAGAGCGGGCAGCAGAGCACCCTGATGCAGGCGACCTTTAATGGCAGGATTGCATTTAATTTGTGAGCCTAAGTCAGTGTATCGATCTGAGTTGAAGTATAAATGATGTACGCACACCTCCGAAGTAATGCGTTTTTGCTCCAGTGGAATATCATTCCTGAATAGCGCTAATTCATCTCTAGTTGAAATATGTAAAATGTGTAGGCGCGTATTATACTTTTTTGCTAGTTCAAAGGCAAGACTAGATGATTTGTAGCAGCCTTCTACGTTTCTGATGATTGGGTGAAAACTAACGGGAATATCATCACCATAAATAGCTTTGTAATGAGCTAAGTTATTGCGAATTGTACTTTCATCCTCACAGTGAGTAGCTACTAGCATAGGAGCATTGGCAAATATTTTGTTCAATACTTTCTCGTCATCCACCAACATATTGCCAGTGCTTGAACCCATGAAAACTTTTATGCCACAAACTTTTCGAGTATCTGTTTTGAGGACTTCCTCTAGGTTGTCGTTAGATGCTCCCATAAAGAAAGAGTAATTGGCGAGCGACGTCTGCGCTGCAATTTGATATTTCTCCTCCAGTAGCTCTTTGGTCAAGGCAGCGGGTTTCGTATTGGGCATTTCCATGAAGCTAGTTACTCCACCCACTACGGCAGCTCTTGCTTCCGAGCCGATATTGGCTTTATGCGTCAAGCCGGGTTCTCTGAAATGCACCTGATCGTCAATAATGCCTGGCATAGCGTGATAATAGCTGCCGTCAATTTCTATTTGAGCAGGTGCATCAATGATTGCTGCGATTTTTTCGATGCGTCCATTTCGGATTAAAATATCGCTAGGAGTAATTTCACCCTTGTTGATGATTTGAGTATTTTTGATGAGAATGGTATTCATTGTTTATTTTGATTCGTTTCTAGCCTCTAACATAATCATTTGTCAGATGCTATTCATAAGAATTTTTTGGGATTCTTAAAATGGGGGGTATGGCTTACGTAAATCTCAAACAAAATGCTGTTGAACGCCTAAAACCTAAATCCCCTTATTATCTTCGCAGTCCTAAACTAGAAAAAGAAAGTACTGATGAAAGAACCGAAACGCTATCTTGTAACCTCTGCATTGCCTTATGCGAATGGACCGTTGCATATCGGGCATTTGGCGGGAGCTTATATTCCTGCGGATATCTTCGTGCGCTACTTGCGCTTGATGAAAAAAGACGTGGTATATGTAGGTGGCTCAGATGAACATGGAGCAGCTATTACAATTCGTGCCAAGAAAGAAGGCGTAACGCCACAAGAGATTATTGATAAGTACGATACGATGTTTCGGGATACATTTCAGAAGATTGGTATCTCCTTTGATATGTATCATCGCACTTCTGAACCAATACATCATGAGACTTCGCAGGATTTTTTTAGAGCGCTTTACGAAAAAGGGGAGTTCATTGAGCAGACAACCGAGCAGTATTACGACGAAGAAGCAAATCAATTTTTGGCAGATCGTTACATTACGGGCACTTGCCCCAAATGCAGTTATGGCAGTGCTTTTGGCGACCAATGTGAAAACTGTGGTTCTACTTTAAGTCCAACAGAATTAATTAACCCTAAATCAACACTTTCAGGTGCAAAACCTATTTTGAAAAAAACAACGCATTGGTACTTGCCGCTCGATAAATACGAAGATTGGCTGCGAATTTATGTAGAAAATGGAGTAGTAGATGGCAAGCTGCATCATGATCCAAAATCGTGGAAAAATCATGTAGTTGGTCAATGCAAATCTTGGTTAGATGGTGGCTTACAGCCCAGAGCGATGACACGAGATTTGGAATGGGGCGTAGATGTGCCGCAAGAAATTGAAGGTTCGGAAGGCAAAAAACTCTACGTTTGGATGGATGCTCCAATTGGCTATATTTCCTCCACAAAGCAGTGGGCTTTGAATAATGGTAAGGATTGGGAACTCTACTGGAGAGACGAGGATACTGCTTTGATTCACTTTATTGGCAAGGATAACATTGTGTTCCATTGTTTGATATTTCCGGCTATTCTAAAAGCAACGGGTTCGTATATTTTGCCTCAAAATGTGCCAGCTAATCAGTTTATGAATTTAGAAGGCGATAAATTGTCCACTTCTCGCAATTGGGCGGTTTGGGTGCATGAATACCTGGAAGCATTTGAGGGCAAGCAAGACGAATTGCGCTACAATATGATTAAAAATATGCCAGAGCAGCGCGATTCTGAATTTACTTGGAAGGGTTATCAAGAAACGAACAACAACGAGTTGGTGAATAACTTGGCCAATTTTGTGAATCGAGTACTGGTGCTAACAGATAAATATTACGAAGGGAAAGTGCCTGAAATGGATGAAGGTTTAAAGATCAAGAGCAGCCAAGACTTGGAGAAAACCAGTACCTATACCGCTGAGTTGCAAGCCTTGAAAGCGCAGCTAGACAGGGTAGGGGAGCATATTATGAAATACGATTTCCGTGCGGGCTTAATAGAAATGATGGAAATTTCGTCGGCTGGCAATCAGTTGTTGCAGTTCAATGAGCCGTGGAAAACGATCAAGACAGAACCAGAACTGGTAAAAGTGGTGATGAATTTAAGCGTTCAAATAGTAGCGGCTTTAAGTGTGGCTTGTCGTCCTTTTATGCCCTTTACTTCAGATAAGTTGAGAAAAATGTTGAATTTAGAAGCCATCGAAGAACAAGGAGAATGGGCTACAATTGCTGATACGCTAGGTAAAAATAAGCCTATTATTGCCGCTGGGCATCAGATTGCTCAGCCGGAGCATTTGTTTTCTCGTATCCCTGATGAGGTGATTGAAGCACAAATTCAAAAGCTGGAGGCTACCAAAAAAGCCAATGCAGGTGTTGAATACCCGCCTGTTGCAGCACCTATTCAATTTGACGATTTTGCTAAACTAGATTTGCGGACAGGAACAATAGTAGAGGCGGAGAAGGTGAAGAAAGCCAACAAATTGCTCAAATTAACAGTAGATGTAGGTTTTGAGCAGCGTACTATTGTTTCAGGAATTGCGAAATTTTATAAACCTGACGAGATCATTGGTCAGAAAGTGGTTATTGTTGCTAACCTTGCACCGAGAAAGCTGCGAGGGATTGAATCGCAGGGTATGATCTTGATGGCAGAGGATCAAGACGGCAACTTGGGTTTTGTTGCTCCACCCGAAAATTGGATGAATGGCTTCGGCGTGCGGTAATAAACCCTACTAACAACTGTCGAGGCTGCAATCTCGATGATTGTTAGTATTTAATTTCTATGTTATTGTAGCGCATAACGGGAGTCTGCGCACCAACCCTTACTATCTACGAATATAGCACATAGCATGCAAATAGAAAGCTTCTAGTGGGATAACTTTTTCTTGTTTTGAGATTATTTAGAAAAAGAAACTCATAAAAAAGAGGCTTTAATGAAGCCTAAATCTTTGAAAGTTAACAATATTGTGGTGCAGCACCACACTTTTAGCATCAGGATCGGTCAGGCTAATTTGGCTTTCACTAGAGTCATTGAGTTGCTTTTCTATTTGTTTGTAATTGGCTTTTTTGGTGTTTTGATAGGTGATTTTATCCTTAATGTCCTGCTTTTCGTCTTCCTTATCAGCAAGTTATAAGGCTTCACGAATCAACAGCAACCATGGAATTAAAATCTAACATCTGAAGTTGGTATCGGTCAAAACCTTGTTTAAAATCCATATATTTTAAGCTATTATTAAATTATGAATCTTAAAAGTAATTCAATAAGTAGTTTTTGCGCAGTCTGAGGGTCAAGTATAAGCGTAGTGTGGGATTTCAGAGCGATTCACTGTCCGCCCACCACAAAGTTTATTAGGAGCGATAATGTTCAAATTTAGCACTTCAGCCCGCGTTATCGCTTATAAATTGTTAGCATTAGTTTTACTATCGGATGTAAAATCTCTTGCCTAAAATCTTCGTCATAATCGCAATTCGCTAGTAATACTAATCCAATTCTTTTTTCTGGAAGCATAATCAAATAGCTCCTGTATCCTTTGTCTCCTCCATAGTGTCCAATAGTTTTTTCTGTGTAAAGGTTGCTTAACTGAAAACCTAAACCAATGTAAG
>CAYWKD010000052.1:11932-25742 GCA_964458705.1 uncultured Saprospiraceae bacterium | reverse complement strand
AAAACTTTAATTTCTGGTGATATTTGCACTTTTATTTTTACAATCAATGGTTCTTTCAAAGGCGCATTGATTTTTTCATGTAATTGATAGGTCGTTTTAAGGGTCTTGAAAAGAGTTGTAAAAACTGTTTTTCCCTTGTGGGTGTCCAACATATACTGAATTTTTGACATTGAAAAATCTTCATGGCTTCCCTTCAGTTCAACATCTAAAGCTGGACTGAGTGCGACACTCAATGCAAAACTTGTTATTTCAAACCCCTCATCCTCTAGCTTTGATAGTGCCTCTACCCAATCTTCGATAATTTGATAAGCCTTATCTTTAGCACCTTGACTGATATTACTAACCTGTGTTCTCAGGATATCTGATATTTCTTGTACAGTTTCTTTTAAGCGATCCATGATGTCTGAATTTAGGTAACAAATAGTAATAATACACGTCTAATGCCTAGCATACTTACTTTTTCGACAAGAATCGGTATTTTTGCGATCAAACTAAATTAAGGTGTAAACCGTTATAGTTTGCATAGTAATTTGGGGGGCTTTACCATCAAATATACAAAAGAATTACAACACTAAAAGCCGGTATAATTTATTCTTATTGTTAAGTATATAAATTAAATTTTCACAATTGCATGAGACAACTAAAGATTACAAAGTCTATAACCAATAGAGAAAGCCAATCTCTTGAAAAGTATTTACAAGAAATTGGTAAGGTAGATTTGTTGACACCAGAAGAAGAAGTTGATTTAGCTAAAAGAATCAAACAAGGAGATGGCATTGCATTAGAGAAGTTAACGAAAGCTAACCTGCGATTTGTAGTCTCGGTTGCTAAGCAATACCAAAATCAAGGGCTTTCCCTTAGCGACTTGATTAATGAGGGTAATCTTGGACTCATCAAAGCAGCTCAGCGTTTTGATGAAACTAGAGGTTTTAAATTTATTTCTTATGCTGTTTGGTGGATTCGGCAGTCAATTTTGCAAGCACTTGCGGAGCAGTCTCGAATTGTTCGATTGCCACTAAATAAAGTAGGCTCATTAAATAAAATCAACAAGGCATTTTCTGAATTAGAGCAAGAATATGAACGCGAACCTTCGGCAGATGAACTAGCTGATATGCTAGAAATTTCTACAGACGAAGTAGAAACTACTTTAGGAGTAGCAGCTCGTCATGTTTCAATGGATGCTCCATTTGTGGAAGGAGAAGATAATTCATTATTGGATGTATTGGAAAATAGTGCAACGCCTAAAACTGACCAAGCATTAGAATACAGAGAATCATTGAGGCGCGAAATTGAGCGTTCCTTGAGTACACTCACGGATCGTCAATGCGATGTCATTAAATTGTATTTCGGTATTGGCATAGAACACCCAATGTCATTAGAGGATATAGGAGAGCAATTCGGACTGACTAGGGAGCGTGTACGTCAAATTAAGGATAAAGCTATTAATAAGTTGCGCTCTGCTAATCGTAGCAAGTTGCTCAAAAACTATCTTGGAGCATAAACCAAACTCAAGCATTGAATGCTTTTAAAATGATTCAATGCTTGATGTTTTTTCTACTTGTTCTTTCAAGCCCCATTTTGTTCCCCATTTACTAATAGAATAACGTATAATTCAATTATGTCAAGACCATTCATTGTCATTCTCGGAATTTTCTTTGTTTTTCATGCAGCGGCTCAACGACAAGTAAAAGTAGGCTGTGTAGGATTTTGGAATTTTGAAAATCTGTTCGATATAGAAGACGACCCAGCTATTTCAGATGAAGAGTACACACCAACAGGCAGCAAATCTTGGACAGCGGAAATATATTCCTCAAAATTAGACAAACTGGCACAGGTAGTGGCAGAGCTAGGAACAGAAGTTACGCCAGATGGCATTGCCCTTTTAGGAGTAGCAGAGGTAGAGAATAGAAAAGTTTTAGAAGATTTCGTGAAACATCCAAGCGTAGCAGATAGAAACTACGACATTGTTCACTACGATTCTCCCGATCGGAGAGGAATTGATGTTGCATTGCTTTACCAACCTAAATATTTTGATGTAAGTAATAGTAAAGCTTTACCTGTCCTTCTTTTTAATGCTGATTCTACTAGAAAATATACTAGAGATGTGTTGATGGTCTCTGGCGTATTTGATGAAGATGAACTTCACGTATTTGTCAATCATTGGCCTTCCAGAAGCGGTGGAGAGCAAGCAAGTCAGCGGTATCGAGAAGCTAGTGCGATTGTAGTTAGAAAAGCAGTAGATTCTTTACTACAAATCAATTCACAAGCGAAGATTGTCATTATGGGAGATTTGAACGACGACCCTGTGAGTCCAAGTGTTAAGAAAATATTGAACACTGAACGAAAAGTTACGAAACTAGATGGCAATAAGTTGTTTAATCCAATGGAGGACTTTTTCAGAAAAGGTATTGGTACACTTGCTTATCGAGATGCTTGGAATTTATTCGATCAAATTATTATTTCCTCTGCCTTGGTTCAACCCAATAACGGTTATCAATTCCTAAAAGCTCATGTGTTCAATGAACCTTACATGGTACAAAAAGAAGGACAATTCAAAGGATATCCTTTACGTACGCACGCTGGAAGTCAGTATTTAGGAGGTTACAGCGATCACTTTCCAGTGTATATCTTCTTGATGAAAGAATTTGAATAAGTCAGATAGGAAAGAAAGCAGTAACGAACAAGCTACTACTTGAGTGTTCAGCCCAAATAGGAGCGTAAATTGTTTCGGTTGTATGACTTACGTAACCTGCGAATGGAACGTTCCTTTATTTGCCGTACACGCTCCCTTGTCAAGTCGTACAGTTCTCCTATTTCTTCTAGTGTCAATGATTTATGGCCATTCAAACCATAATAAGCTGACAGTACTTCTATTTCTCTTGGACTCAATATGGAAAGGCTTTGTTGTACTTCTTGTTTGAGTGATTCATCCATCAATTCCATATCTGGACTCATATCCTTATCCGTGGCAATAATATCTAGCATGGTAGAATCACCATCTTCACCACTTAAAGGAGCATCAATAGAATCATGTCGTCCGCCACGTTTTAATATATTGGCGATTTCTCGAGGATTGAGATCAAGCATTCCTGCCAATTCTTCATGTGTGGGTTCGCGTTCAAATTCCTGAGTGAAGGATACAAGTGCTTGGCTAACCTTGTTGTAAGCTCCTACCTTGTTCAATGGTAATCGAACAATTCGGGAATGCTCAACAATAGCTTGTAAGATAGATTGCCGAATCCACCAAACAGCATAAGAAATGAATTTAAACCCTTTTGTCTCATCAAATCGGCGAGCAGCTTTCATTAAGCCTACATTTCCCTCGTTAATGAGATCGCTCAGCGATAGTCCTTGATTCTGATATTGCTTTGCAACGGAGACAACAAATCGTAGATTAGAACGCGTCAGGCAGTCTAGAGCCTCTTGATCGCCTTCCCGAATACGCCTAGCCATTTCTGCTTCTTCTTCCGCAGTAAGCATAGGAATTTTGCCAATATCGTTAAGATATTTATCGAGGGCAAGACTCTCCCGAGCAGTAATTTTATTAGTAATCTTTAATTGGCGCATAAGTTAAGTTATGGGATCTAAAATAAAGAGCGATTGCTATCCAATAATCAAAGTATTGAATGTTCATTGCTTCACTAGTTAATACAAAACTGTCTTTATAAAAGTTTCCTTATGCAGTAGAATATAAATTGCTCAAATCATAATACGATTGATTTGAGCAATTTTAAATGAATATTTTGTAGCTGTCCGTTATTAACTTTTTTCTACCTTAGACATCAGTGCTTTTCTGGATAGTCGCAGTTTTCCTGTTTTTTTATCCAAGCCTATGATTTTTATCTTGACTGTGTCTCCTTCTTTAAAGACATCTTCTACATTATCAATTCGGGTGTGAGATATTTCGGAAACATGCAATAGTCCACCGTGACCCTCGAAGTCAACAAACACACCATAAGGTTTTATAGAAGCTACTACAGCTTCATAAACTCCACCAATTTCTGGCTTAAATGTGATTTTGTTGATACGCTCTAGCGCAGCATCAATAGAAGCTTTGTTATCACTGGCAATACTTACCACTCCTTTGTTATCAACTTCTTCAATATTGATGTTAGCGCCTGTAACTTCTTGAATTTCTTGAATCACTTTACCACCAGGACCAATGACTGCTCCAATAAAGCTCTTATCGATTACTAGCTGTACAATTCTTGGTGCGTGATCCTTAAAGTCCGTTCTCGGTGCAGCAAGTGACTTGCTCATCTCGTTTAAAATATGTATCCGACCTTCTTTGGCTTGCTCTAGTGCTTCAGTTAGCAAATCATAGGAAAGCCCTTCGATTTTAATATCCATTTGACAGGCTGTGATACCATTTTCTGTGCCTGCTACTTTGAAGTCCATATCACCGAGTGCATCCTCATCTCCTAAAATATCGGATAGAATTGCAGTGCGTTCACCATCCGAGATCAAGCCCATTGCGATACCCGAAACAGGAGCCTTTATTTTTATACCTGCATCCATTAAAGCTAAGCTACCCGCACAAACTGTTGCCATAGAAGAAGAGCCGTTCGACTCTAAAATATCAGACACAATACGAATAGTGTAAGCATTATCTTCTGGCAGCACTTTTCGCAAAGAGCGACCTGCTAAATTAGCGTGCCCAACTTCACGACGACCTGGACCTCTAAATGGCTTGATTTCTCCTACTGAGAAAGCGGGGAAATTGTAGTGCAAAATGAAATCATCGTAATGCTGCTCTATGGCAGTATCAATCATTAATTGATCTGACTTTGTACCTAGTGTCAAAGAAGTTAAAGACTGTGTTTCACCACGCGTAAAGATGGAAGAACCATGTGCTGCTGGCAAATAATCTACCTCTGTCCAAATAGAGCGAATTTCTTTGGTATGCCGTCCATCTAGCCTTATTCCTTCATCAAGTACTAGCTTTCGGATTACTTCTTTCTTTAATTTACCGTAGTATGTACTAAAAAAATCGCTCATTTCCTCTACATATTCCTCTCCTTTATCCTGCGTTACTTTTTCGATCATAGCTTCCTTGATCTCCTTGAAGCGATCTTTTCTTTCGTGTTTCTCCAGCCCTGCTCTTGCTATTTCTAGGATTTGGCTTCTAGTCATTTGATCTACTAGATTTTTTACTTCCTCGTTTTCTTCTGGCTGAGTCACTTCGCGTTTGTTCAGGGCTTTTTCTCCTACTAACTTTGCTAACTCGTGTTGTGCTTGGCATTGAACCTTTATGGCTTCATGTGCTAATTTAATAGCTTCTATCAAGTCTTGTTCTGCACATTCGTTTGCTTCTCCTTCCACCATCACCACACTATCTTCTGTTGCAGCTACGATGAAGTCCATATCTGCCCGCTTCAACTCTGAGTGGGTTGGGTTAATAAGGAATGTGCCATTTACTCTTGCCACTCTAACTTCTGAGATAGGACCAGCATAAGGTATGTCAGATACCATCAAGGCGGAGGAAACGGCTAATGCTGCATAGGCATCTGGAACAACTTCCTCATCTGCCGAAATCAAGTTGACAAGTATTTGTGTTTCATTCATGTAGTTGTCGGGGAAGAGTGGGCGAATGGCTCTATCCACCAGTCTCGAAATCAATATTTCATAATCTGACAACTTCGTTTCACGTCTGAAAAAGTTGCCAGGAATACGCCCGACAGCGGCAAACTTTTCTTGATAATCAACGGATAGCGGAAAAAAACTTTGACCATCTCTTGCTTCTTTAGCGGAAACAACTGTTGTGAACAACATTGTTCTGCCAATTCGAACAACCACTGAGCCGTCGGCCTGTGCTGCTAATTTACCTGTTTCAATGACTACTTCTTGTCCATTAGGTAAGTTAAAAGAAGTAGTGGTAGGAATTTGCTTTCCCATTTTATTACTAAATTTTAATTTTGTTTATACCACCTGTTTTCTAGGTGTATCTATTATGATTAGAAAGGTGTGAGTGAGTGATTTTTTATTTGTTGCATTTATTTCTTTCTTCTTTGAGCACTCTATACTCACAAATTTGATATAGATTATTCGGACTGAAAAATGATAGAATCTGTTTGTGACCGGAGCATTGTGTAGATGTTCAATAGGACACATTTAATAGAAAAATAAGCACACTCAACAAAAAATTCTCCGTCGCTGAGTGTGCACAGTGATTCGCTACTTGCGAATACCTAATTTTTCTATTAATTCTCTGTATTTCTCAATGTCTTTTTTCATCAGATAATTCAATAACCTCTTGCGCTTACCCACTAATGCTATTAAGGTGCGTCGGCAAGCATGATCTTTTCGATTAATTTTTAAATGCTCTGATAATGATTTGATACGATATGAAAACAATGCAATTTGCCCTTCAGTAGAGCCAGTGTTTTTTGCATCCCCTCCATATTCAGCAAAGATTTCGTCTATCTTATCCTTACTTAAATATTCTGCCATTATATCAAAATTTTATGCTTGAGTTCTTGCTGTAAAGGAACTCAAAACCGTTAGTGATTATAAAAATCAGTTACAGCCGTGCGAAGATACAATTTTTTAAAGTATTATTCCTAATATTTCTTGTTTTTGGAGTAGAGTTATTGAACAACCAGCTTCTTCACTACATGGTATTTTCCAATCGTAAGGCTCAAGAAATATAGTCCTGCTTGTTGTGCTTTGATTGGGTAGTTCACTTGTACATTATTCACATAGTCGAAACGTCTGCGGTCTAGTGTTCTACCATTCAAGTCTATTAATGCCACAACTACTTCATGATGAATACCTTCTGCAAATTGAATCAATACTTCCTCTCCCGTTTTCGCTATATTAGGAGTAATGGCGATACTTTCTTCAATAGTTCGCTCAGTGGAGGTAAACTCACTAGTTGTAAAACTAAAACGATCTGAAAAGTCGGTACAGGTAGCATAATAATTAAATGGCCGCACCCGCCAGTAATATCTACGATCTATTTCCAGCGATTCTAACGTAATGGTATTTCCTTCTACGACTTCATTGACGTCTAAAAAAGGAAAAGTGGGTAGGCGACTGAGTTGTATTATATAATGTGTTGCATTTTCAACAGGCGTCCATTCCAATACGATATTTTCACTTGGCGTAAGTTCACCATTTTCTGGAATTAGTGCAGCTATTTCATGGGGAGTAATAAGTTCTAGGTCGATAGGTTCTTTGCCTAAGCCATTTTTTTGTTCTGCTAGATTGGCACGCATAGCTAGAGCTTGTTCTTCTGAAAATCGGCTCGAGCAATTATCGTTAGAATAAGACATAATCAAAGTGCCATCCGAGGTGAAAGAAGCACCAGTAGGATCAGTCTGCCGTTGACGACTTCTAATATTGGCATCACAAGGCCAGCGATTATACAAGTAATCTGGATCTGTATCACAAAAGCCATCGGCTGCTCCTCGGCAGTTGCTGCCATCCAATAATTCAGTTGGAATATCTTGCTGGCGATAGGAAATAGTGAGGGGGGCTGGGTCATTAAAATTATAACTACTGGAATCCCTGATTCCGATGGCTTCCCAGCCAAAAAAAGTGTGATTAAGGGAAAGTGAATGTCCAATCTCGTGTGCCCAAGTATGATCGCCCGCTTGACTACATCCCTTACTCATTACTGTATAGTAAGAATCAAGATTAGCGTAGTCGCAGCCATCTGCTGCGTTACTCACAAAGAAGCAGTTGATTGTGTTTGGTACATTATTATTATTAATCATTGGACGCCCACCATCAAAATCCTCATGATCGTACCAATCGGAGTTTGCGATATATTGAATATCACCTTTAATAAAGAACTGTATGTTCCATTCCTCAAAATCTGCATTTAGCGTACAAAGGGCATCTAGCAAACTAGGAATAGATAAATAGCCCTTTCCTTCATCTGTGCCTAGAAGATAAATAGTTAGTGGTATGTATAGCTGTTCATCAAGGTTTTTCTGAAAATTAGGTTGATCTAGTCGCTGCTGAAATGATCGCAACCATTTAGACGATTCACCTAGAGTAGCGCATGGATGTTGTCCTATTAATGTGATAGATGCTATGAATAACATAGCTACGGAAAGTAATAGTTGTTTCATATAGTGTTATCGATGTTCTTAATATATTTTCCTGAGTAATGTAATTAATCAATACCTTCGGTGAGTGTACAGCTTTAGGTGTTTATTCGTTTAACTGTTTCGTAATAAGATAATTGCATCAACAGGTCATCGTGTAAACAAACAATCTACACCTTTAAACAATTTTGTCCACTCACTTAATATTTATCTGAATGTCATTTCTCTGCCTATTTTATTTCAATTAGCCTTCCATTTATTACAGCGTATTTTTTCACTCCATTGCGCTCTAGGAAGAAGGATGGATTGCTGCCTAACTGGATGCGATTGGTGTACACTTGATCGGCTAGTCTAAACTGCAATGGGAATTCTACCAGTTGCGACAATGGAGGTAGTTTGCTCACCGTTAACGTTGTGTAACCTTGCCTTAGATATTCCTCAACGGGTGTTTGCATGGCATCTAGCACAGTTTCAAAAGTAGTTGGATGTATTTTGCCCATTCTGATCTTATAATTACTTGCATCTAAGGTCTGATAACCCGCATTAGTAGAAAGGTCTCCTATGTACGCTATTGTTCCTTGATAATAAACCCCATCTTCATCTGTTATTTCTGAACGATTAAATGCCAAATCTAGCATAAAGGTTTCGTTGTACAAAGATACATTTACGCTTTTCATCAGCAGATCGTACAATCTTCTTGAATTGAAGGGAATAGCCTCATAGTCCATAATGTTGTGGCGAGTGTAACTACTATTGGCAATTTCTTCCAGAGCGTTTACAATAGCTAAGAAATTCATTTTTCGGATATATTGTTTTTCTCTATCGTTGTAGTGTCCACCTGATTCTATTAGGATCGTACTAGTTCCCCACTTTTGGATATTGTCACCGAAGGCTCTAGGTTCAAAATCGTCGTTGTATTTGGCTACCTGTCCTGGTATGTATTTTTGTAATACTTCATTCATGCCAACAATTAATTTCATAGCATTTCTACGCACTGTGTTGTTCGCCTTTTCTTCATTGAAAGCGGGAGCTAAAAATGAAATAGTAGCAGGTTTATTGGTATCACCAACTGAATAGTATCGACTTTGATCGTGAAGATTAAATCCCCAAGTCGGCTGGATTTCATCCCGCACGGTTTTTAGTATTCTCGCCTCTGGCGTTTGTAAGCGCAGTGCATCGCGGTTGAGGTCAATGCCGATGGCATTTTGTCGCTGAAACCGCTCTGCTCCATCAGGATTTAAAATGGGAATAATATAGATAGATAGCTCCTTCAATAGTTCTTCTCTGAGGTCATTGAGTGCATCATTGGCTTCAAAGAAGTTGAACATATCCATCAGAGCCATTGTGGCGGTAGATTCATCTCCGTGCATTTGCGACCAAAGCAGCACTTTAGTTTTTCCAGTACCTATTTGCACGAGGTAAATTGGGCGACCTTCAATGGATGCCCCTGCTCTTAGGACTTTGAATAGGTTAGTATTTCTTCGCTTTTCAATTAAAGGAAGTATATCTGATTGCTTGAATCGCCTTTGTGTAAGGCTTTCTTCTTGATAAAGCCCGTACAACTGATTCAGTTTATCCACGCTACTCAGTTGAGCTACAGCAGATTGAGCTAGAAATAGTATCGCTAAGAGCAATATTGTGATTCGTGTTTTCATGAAAATATTTCTGTATTGACTGTAATTTATAAAAGCCGCTCGACTTATGAAAATAAAATAGTGTTTTGCTGTTTGTCTTAATCGTTTTTCAATGATAAGTGCCAGTACAAAATTAAGTGTATTTTATGTTTGATTAAAATGTTGATTATCAGTATTTTAATCATTTGTAACTCATAATTTCAAATTGCATATTGACTCAATGACCTTTGTTCTAACAAAATCCCTATTCGTAGCTGTACGAAACAAAAGCAAAGCGTTGGCTATCAGGTGACCAAGAAGGAACATTGATTGTGCCTTGCCCACCAAATAAGTGAGTGAGGATAGTAGGCGTTGGATTTTCTTCCGTCAAATCCAGCATTCGGAGCATCACCTTTTGAGCCGCAGGGTGGCTCAAAGGTGGCACGTTGGGCAAGTAAGAAAGGAAGACCAACTTAGTTCCATCGGGCGAAGGGTGCGGAAACCAGTCTTGGTAGCTATCAAAAGTAAGTTGGCGTTTGTTCTTACCGTTTGTGTCCATGCGCCAAATTTTCATATCCCCAGACTTTGTAGAGTTGAAATAAATGCTGATGCTATCAGAGGCGTAATCAGGTCCATCGTCCAAACCCACTGTGAAAGAAATGCGTTTTTCATCGCTGCCATCTAGTTTTGAGGTAAAGATATTTAGATATCTTCTATTGCGCTTTGCAACATAAGCTATTCTTTCGCCATTGGGATGGATGCCATGCCAGTAAGAAGGAGCATTAGGTGTTACTAAAGTAGCCGTGTCGCTTCCCTCAATAGGCAAGGTGTAAATCCTTGATCCTAAGCTATCATTATTGCTGATAATCAATGTTTTACCATCTGGTGTGATTCCATGATCGTTATTGCAATTTTTCAATTGTCCCGTATTAATGGGCTTCCAGTCGCTTCCATTCGTTGGAACGCTGTACAACAAACCATGACTATTGACGATAAAATAATTACTATCGCTGTGCCAGTTGGGAGCTTCAAAGTGAGTAGATTTTTCGAGCACTATACTTCGCTTTCCAGTTGGCAATTCGTAAATTTCTAAACGACTTATAATACTAGTGTCTTTATTATTCATTAAACTAAGCCTGAGATTAGAAAAATGTAAACTTTGTGATGTTGCTTTTGCAAATATGCCTCCATAAATTGTATCCGTTGCGCTAATCTGCTGTCTTGCAATAGGTTTGAAGCTACCGTTATTTTCTGCATAATAAGCGGTCAGTACCTTTTCTTTCCTTTCTAAACGGAGGTATCTTGTCTTTACATCCATTCCATTCCCTAGATTTTGCATAGCTGGAGCATAAGCAACTTTGCCATTTTGGACTTGAATGGCTGCGATAGGGGAAGCACCTTCTTTGTCGTTTGCAATCAGCAAGCCGTAGGTCCCAATGTCCTGCACAGTGGGTAGCAGCATCACATCGAGTAAAAAATCACCTTTAATAGCAGTGCTCAAAAAGCGAAGAGCAGCATCGTTGTTGATAGCGGGTAGTACAAAACTTTTATCTTCTTCGCTCCAAGTAAAATCATCTGATGACTGAAACAAATTATGTGTTTTATCTTTTTGTTTTAATAACAAGGAATTATCTGATCTAGTCTTTATATCCTTATTACAACTGCCCAAAAATAAACTTAACACGAGAAAAATAGACCATTTCATTGAATAGTGTTTTGGTAAAAAGTGATGCTTGTTTTGCCATTTTTTGTATTGTTCGGCAGTTCACCTGACAACAAATGGAAATTAAAAAGCAATGTGCTGATGGGATTATTACTTTTTAGGTAAGTTTACTTATGCTTGCAATGGTTTTTAAACCATAATTCCTCAAATTTAACAATATCTGCTCACAAATCATCTTATTCTTTCAATAATAGTGGAAACACCCATACCTGCTCCTCCACAAAGCGTAACAAGTCCTGTACTTAGATCTTGGCGTTCTAGCTCATCAAGTAACGTACTGAGCAGTATTGCACCAGTTGCACCAAGTGGATGCCCAAGTGCGATTGCTCCACCGTTGACATTGATTTTTTCAATGGGTAAACCGAAGGCTTTTTGAAATTTCAATACTACTGACGCAAAGGCTTCATTACATTCCCATAGGTCTATATCATCAGGCTTCATACCTGCCAGTGAAAGTGCTTTTTCAGTAGCTGGAATTGTACCTGTTAGCATGATAGTTGGTGAAACGCTTGCTGCGCCAAATGATCGAATTTTTGCTCTTATTTTTAGACCTAATTGTTTAGCTGCCTCAGCCGAACCAATCAAAATAGCTGCTGCACCATCTGCTATACCAGAAGAATTACCGGCTGTGTGAACATGGTTTATTTCCCCTAGTTCGGGATATTTTCGCAGTGCCATTGCATCGTATCCCATATCTCCAAGTTGACTGAAAGCAGGCCGAAGCGCAAGTAATCGCTCTAGCTCGGAGTCAGGTCTTGGATGTTCGTCTTTGTGTAGGAGTACTAAGCCGTTCCTATCTTTGACAGAAACAATAGAAGGATTGAAGTAGCCATGTTGCATTGCTTGCTTGGCTCTTTGCTGCGACAATAGAGCATACTCATCCACCATTTCTCTTGAGAATCCTTCTAAACTAGCAATTAAGTCTGCTGCCACACCCTGTGGTAGATAATTGACTTGATTAATGAGTTCTGGATTATTAATCAACGCTCCTCCATCACTTCCTAGCGGTACTCTGCTCATACTTTCCACACCTCCTGCTACCATTAAATCTACAAAACCTGAGGCAATTTTCAAAGCTGCTAAATTCACAGCCTCTAAGCCTGAGGTGCAGTAGCGATTGATTTGCATTCCGCTGACCTTATGCGACCACTCCGCACGGAGTAGGGCAGCTTTGGCAATGTTATATCCTTGACCATCTACAGGCGTTACACAGCCTATGATAGTATCGGAAACTTGATCGGTAGGTAACTGATTGCGTTTTTCTAACGCACTAAAAGTAGTGGCTAGAAGATCAACAGGTTTCACTTCGTATAATCCGCCTCCTATTTTTCCTTTCCCTCTAGGTGTTCTAACAGCATCAAAGATGTAGGCTTCTCTCATTGTTTATTGTGGTAGATTGTTTGAGCAAAAATAGAAGTTTCGTTTGCAAAAGGAAAACGAATGGGGGGGTGTTCTAAAATAATTGGATAAAAGATGCTTGCTTTAAGCATTGAGTGAACTATTGATTTGATGATGGTGTGTCAGACTTGTTGATTGAGCAGCATAGACTTAACTTAAGTTTTCCAACTCAATAAATTCCTAATCTAATGCTAGCGAAAAAACAAATTATCTAACAAGAAGCACCTCTCCTGAGTATAGTTCTGTTGTCTCATCATCTAAAACTAAATCAAGAGTATAAATGTAAATGCCTGCACCAAGTGTTTGACCTTTGTGGTTGCCATCCCAGCGGATGGAGTTGGTAGCAGTAATATTACTGGTTTGAAACAATAAATTTCCCCAGCGATCAAATATGCTAAATGTGTTAATTGCCTCTACTGTTCCACTTTTCAGAAAAATCACAAATTCATCATTTACACCATCGTTATTAGGAGAGAAAGCAGTTGGAACATAAATTTTCTTCGCAGTGCTTACGAAAATAGTTACTTGATCGGTGTCGGAGCAACCATTCTCATCTATTGCTTCTACGAAATAGGTGGTTGTTATATTAGGTTGAACAGTAATACTGCGACAAGTTCGACAATCAAAAGTATCCTTATTGCTAGATTGCCATAGCACTTCGACCATGTTCCGAGTTGTTTGAAGATCAAGCGTAACTTCTTCACCTTTTTCGATAAAAACATCATCTCCAAGTTCGATACCAAAAGAGTCTAAAGATGGAACTGTAAGTGTGGTATCCCACTCACATCCATTGATGTCTTGCACGCGCAGTTGATATTCTCCAGTGATTAACGTGTACTTGTTTTGAGTTGAAAAAGCACTATCATTGAGGGCATAGAGGTAGGGACTACTTCCACCACTAATATTTGAAATTTGAACATCTGCTGCATCTCCTGTCTCACATTCTGCAAATTGTACGATCACTTCCCCTTGAATATCAATAATTTCCAATTCCAATTGGAGCAAACTATCGCAGCCATTGA
>CAYWKD010000052.1:0-11832 GCA_964458705.1 uncultured Saprospiraceae bacterium | reverse complement strand
ATGCCCGATGAGGTCAATTGAGTTGCACCAAAATCATAGGTTTCTCCGGCGCATATAGTGCTAGTCAACAATGTTGTGCTAGTTTGTAATACTTCTAAATTTAGAAGTATAATAGAATCACAGCCGTTTTCATTGAGTGTTGTTATGGTGTAATTTCCCGAATCTTTGAATACATTTTCACCGATTAATACACTATCCCCAAAGCACACTTGTTGTGTAAACTCAACAGGCGTGGGAAGCGGAAATATTTCTATAAAAAGACGATCATCTGAAAGATCAAGGCATAGATCACTACTAAAAAGACTAGTAGGGGAGGTGTCTAAGAATACTTCAATGGACAAAGAGTCCTGCCACTGGTAAGATAAGCCAACTATTTCATACACGCCAGCTTCATATCCGCTTAGATCAACCTGATTTTGAATATCAATAATTGTATCATTGCTCAATACTAGAAATTGATAGCCATATAGAGTAGTATCAGGCTGTGGAGTTGTTGCAAAAGGATTGATTGTACTAAGTTGTAAATTTTCGTCTCCTTGGCAAGCGCTCACAGCGTTTGTATTCAATACACCTCCTTCGGCAGCACAGCATCCTGCGCCTGATTCATCGCAAAATGTAAGACTAAAATCTTCGATTACACCTTCTCCACTAACTGGTGGAAATCCAGCATTCACGACTCTCAATTGCCAAGTGCCATTCGCAGCACCTATGTTAAAGTTATCTAAGCAGTTCCCTTCCGTAGGGTAATAAGTTCCAGAAAAGACACCTCCAAAGATATTCCATCCCGGATCAAGGTTGTACCACATTTCTCCCAGTAAGGGGTCAGGACTTGCCAAACCATTTGGAAAACATTGTACAAAATTTACATCCCACGTAGCTCCAAATGTCCCATTCAATCCCCCTCCGAATGGTAATATAGGACCGATTAGCGGCACTATTTGCCCGCTGGGGGAGATCAATTCGATGGCTAAATTTTGTAGTCTATTGTGAGCGAATTGAATGGCTACGGATGCAACACATTGATCGCCTGATAAGTCATCATTGCTTAGTCCGACTACTTCATAGTCAATTGTAAAATCGGCATCAAAAACAGGTATGGTTTGAGGACAAGCCACACAGCCGCAGTCCTGTGCAGCCGCAGTACTTAAAACGAATAAGAGTAGTGTTGTACTAATACAAAAAACTATGCAGGAAAGAGATACGTGAAAATGTCCTCTCATTAAAAATATGTTCGATGAAATTAGATTATTACTTTAGCTATAACGCTTTTCTCCTGCCTTTACGTATTGCTGAACACAATAATTAAGTTTTAACCATAGCTTTATAGCGTACTAGCACTCAATACAATGGAACAAAAAATATTCGACAATTACTCAATGTCGCTTTTTCTAGCTTTGAATCTTTGCTTATTGAAGAATTGTCGAAATATGGACGGATATTGGAATTTCCTAATCATCATGTATTCTTGCGAACGAAATGAAATAAACGTTATTTAATTTACTATGGGTAACAAAAGTTACCTATTTTGTTTTTGCAATATCTTATCTTTGGACTATGAAAAAGTTACCAATGGCAGCTAGAATCGGATTAGCATGTCTAATGTGCATTTTTTTATTCACGCTGGTTGGATTACTAATTCAAAATATTATTTAATAGTAAACTAGAATCGATATGAAAAAAAATGTAGGTAATGTGGATAAGATCATTCGATTGATCGGAGCCGCAGTAATTGCAGGTGTCTTAGCAACAGGTACAGTAGCTATTTCATCTACCTTAGGTATTATTTTAGCCGTGGCAGGAGGTATTTTTGCTTTCACGGGATTGACAAATTGGTGCGGTATGTACTCAATATTTGGTGCTTCGACTTGCAAAGTTGATACAAGTAAAGCATAAATTTTAAATTTACCGAGTAACTTAATTGTTGCTTGGTAGATATCCTTATTCTCCTTGTACTCATTCTTTCCTCAATATTGGGTAATCTATTTTCAACTGCGCTACCCGAGTTTGATACGTTTTCAAGTATCTTTGTCGATCACGTAGGTGATCTGATTTTTTAAATCATGTAAATTCTTGCAATAAGATGGTTTTATATCTTATATTTGTTTAATGTGGCATTGGCAATTAAATGGACGAAATTGTTTATTTATTCGCATCAACACAGTTTCCTGCTAATAGGACTAGTATATCACTAAACATTTAAAGGAATAAACATTCAAAACTGTCCACTTATTTGTCTAACAAAAAACTTTTCGCATGAAACAAACTGCTTTTTTACACATACTGGCACTTTTATTGATCTATGGCTGCCAAGAAGAAAATGAAATGACTGAAACTATGACAGAAAATCCTGTGATTCAGGTAACTTATCCGACTACGAATACCATAAAACATGTTGATGAATATCACGGTGAGGAAGTGCAAGACCCTTACCGTTGGTTGGAAGATGATCGCTCAGCAGAAACGGGAGCGTGGGTAAAGACAGAAAATGAAGTTACGTTTAATTATCTGTCAAAAATTCCATACCGGGAACGCATTAAAGCAAGATTGACAGAACTGTGGGACTACGAAAAATACAGTGCGCCCTTTCAAGAAGGCGACTACACTTACTTTTACAAGAACGATGGCTTACAAAACCAATCGGTAGTCTATCGTCAAAAAGGAAAAGAAGAACCTGAAATCTTCTTAGACCCCAATACTTTTTCTGAAGATGGTACGACTTCATTAGCAGGATTAAGCTTTACTAAAGATGGTAGTCTAGTGGCTTACAGTATTTCTGAAGGTGGCTCGGATTGGCGGAAGATTATCGTCTTAGATGCTGAAACAAAAAAAATAATTGAAGATACTATCATAGATGTAAAATTTTCAGGTATCTCTTGGCGAGGTAAGGAAGGATTTTATTACAGTTCTTATGACAAACCCAAAGAGGGGAGCGAGCTTTCAGCTATGACTCAACATCACAAACTATATTTTCACAAAATTGGTACACCACAAAGCGAGGATCAACTTGTATTTGGTGGAGAGAAAACGCCCCGCCGCTACATTGGTGGCTATGTAACTGAGGATGAACATTGGCTTATTATTACTGCTTCTGTTTCCACTTCTGGCAATGAATTGTACGTTCAAGATATTACCAACTCGAATGCTCCTATCATACCGATCATAACAGATTTTGAACATGACCATTATATTACACATACTAACGGAAACACACTTTACGCAGTAACCAATCTGAATGCACCAAACAAACGTTTAGTAAAGTTTGAAATTACAAATCCAAATTCAAGCAACTGGGAAGATGTAATTCCAGAACGCAAAGAACCTCTTACCTTGTCAACTGGTGGAGGGTATTTTTTTGCGAAATACCTGAAGGACGCACTTTCCTACGTTGAGCAAATTGATTTAGACGGTAAATTAGTGAGAACAGTGGAACTGCCCGGTAAGGGTTCTGTTTATGGATTTGGCAGTAAATGGACACAAAAAGAACTGTACTACACTTTTATAAGTTACATCAATCCTGGTACAATATATAGCTTTGATACCGAAACAGGAAAATCTTCCGTATATAAGAAATCAGGAGTGCAGTTCAGCCCTGCGGAATATGAATCCAAGCAAGTATTTTATGCTTCAAAGGATGGTACCAAGATACCAATGATGATTACATATAAGAAAGGTCTAGACCTAGACGGGGAGAATCCTACTCTGTTATATGGCTACGGTGGATTCAATATCAGTTTAACCCCTAGCTTCAGCACTTCGAATATTATTTGGTTAGAAAATGGTGGTGTTTTTGCTGTACCTAATCTAAGAGGTGGCGGAGAATATGGTAAAGAATGGCACATTGCAGGTACGAAAATGCAAAAGCAGAATGTCTTTGATGACTTCATTGCGGCGGCGGAGTATTTGATCGCTGAGGGTTACACTTCTTCAGAAAAATTAGCCATTTCAGGTGGCTCAAATGGTGGTTTGTTGGTAGGTGCAACTATGACTCAACGACCTGATTTGATAAAAGTAGCACTGCCAGCCGTTGGCGTTTTAGATATGTTGCGCTATGATAAATTTACAGCAGGTGCAGGTTGGGCTTATGATTATGGTACGGCTGAGGAGAGTCCAGAAATGTTTGAATATTTAAAAGGATATTCACCATTGCATAATATTAAGGAAGGCACTTGCTATCCTGCTACACTAATAACGACTGCCGATCATGATGATCGCGTGGTGCCAGCTCACTCTTTCAAATTTGCTGCTACTTTGCAAAAAGCACAAAATTGTGATGCACCTACTTTGATTAGAATTGAAACGAATGCAGGACACGGTGCTGGAAAATCGACTGAGCAAATCATAGACGAACAAACCGACAAATGGGCATTTACGTTCTACAATCTAAATGCACCAGTTAAATACATCAAAGGCTAAGTAGAACATGCCTATTGATTCTCACCAGAGATTGAAAGTTATGAAATAGAAATTTCCGTGGGTCACAAAGACCTACGGAAACTTTAGATTCTTCAGAAAATTAAGCCTCTCCTTGCGGTGTTATAAAACTCATAGGAGGAATGGGAGGTTGAGAGGCATCATCAATGTAACCATTCTGGGCTTCGTATTTTTCAATATTATCACTCAAGGCTTTCTGCAACCGTTTGGCATGTTGAGGGGTCAAAATGATTCTTGATTTGACCTTAGCTTTAGGTACATTCGGTACTAGTCGAATAAAATCAACTACGAATTCAGCGTTGGAATGAGAAATAATCGCAAGGTTAGAATAGGTGCCTTCCGCCACTTCTTCGGGTAGCTCAATGCTGATTTGATTTTTGTTATTTTTTTGTTGCTCTGACATATTTAGATTTTAGATTACCTAATACATCTTACAAACCAATGAGTCTTTTTTCAGTTCATTTGAGCAACTATGAATGCTCGCTCATGCTCTTCACTCTTCTTTAATTTTAAAATATTCTACTGATTTTGGGCTAAAGCGCAAAGCACGAACAATGGTGGGATACTGACTGACTTGTATGGGAGCAGTATTATTTGCTTGAGCGTTTTCAATATCTTTCATATCTACTTCGACAACGAAATCTTTTTCAGTGATAAGGTCAAAATCGCTCAATCCAACAGAAACACTCAGTTGAATTTTACTTGGAAATATCCGCAGACTATCCGTGTAATTTTTGACTCGTATGGGAACAAACAATTTTTTTTCAGCTACCTGCTCTACGGAGATTGTTACAGTGGTTGTATTGGTATCCAATTGAATCAAACTGTTTTCATCCGAAGATAAGAAAAT
This sequence comes from uncultured Saprospiraceae bacterium, assembly GCA_964458705.1. Lineage (GTDB taxonomy): Bacteria > Bacteroidota > Bacteroidia > Chitinophagales > Saprospiraceae > JAAUTG01. Next base: position 6,551 of record CAYWKD010000052.1, on the reverse strand, counting down.
CACTTGTTGAGTGTTTTTGTGTAAATTATCGAGTTTAAACGGGTAGGTCTCCCAATAAAATAATGAATCAATTAACGATTTCGGACCGCTAGCAATGACACTGTCAGGAAAGAGTAAAATGCTGTCTTTGATGTAGTGTTGAGGTGCAACTGTAATTTGGCTATTGAGTTGGATAGGAACTTTTTTGCTGCTCTGATCTTGAAGTGATAGGACTAAATAATCGGGATTGACTCGTTTTAAGCTCAGACCTAGTTCATCAATACTGCTAGATATTTTGGTGTTGAGGTCAGAGGTGTTGATGTAACGACGCATAACGTCAATTTCAACGGAAGTTTCAATATTCTTGAAATAAGAGGGCAGTAAATCCCAGCCTGTTCCTTCCAACGTAGCAATTACTTTTTGAGGTGGAATTTCTGAAAAAACTTTGTTTATTGGAATCACATAGTCTAGTCCAACTTCAACATCAATAGAATAAATCTGAGATAACTTAACAAAAAACCAAAAAACCGAAGCTATACCAATACACACGATCAGTACAGCTCTATCTTGTTTAGATTCAGAAACACCAAAGGCGGCTCTTGTATTATTAATTATCTTCTTTATACGCATTATCTGTCATCTCTTTGGATATAGCAGATTTAAGAACACGAATAGTTGATTTTGTGCCTGCTCCAATATCTAGGGCTACCGCATTTTTTTCAATTCTAGCTATTTTTCCAAATATGCCGCTTGTCGTAACTATCTTGTCCCCTTCTTTCAAATTAGATAAAAAATTATTTTGCTCTTTCTGCTTCTTTGATTGAGGACGAAGGATGAAAAAGTAAAGCACCAGTAGCATTCCACCAAGAAAAAGCAAATTGAGCATACCCGGATCCATACCAGTTTGTAATAATAATAATTCCAATGAGTTCATAAATTGAATTTATAGTTAGTAGTAGGCATTGCTGTTGCCTATTTAGAATGTACATATCCATTCAAATAAACTTTTGTCTCTGATGGAAATGTATTAGCCGTTATAATGACAGGCTTGCGTTGCGCTCGCAGCATGTTTGTTGTATTAAATCGCACGCTAATTTTGCCTTTATCGCCTGGGTAGATCATCTCCTCTGGATACTCTGGCACAGTACAACCACAAGTAGATCGAGCATCTGTTATTACTAGTGGTACTCTACCTGTATTTTCAAATTCAAAAGTATGCACAATTACTTCTCCTGCCTCTACTTCTCCAAAATCGTAAACCGTTTGCTCAAAACTCATCTTCGCAACATTTATGGTGTCTTTAGGCGTATTGGCTGAAATTGGATTTCTTACAATAGCTGCATTGCCAATAAGACTTTCAGAGCGGATTTCTTCTACTGTTTTTTCTTTTGTTTGCTCTGATTGACAGGACATTATCAGCAAGCCTACCATGAATAAAATCATCTTTCTGAACATATACAATTCCTATTTTGAGCTACAAATGTATTTCTTCTAAGGCACGATTTCTAAAATGCCTCGCATTGTTTGAGCATGCCCTGGAAATGTACAAACATATTGATATAATCCTGGTTGAGTAGGAGTGATAAAATAAATAGTATCGGAAGAATTAGGCAATAGCAGATTAGTATGTGCTAATACAGCTTCCATCTCAGGCACATAGCCCTTTTCTGCCCCTTTAAGACCTAGTTCTAGTGCTGCTTGTCCTACTGCATCTGCTGTATTGGGTTGCACAATCACTAAGTTGTGCGTCATATCGTCAGGGTTGTTTAAAACTAGCTTTACTTTACTGCCTGCTTTGACGGTAATTTTCTCTGTATCAAACTTTAATCCCGCTTTTGTGCCAATTTCTATGACTTGGTCAGGGCCATCTTCCCATTCTTTTGGCATTGTTGTAATGCGTTTTGCTGATTTTACATCAACAGCACTCATAGCGGTGTTGTCATGATTATGCGACTCCATTCGCTCGCCATCAGGTAGGTAGTTCAGCGTATAATAAGCGGTCGGATGCAAAATTGGTTTATTGGCTTTGTTGCGAACACCGGCTGCTTTTACTTCATATATAAATCCTTCTCTCAATCCCTCCACGTATAATCTTGCTTTTAGCCCATCTTGGGCTACTTCAACTTTAAAGACGGTTCTTTCTTCTTGCAGAATAGGAGGACTGCCGTATAAGTGATGGTATTTGTAGTTGAAATCTGTTATTTTATAAGATTCAGGATTGGCGGCAGTTTTGCGATCAACGGGCTGTGTAAACTCAATCTCAAAACCATTTGATTGTGCTCGGATGGCTTTCATTTCAAAAGGTATATTGCCCGTCCATTCCAATCGTTGTAAGCCATAAGGAGCTTTACCCGTAGATGCCCAACCGCGATTGGTCATGCCGACATAGAGTTTGTTGTCCTCTGACCATTTGAAGCGCAAAAGTCCAGATGAAAAACCTTCTTTAAAGCCGAAACAGGCACCCTGATAAGTGTTGTTGACTTTTTCCTGAAAAACGCGCATAATTTTGCTATGTCCTTGATCGCCAACCAATAACTGTCCAGCAAAAGGACCGAAGTCATTGGGAACAACTGCAATATCAGAGGTTGAAATTCCCATCAAGGTATGAGGAAACCAAACAGAAGGAGGCTTCAACTCACTTTGCTGTTGAGCATATTCGTAAAGCGTTGTTTCGACTGTATCTTTAATGTCTTGCATGGCTAATTTCAAGGGAGAACCACTTTCTTTTGTCCATTTTAATCCTTCTGGATGCCCTACAAAATCTCCCTTTTCAATATGCGTCATTCTGCCTGAACCTACCCAGTCTCCTTGATTTTCAGTGTAAAAAATGTCACCATTTGTATTTAACCCAAACCCGGCTGGGGAACGCATCCCAACTGCTATGGGGGTCATTTTACCATCGGGTGTTATTTCGAGCATCCAACCGCGCCACTTTGAAAGACTTGCGCCCCTACCTATCCACCCTAGATTTAAGGTAACTAGCATGTTGCCATTGGGCAGAAAAACAGGACCGTAGGAATATTCATGGTAATTACCCACTAAATCCCAGTTATATATGGTCTCATATTTATCGGCTTTCCCATCCTCATTTGTGTCTGTTAGCTTTGTCAATTCTGCTCGCTGCGCTAAATAATAGGCTCCATCTTTATAGGCTAAGCCCAGCGGCTCGTGCAGTCCATGAGCAAATCTCGTGTAAGTGGGCTTGTCGGAGTAGGGCTTCTCTATTATCCAAACTTCTCCTCTACGCGTGGAAACAGCTAGCTGTCCTTTATCATTAAAAGCTACACCGCCAACTTCTAACTCAATGTTGTCAGGAATAGGAACGGTAGTTATTTTATAGTAATCTGATTCCTGTGCAGCTATAGATAGCTGTGCATAAGATAAGGTCGCCAGAACAATGAAAAGTATGCTTAAAATTAAGTTCTTCATTTTTTATGTCTAAAGAATGATACTCATTGAATTGTAGAACATCATTCAGCCATTTAATTTAACTAACACTAAGATAGAGAACTTCCGCATATTAGCGAAAATAATTTAGTGGTTTCAATCGATTTTTACTTACCGGTAGTATATTCTTCCCAGCTTTTGTTGGTGTAGTGCTCCTCTCCAACGAATTTCAATTCCTTCATGATTTGCTCAGGTTTTTTATAGCCCGGAGAGACTGTGATGCGTTCTAATTTCTCATTGAGATAAACGACAGAGGGGTAGCTCAAGCGACCGTCAAGTAAAGAATAGGCCAATTCATGAACGCCTCTTCTGCCTTGTGCAATAAATTTGAAAGTGTGGTTATTGAAATTCACTTCTTCTTCTTGTTCAGCGTTGAACTTAACAGCATAGAAGTTTTCATTCATGTATTCTATTACGTTGCTATCTGTGAAAGTATTTTTATCCATCACTTTACACCAATGACACCAATCGGTGTAAACATCGACAAATATTTTTTTTGGATTTTCTTTATTTAGCTCGATGGCTTTTTCCCATGTGTGCCATTCTATGGAGTCTTTACTGTCCATAGATACTGGTTGAAAAGCGTAGAAGAATATCGTTGATATAGATAGGAAGAGCAATAAAAGTAGATTTTTCATATTTCTTTTTCGATGTGATTAAATTTTAATTTACACTTTAAAGATACGAATGATTACCTTATCAAGTTGTAAATGTTAATAGAGTTTAACAACTAAATGTCGTATAAAGAATAGATTAGAGCATATTGCAACTATCGCTAAGACTGGTCAAAGAATGTCTCTAAGTCGAAAAGTTACTTTTTGACGATTGCCATTGCGAGTAATGACTAGCTTTATTTTTTTTCCTTGTCGCTTCTGAAGTTTTTTTATTATGCCAGTCATTGTGAAAAATTGAGTAGATAAACCATTGACTTTAAGTATGATATCTCCTTTTTGTATGTTTGCTTCATCAGCTGGTGAGTTTGGGACTACATACTGAACAGTGTAGCGACTGAAATTTTTGCCCGAAGCTATCAGCGCAAGTCCACTTCTGTCGAATTTGAATTTAGTGAGGTAGCTTTTGTTAGGAATAAGATAGACCTTTTCGTTCCAATAGTCCAATACAATATTAAAGCGACTGAGTATTTCATTGCCAACAATTCCGTTTCTATCTTTCAAGACAGTGCTATCGAGAAGAAGGCTATCAGAGACCTGAAAGTTTGTAACTACCTCCTCGAATTTAAAACTAGAAAAACTGAAGTTTTGAATACGTCCTTTGTAGCCATAGAGATAACCCCCTAGTCCTCTTCCTATGTTGCCAGGAATAGCATTTTGTGGAATTGTCATCGTAGTATCGGTGTTTGTATAGATCAAAAGTGGTAAACCTGCACCTGTATCTATCAGGAATTTTAGTGTCCGAATAGAATCACCTGTTATATTCACTTTTGCTCTGAGGTAGGGTTTTCCCTTTTCTATTTCTATTGGCACAGCTTCATATTTTTCCATATTTCGCTTAAAATACTCAGGTTTGGTCAAGGTGATTTCTTTTGTATTATAATTAATTTCAACGGTGTAATGCCTAAAGAAATCAGCACCTAGCAAGCCATGAATACTTACTCCAGTGAGTTGATCGTACCTAAAATAATCCTCCGCCAATACTAGAATAGGTTTATTAGGTATGATCATTCGTCCTACTTTCAAGCTAGCATTTTGTGCGAGGTATGCTGTCAGTTCCGTCTTCATATCTGCTCCCATGATTTTGAACTCACGGGTGTAGGATAATCCTACTGCATCGGCAAATGCTTTTTGAGTGATAATAGAATGCTTTGCGCCCGTATCGAAAATGAACTTCAAGGGAAATTTTTGATTGAGTTCTACATTGATAATGATTAGATTATTGGTAAATTCAAAAGGAATGACCACTGACTTCCAGCCAACCCAATCGACGTTGAAGTCTTGCTGCTCGAAGTCTGTTTCATAATGAGAACGCGTATCAGTTTTTACGATCTGCGCCTGCAAGGGAACGCCTAATTTTAGCAGGATTAATATAAATAATAGTTGGTATTTCCATCTTTTCATAGCTTTCTTTTCTGTATTACTCAAACAGAATCAAGCAAGACAAGTTTTGGCTGCATTTGATGATGAAGCTGTTGGGGAGGACTAGTTTGTATGAGTTGCATTAAAAGTTCGCCCGCTTTTGAACCGACTTCATAGCCAGAGTGGTGCAAGTGAGTAATTTTTGGATAAGAAAGATTCGGAATATTTCCCTCGCTGATAGATATGATACTAACATCTCGATTAATCTTCAAGCGCAACTGGGCAAGCACTGCGTGAATGCCAATAAGTAATTCATCCGACATGGCAAAAATCGCCGTTGGTCTTGGCGACATTTGCAGCACGTTCCCCAGCGGCTTAGTAATATCGCTAAAGGGTTTCGCATTGATGATCCAGTTCAAATTTACGGGAAGTTGATGTGCTTCCATCGCTTGATGAAAACCTTTGAGTCGTTCTTTGGAAATGTATAGATTCTCATCCCCAAATAACCCAACAATCTGCTTATGCCCTTTTTCGATTAGCAAGTTAACAGCTTGAAAGGCAGTATCTTGGTCATCAATTGTAAGCGTAGAAACCGATTGACTTGGCAGGATGCGATCATAAAGCAAAACAGGAACTTCTGATTTCAAAAGTGGAGAAAGATGATCCAAGTTCTCCGTCTCGGTCGTCAAGGAAAGAATAACGCCATCTACTGGATATTGAAGGCACAGGTCAATATTTTCAAGTTCTAGTGCTAGCAAATTGTTAGAGTGCAATACGATTAGGCTGAACCCCTTATTGCGAATGACCTGCTCAAGCCCTTTGATGACTTGAGGAAAAAAGAACATCTGTATCTCAGGCAGGATTAATGCAATGAGTCCGCTATGTTTTTTACGGAAATTGACCGCCAAGTGATTAGGCTTGTAGCTTAGTTCCTTAGCGAGTTCCTTTACCGCTTTTTTGGTTTGCTCACTAATGTCGGGATGATCGCTCAATGCACGAGAAACGGTGGAAGGTGCAATCTGTAATAATTTAGCAATGTCCTTTATGGTTACTCTTTTCATAGAGCGTCAAATTATTAAAAATAGTGATTCA
>CAYWKD010000051.1:0-27866 GCA_964458705.1 uncultured Saprospiraceae bacterium | reverse complement strand
TTTTTACAACATACTGATTTCTAAATTCAATTTTAGTAAAAGTTTTCAACAGCAATCGTTTGCGAAAACGATTGCAGCGTACTTTGGCTATCTGTTATCTATTAATATAGCTAAAATCAAAAATAAATTTCCTTTTTTTGCAAGGTACAAAAGGTAAAAGCAGATTTCTTCTGATTTTTCAAATAAAGATTGGAATATGAATTGTGTTAATAAAAATTGAAGTAAAATCTGCTTAAAATAAATATTATGGAAATGTTAAGCAGCCTAAACTATAACTGATTCGTTATGGTTAAATATAAATAGCAATTCAGAATTTAATTTTACTAAGTTGCTTTTTTCGAAACAATTTTTTATTAACGTTCTGAATAATTAGTTAAATGTTTATTTTTGTGTTTAACTTTAGGGTGAGCAGACCTCACTCGCATCAATAATTAAAATCGAATTTCTTAACTTAAAATTTAAGTGGTGTATGAGACTTAAACTTGACTTTTGGTCAAAATGTGGAATGCTACTGGTTGCCTTGCTTACAACGGCATCTTTCGCTTTCGCACAAAGAACAATCACTGGTACTATCATAGATGCTACTAGTGGTGAGCCTCTAATCGGGGCGAATATTCTGGTCGTAGGTTCTACTACGGGTACAGTAACAGACTTTGATGGTAACTACGAACTTCAGTTGCCAGATGCTGCTACAACCATTCGTGTAACTTACACAGGTTACGCAGATCAGGAGCTGGACATAACTTCTGGTACAGAATTTAATATCGAAATGGCTGAGGGTACTCAGTTGGAAGAGGTAGTTGTTACAGGTTACGGTACAGCTAAATCCAAAGAGGTAACTTCCGCAATCACTTCTGTTAAAGCAGAAGATTTTAACCAAGGTAACTTGAACTCCGCTGGACAGTTGCTACAAGGTAAAGTAGCAGGTTTAGTCATCTCAAGCCCAGGTGCAGACCCCAATGGTGGCGTCAATATTCGTTTGAGAGGTCTGGGCTCATTGGGAGCAAATACTTCCCCACTCGTTATTATTGACGGGGTGCTGGGTGCTGATCTGAACTCTGTTGATCCGAATGATATTGCTTCTATTGATGTATTGAAAGATGCTTCGGCTTCCGCAATTTACGGTACGCGTGGTGCAGCAGGTGTAATTATTATTACAACCAAAACAGGTGAAGGTAAGCCAACGATCAACTACAACGGCTATGTGGTAGCAGAAACAGTAGATCGTTTTGTGCAAACTTTGAGTGCGGATGAATTTAGAGCATTCAGAGGGGGTAGCAATGGTCAATTTCAAGGAAACGATCTAGGCAATAATACAGACTGGTTCGATGAAATTACAGAAGTAGGCATTACCCAAGTTCACTCTTTATCCTTAGCAGGTGGCAGTAAGGGTACTTCCTACCGCGTGTCTGGTAACTTGCGCGACGTCAATGGTATTGCTTTAAACACAGGTTTCCGAAGAGCCAACGGTCGTGTGAACTTGCAACAAAAAGCATTGAACGATCGCTTGACTTTAAATGCCAATGTTACTTTAACAACAACTGATGGAGAATTTGGTAACAACAGTGCATTTCGTTATGCAACGATTTACAATCCAACCGCTCCAGTAAGAGACCCTGCCTTCGAAGATACGAATGACGGCTATTTTGAGCAAGATTTGTTTGATTATTTCAACCCAGTTGCCTTGTTGGAGCAGAACCTCAACGAAGGAAACACTACAAACTCTATTGTGAGTTTGAGAGGTACTTATAATTTGCTTCCAGGCTTGGACATAGGCGCATTCTATTCACAAGAGAATAATGATTTCCAGCAGCGTACTTACAGAGATAAGAACTCTCGTGGTCAAGGTCGCGATAGAAATGGTTTTGCTAGCCAAGAAGAGATTAAACGTAGAAGTGAGCTGGCAGAAGCAACTATTGCTTATGGAACTACTTTTGGAGCGACAGAAATGAAGTTGATAGGTGGCTATTCTTACCAAGATTTTGAAGACTCAGGATTTGGTGTCTCAGGTGGAAATATTATTTCTGATGCCTTCACTTTCAATAATCTGGGAGCCGCTCAAGATTTTAATAATGGTCTAGGTAGTGTATTTAGCTATAGAAATACGAGTGTTCTAACTGCCTTCTTTGGTCGTGCTCAGTTTAATATTGATGACACTTACTTCTTGACTGCCAGTGTGCGTCGGGAAGGTTCTTCTCAGTTTGGGGAAAACAATAAATGGGGTACTTTTCCAGCTATTAGTGGTGGTGTTAACTTAGCTAATTTATTGGATCTACCGAGTGTAGATAATCTGAAACTGAGAGCAGGATATGGACAGACAGGTCAATTGCCCCCGGGTTCTTATATCTCTTTGCAGCGATTTGGACCGGGTGCTTCTTTCTTTTATAATGGTGCTTTTGTACCTTCTTATCAGCCAGTTTCCAACCCTAATCCAGATTTAAAGTGGGAGGTGAAAGAAGAAATCAATGTAGGTGTTGACTTTGCATTTAATGACTTCATGTTTGTAGGTTCGGTGGATTACTTCAACACGCAGACAAATGATTTGATTTATCCAATTGGTGTACCTGTGCCACCTAACTTGTTTGGAACGACTTTACTAAATATTGGAGAAATCCAAAACTCTGGCTTAGAAGCAGCATTAGAAATTGCAGCTATTAGTAAGGACAACTTTACTTGGAAAACAGCTATAAATGGTACTTACTTCATTGAAAGTGAACTGAAAAACTTTCTAGATGGTGCAGATGGTTTTAGAGATATTGCCAACTTGGGTTCTCCGGGGCAGAATTCTACGCCACTTGTTCGCGTCCAAGAAGGCGCACCTCTAGGTCAGCTTTGGGGATTGGTTTATGAAGGTGTAGATGACAACGGTAACTGGATATATAAAGATGTAAATGGTGATGGTAAGGCGGGTGAGAACGATGATAGAGCAGTAATTGGTCAAGGTTTACCTGATTTTCAATTGGGGTGGAACAACTCCTTTACATTTGGTAATTTTGATTTCAACTTCTTCTTACGAGGTGTATTTGGTCACGATCTAGTAAATACTTTCCGTGCATTGTATGAGGCACCACAGTCTATTGGTTCTTACAATCAACCTGTAACGGTGAGTGAAGTACAGGGGCTAAACGATGGTCCTAAATTCTCTTCTTTTCATGTAGAGAGTGCAGACTTTTTAAAGCTAGATAATGCCACGATAGGCTATAAATTTGACCTGCCAGAAGGTAGTTCATTCAGAAATATTCGTTTATATTTGAATGGTAATAATTTATTTACGATTACTGACTACAACGGAGTTGATCCTGAAATTAGATTAACAGATAATGGAGATGCACTGGCACCAGGTATTGACCGCCGTGATACTTACTTTACGTCTCGTTCAGTAGCTTTTGGGCTACAGTTAGGATTTTAATTTAAAGTGAAGATGTAGATTTCTGAAGTTTTAAAACTTCGGAAATCTATAATCTAATTGAATTGTAAAATTACGCTATTAGCTTTCAATATTTTTTGAAACAAGCCAATTTAAGAGTAATTTTACTCCATGAGAAATAAAAAAACTTAGGTTTTCTAAAATCAAAATTTAATTTTAAATATGAAAAAATTACATTTATTAAAGTTTCTCTTTGCGGCTACGTTAGTAGTCTTTGCAACCCAGTCTTGTACAGACTTGGATGAGGAATTGTTTGATACCGTTACATCGGATAACTTCTTCAAAACAGACGAAGAATTTATCGCCGCACTAGGGGCAGCTTACACTAGCTTGTATGCTCAAGGAAATCATGGTGGTTTCGTATCTTCTAATGAGGTAGCTTCTGATGAAATTATGATTCCTCAGCGTGGACAGGATTGGTTCGACGGTGGAGTATGGTTGCGTCAGCACCGTCATGAGTACAACGAGGAAGAGCCACATTTGAATGGTTCTTGGGCAGGTCTATTTGGCGGAGTGAACAATTGTAATCGCTTGATTGCTCAGTTTGAGGCATTGGCTAATCCCGATACCGATCCGTTTATTGCAGAGTTGAAAGTATTGAGGGGTTACTTCTATTTCCAATTGCTAGATATGTTCGGTAGTGTGCCAATCGTTACAAGTTTCGACATAGTTGATCCGCCAGCGAATGCTCCAAGAGCAGAAGTTTACAACTTCTTAGTGAATGACTTAGAAACAGAAGTACCGAAACTGACGCGTTCAATTAGTGGAGCCACTTACGGTCGTATGCAGTACTATGCCGGTCAGGCTTTATTGGCTAAGCTCTATTTAAACGCAGAAGTCTATACAGGTACTGCTCAATGGTCAAAAGCAGCAGCAGCTTGTGATGAAATTATCAACTCAGGGCTTTACAGTTTGGAGAGTGATTACTTTAGCAACTTCAACCAAGATAATTCGGGTTCTTCTGAAAACATCTTTGTAATTCCTTATGATGAAGTATTTGCACGGGGCTTTAACATTAGTCAGATGACATTGCACTATAATAGTCAGCAGACTTGGAATTTGGCAGCACAGCCCTGGAATGGTTACTGCTCTCTTTCAGAGTTTTACAATTCTTATGACGATAGCGATCTAAGAAAAGGAGAGTTTGGCAATCAGCAAGTACGGGGTAACTTCATCGCTGGTCCTCAGTTTGCATCGGATGGAAAAACACGTATATTAGATCCAGGTGCAGAAGCGGATGATCCAGATGGTGAGGTCTTAACTTTTACACCAGAGATCAATGAGCATTTTCCTAATGCTTTGCGTCAAGCAGGTGTAAGGGTAGGCAAGTTCGAGTTCTACAATGGTGGTCAGCCAGATCTAAATAACGATTATCCTATTTATCGCTACGCAGATGTACTTTTGATGAAAGCAGAAGCATTGTGGAGACAAGATGCTGGAAGCGGTGAAGCATTAGCTCTAGTGAATCAAGTGAGAGAGCGTGCAGGCATTGCACCATTCACTACCTTAACTGCTGATGGTTTATTGGCAGAACGTGGTCGTGAAATGTTCTTTGAAAATCACAGACGTACTGATTTGATTCGCTTTGATCGTTACAATGACGAATGGGAGTTCAAGCCGTCTTCTGAGCCATTTAGAAATGTATTTCCAATTCCGAAAGCGCAATTGGATGCCAATCCAAAATTGACTCAGAATCCTGGATATTAATAATTGATGGTTTCATAAGAAATCTCGTAAAAAACGGTGAGTATCTTTTTAGGTGCTCACCGTTTTTTATTAGCAATGTTTTAAGTTTTCATTATTTGTTTGCATCTTGCTGTTGCTTATTCCTGTTGAACCACTTGCAAGCATCCAATATTTAAAATCCAATAATATGGCACTTCTTTACAACTTTGGTACCGTTCTAGCAGATGCAGACGAGGTAGCGGAGAAATTTCACTTAGGTGATTTTCACACTTTTGACAAGCGTGCTAAACGAGGCATTGATGCACAAATAGATTTTCGCTCAGGCACGCTAAATGTCAATGATTTTCTAGATAATACTAGATTAAATCTTCCGCCTTTCACACAGCCCGAGATTGGCTCTCCGCTAAGTATTGAAATTCTTGCCATTTATACAGGAGATGCGCCGCAGAAATTTTTTGGTGGCAAAAAAGACTTATTGGTTACCTCTGGCGTCAAAAGCGTACAGACTTATGGTGGCGCGCTGAAAGCCATTAACCAACTAGTAGAAAAAGTAGGCGATCATCAATATTTGCAACCGGGAGCATTTACACAAGGCTCACCAATTGTATATTACACCAAAGCAATAGACGTGGCTACTGTTTTTACTTCTTTTGAATTAATTGCAGAAAGTTTTCCAGAGGAAACATTTGATGTCGTGGCACGCTTGTTTAGCTCTGCTGGTAGCTTACCCATTTTTGCTCCAGCTAATGGATATTTACTGGTGGGAGCCGCATTAATCAAAATGGCAGGAAAACTGGGTAAAGCACTATTTGAAAGTTCTTCATTTTTGAGAGAGGATATTCCTTTCCGATTTGATACGCCTGACCAACCTATAACAAAGGCAAAACAACTGGTGATTTGCAATGATAGCGACAAGCAGCAATTTATGGCTTATCGACCGGGCTTGATAAACGACGGCAATGGCAATCAGCGGCCTGCACTGGTAGAAAGAACTACCTTCAAGGAATATCGAGGCAATGCTCCGTATATTCTAATCAACATTGATGGAAGAGAACGAAAAGCCCTTGAAGGATATACGCCAAAAGCCGCTTCGGCTTCCATTATTGAAAAATTTTATGGTAGTTCCGTAGAGTTGCAGGAAGTAACCGTCTTGGAAGAAGCAATGACGCTCTACAACGATTTTTACTACTACCAAAAAGCAAATGACCTCGCCCATGCAATGAGCCTTGAGCAAACAGATGGGATGCACGATGCAGCAGCCTTCCAAAAAGCAACTCAACTGTACAAGGCTTATGTTAAAAATATCAGGAATGAGCTATTCTTGAAGAACTTGGAAAATGATACTTTTCCCAATATTTAGCCCGTTTGAAATTACTCAATCTAAAATAAATGATGCAGCAAAAGGCAAAGAAAGTCGCTGATTCAGAGACTGTGATGACGGAAATGATAATGCCTAACGACACGAACCCCACCGGCAATTTGATGGGAGGCAACTTAATGCGTTGGATGGATATTGCGGGCGCAATCTGTGCAGGAAAACACTGTGAAGCCAATGTTGTAACGGTTTCCGTAGATCAAGTTACTTTTAAGCGTCCCGTTTTGGTGGGGGATGTCATCACGCTAAATGCAGTAGTAACTAGGGCTTTCAAGACTTCCCTAGAGGTCTATGTAGAGGTATTCGCTGCTGACATCAAGGGTGGAAATCCTCGCCGTTGCAATGATGCTTATTTCACTTTTGTAGCTATTGATGATGATGAACGCCGTCCTATTTCTGTGCCTGCGGTGATTCCTCTGACCAACGAAGAGCAGCAACAATACAATGGAGCTGCCAAACGCCGAGAACTGCGATTGGTATTGAGTGGAAGAATAAAGCCAGAAGATGCTAGGGAAATCAAAGAATTATTTGTTAAGTAAGTGCACAAGTTTAAATGCTTATTCGTTTAACTATTCAAAGCCATGATAGCCCGATTAAAGGTAAGTTGCGTAAACAAATAAACAATTTTGTTCACTTTAAAGTAGCGATAAAACTAACTGCTAAACCATGACAACTATTAATATTGAGCATAGCAAGAACGAAGATAGCATGAAGCTGCTGCTTTCGGATTTGCGTTATCGCTTGGATAAAATTAAATTAGGAGGAGGAAAGAAAAAGATAGAAAAGCAACACAAAAAAGGCAAACTAACTGCGAGAGAACGCATTGAAAAATTAGTAGATGGGGAAAGCTATTTCTTTGAAATTGGAGCTTTTGCCGGCTATGAAATGTACGAAGAATATGGAGGATGTCCATCGGGTGGGGTAGTGGTAGGTATTGGTTACGTCAGTGGGCGTCAGTGTGTTATCGTTGCTAATGATGCTACGGTGAAGGCAGGAGCCTGGTTTCCAATAACAGGAAAAAAGAATTTGCGGGCGCAGGAAATAGCACTAGAAAATCGTCTGCCAATTATTTATTTGGTAGATAGTGCCGGCGTGTTCTTACCGATGCAAGATGAAATTTTTCCAGATAAGGAACACTTTGGACGCATATTTAGAAACAACGCTCAACTTTCCAGTCTAGGCATTCCTCAGATTGCTGCTATTATGGGAAGTTGTGTGGCTGGTGGCGCCTACTTACCAATCATGTCGGATGAGGCTTTGATTGTTGATGGAACAGGCTCTATCTTCTTGGCGGGACCTTACTTAGTTAAGGCCGCCATCGGTGAAGAAGTAGATCAAGAAACGCTAGGTGGTGCTACTACACAATCTGAAATATCTGGTGTAACGGACTACAAGATGCCCGATGATGAAACTTGCCTTGCGACGATCAGAAAACTGGTTTCACAATTTGGCGCACCTACAAAAGCAGGCTTTGATAGAATTGAGTCTAAATTACCCAACCGCAATTTGGACGACTTTTTAGGTTTAATTCCCTGTGAATCTAGCAAACCTTATGACAGCTTGGAACTGTTGAAGTATTTAGTAGATAATTCTGAACTAACGCTTTATAAAGAAAACTATGGCAAAACGATTATATGTGCTTATGCTCGAATAGATGGCTGGTCGGTGGGCATTGTAGCTAACAATCGTCAAGTAGTAAAAAACGCCAAGGGCGAAATGCAGTTTGGAGGTGTGATCTATTCAGATGCAGCGGATAAAGCAACTAGATTCATTTTGAATTGCAATCAGAAAAAAATTCCGTTAGTTTTCTTACAAGACGTTACGGGTTTTATGGTCGGTACTCGATCTGAACACGGTGGCATCATAAAAGATGGAGCTAAAATGGTCAATGCTGTTGCCAACTCCACCGTGCCGAAGTTTACCATTATCATGGGCAATTCTTACGGAGCTGGAAACTACGCTATGTGTGGTAAAGCCTACGATCCACGACTTATTGTTGCTTGGCCAACGGCTAAAATTGCAGTGATGGGAGGTACTCAAGCAGCCAAAGTATTGCTGCAAATTCAAACTTCTTCCATGAAAGCTAGAGGGGAAGCCATTAGCGCAGAAGAGGAGCAAGCACTGCTTGATGATATTGTCAAAAAATATGAAGAGCAAACAAGTGCATATTATGCCGCTGCAAGGCTTTGGGTAGATGCCATTATTAATCCAATGGATACGCGCAAGTTTATTTCGTTGGGGATAGAAGCAGCTAATCAAGCACCTGTAAAAAAAATGAATGTTGGAGTAATACAGGTTTAAATTATGGTTAAACATTCGCTAGGAATTAGATAATTTTGTACTAGTTTTGTTTTCCATTTCACTAAGAAGATAAGCGAGTTCCAAAGTCGATAGGCACTTATCCTAATTTGAGTGAAAAGGTCAAGAAAGTTCGTTTGGTCAAAATTGACACAACTAGCAAAAAAGAGCTGTATGAAGTTCGGAGAAGTTATTATTGCTTTAATGGAGGATGCTAAATTTTACCTTCGCCAAATTGATGAAAACGTTTATGCACGTCCTATTCGCTTGTTATCTAACACTTCTATTGGACACCAAACGCAGCACATTATTGAATATCTTCAATGTCTTACAAAGCAGGCTCCCAAAGGCAAGATTGACTACTGCGACAGACCTCACCAGATGGAGTTAGCTCAGAATCCTTACTACGCTATTCAAATAATCGACGAGTTAATTACTGCGCTAGTAGCGTTAGATGAAGAAGGAGCAGTTTCTGTTTCCTCTGTCTATAATTCCAGTGGTTTGCCTAGCCAACCTGTGGCATCTACCATTCAAAGGGAGCTACTCTATAATATTGAGCACATTCAGTATCATTTTTCACTCATCAAGATTGGCTTATCCATAGAAGCACCTACGATTCAGTTGCCTTCTCATTTTGGTAAGGAGCCAACTCCTGTCAAAGTAGCGTAGTCTCAGTTCGATATTGATTTTACTTTTTTAGAAAGACCAAATTGAACTTCACTTCAAAGTCGTCGGCAATAGCCTGATCTTTTAAAGAAGCAAAAATTGAAGGGGAGTTATAATTTACTCCAAAGTTTGTTCTATTGATTTTAGCTGTTCCGTTTACCCTCATTTGCTGCTCAGATAGTTCAATGTTTAGAGGAATTTCTACGGGATTTGTTTTGCCCCGTATGGTCATTTTTCCTTTAGCTAATGTTTCTGAATCATCGACAATAATAAACTCTGATAATTCAAAAGAAGCTGTTGGATATTCTTTCACAAAGAAAAAATCTTCGCTGTGAAGATGCTTCTTGAGCCGTTTGATGGAGGAGTAAATGGTTCGTGTATCAATAATGACATTCGTGCTTATAATTTTTCGATTGTTTACTTCTGCCTTACCAGATTTTGCCTCAATTGTACCGCTCAAAGCATAGGCACTAAAGGCTGCTTTTCCAGTCCATTCAATGGTACTTGCTTTTTCATCGAGTGTATAAAATTGAGCTTGGAGGTTATAGGAGATTAAAAATGATAAGATAAATACAATAGGTAGTTTCACAATTTATATTTTAAGTAAATGAAATGATGATTAATTAAATAAGAGGATGCTTCACTTTTTAGGAAATAGTTGTCCAACTGTATTCAGTTTTCCAGTTCCATAAACCAACTGATTAGAATTCGTTTTGCCAATGATGTACCACATTGCCCACCCTCCAATTAATTGATTATCAGTGCGCCAGTTATCTTTAAAAGTGTAAGGCTGACCTGCTTTTATTTTGCCCTTTTTACAATCAAAGAGGTTAGAGCATTTTTTTTTGCCATGAGTAACACGAAGATTCCATTGGTTATTGTAGTAGATATAAGCCCCACACTCTTGAATATCTAGTGGCTCGGTTGGAGATAAAAAGGAAGTCGTATGCTTCCAAAAATAGCTGTATTTCGACTGTGTGTCATCTTTGCTAGCATAGACAGGAGAAGGAAAGTGATTCATTGAAATCGCTGCTTCCATGTTATCAAATTTTGGAGGAAGTGGTGCCTCTTTTGGTGATTGCCCCACAGCGATGATATTCAAGAATAAAGAAAAATAGATAATACTTTGAACTTTCATAATTGTTTTTTCTACAAAAGAAGTTCAAACTGCGATGGCTGTCGCTTCACTTGGAAAATTGAGATGATTATTGTGCGCTCATTTGTCTAATTGAGACCTCAAAATACTCACGAAACCTCACTCCTTAGCTGAGTCGGTGATTTTCCAGTATGTTTTTTAATAATACGATTGAAGGTAGCTTTTGAGTTGAATCCTGCTTCATTAGCAATGGCGAGTAATGTATAGTGATCAAAATTGGGATCATTGAATAGTCGTTTTACTTCTTTTATTCGATACTCATTGATGTAGTCACTAAATTTTTTTTGTATCACTTGGTTTAGTGTTTGAGTCAGTAGATAAGGTTTGACTTCTAGTAATTCGGCTAGTTGATTTAAGTTGAGATCAGGATCAAGGTAGGGTTGTTGTTCCTCCATTAACTTATTAAGCCTTACCGCAATTGGTTGTAGCAAACTTTCATTGTTTCTGTTCAATTTTTTAAGAGGGATATCTTTTTTATGAATAAAGCCCTGTAGTCCCAGCCAGTAAGTAATGATTGCCATAACAGCATAAATGGGTATAATGTAGAACGGTCGGAAGGCATAGTCAAAGAAGCTGTAATCAACTAATACTGTTATTAGAATTAAAATAGAGAAGGCCTGATAAGCAGCGAGTATTTGCCTAATCCATTGTAAGCCTGAGGCTTGGAGGGATAGGTCTTTATTGTTTGACAATTGCCTCAACAGTTGTTTAGATTTGCTGATGTAGAAAAGTATCAAGACGGATGCAACTACAAATTTGAAGGGCGTTTGCACCCATAAAACATAGCTTTCAGCACCTAAAAATGGTAAACTACTCGTAGAACCATTCCAGTAGTAGTTCTGGTATTTTACCCAATTACTAAAAGTAAACTCTATTATAAGAGGTATAAAATGCCATAGATCTTGTCTTTTCCATGTAAAGTCAGGGTTTAGGTAACTTGCTACATAAAAATAAATCAATGAACCATACACCCAGTTGTAGTCAAAAAATACTTGATAAGTCCAGTGGTCAACACTGTTCCAACCTAATTGAATAAAAGCGGACTGCACCAGCAAGCGGTAGGTAAAGAAGAATAAAATGATAGCTAATATTCTGTTGCTTCTTTTACCGTCTATCGCTAATAACCCGCCAAGTATAATTCCTTGAAACGCACCGAGCATTAGTATAAATACATAAAAAGACATAAAGTAAAGATACAAATCTATCACCCCTAAAATTCAATTTAATGAACTTTACTTTTACTTTTAGAAGTAGTATGCCTATATTTGTAAGTAACAAAAACTAGATTATGTCTTTTGAGATAGAGGGAAAGTTGCATAAAAAGTTTGATACAGAAAGTAAAACTTCTAATTTTCAAGCGAGAGAGTTCGTAATTGCTGTTGATGGAACTTATCCTCAATTTGTTAAGTTTCAACTTACTCAAGATCGTTGTGGCTTAATAGATGACTTCAACGAAGAGGATACGATTAAAGTGCATTTTGACCTGCGGGGTAGAGAATGGAATGGTAAATATTTCACCAATCTAAATGCTTGGAAAGTTGAAAGTGCTACTGCAACAGCAGCCTCGTCTGAAACTCCAATTGCTGATGATAGTGCTTTCCCTAGCGCAAATGATGAACCTGTCCAAGAGTTCAATGACGATTTGCCCTTCTAAGGTTGAATAGCTGCACGAATAGCCAGCAGTCTTTTCAAAAGAGGCTCAAGTAACTCCAATGGCAGCATATTTGCACCATCTGACTTCGCTATCCCAGGATTGGGATGGGTTTCCATAAAAAGCCCATCTACACCGACCGCTATTCCAGCTTTCGATACTGTCTCAATGAGAGCTGGTTTACCTCCTGTAACTCCACTTGCTTGATTGGGTTGCTGCAGCGAGTGGGTGCAATCCAAAATTACTGGTTTTCCAAAGGTTTGCATAACGGGGATGCCTCGATAATCAATTACTAAATCTTGATAGCCAAATGTTGTGCCTCGCTCTATGAGCATCACTTTATTATTGCCTGATTCTACTACTTTGTTGATAGCAAATTTCATAGCTTCTGCACTCATGAATTGCCCTTTTTTAATGCTCACTACTTTATCTGTTTTTGCTGCTGCAACTAATAAACTCGTTTGGCGGCACAAAAAAGCGGGTATTTGTAGCACATCTACATATTCAGCAGCCATTGCTGCCTCTGCGTCCGAATGAATATCTGTAGTAACAGGCAAGCCGAAAGAGTCTCTTACTTTTCCCAGTATTTTTAGGGCTTTCTCATCACCTATTCCCGTGAAAGAATCCAAACGGGAGCGATTGGCTTTTCGGTAAGAAGATTTAAAAATGTAAGGAATTTTTAAGCGGTCGGTGATTGCTGCCACTTTTTCTGCAATTTCCATCACAATTTCTTCTCCTTCAACAGCACAAGGTCCAGCGATAAGAAAAAAATTATTCTGATCTAGATGCTTGATATTGGGAATTGTAGTTAGTATATTCATAGAAATGATCAACTCAATTTGATAAAAAGTAAAACAAAGATAAAGATTTTCAACATCTCAAATGAGGAGTTTACAGATTTGATTTATGCAGAGCAGTTAGTAAACTTCAAAGCTTCCCTAAACCCGCAACTTTCTTTACATTTGCATCTCAAAATGAAAATGCGTTGAATTGTTTTAGTTGAACAACTATAACAGCTATTCATTACTTTGAGTATCTGAATGACGAATACGTAATTTTTCGGGTTTAAGGTTAATCGTTTAAGAATGTCCTCAATTCTCGGAAGTAGTGGATAGTTACCCACTATTGCAATTCTTCAATAAATCGCAAAATAGTTATGTATAAAGAATATAAACAACTTGATTTACCTAAGATAGATAAGGAAACATTGACTTTTTGGGAAAAGAGTAAAATCTTTGAAAAGAGTGTAGAACAACGCTCGGCAGAAAATAGCTTTGTGTTTTATGAAGGACCGCCTTCTGCGAATGGAAAGCCTGGCATTCATCATGTGATGGCTCGGACGGTAAAAGATTTGTACTGCCGCTATCACTCTATGAAAGGCAGGCGCGTGGAACGAAAAGGGGGTTGGGATACGCATGGTCTGCCCATTGAATTAAATGTAGAGAAAGAATTAGGTATCACAAAAGAAGATATTGGCAAGAAAGTTTCAGTGGATGAATACAACAAGGCCTGTCGAGAAACAGTGATGCGCTACAAAAGTGAGTGGGATAACCTCACCAAGCAAATGGGCTATTGGGTAGATTTGGAGCATCCATACATCACTTTTGAAAATAATTACATAGAGTCGGTTTGGTGGTTATTGCAGCAGTTATACAACAAAGATTTATTGTATAAAGGTTATACCGTTCAGCCGTATTCGCCAGCCGCAGGCACGGGGTTGAGTTCGCATGAATTGAACATGCCCGGTGCGTACAAAAATGTAAAAGACACTTCAGCAGTGGCAGCGTTCAAGGTGGAGAAAGATGAGAAATCAGCCTTTTTGTTTGAGGATGAAGAGGAAGATGTTCGCATTATAGCTTGGACGACAACGCCGTGGACATTGCCTTCCAATACTGCGCTAACAGTCGGACCTAAAATCAAATACGTCAAAATAAAAACAAATAATCCTTACACAGATTTACCTCAAAGTGTAATCTTAGCAGAAGATTTAGTGAGCAAATGGTTTGCAGCAGCAGGGGATGAAAAAAGCAAGAACCCTAAAATATTAGCTCAACAGAGTGGCTTTACAGGAAAAGAATTGGAGGGGATTCGCTATGAGCAACTCTTAGTATTTGGCAATCCAATTGAGGAATTGGACGGCAAAGCAGATGCTTTTCGGGTCATAGTGGATAACTTCGTAACCACTTTGGATGGTACAGGAATTGTGCATACAGCTCCGTCTTTTGGTGCGGATGACCGAATGGCCGGAAAGAAAAACGGTATTGGTGCTTTGACTTTAGTGGACAAACAAGGAAAATTTTTGCCAACCGTAGGGGAGTTCTCTAATCGCTATGTGAAGAACTACAAAGGTGAAAAAGAATATCGCCCTGTGGATATAGATATTTCCATTAAGCTAAAGCAAGAAAACAAGGCTTTTGATGTCAAAAAATACGAACATAACTATCCGCACTGCTGGCGAACCGACAAACCTGTGTTGTATTATCCGCTTGATAGCTGGTTTATCAGAGCGTCGAAGGTAAAAGAACGAATGTCAAAGTTAAATAAAACAATCAATTGGAAACCCAAATCAACAGGAGAAGGTCGTTTTGGGAATTGGTTGGATAATTTACAAGATTGGAACTTATCTCGATCTCGCTATTGGGGTATTCCGCTACCGATATGGAGAACGGAAGACGGGCTGGAAGAAAAGTGCATTGGTTCGTTTGCAGAATTGGAAGTTGAAATACAAAAAGCCAACAAAGTACTTGGCTTGAATCAGATATTACCAGAAGACATCCACCGCCCTTATGTGGATGAAATCGTACTGATAAGCGAGTCTGGCAAAGCTATGAAGCGAGAATTAGATTTGATTGACGTGTGGTTTGATTCGGGCTCAATGCCTTACGCACAGTGGCACTATCCATTTGAAAACAAAGAAGTATTTGAACAAAAATTCCCTGCGGATTTCATTGCAGAGGGTGTGGATCAAACGCGAGGTTGGTTTTACACCCTCCATGCCATTGCAACAATGGTATTTGATAGTGTAGCCTACAAAAATGTGGTTTCCAATGGACTAGTCTTGGATGCAAAGGGCGAAAAAATGTCTAAATCGAAAGGGAACGCAGTAAATCCTTTTGATACATTGAATACTTATGGGGCAGATGCAACGCGCTGGTACATGATGAGTAATGCCAATCCTTGGGATAACTTGAAATTTGATTTAAAAGGAGTAGAAGAAGTGCGAAACAAGTTCTTTGGTACACTTTATAATACCTACAACTTTTTTGCACTTTACGCCAATATTGATGCTTTCAAATATCGAGAAAAAGATATTGACCACGAGTTGCGGCCAGAAATTGATCGCTGGATTATCTCAAAGTTGTATTCTTTGATGCAAGAAGTCAATGAAGATTATAAGAACTATGAGTGTACACTAGCCGCTCGAAAAATTCAGGATTTTGTAGGCGAGCAGTTGAGCAATTGGTATGTACGTTTGTGTCGTCGTCGATTTTGGAAAGGAGATTATACAGAAGATAAAATTTCAGCTTACCAAACGCTCTATAAATGTATGGTAGGAATTGCTAAGATGATGGCACCAATTTCGCCCTTCTTTTCTGATTGGTTGTTTCGCAACCTGAATGATATTACAAAAAAAGAAGGTGTAGCGTCTGTACATTTAACCAATTTCCCTAAGCCATATCGTACAAGCCACATTGATAAGCGATTGGAAGAGCGCATGGAGTATGCTCAACGGATTTCATCATTGGTGCTTTCACTGCGGAAGAAAGAAAACATTAGAGTGCGTCAGCCACTACAAAAAATTATGCTGCCTATTTTAGATGATGGTTTCCAAGCGCAAGTGGATCAAGTAAAAAATCTGATCCTCTCAGAAGTTAATATTAAAGAAATTGAATATTTGATAGATACGACTGGAGTAATCAAAAAGAAGATCAAGCCGAACTTCAAGACTTTAGGTAAGCGATTGGGTAAAAACATGAAAGCGGCAGCGAAAACTGTTGCTAGCTTCACACAAGATGATATCGATAAGTTAGAAAAAACAGGAAAATACGACCTAGTCATAGAGGGCGAAAACTACGAATTGACCTTAGCAGATTTTGAGATTACTGCCGAGGATATTCCGGGCTTATTGGTAGCTAATGATGGCGCATTGACGGTTGCGTTAGGCATTGATATCACAGAGGAACTAGCAGCCGAAGGGATGGCGCGTGAGTTAATCAACCGCATTCAAAACATCAGAAAAGATAAAGATTTTGAGGTAACAGATCGCATTCATATCCAAATTCAAAAAATAGAAGCTATCACACCGGCTGTTGAGCAGTTTGGGGAATACATCAAAGCAGAGGTACTGGGGGATACGCTAGAATTGGTAGGTGCTGTGGATGACGGTATTGAGGTAGAACTTGTGGATGATGCTGAAGTTTCAATCGGAGTGAGAAGGGTTTGAGATAAATAGATTTCTGAAATGTGCCTCAAGTCCAGCAAATAGAATACTATTTATACAAATATTGCTACTTTTGCTTAAATTACAAGAATATTTTGACAAACTAATGGTTGTTGTATGATTAGATTGGTATTTGTACTAATTACGCTGTGTCTATTTTCCTGCCAGGAGCAAACTACTTCAAGAAAAGAAAAGCCTCAGCAAAATGTTTCTGTAGAAGAATCATCTAAAACTGACCAAGCAGTAAAAGATAATTTTCTTTTCATGCCTAATCAAAAAGTTGGAGCAATAACCGCCGAAGCGGTGAATAAATCCAGCATCATCGAAATTTATGGCGAAGAGAATGTATTAGATACGTCTATTTATGTTGGCGAGGGAGAGTTGGTTCAAGGGATGCTGTTATTCCCTCACACAACAAATGAATTAGAGATTATTCCAATGCCTGATAATCGAACAATCTTTAAAGTACAACAATCTAGTACAGATTGGCATACTTCCAGTGGTGTTACGATTGGCACAACGCTTCAAGAACTTTTGGCTATCAATGGCAAGTCATTCCAGTTTTATGGCTTTGAATGGGATTATGGTGGTACCGTTGCCAATTGGAATGGGGGAGTGCTTGACCATCAAAATTTGATGGTACGGCTAGGAATAGAGGGTGAATATGAAATGGAACTGGTCGGTGAACAAATTATTGAAGCAACTACTCCTGCGGCGAAAAATGCACAAATAAGTGTAACTGCTTTTTCTACTTACTTTGAATAATACGAAGTTATGTAGTCACTAAAAAAATAAAGATACCGTTTCACCTACTCATAGCGTGAACTTAAACAAATTGATATGAAAAAACTAGCTTTACATTGGCAGATTTTAATTGGAATGGTGCTGGGGGTCGGATTTGGAATTCTAGCGGTCAATCTAGGCTGGGTAAAATTTGTAACGGACTGGGTGAAGCCCTTCGGTACAATATTCATCAATTTGCTGAAGCTCATTGCTGTTCCGCTCATTGTGGCATCATTAATAAAAGGGGTATCTGATCTGCAAGACATATCTAAATTGTCTAAAATGGGGGGTAGGACAATTGGGCTATATCTATTTACAACAGTTGTTGCTGTAATAATAGGATTGTTGTTAGTAAATATTATTCAGCCGGGAGAACTAATTTCCGAAGAAGTCAGAGAAGACCTATTGTCAAGTTACGGTGGCGATGCTAATGCTAAAATTGAATTGGCAACTGGGCAGCAAAATCAAGGTCCTTTGCAGCCACTTATTGATATTGTACCAGATAATATCTTTGGTGCAGCTACGAGTAACGGCAATATGCTGCAAGTCATTTTCTTTGTCATATTTTTTGGTATTGGGCTGATATTAATACCCGCCGAAAAATCCAAGCCTGTAAAGGATTTTTTCGATGGGCTTAATGAAGTCGTCTTGAAGCTCATTGATTTAATTATGCTCACTGCTCCCTTTGGGGTGTTTGCTTTGCTCGCCTCTCTAGTAGTAGAGTCGCCAAGTCTTAGCTTGTTCAAAGCATTATTGGGGTATAGTGCTACTTTATTAGTTGGCTTAGCAATACTAACATTCGTCTTCTATCCATCTTTAGTAAGAATTTTTACTGGGGTGGGGTATAGCAAATTTTTCAATGGTATTTCACCGGCTCAGTTGCTGGCTTTTTCTACCAGTTCAAGTGCAGCTACGCTGCCCGTTACCATGGAACGAGTAACAGAGCATCTAGGCGTGGACGATGAGGTAACAAGTTTCGTATTGCCCATCGGTGCAACTGTCAATATGGATGGAACAAGCTGCTACCAATCAGTGGCAGCGGTTTTTATTGCACAGGCTTTTGGTTTAGATTTAGATTTAAGCACTCAACTGGGAATTGTGGTAACAGCTTCATTGGCGTCCATTGGATCAGCAGCCGTCCCAAGTGCAGGCTTAGTCATGCTAGTGATTGTACTGGGGCAAGCAGGTATTCCAGAAGCAGGTTTGGCACTCATTTTCGCAGTAGATAGACCCTTGGATATGTGTCGAACTGTAACGAATGTAACTGGCGATGCGGCAGTTTCAATGTTGGTAGCTAAAAGCATTGGTAAGTTAGGCGATCCCAATGTGAAAAATTGGGATGATAATTATCCGCCAGTAACCGCTTGATGGCTAGAGTATAAAGTATTAGGTACTGAAATTATGCTCAGGCGTTGAACATCATCAGTTCCTTTAAGGAGATGTTTCCTTCGTAAATAGCTTTGCCGATGATAACGCCAAAGCAACCTATCTTCGTCAATTCTTCAATATCTTTCATGGAAGTAACACCACCGCTTGCAATCAAATGTAGTGCTGGAAATATGTTGTGAATTTCCCGATATAACTCAATGGCAGTGCCTTGCAATAGCCCATCTTTTGATACATCTGTACAAATAGTGTACTCAATTCCTTTGCTAATGTAGTCTTCTAAAAAAGGTAGTAACTCCAGTTCGCTTTGTTCTTGCCAGCCACTCACAGCAATTTTTCGATCTCTTACATCAGAGCCCAAAATAATTTTTTCCGCTCCGAACCGCTCTAGCCAAGTTAAGAATACTTTGGGTTGCTTCACCGCTACTGTACCACCCGTTATCTGCTTTGCTCCACTCTCAAAAGCAATTCGCACATCTTCATCTCGCTTCAATCCACCGCCAAAGTCCACCCAAAGTTGAGTGTTGGAAGTTATGGTTTCCAATACTCTATAATTGATGATCTGCTTAGCTTTTGCACCATCTAAATCTACTAGGTGCAGTCTTGTGATGCCAGCATCTTCAAACTGTTTTGCTACTTCCAAGGGATGTTCGTTGTAAACTTTCTTTTGCTTGTAATCCCCCTGCGTCAATCGGACACACTTGCCCTCAATAATATCAATAGCTGGAATAATGTGCATGGCTTATTTTTTTTATTTGAAAATTGCTCTTATTAGATTACTACTTTTGGACGGCAAAGATGCTAGATAGCTGCGAATATTTGAGAACTTTAGCAGAGATTGACATGAAACTGTGAATATAAAATAAAATATATGCTCACAATTCGATTTGCTATAATTTAGCCTCAAATCGTAAACATTGAATGCACTTTACTCATTATGAATATCTAAATTAGTGGTTGAACACTTCAAAATTATCTGATCTTTAAATCCAACTCATGCCACTACTCGTCTTTTCCGATAAAGGTATTTACTGTCCACAAGCGGAAATATATATTGATCCTTGGAAGCCAGTCAAAAAAGCCTTTATTACACATGGGCATGCTGACCACTCTCGTTGGGGGCATCAATATTATCTCTGTACTCATTCTGCAAAGCCAGTTATCAAGTATCGTCTAGGCAGCCAAATTAATATTGAATCGGTTGGCTACAATGAGCCTGTAACGATTAATAATGTGCGTTTTTCTTTTCATCCTGCGGGGCACATTGTCGGTTCTGCACAAATAAGAGTAGAATATAAAGGAGAAATTTGGGTAGTTTCAGGGGATTATAAAGTACAAAATGATACTATCTCTGAACCCTTTGAGCCGATCAAATGTCATGCCTTTATTACAGAATCTACGTTTGGCTTACCTGTTTACAAATGGAAAGCGCAAGAAGAAGTAGCTAAAGAAATGAATGATTGGTGGATAAATGCTCAACAAGAAGGCAAAGTACCTGTCATTGGTGCTTATGCACTAGGGAAGGCACAGCGCATTCTAGCTTGTCTGGATCAATCTATTGGACCTATTTTTACGCATGGAGCTATTGAAAACACCAATGAAATACTCCGCAGACAAGGCATCAAGCTGCCTGATACTATCAGGGTTACTCAAAATTTAAAGAAAACTAATTTTCAAGGAGGAATAGTTGTCGCCACGCCTTCTGCTATAGCGACGACTTGGACAAAAAAATTTGGAACCATTACCACTTCGGTAGCTTCAGGCTGGATGACACTTCGAGGCGCAAGGCGAAGACGATCAGTTGATAGGGGATTTGTACTTTCCGATCATGCAGATTGGGACGGATTGAATGAGGCTATCAAAGCGACAGGTGCAGAAAAGGTTTTTGTAACGCACGGCTATACCAGTATTTTTAAGAAATGGCTCAACGATCGAGGTATCTGGGCGGAGGAAGTGAAAACAGAATACGAAGGTGAACTAATAGAGGACAAAGAAGATGACATTAATAGTGAAAAAGAGGAAACGCAGGCATGAAGCATTTTGCAACCTTGTTTAAGCAACTCGATGGAACGACTAAGACCAATGCCAAGGTTGCTGCCTTGGTACAATATCTAAAGGTAGCTTCTGACCAAGATAAGCTCTGGGCAATCGCTATCTTGTCGCATCGCCGTCCTCGCCGCAATGTAAAAACAACTTTACTGCGAGAGTGGGCTTCTGAGCAAAGCGGTATTCCCCTTTGGCTACTCGAAGATTCTTACTATGTAGTAGGGGACTTGGCAGAAACACTCTCTTTAATCTTGCCTAAAAATAAAAAAGTTAGCTCACACGGCTTTACTTATTGGATAGACTATATTCGGGGACTGAAAGATTTGGAGGAGGAAGAAAAGAAAGAAAAAGTAGTAGCTGCTTGGAATCAGTTAGATGCTATGGAGCGATTTATTTTTAATAAGCTCATCACGGGTGGTTTTCGAGTAGGCGTTTCACAAAAATTGGTCGCAAGAGCCTTAGCTCAACTGATGGAAGTAGAAGAAAATGTTGTTGCTCACCGACTAATGGGTGAATGGACACCTGATACAACAAGTTTTCAAGAATTACTTTTTTCTGAAAATTCCAATGACGAAATTTCAAAACCCTATCCCTTCTACCTCGCTTACGCACTCGAGGACGTGCCTTCTAGTTTGGGTGCATTATCCGACTGGCAAGTGGAGCGCAAATGGGATGGTATCAGAGGGCAGGTGATTATCAGGAACAAAGAGTGCTTCGTGTGGTCAAGAGGGGAGGAGCTAATGACAGATCGTTTTCCTGAATATGAAGTATTTTTGGAATCACTTCCTGATGGCACTGTTATAGATGGAGAAATTTTGCCGTTTCAAGATGGGAAGCCTCTAACTTTTAATGACTTACAAACTAGAATTGGAAGAAAGCGTGTTACTAAAAAAGTATTAGAAAATGCACCTGTTGTTTTGATGGCTTATGATTTATTGGAGTGGCAAGGCAGAGATATTCGCCAACTTCCACTCTCAGAGCGTCGGACATTACTAGAACAGCTCGTAGCAAAAGCCGACACAAACGGAACGCTTATTTTATCAGAAATTGTAGCAGCAGAAAATTGGGAAACATTGAGTGAAATCCGAGAAAATTCAAGAGAATTCCAGAGTGAAGGTCTGATGCTGAAGCGCAAAAATTCCATTTATAAATCGGGAAGAAAACGAGGTGATTGGTGGAAATGGAAAGTTGATCCACTCACAATTGATGCTGTAATGATCTATGCTCAGCGAGGCTCAGGGCGACGAGCAAACCTATTTACAGACTTTACTTTTGGCGTCTGGGAAGAAGAAAAACTTGTTCCGTTCACCAAAGCCTATTCTGGACTGACGGACAAGGAGTTTCAAGCAATTACTCGCTGGGTGAGACAAAATACAGTGGAGCGGTTCGGACCTGTGAGGAGCGTTCGTCCAACTTATGTTTTTGAAATTGCCTTTGAAGGTATTCGAGCTTCCACTCGACATAAATCTGGTGTAGCACTACGTTTTCCAAGAATTTTGCGCTGGCGAAAAGATAAACCTATCCAAGAAGCCAATACGCTAGAAGATTTAAAAATCATGCTAACGCAATACGGCAACAAAGAAAATGAATCATGAACATTCAGCGCATTATTATTACCTCAGATTTGCTAAGAATTTCGGGTGATATCAACAAGCGGGATTTAATCGCCAAAAATACCCATTGGCTTCATCGCATTCTCAATCGGCCTTTGAGTTTTGCCACTAGAAAGGAGATTAGACTAGTAGAATGGGAAACTGGTTCGGACTTTGATGCTCATAAAGTCTATCAAGCATTTGGGTTAGAGGCTTCAACAGAAAATTGGGCGAGCCTGTATTTCGAGCAAAACATCCCTTACGAAGCCCTAAAATATTTTGCTGCCTTTTTCAAAGATAGCCTTGTGATCGGTTTTGAAATATCGCCATTCATCATGAACGTTTGTAGTAAATTAGGACTGCCTTGTATTAATATCATGTGGGATCCCATCCGATTTATGGATGATATATTTTTCAGCTTCAATACCAACCATAGCGAAATTTTTCAAGCGTTGCTTCCCTTTCAACTTTCAGAAGTATTGATTGATCAATCAGCGGATTTGATAAAGGCGAGATACTTGAGAAAAAGCACCAAAATTGAAGTAGAAGGGACGCTATTTTTTGGTCAAACGCCGATAGATCGCTCTTTGATTGAACATAAAAGCATCCGACAGCTAGAAGATTTTGAGTCAGCACTGAGAGCCTTAACTACTGAAGGAAAAGTCGTTTTCAAGAAACATCCCTTTGATATAAACTTTGAGCGTCGCCAGTCATTGCTAGAAAAGTTGCAAATCCCTCTATTGACGCAGCCCTACAATACCTATGATCTTTTTTGTGCAGAAGGCATCACAAAAGTAGCCGCCATTAGCTCTGGGACTACTATTGAAGCAAGATTTTTTAATAAAGCTGCCCAAACCCTGATGCCGCCCTACTATCGCTTTTATGAAGCAAGTACAGTGCCATCAGAAAATAATTGTATTTCTGTTTTTGATGCCTTTCTTGGCGTCAACTTTTGGGCAGCCATTCTACGTCCTGTCCTAGAACAAACTTATTCTTTAGATCAGCAACTCCCGTTTAAACCCAATCGAATGCGTCATGCAAATGCCTCTTTTTGGGGATACCAAGAACCCTCAAGTGAACAGATTATTGAGAAGTACAATTAGGTGTTAGAGAAAAAACATAGCTATTTGATAACCTTGATCGCTGAATAGTTACTGAGATTTTGTTGTAAATCAATATCAGTTGTGAGGGATAAAGAAACCTTCGTGCAATGCTCGGTGTTTTTGCTTTATTATTTAGATATAGTTTAATTTTTGAAAAAGTATCTTATCCAAAAAAAAATGGCGACAATAAAAGATAATCATGGACGCAAGATTAATTATTTGAGGTTAGCGGTAACAGATCGGTGCAATCTTCGCTGTTTTTATTGTATGCCAGAGGAGGGCATTGACTATATGCCTCGGCAGGATTTATTGACTTATGAAGAGATGATTCGTACCGTGAAGTTGCTTTCGCAGATGGGGATTGAAAAATTGCGTATCACAGGAGGAGAGCCTTTCCTACGAAAAGATATGATGGATTTTCTAGCAATGATCCAACACATTGATGGCATTCGACAGCTCAACATCACAACAAACGGCACTATGACTGCCGACTTAATGCCTGAGTTAAAACGACTAGGAGTAAGTTCTGTAAACTTGAGTTTAGACAGCTTGGATTCCAAACGTTTTTTTGAAATCACTCGCCGAGATGCTTTTCATAAAGTCATGAAGACTTTTGAAGCACTGTTGAAGCATGATATTCCCACTAAAATCAATGCCGTAGTCATGCAAGGGAAAAATGAAGCAGATATTGTCCCGATGATAGAATTGACCAAAGAATATCCAGTAGCGGTGCGCTTTATAGAAGAAATGCCATTCAACGGCGAAGGTCAGCACTACGCAAGTTTGGCATGGGACTATCAACAAATATTGAAGCACATTCAAGCGCATTATCCCAATATTGAGAAACTACCCGACCCTCCACATTCTACGAGCTACAACTATCGCATACCCAGTTATAAAGGTACTGTTGGTATTATTGCAGCTTACAGCCGAACGTTTTGTGGCACCTGCAATCGCATTCGCATCACGCCACAAGGCATGTTGAAGACCTGTCTTTATGATAGTGGTGTATTTAATGTCAGAGATTTGATGCGAGCCGGTGCGACTAACAATCAACTAAAAAGTACTTTTTTAGAAGCCTTAGGGAATCGAGCAAAGGATGGATTTGAAGCCGAGCAACAGCGCTTTAAGCACCTACCCATTACAGAATCAATGGCAACAATAGGCGGCTAAGTAACAAACCGTTTGTACTGAGATTGAAGGCGTTGCACCAGCAAATCTGTTAGTCTTTTGCGAAGTTCCTTCTCTCGCTCATGATATTGCTCATATTCTTCAAGTGTAAAATGTCCAATAACAATGCCTAGCAATAGGCTTTTGAGTTTCAAATCTTTCCTTACGCTGTGTTCGATGTACGCTGATTTTGCTTCGTTAGAAAGTTGAAAATACTTTCCTTTTCGCTGTTCGAGATAGCGCTGAAATAGCAGTAGCAACAATTCATTTTGCAATTTGAGTATTGGGCGTAGGGTTCGATTTTGAAATTGCTCGGCAGCACTCGTTACATTCTCCTCAATGATAGTTGGTATGGCTGGGCGAAGTAGCTTTAATGCTATTCGGTTAGGTGAATCCATTTACTTGTTTTTTTTGACTAAATTTTATAAAGGTTTTGAAGGACTAAAAAAATCAGTGTTCTATGATTTCTTGCAAGTCTCAATACTGAGCAATAGCAAATAGCTATGAATTAGTTATGTATAATAAATAAACTCGACAATCTGTTCGAGCCATGCTTCGTAAATGATGCTATAAATCGTTTGTCTTTCTAAAATTAGTCTGAAAAACCGGAAAAGAGTTCTTGTTTCTGAAAATCTAACTAACTTTGAAGAGTTATACAGATTGTTTGCTCGAAAATTATTATGACCAATTTAGAAGATATAAAAATAAAATTGAGTGCCATAGAAAAACTGGAGCGTGAGTTAAACTTAAAGCAAGTTCAAGTGAACCGCCTATTGAGCATCACACAAGCTATCAATAACAATATGCCCGCCAAAGAACTATACAGTATGTATAAGTCCTTCTTGAGTTATGAAATGGGCATCAAAAAAATGGCACTTTATGTTCAAAAATCTAATCTGTGGGCTTGTGCTTCTTCTATTGGCTTGAGCACTAAACTCCTAAAAACAGATGTTAGTGCGTTACTCAAGAAATATAAATCACTGGATAGATTAAGTAGTACAGATCATCCTTTGATTAGCCAATTTGATGTTGTTATTCCTGTGTCGCACAAGGATTCTCCTATTGCTTATGTTTTTTTAGGCGGCTTTGAAGAAGGCGATGATATGTACGATAAGGTGCAATTCATTACAGCTCTCACCAATGTCATAGCTGTTGCCATTGAAAATAAACGACTATTTAAGCAACAAATAGAGCAGGAGCGCCTTCGCAAAGAGATGGAACTTGCAAGCACTATGCAGCGTAACCTAGTTCCTAAAGATTTACCAACCAAAGACTGCTATCAGCTTGCAAGTATCTATGAACCACATCTCAGCGTGGGAGGAGATTATTTTGACTTCATGGAACTCGGCAACGGGAAAATTATCTTTTGTGTAGGCGATATTGCTGGTAAGGGATTAGCTGCTGCTCTTCTCATGGCTAACTTCCAAGCAATATTTCATACATTGGCAAGTAAGCGTTCTGAAATGAAAGATTTCGTTCGGGACATCAACCAATCACTGTTTCGCATCACAAATGGAGATCGGTTTATCACTTTTTTTGTAGCGGAGTACGATATGTTTACCAAGAAACTGCGCTATGTGAATGCAGGACACAATCCACCAATTTTAGTTCAACAAGATGAAGTACATCTATTAAAAGAAGGAACAACCATTTTAGGTTGCTTTGAGGAACTACCATTTCTTGAAATTGGAGCGTTAGACATTAAAGATGAAGCAATGGTATTCGTTTATACAGATGGGCTTACAGACATTCAGGATGAGAATGGAAACTATCTAGGTCTTGAGTTCTTAGAAGAATTTGTCAAAGAACGCTACAAAATGACGGCTAAAGATTTCAATCAAGATTTAATGGAAATGACCGACCAGTTCATAAATGATCAGCAAGACTATCCAGATGATTTTACTGTGCTTACCTGTAAGTTGTTTACACCAGAGAATGTTTGCCTATAACCAGTACCAACTAAGTTTAATATTCGCTTATACGGACCGCTACAGCCAATACTACGAAGCACAATCCTCACATTGACCAATCAATAGAATCTCTGCTGAATCAACTTTATATTGAGGCACACTTGGCATAGAAAATTTTACATCTAAACATTCCGTCTTACCGCAGTCTCGACATTGAAAATGTGGATGTGGATCTTCGTGATGTGAAGTTGTGCAGCCCTTGCTCTTTGCAAACCATTGCAGGCCATCTTTTCCCTTAAACGCATGAAGGATACCATCATCTTGTAACCTTTCTAAGATACGGTAAACCGTAGTCTTATTCATTTTCTCTTGAAGCCGCTCCACCAAGTCTATCGCTGAAAATGCTTCATTGCTTTTCTCAAAGAGTTTGAGCAAGCTATTAACCGATTTTGTTTTTCTTATTACACCCATTTCACAAAAATAATGCAACTCTATTGCATTAACAAATTTATTTTCTATTTTTGCAACAACATTGCATTAAAGTTAAACTAATAAAATGATACAATTACAGAATGTGAATAAATCCTTCAAAGGACAACTTGCTGTTCAAAATTTGAACTTGCAAGTGCAAGAAGGTGAGATATTGGGGCTTTTGGGAGCAAATGGTGCGGGTAAATCCACTACTATCAATATGCTTTTAGGCTTTCTGTCACCCGATTCAGGTACAGTAAAGATTGACCAAAAGGAAACATCCAAAGAAACTGCTAAAGTTCGCCAACTCATTGGATACATCCCAGAAAACGTCAATCTCTATCCTTATTTAACGGGTCTTGAAAATCTTGACTACTTCTGCAAACTGGCTGGTTTAAAGTATTCCAAAACAGAATTACAAGAGTTTCTTGCAACCTGCGGCTTACAGTCTGATGCACATCCTAAAAAAGTCTCCGACTACTCCAAAGGGATGCGCCAAAAAGTAGGTATTGCCATAGCCTACGCTAAAAAAGCAAAAGTCTATCTACTGGACGAACCGGCAAGTGGCTTAGACCCTTTGGCAAGTAATGAACTTTCGGTATTGCTTAAAAAGTTGGCAGACGAGGGAGCTGCAATCCTTATGGCATCACACGACATTTTTCGGGTACGAGAGGTGTGTCATCGCATTGGGATTCTCAAACAAGG
>CAYWKD010000050.1:0-28988 GCA_964458705.1 uncultured Saprospiraceae bacterium | reverse complement strand
TTTATTGAATTATTTAGAAATTAACAAAAGAATAAAAATAGTTAGTGGGATAAACAACTTTTTTAATGCTCAAGAAGATTCAACTAAGCTTTTGACTGAAATAAGAGAGCATCAATCTATTGTTACAAAGCCAGATAGAAAAGAATATGGAGACTTTCAAACTAATAAAGAATTGGCAATTGAAGTTGCTAAGTATGCATTTGACTTTAACGAAGACATTGAATTCGTTTTGGAGCCAACATGCGGAAAAGGTAATTTTCTTATCGCTTGTATTTCTAAGTTCAAAAATCTAAAAAAAGTAGTAGGTGTAGAGATTTATAAACCCTATGTATGGAAGACAAAATTTGGAATACTAAATTATTATTTATCATTTCCAATCAACAATAGACCTGAAATTGATATTATTCACTGTAATGCTTTTGAATTTGATTACTCAGCATTAGCAGACTCAACTAAAAATTTTAAAACGTTAGTTATTGGAAATCCACCTTGGGTAACTAATTCGGAGTTGGGTTCTATTAACTCAAAAAACTTGCCCAACAAATCTAATTTCAAAAAGCACAGTGGCTTAGATGCTATGACAGGCAAGGGAAATTTTGACATAGGTGAGTACATTTCTCACTCTATGCTGAAATGTTTTGATAAGCATGATGGACTATTTGCATTTCTTGTTAAAAACTCAGTCGTAAAAAACCTGATTTATGACCAAAAAAGAAATCGTTTCCGAATTAAAGATTCTAAACAGCTAAATATTAATTCTAAAAAAGAATTTAATGTGTCCGTGAGTGCTTGTTTGTTCTTTACCCACTTAAATAGTGAAAAACCAGACCTAACCTGCACCGAATATGATTTTTACAGTCGAGATGTTCGGACAACTTTTGGTTGGTACAAAGACAAATTTGTCTATTCGGTTCAAGATTATGATGAATCAAGTATTGTTGACGGAAAGTCAGCATTTATTTGGCGTTCAGGAGTTAAACACGACTGCTCGAAAGTTATGGAATTAGACCGAGTTAATGGTCATTACAAAAATGCTTTAGGGGAAGAAATAAGTCTCGAAAACAATCTGACTTATGGTTTATTAAAGAGTTCGGACTTGAAAGCTGACAAAACCAGTACTTTTAGGAAATTGACAATCATAACTCAAAGAAAAATAGGACAAAAAACAGCATACATAAAAGACAAGTTTCCGCTCACATACGAATATTTGAATTCACACAAGGAGTTTTTTGATAAACGTAAATCTTCCATTTACAAAGACAAACCAGACTTCTCAATTTTCGGAATTGGTGATTATTCATTTACACCTTATAAAATAGCGATATCAGGACTTTACAAATCAACTCATTTCACTTTGGTTAGTCCTATTGACTCTAAGCCAATAATGCTTGACGACACTTGTTATTTTATTGGATTTTATGAATTGAAAATGGCAGAGATTGCTCATTATTTAGTGAACTCTGAATTAGTTCAAAAACTCCTTAAATCAATAATATTTTCAGATGCTAAAAGGTCAATTAACAAAGATACGTTAATGCGTATTGACTTTGGAAAGGCTTTTGAAAGTGCAGCTTTTGAAAAAGCTAAAAAGAAAATAAAAAACTTAGAAACGGAGCACTGGGAAGCATTTGGAGAAATAATAAAGGAAGAAGTTGCAGAACAAATGACTTTATTTTGAAAAAGTACGAATACTTAGCCGTAGCTACGCAATGTAGGTTCTGGTGCTAAACTTAAAGTAAGTACATTAATAAACCAATAGTTAAATGGAAAGTGAAGTGCCTTGAAATATCGCACTGCACACAGCCTAGATCGCTACCTAAAACAACCACAATCATTGATAAAAATGCAAGTACTCCATTGTTTCGGTATTCGGCATCACGGGCCAGGTTCAGCAAAACGCCTAAAAAAAGCACTTAGCGATTTGCAGCCAGATTGCCTACTCCTAGAAGCACCTCAGGATGCAGAAGGATTAATTAATTATGTAGCAAATTCAGCGCTGAAACCTCCCGTAGCAATGTTAATTTATAATCCAAAAAATATTCATCAAGCCTCCTACCTCCCTTTCACCCATTTCTCGCCTGAGTGGATCGCCATAAAATTTGGACTAAAGGCAGATATTCCAATTCGGTTTATGGATCTACCAATGAAGATGCAGTTTGGTATCTCTTCTGATGATGAGTTGATTCAAAAGCTAAAAAACCAGCCACACCCTCCTGAGCAAGTGGTGCATGATCCACTCTCCTATATTTCCAGACTAGCGGGCTATTCCGATAGCGAAAGGTGGTGGGAAACACTGTTTGAAAAGCAGGAGAGTGAAGTTGAAATTTTTGATCGCATCCTCGAGATGATAACAGCGCTTCGAGCGGGCATCAATCGGATAGAATCAGCAGAAACACTACGCCGAGAAGCCTTTATGAGAAAAACGATTCGCAAAGCTATTAAAGATGGTTTTCAGCGAATTGCTATTGTCTGTGGTGCTTGGCACAGTCCAGCATTGGTCAGTCTAAAAAAATATCCCGCCAAGAACGATAATGCCCTGCTCAGAGGTATGAAAAACATAAGAACTGCTGCAACATGGATTCCTTGGACGTATGAGCGCATTTCGAGCCAAAGCGGTTATGGGGCAGGAGTACACTCCCCAGCTTGGTATGAACTGCTTTTTCGCTATCAAGATGAAGTAAACACCCGATGGATGGTGAGGGCAGTGAGACTCCTGCGACAAGAAGACTGGGATGCTTCAGCGGCTCATGCTTTGGAGGCTGTGCGGTTGGCAGAGACATTGGCTACCTTGAGAGGCATGCAACTACCGGGCATTGATGAATTGAAAGAAGCTATTATCACTACAATAGGAGAAGACAGTGAAGCTCAATTAAAAAGTATCGAGAGAAAGCTCATTGTTGGCGACAAGGTGGGTAGTGTGCCTGATGAAATACCAAGTGTACCCTTACAAAGAGATTTTGAACAGCAAATAAAAACAGCACGACTCAAGAAATACTTAACTACTTCTGAAATAAGATGGCTGAAGGCTACTTCAACTAATCCTAGAGGAGGAATTGACTTGAGAGAAGAAAATGACCGATTGAAAAGTCAGTTGCTGTATCGTCTAAACGTGCTAGACATTCCATGGGGAAGCGTACAGAAAGCTGGCAAATTTGATACGGGAGGCTTCAAAGAATACTGGAAGCTACATTGGAAACCAGACTATTACATCCGAATCATAGAAGCGAGTGTCTTTGGAAGCACTATTGAAATAGCAGCGACACAAGCCCTACTAAAACAAGCACAGCGTGCAGAAAATTTAGCACCACTCGTACAGCTAGTCAATCAGGCACTAAACGCCAACCTCAATGAAGCTATTCAAGTGCTACTCACTCGACTGCAGGAAGTAGCCGCCCTCACCAGTGAAGTGTTTCAGTTAATGGATGCCTTGCCGCCAACAGTTCGGATACTGCGCTATGGCAATGTAAGACAGAATAATCTCGCCATTATGGAGCAGTTGCTAGAACATCTGATTCCTAGAATTTGCTTGGGCTTGCCAGGAGCCACACTTTCCATCAATACAGACTTAGCAGAAGAAATCCTGACGAAGATTCGAGCCGTGAATCAAGCTATCCATATTCTTCAAAAAGAAAGTTACGAGCAGCAATGGTACAAAGCGCTACAATCAATCATACAAATTACTGCCGTCCATCCTCAAATAGAAGGAACAGTCATTCGATTACTTTTTGATCGCCGCCAATGGCAAGCCAAAAGAGTAGCTCA
The DNA here is from genome assembly GCA_964458705.1 of uncultured Saprospiraceae bacterium. Classification (GTDB taxonomy): domain Bacteria; phylum Bacteroidota; class Bacteroidia; order Chitinophagales; family Saprospiraceae; genus JAAUTG01. The sequence goes on along the minus strand of CAYWKD010000050.1, from coordinate 25,226 downwards.
ACGGATGAATTTCGTTTTTTCAGCGGGTAATGAATCTACTCATGCTGTGCAATGGCTCGAGGGCTTTCTGTATGGTAGTGGATTATTACTCATTCATCATCAAGCACTTTGGCAAATTTTGGACAATTGGGTAACGCAATTATCCAAAGACGAATTTGTAGAAGTATTGCCACTGTTGCGACGTGCATTCTCTAACTTTACTGTGGCAGAACGAAAAAAAATGCTCAACTTAACGAAAGATACAGAACAGTTCGAGCCGATTAAGAAGACTATAGTACCAGCTACTCAACATGTTGAAATTCAAGCTACCGTCGGAAACCTACTCGGATGGAGCAAATAAAAAATTATTGATCTCCTCTTCAAGTAAATTATGTGCTGCTTTTTATCTTGTGTTACACTGTTCGTTGATAAGTCAATGTTAGCCCTTTTATTTTTTTAATTGCTTCGGCTTCTTCTAAGGAAATTTGTAGCACTTGTGCTTTGAATCCCAGTAGCTTATCCTCCACTTCTGTCTGGCGAATGCTCACCTCTAGGAAAGCAGTATCCTCAAAATGCTGTTGTATCATGTTCAGATCAGTTTTCTTTATAGCACTCATCACATCACCCATGATCGCATAATCAAACGCAATTTTATAAATATCACAAACCTGCTTGCGAACAATATCTGCCTCGCTCAGCGCCAAAGCAGCACTTTGTTTGTAAGCATTAATCAAGCCAGATGCTCCTAACTTAGTACCTCCAAAATAACGTACTACTATAACGATCACATTTGTTACTTGAAAACTATCCAACTGTCCTAAGATGGGTCGCCCAGCAGTGCCAGAAGGTTCACCGTCATCATTGGCTCGAAAGTTGTCATTGACCAAACCAATACGATAGGCGTAGCAGTGATGGCTTGCTTTGAAATGCTCTTTTTTCAGGTGCTTTACCCATTCCATTCCTTCTATCTCTGTTTCGATTGGATAAGCATAGGCTATAAATCGGCTACCTCTATCTTTTAATGTTCCACTACTTGGCGCATCAATTGTGTTGTATTCGTCCTGCACAGTTACTTTTTTAGATGAAAACTGAAATTGTAAAATTAGGTGGCTATTTACTACTACTCAAAATTAAATATTTAAGAGGTTTAGCGAGTAAAATATCATGGTTACTGAGTAGCGGCAGTCGGTTAAAACACCTTTAAATATAATTTTTCTGTCACAAAATCACTTCTTCAAATTTGGCTCAAAATTGCTACTAAATTCCACTAATTTCCCTTTTTACCTTTGTATCAATTAATTGATAAAATATATATTATCATTTTATCCGCAACAATTTAGTATCATTTTGCTTGTAGCCTATCGTAATACAATTTTAGTGCGGCTTGAGCACAAAACACTTGTAAAAAAGAAATCATTAAAATGATGAGAAATCACAGACTATTGTTCATTTTCATTTCATTATTCTTATTCACACAGCACTTGCAAGCGCAACGCCCAAGCAAAGCTGAGGTTACTATCAAGGGATTAGTATTTGATACCGACGCAGGCGTGCCTTTAGAATTTGCTACTATCACGCTTTTCTCGAAACAAGATAGTTCTGTGGTAACAGGAGGCATTACAGATGCACAAGGAAAATTTGAGATTACAACACAACCTGGGCGTTTATTCGTCAAAGTAGAGTTCATTTCTTATGAGACATTAGTCATCGAAGAAATTCCTTTTGAGAAAGGAAAAACTGTTATAGACTTAGGCGTTCTTGAGATCGGAGCAGATACTCAAATGCTCGACGAGGTCACAATACAAGCAGAAAAAAGTACAATGCAAATGGCATTGGACAAAAAAATCTTCAACGTGGGAAAAGACTTGGCCAATCAAGGGGGGTCAGCCGCTCAGATTTTAGATAATGTACCTTCCGTTACGGTGGATGTAGAAGGTGAGGTGAGCCTGCGAGGTGGTAGTCCAAGAATTTTAGTAGATGGTAAGCCCTCGGCGCTGGTGCGTGATGCTAATGGATTGCGTTCTATTCCAGCCAATTTGATTGAACGCATTGAAGTCATTACAAATCCATCGGCTCGCTACGAGGCAGAAGGAATGACAGGAATTATCAATATTGTCTTGAAGAAAAATAGAAATAACGGCATTAATGGTTCATTTGACTTAAATATTGGTTATCCAGATAATTATGGAGCAGCTATCAACATGAACTATCGCCGTGAGAAGTTAAATTTATTCACAAATATTGGCATTCAATACAGAAAAAGCCCGGGCTTTGGTTCTAACTACCAAGAGTTACTCAGAAACGACACCTTATTTATATCTGACCAAAACAGAGATAGAGAACGTGGAGGACTTTCTAACAACTTTAGAGTTGGGGCAGATTTTTATCTAACTCCTAAGGATATCATTACAACTTCATTGCAATACCGTATCAGCGATGACAATAATTTTACTGAAATTCAATATCAAGATTACTTGTTCAATAATGATGTTGTCAATCGTTACGCTATCACAGAGCGCACAGATGACGAGGAAGAGGATGAGAGCAACTTGGAATATGCACTTTCATACCAGAAGTTATTCGATAAAAAAGGACATGAATTGAACCTAGATGTTCGATATCAAGATAATGTTGAGACAGAAAGCTCCAACTATGAAGAAATTTTCTTTGATGGTAATAGAGTGCCATTAGACACTGAAAATTTACGCCAACGTTCTAATAATGAGGAAGGTGACGAAAGATTATTAGTAAAGCTAGATTATGTTTATCCATTTGCTAAGGAAGGAAAATTTGAGGCAGGGTATTTGGGTTCTATGCGTAAAATTACCAATAGCTATCTTGTTGAGGAACTTAAAGACGATGAATGGGAATCGCTTCCTGGATTGACTAATGATTTCAGCTACAACGAGGCGATTCATGGTCTATATGCTTCGTTCGGTAATAAAATCAATAAGTTTTCCTTTCAGTTTGGATTAAGAGCAGAATACTCAGACATAGAAACAGAGTTGCTACAAACAAACGAGCTGAATGCAAGAGATTATGCTAACCTATTTCCTAGCGCATTCTTAACTTATGATCTACCGAGCAACAACGCTGTACAGTTGAGTTATAGCCGTCGCATTCGCCGACCTCGATTTTGGGACTTGAATCCATTTTTCACTTTTAGTGATGCAAGAAACTTCTTTAGCGGTAATCCAAATCTTGACCCTGAATTTACGGACGCTTACGAGATGGGGCATATCAAATATTGGGATAAAGGATCAATAGGTTCTTCTGTTTACTATCGCCATACCGAAGGAGTCATTCAAAGAATTTTTGCCGTAGATCAAGCAACAGGAAACACCATCCGTCGCCCAGAAAACCTAGCGACAGAAAATAGCTATGGTCTAGAATTTAATTATTCGTATGATCCTGTCGATTGGTGGCGCATCAATGGCGACTTCAACTTTTTCCGTGCCATCACAAGCGGTGAGATAGTAGATGCAGAAGGCGTTAAACAGTCTTTAGAAGCCGATACTTACACTTGGTTTACAAGACTTACATCAAGAACGACTTGGAAAGATACCGACTTTCAAGTACGTCTAAACTACCGTGCGCCAAGAGAGAACACGCAAGGCAAAACAAAGTCTGTTACTAGCATTGATATAGGCATCAGTAAAGATATATTGAAAAACAAAGGTACTATTACGCTGAGTATTCAAGATTTGTTGAACAATCGCCGCTATCGCTCTACTCAAGAGTTGGATAATTTTTACGCAGAATCAGATTTTCAATGGAGAGCTAGGCAAGCTACTTTATCTTTCAATTATCGTCTGAACCAACAAAAACGACGTGGTAGAGGCAATGGCAACGGTGGTCAATATCAGGGCGGAGAAGAATTCTAAAAAGGATAAACCCATATACAGAACACAGACAGAAGCCCTACGATCTACATAGATTGCAGGGCTTTCGCTTTTATTCACTCCATTCGATGGACTAGCAAACCAATAGCGATAAAGTATTACCGTTTGCAACTCTACTAGTCTTAAACCTTATTACTCTCTTAATTTTTTATGTAACAGCATCTAATTTTTGTATTTTTTATTTCTTTTTAACTTTTTTAACAGTAGAAAGTGGCATCTTATTTTAATATTATGTAGATTTGTAAGTAACTGAACAATAGAGTTATTAAAGTCTGTGAAAATAGAAAAGTGTTGCTATCAGGTGTTCTCACATCATCAATTCTAACATTGCTTCAAATTTTCACATTCAAGTTTTTATAATATACAATACCCTGACATTTTGCCAAATCTAGCGTAGTCTGCTGTAAGCAACGAGCCTTCCCGTCTATTTTTAGCGGGGAGGCTTTTTTGTTTAAGTTTATTTTCATACATTACATCTAATAAAGAAAGAAATACATTTCTTTCAAAAAAAAATGAAACCTTACGGGTAGTTATTATTGTATGAGTTTTCGATTCAATGCCTTGTAGAACAAGGGTTTTAGCTCTTATCCATAAAGCGAACAAGAATCTTTTATGATTACACAGCATAATTTGTTTAACATTTTCTTGCAATTTATTAAACAGATGCCTATCTTTGAATTGTATTCGAAAATAGGATTGAAAAATCAATAAGAAAAGATCGTATTATGGTGATGCCAGCTAAAGAATTTAATAGTAAGTTTAATGATATGTCCACTTTGTTGCATTCCTTTGCCTACAATCTAACAAAGAATGTAGAAGATGCCAAGGATTTGTATCAAGAAACTGCTTTTCGAGCAATGACCAACAGAGAAAAATTTCGCCCAGGTACAAATTTCAAGGCTTGGCTCTTTACAATTATGAAGAATATCTTCATCAACAATTATCGTAAAAAAGTGAAGGCTAATACTATCATGGATTCCACAGATAACATGTATTACATCAATTCTGGGAGTACAACTATTTCAAACGATGGTGAATCTAATATCATGATGAAAGAGCTTACTAAAATGATTGAAGACCTTGATGAGAGTATTAAAATTCCTTTTTTAATGCATTACAAAGGGTATAAATACCAAGAGATAGCAGATCATCTAGAGTTGCCACTGGGAACAGTAAAAAGTAGAATTTTCTTTGCACGTAAAGAACTCAAGCAACTTATTGGAAAGCGTTATAGAAATCTAGATGAACTTAGAGAACGCTCAGGCATAAAAAATTGAACAAGTACATTTCAAGTTCTAACAGAAACGAAATCAAAGGCGGTCAGTTAAACATGATCGCCTTTTTTGTTGACTAGTATCATTATTATATTAATTAATGCTACTACAATGTAACCAATCCCGTTTTTTCCATTATGACTGTAAGCAAGTGCTAACTTGCGTAACACTTTAACAATAAAAAAAATCCTTATGCGATTCATCATCTTCTCAGCCTGTCTAATTAGTATGACTTGGGCTTGCAACACAAAAAAATCAGCAGTAACAAATGACAACATTGAAGTTCCCAGTGCCTTTCTAGGCTTGGCAGTGGATACGATTATTACGCTTGATACAGATACTTACCAAGAAAGCAAGTACGTTGTAGAATATCAAATTGATACAAGATCAAATGAGCGACTCAAGCAACTGGCAAAGTATAGTATTTCAACAGATACTATAATTACGTTCGACCCTCAAACTTTTGAAGAAACAATTGAAGTAGTAATAAAAAAGGTTCGGATAGAACAATAGGTCTGTTTGCTGTACCTAAATAACGTCCATTGTTTCTTTTCATTAATGCTTGTGCTTTAATCAGCTTAAAGTCATTGAACCAATTAATACCTATTTTTGTAGTTGTTAAAAATTAGTTCAACAAACAGTTAGGCTCAAGATGGGTAATCTATCGAAGGTCAGGCTAAATATTCAGCAATAAATAGACAAGCGACAAAGCAATGATAAATATTACGGTACTTGATAGAGCAGGTACGCCGCATGAGTTAGAAGCTCCAACGGATATGAACATGAATCTTATGGAGGTCTGCAAAGCCTACGAGTTACCTGTAAAAGGAACTTGTGGCGGAATGGCGATGTGTTCTACTTGCCACTGCTACGTTTTAAGCGATCACGACCTACCTGAAATGCGGGACGCGGAGGAAGACATGCTAGATCAAGCCTTTTTCGTCGAAGAAAACAGTCGTCTTGGTTGCCAGCTAATGCTAAGTGATGAGATGAATGGCCTAAAAGTACAATTAGCACCAGAAAATGAGGATTAACTAAATACTCACATTTAGTCTCAAAATTACTTAACATATTTTTATTTCTTCAAAGATACATTAGTTTTACGCCAAGTTAACAATCAATTAAAGTAACTTTGCAAAAAAGCTGTCTTTAGGAATGAAGAAAGTTCTAGTCATTAGCTCTGAAAGCTGCACCAATACTCAAATGGCAGAAGGATATCTACAGTTTTATGGCACTGGCTTAATCGAAGTATTATCCGTCGGTCTAGGCAAGCAGGAAGTGCATGAACTCGCAGTAAATGTGATGAAGGAAGATGGGATCATCATTGCTCCTCACTGTTTACAAAGAGAAGAAGAGATAGAAAATATCATTTTCGATTACGTTATTACACTTTGCCAAACAACCCAAAAAGCACTACCAGAAAAAGTCAAACATAAAAAAACTACGCATTGGAATATTGATTCCGTCAATACATCTAAAACACAAGAAGAACAATTAGCTGACTTTTTAGACCTCCGAGAACGCATCAAAGAATATGCAATACGCTTTGTAGGTAAGCATTTATCAATGTCAGGGCTTTATTCTTTCTCAATAGATTGATAATAAAGCACGGTTTGTGGCTTTTACTTTAAGGGACAACTAAGTCTAAGTTTTTCATCTTGGAGAACACCTGCCTTAACAACAACTATTTTCCAAGATGAAGCCAATAACCATAATAAATTGATCTACAGCAATTCCTATTAATCAATCACTGTGAATTTGAGCGTTCTTATGCCTTCTTCTGTACTCAGATGCAAAGTGTAATTACCTGCTGCGTAGTTACTTAGCTCAAAAGTAGTATTCCCTTTTTGGACAGATTCCAACGTTCTTTCAGCGATTACTTTTCCCTGCATATCTATGAGTCGGAGTGCTACATCCTGAACCTTCTCGAATGCAAAATCTAACATGATGTAATTACTCGCTGGATTTGGAAACAGGCTCGTAAGATTATCATTTGACAATAAATCAACCGTCCCAGTAAACAAATTGGGGTTCTTGCTGATCGTCATATCTATAGCTGGTGGCAAGGCAAATGCCTCACTAAAAAAGTAGTCAAAGTTACCGGAAGCACCTACGTCGAGCAAGCCCCCGTAGAATGGAGTCCCATCCTCTAGTGATCGAAAGAATGTACCTAAGTAATTAAACTCATCACTTACACCAATAAACATAGGCTGATTGTCGGTTGTCTCGTACTGAACTGCTACGAAATAATAAGTATCGTCTTCTAGTGGAACGCCCACTTCGTCAATAGATAAAGGAATCGTTATCCAGTCATTTTCTTCACCAGTGAAAACATATTCATTAAATGCAATGACCTCATACTCATCTTCATTTGCCGCAAAATCGCCATCCAAATCGCCGTCCCATTTATACGTTAAAACATTAACTGACCTGCCCGCTAGCTCTTGTGGATTAACGACAAAAAAGGAAGCAAAACGACCAAAGAAGCCAGTACCATTCGGAACATAAAAGCAACTAGCGTAAGCATAAGAAAATTCATCATTACCAAAACGAATACCCGATGTTGGATCCAAGATTTTGGAAAAGGTCGTATCCGTGATAGCAAACTGAAAAGAACGCAGATTATCGGCAGGATTTTGATCTCCTCCATTAGTAGTCAATTCATACACACCTTGATAAACTGCAGGTTCACTAGGGGGCGTAAACAAACGCTCTAGCAATAAATCAGAAGCAACAGAGTCCACCTCTACCAACGGAATAGTGAGACTTTCTGAAAATACCGACATCGTTGTATTCGCATCCGTAATATTAATACTCAATGTTGCATCTACTTGATCCTCTGAACCGATATTCTCTACATCAGCCGTAAATCCAAATGGTACTACTTGACTAGCTGGCGTAAATATATTAGGAGGAATAGCAAAAAACGATTCTGTAATGCGGAGATCATTTGCGGCTCTATTATCCACGTCGCTCAAAGCAACATCATCTAATTGCCAAGAATAGCCACAGCCGACTAGATCACCGCCATTATTAATCGTCTCATCAGAAAGATAACGAAAAGCAATCCAGAAGGATTGTCCTGCAACGACCTCAGAAATATCCAGTTGAATTTGTTGTGGATTGACATCAACGCCTGCTCCGTAATTATTAGCTGCTATGCTAGGAAAAAGTTCAAAAGAAGTCCAGTTAGTAGAATCTAAACTGACTTCCACCGTTGGGCGATCATTGAAAGAGCGGAAATAAGTCTCAAAGGAAAGAAAAACGACATCCCTTTCAGTTGCATCAATTTTAGGAGACACTAACCATGCCTCTTGTGGAGCTTGCCGACAGTTCAAGTCAGAGTCGAAAATCATCCAGCCATTGTTGGATGTAGTTGATGATAGCGGTGTAACAGCAAAATCCCCTCTAGGCCCCTGCTGTGTCCAATTCCAATTGGCACTTTCTGCACCATTGCCTCTGATCTCAATAGCCGACCAATCGCTTGGAATACCACCATTAAAATCTTCACTAAAAAAAGTAGTCTGAGCAAAATTCCATTGCCAGAGTATCATCATAAATAAGAGTGGTAAATAATTATTCATTAGCTGTTTATTTTAGTGATTAAATGATCGTTACTTATCTGCTACTATATTTTTTAACACTTTCCTTCTTGGAAAGATGAACCTACAGAATCAGTAACGAGCTTTGATAATTGTCCAACCTATATCAAAGTTAGAAATTTCGTAAGTTGATAACTGATAAAAGTTTTATCATCAGGCTCAAAGTGCAGAATAGTCTTAAAATTTGAGCAATATCTTTCTACTACCGAATAATTCTCATATAATAAAATTAGTTAAAGTGGTATTCTTTAAATAAATTTACAGTAAGTAAAAAATCCGATTTGAGTACAATTACTTCCGAGCAAATTTACAATGCTAAAAAGAAGTAAGAAAATAAAATAGCCATGCTTACAGTAGGTCGCTTGACGACGATACTCCTCTGCTCGTTGCAATGGAGCATAAACTTGTCATTAGAAGCTCAGAACACCTATGAAATAGTGTCTTTGAGTAGTCAATTTAATATTAAAAACGAACAAACCATCCCTGAAGCTATCGTGCATCAATTTAAGAATGATGCTGCTAGGATTGCACTTCGCAATTATAAAGATCTGAGCGATCAGTCTGTTCAAATTGCTCCTAGTGAAATAGACTTGTATTACTCTATCCTTTCAAAGCTCTACTTGCAAGATGAGCAAATTAAGAACATTATCCGTTGTAAAGTAAAAACTAAGCCTATCCCTTCCACTGACTATATCAAACTTATTTTTGATCGAACAGTTAGCTGGGCGCAACCCCTCAGAGAAGGTATTAGCTCGACTCGAAATAGTTTTATCAATAGCTTAATCGAACAGCACGACTTGATTATTGAGCTGCATGAATATTTTGATGCCCGCAGGGATGCCATTACTATTCGTGCTGCTCAACCCATCAATATGGCATCCATTGCCAATCAGCTCTACACAGTAGAAGGCATTGAAAAAATTGATTTAGGAACAGGCAGAGATAGGGCTAGTGATATTATCATTCAACCTATCAATCAAGGTTGGGAAATACAATTTATTCTGCTCTTTAAAGAAGAAAATGTTCAGCAACAACATATCTGGTACTACGAAATAGATGAAAATGGCTCATTTAAGCTAACATCAGAAACTGGTGCACCCATACCAGAATGGATGCAATGCTATTAGCGTCAAGTTATTTAGTCTAGAGCGTCTCATGCAATCAAAAATTAAAACACATAGAGTTCAATATTCTTGTAGATAAAATTTAACTTTTAAAAGTTTGGTAGAATTATATTTGGCAAGTCTGAATTCACATTATTAAATACTTTTTGAAGAAGGATAAATTTTCAAAAAAAGCGGAAAGCCTCTATTTTAAAAGACAATAATACCCTACATTTGCAGCGGTTTTTTTGAATGAACAACTCTTGTAAAATAGGCACTAGCTTAGACTGATGAATATTTTATAAGAAAAAAAATAAATTCTCACGGCTATGGCAAATATAGGTCGCGTAAAGCAAGTAATTGGTCCAGTAGTGGATGTAGAATTCTCGGCAGAAGGCTCAAAAGTTCCTGAAATCTTAAACGCACTAGAGATTACTCGCGAAAGCGGCGAGAAGTTGGTATTAGAAGTGCAGCAACACTTGGGCGAAGATAGCGTCCGAGCAATCGCAATGGATGGAACAGATGGACTTGTTCGAGGACAGGAAGTGTTGGATACAGGATTAGCAATTTCAGTGCCAGTAGGGGAGCAAATTCGCGGGCGATTGTTTAACGTAGTAGGTGAACCAATTGATGGGATTGGCAGCATTGTAAAAGATGAGAACGCACGTCCTATCCACTCAGCGCCACCCGCTTATGAGAACCTATCTACCTCAACAGAAGTGCTTTACACAGGCATCAAAGTAATTGATTTGATTGAACCTTATGCTAAAGGGGGTAAAGTAGGCTTGTTTGGGGGTGCAGGTGTAGGAAAAACAGTTTTGATTCAGGAATTGATCAACAATATTGCCTTGGGCTATGAAGGTATTTCTGTATTTGCAGGTGTAGGTGAGCGTACGCGTGAAGGAAATGACTTGATGCGTGAGATGTTGGAAGCGGGCATCATCAAATATGGTGATGACTTCATGAAATCTATGGAAGAAGGAGGATGGGACATAAGTAAAGTAGATAAAGAACTGTTGAAAGATTCCTCAGCAACATTTGTATTTGGTCAAATGAATGAGCCTCCGGGAGCAAGAGCAAGAGTGGCTCTAACAGGTCTGACCATTGCAGAATACTATCGTGACGGTGATATGAATGATCCAACTGGTGGTCGTGATATCTTATTCTTTGTGGATAACATTTTCCGATTTACTCAAGCGGGGTCAGAGGTATCAGCTCTATTAGGTCGTATGCCGTCAGCCGTAGGTTATCAGCCAACATTGGCAACCGAAATGGGCTTGATGCAAGAACGCATTACCTCAACTAAGAGAGGCTCAATTACTTCTGTACAAGCTGTTTATGTACCAGCGGATGATTTGACTGACCCAGCTCCAGCAACAACATTTGCTCACTTGGACGCCACAACAGTACTAAGTCGTAAGTTAGCTTCTATGGCGATTTATCCAGCAATTGACCCACTTGATTCCTCCTCAACTATTTTGAAAGAAGATATTGTTGGTGAAGAGCATTACGGAACAGCTCAAAGAGTGATTAACATTCTTCAGCGTTATAAAGAACTTCAAGATATTATTGCTATTCTCGGCTTAGAAGAATTATCTGACGAAGATAAGTTAGTAGTAAGTCGCGCACGTCGCGTGCAGCGTTTCTTATCTCAACCCTTCCATGTAGCGGAACAGTTTACTGGTATGCCAGGTGTGCTCGTTCCAATCGAAGAGACTATCAGAGGCTTTAATATGATCTTAGATGGTGAAATGGACGAGTATCCAGAGCCAGCCTTCAATTTAAAAGGCGGTATTGAGGATGTAATTGAAGCAGGCAAGAAAATGTTAACAGAAGCAGGCAATTAATAGTAACTATCCGCCATTGGTCATTCATAAATTGTAGTAATGACCAATGGCGAACGACCTAATGACTAACAAAATGAACATTACTGTATTAACGGCAGACAAATCTGTGTTTAGTGGATCGATTACTTCTGTAAAAGTACCAGGCATCAATGGCGAATTTCAAATTTTGAATAATCATGCTCCAATAGTAGCTGCGCTCCAAGCTGGAAAGGTAGCTATAAAAAAAGCAGATGGCAACACAATGCAGATGAACATTGAAAGTGGCTTCATTGAGGTACTAAATAATGAGGTGTCTTTATTAGTGCAGGGCATTCAGCAATAGATTCTATCAGCTCTATTACACGTTTGGAAGATTCAGTTTTAGTAATATTGTAATCTACTAGTTTTCGTCTGTGAGTAATTGGAAACCTAAATCATCAACTAAACCGTTTATACCTGAAACATTAGATAAAATGACAACTGCCGCTTTGTTCTCTAAATCAATAGCGATGTAAGAAGAGTATCCACCAGTCCCTCCGTTGTGCCAATATATTTTCTTGCTATCTTCTGATTTTAAGATATGCCAACCTAAACCGATTTCCATATTTGCATCAATGTCAAAAGTAGGTTTTCTTGTCAATGCAAGTTCCTTATTTTCAGAATTAAATTGACCATTTACAAACTTTGCTAAATCTTCTGTAGTTGATAAAATTCCACCTGCACCAAACAAAGCGTCGAAATCCCAATTAGATACAATGTTACCTTTCCTATCTAACCCTTTAACAAGGCTGCTTTTCAAATTTTGAGAAGTTGTAAATGAGTTAGTCATATTATACTTATCAAAGACTTTCTTTTGTAATAATTCCTGGAAGGTAGTTTTTTGAGATACGCCAAGTGTATAACCTAGCAAACCAGCGCCCAGGTTTGAATAAGAATAGGTTTTTATTGGATCATTTTCGAGTTTCATCAGATTTTTCAAATATTCCTCAATTTCCTTTTTTCCATAATTTCTATAAGGATTAGTTACGTTTGTTAAATCTAAATTTTCGGGCAAACGAGCCAGCCCTGAAGTGTGATTAGCCAAACTTTCAAAAGTCATTTTAATCTCATCTTTAAAGTCAAATGGATAAAAAGAATTGATTTCATCTGTTAGTTTAATCTCATCTTCTTCTACCAATGAAGCTAAAACAGTAGAAGTAAAGACTTTGGTGATTGAACCAATTTCAAAAACTTTATCTTTATTTTCAATTTGTTTAATCGTTTCGCCATCTTTTGTGACGCCATAAAACTCTGATTCTCTGCCTCGTATTAAAGCAATGGAGAGTTGTGAATTGTTTGGTAAATTTTTAGACTTAGAGAAGATAATGTTAGAAATATTTTCTGGATAGTTGCTCAATGCGTTAACACTTGCACGCTCAATTTCTTTGGATTCTTCATAAGGCTTTATGAGTAACCCTGTGATTCTGTCTTGATTATCAAGCGAAATGTAAATACCTAAAATAGCACGCTCAAATTGAGTTTTATAAATTGCTCTAACTCCACCTTCATCGCCAACAAACTCTTTGTCTACTATTTTTCCTATCTGTGCCTTTAAGCCCGATAAAAATTGTTTGGTATTTTCAAGGGGCAGATAATTTTGCATTTCTGATGAGAAGTTGTTAAATATTTCATCATATTTTTCAGCATTGTAATTCACCTCAAATTTGTCAAAGGCAATCTTATAATTTTCTGTTTGAGAAAACACAGAGATTGTTGTACAAACTAGAACTAAAAATAGTGCTACTTTTTTCATACTTGTTTTTTTCATTATCAAAGCTATGATCGCCGCAAGTCTTCGACCTCTTGAATAGTCTTTGCAATGACTTTGCCCAATACTCTATGACCATTGGCAGTAATCAAAACATCATCTTCTATTCGGATGCCACCAAAGTTGTAGTAATCATCGAGTTTATCATAGTTGATAAACTCAGTGAATTTACGCTCGCTTTGCCAGCGATTTATCAATGGTGGAATAAAATAAATTCCTGGCTCTACGGTCAGAACGTTTCCCGTATCTAGCTTTTTTGCCAATCGAAGATGGGCAGTACCAAATTGCTTGCTACGCTCGGTATCCTCACTATAACCGACATGCTTTTCTCCTAAATCTTCCATATCGTGTACATCCAAACCAATCATGTGTCCTAAGCCATGAGGCATAAAAAGTGCGTGTGCACCAGCCTCCACAGCATCTACTGCATTGCCTTTCATTAATCCGATTGCCTTCAAACCTTCGGCTATGATTTGACTTGCCTTTAGGTGCATATCTTTGTAATATACGGAGGGTTTTAGAGCAGCGATAATGTCTTCATTGGCTTTCAAGACAATATTATAAATATCTTTTTGCTGGCTTGTAAATGTATGATCTACTGGAAAAGTACGTGTAATATCACTCGCATAAACGCTTGCTACATCAGCCCCAACATCGGCTAAAACTAGTTGCCCTGAGGCTAGAGTATTCCCGCGATAGTGATTGTGCAGGGTTTGTCCATTTACGGTAACGATGGGTGGATAGGCAAGGCTTCCTCCCATCGCCATCGCCACTCCTTCTGCTATTCCTGCCAACTCCGACTCTTTCATACCAGCTTTAGCTTTCCGCATCATTATCTCGTGAATCGCTTTACTGACGTTTACCGCTTTTTCCATCTCGGCTATCTCCTCATCCTCTTTTATAGCGCGTTGCTGAATCACTGCCTTAGTCAATGATGCTGATGCTTTTGTCTTAACTTCATCCATTGGAATAGACAGCCAATTGGATAGCTTTTGGATGTTGTGAAGCCGATAAGGTGGAAGAAAATGAACTGGTCTTCCCTGCACTATGGCATTTGAAAGGAAAGCCTCCAAATGACTGAAGGAAGCGGTATTATGAATACCTATTGCTTCTGCTTGTTCTTTGACGGTCGGTTGATCGCCTAGCCATACGATATCATCCAAACTGTAATCGTCAGCAAATAGATAGGTTTTGTGTTCATCCGCATCTAGGATGGCGTTGAAATTGGGTTTATTAATTCCTATAAAATATAGAAAGGAGCTATCTTGCCTAAAATGATAAGTATTGGAAGGATAATTCATTCCAATTTCTTCGTTACCAAGCAGCAAAATAATGCCACTCTCTACCTGTTCCATTAGTTGCTTACGTCGCCTAAGGTAGGCTTCTTTCGATATTGCCATTGTTCTAATTTTTTATTGCTACCCACCACTCTTTTTATATGAATGCAAAAGTCAGGTAAGTCAACAGGTTCAAGTGTTTATTTGTCCAAGCATCTAGTAATATAACAATCACATTAACAGAGAATTATGTCAATAAGCAATCTAAACCTGTAAACAATTCTATCCGCTTACTTAATTAGCATTTACCTTATCAAAGTACTTCCACAGGAATTACTTTTTTCCGATTAGGATTTTTTATTTGATCGTCTGTTACGCCTGCTGCTTGAGCGACCTGATCTACTATTATGATCTCTACTATTTCCTCTTGAGCGATTACTTCTTGACTTTTTCTCACTGCCTTTCTGTAGTGTTGGATTGAGGTCTTTATCGGTATTGAGGCTTATTTTTTCTAATTCTTGCATTAACACCTTTGCCGTCAGTTCCTCTTTGGATAAATTGCCAAAAAGCAAGTTGGCTTTATCCAACAATGTGGAGTCAATCTTACCTTTTGTTTTGGTTTCCAATATTTTATGACACCAACTTTCCAAATGAGTATTTACTATCTCACTTGCATTAGGAATCATCACCCGATCAAACGAGATACCTAGTTCCTTCTGTATTCTCTGAATTCGACCTTTCTCCCTGCCATTGACGAAAGCAATTGAAATGCCCTCTTTTCCAGCCCTTGCCGTTCGCCCACTTCGATGAGTATAGTAAGAGACATCATCAGGCAAAGTGTAATGAAAGACATGTGTCAAATCGTTTACATCTATACCTCTTGCAGCTACATCTGTTGCAATCAATACACGTACATCTTTAGCTTTAAAGCGCTTCATTACTCGATCTCGCTGCTGCTGGGATAAATCGCCATGCAGAGCATCTGCTCGGTAGTTTTCTTTGAGTAGCGTCTCCGCTAAATCCTGCGTATCTCGTTTGGTTCTACAAAATACTACTCCCCTTAAATCGGGAGAAGCATCCAAAAATCGAGTTAAGGCTTCTTTTTTATCTGCTTGTCGAACAAAAGTAAATTGATGCTCAATATTTGCGTTGACAATATTTTTTGCATCAATTTTGACTTCAAGCGGATTATCCATATACGTCTTAACAATATTCCTGATTTCCTTAGACATAGTAGCCGAGAATAACCAAGTTTTCTTTGCTTTTGGCGTGTAGCTCAAAATAGTATCCAAGTCTTCCTTAAAGCCCATGTTGAGCATTTCATCGGCTTCGTCTAATACTAAGAATCGAATCTGCTCTAGCTTAACTGCCTTTCGTTTCACTAAATCAATCAACCGCCCTGGCGTGGCAATTATCACTTGTTGAGGTTGACGAAGTGCTTTTATTTGCGGAACAATGCTTGCTCCTCCATATACAGGCAGCACATTGACACGCTTTAGATACTTGCTAAAAATTGTGAGTTGTTCTGCGATTTGTTGTCCTAGCTCACGAGTCGGTGCAAGTATTAGTGCCTGCGTACTTTTATCGGTAGCATCCATTTGCTCTAGTAGTGGCAAACCAAAAGCTGCCGTTTTCCCTGTCCCCGTCTGTGCCAAGCCGATAAAATCTCGGTCTTCTTTTAGCAGCAGGGGTATAGACTGTGCTTGAATGTCGCTGGGTTGCTCAAATCCTAACTCTTGAATAACTTTCAGGACTTCGTCTGAGAGTCCTAGTTCCTTAAATGATTTCAAAAAAATATCTTATTTAAATTGTGAGCAGCAAAGGTAGCGTAATTTTTCGTAGGGACGTAGTTATAAGAATATTGCCTTTTAGCTAAGTAGATTTAACTGCTACGATAACTATATTTCATTAACGATGTGGAGTCATTAGTTTTTAGATTCCCTAATAATTAAAATCTTGGACAATTGACCTGCCATTTTCTAGCCTTCGCTGGCTGTGTGTAAATTAAGCTCAATTCAAATGCACCTCTTGCATTAGTAGCTTGCGAGAGACTTGAGGTATTGATGTCATAGCTTGCACCAATAGTTAAGCGATCCGTTTCCAAGACGGCAGTTACGATAAAAGCATCCAAAAGGACGCCATTTTCCAGTTTGTTAGCGATATGCCCCCATCCACCTATACGCAATGCCACTTCTCGCCACTCCCGATGAGTGTAACGGAAATTTCCTCCTGCAATGACATTCATGGCTTTCCCTTGTAATGAACCTAGGGCTGCTGGCAGCATAGAAAGTGCATCGGAAAGTGGAAATTCACCACCAATTTGGGCTATGTATTTTCGGTTTAAGGTTTGGCTACCACCCTCTACAAAGGAAATATTGGGTGTCGTTAAATGATGCGCAGCTCCTCCGATGTAAATACTAGAATGATCGTCAAAGATATTATACCACATCAAACCTGCATTGGCATCTACAAACATGGGCGTCCGCTGATTCGTGAAATTTTCACCTGTTGGAAAGCCAATACTTGTGGTGCTTGCATCAAACTGATCGGAAAACCAAACATTTGGTGCATCGAAAGCATTTTGTCCATATCCAACTTGACCTCCAATAATTAGGTATTGTCCACCAGATTTATAGCGACTCCCACTCAGTTGCTTTCTGTAAGAGACACCAAGATGCCCTCTATCTTGAGTAAAATTGGATATATGCACCTCATCCCTTAATACAGATACACCCACCCCAAAATAATCTCCTTTACCAACCGGCTGCTGTATGTCAAAACTCGCCATTGCTGTACGGAAAGGAGCATTTGCTAATACGGTTGCCCATTGTTCTCGATAGGTGATAGCTGCTCGAAAGCTACCATCGTAAAGTCCAATCAAAGCAGGATTAACTTGATGTGGCGTGTGAAAAAATTGAGAAAATTGAACATCCTGTGCTTTGAGCTGATTAACAATTGCTACTGAGCAAAGAAGACTTATAATGTATAAATATTTTTTCATAATCGCTATCATTTTAGGTTTGGTTGAAATAAGGAAACCGTCATTTCGCTATTGAACTTTATGTTGTAGCATATGCAGCATTATCGAATCAGCATTGTACTTCCCTTAAATATTTCTGTTCTGCTGTCATCGAATTCAGCTTCTAAGTACCAAACATACACTCCTGAAGGTAATTCGCTACCTCTAAATGTACCGTCCCAACCGGTAGCATCATTATTAACAGGAAAATCTGTTGCTTCATAAACAAGTTCGCCAAGGCGGTCAAATACTCTAAATGTCTTGATTACTGTTCCTTGAGTGCCATGCACTAAAAGTTTGTTGTTTAGATTGTCCCCATTGGGAGTGAATCCTGTTGGCACAAGTATTGTTCTATTCTTGCTGACTCGAATTTGTATAATATCGGTTGCTTCGCAGCCGCCTTCATCCACTCCATAAAGCTCATAAGAAATAGTAGCATTGGGGCTTACCGTTGGATTGAAGCACTCTGTGCATGAAATCGTCATGATGGTATCTATGTAAGAAGGCGACCAAACAAATTCCACTTTTCCTATGGCATTAGTAGCTTCTGCAAAGAGTTGTATATTTTCCCCTTTGTTAAGTTCAACAATCTGCTGAGTGGGTTGAATAGTTACTTCAAAAGCAGGCGGGTCTTGTAGTTGGATGGACGTAAAGGATTCACAGCCATTTCGGTCTTTGATGAATACATCGTAAGCATTTGCTGATAGCCCTAGGAAAGTTGGGCTACCTCTAAAGTTCTTATTATCAATGCTATAAGCATAGGGTACTGTTCCTCCTGCTGCGTTAATTTCAATCCCTCCATCACGTCCTCCAGCGCAAGTAATAGGCAACTGGCTAATATTTATGTCTATCGGATCGGGCTGTGTAACATCAATGGCTTCTACCAATTCACAATTGTTCGCATCTGTAACGGTGATGGTGTAAGTTCCGGCTGTCAGTCCATCAATTTTAGAATTTAGGGCATTGGTTGACCAGAGTAGTTGGTAGCTTGGAATACCTCCGTTTATGGCAATCTTAATTGCTCCATCCGCACTGCCATTGCAGGTTGTTGCTTGCATCTCGTGAGTGAGTTGAAGTTCTTCTGGCTGTACTACTTGAACCGTTTTTGAAGTAAAACAGCCTTTTTCATCTGTTACTGTTACTTCATAAGAACCTACTGGTAAATTCGTCAATACAGCTGTTGTATCATTGAGTGTATCCGTACTCCATTGGTATTGATAAGTGCCATTTCCACCAGTAATGTCTATGATGCTAGCAGCACCGCTACGCTCTCCATAACAAATGACATCGGTACTATCCGTAGTAATTACAATAGGGCTTGGTTGGTCTAAAGCTCTTGTTTTGATACCCACGCAGCCTTGATCGTCTGTTACTGTAACGGTATAATCGCGCCCTCCCATCACGCCACTCACTAGTTGTGTTGTACTGATTGGGGTAGTATTCCATTCAAATTGATATCCTGTGCCTGTGCCACCTTCCACTCTTGTTACTGCCGTAACGCCATCTGCGTATCCAAAGCAGGATGGCTTATTTCCATTGATGTTGATGCTTATTGGTGGATGATCTTCTATTTTTTCTATTGCAAAAGTGTCTACACAACTATTTTCATCTCTTACGATGACCTTGTAGCTTATTGTATCTAAATTAGTAGCGGTTGCGCTCGTCTGTCCGTTACTCCATTCAAAAGCATAGTTGGAGCCAGTTCCACCTTCTACAATTATTCTAGCTTCGCTTTCTGCCGCTGCATGACAGCCTATGAATGTTTGCTCAATGCGACCAGTGATGGGTGCGATTGGTTGTTGAATTTCAAAAATCGTATCTATTTTACAGTTATTCGCATCTGTTACACTAGCATTATATACCCCAGCGTTCAAACCTAGAGCAGTTCTTGTCGTTTGATTTAGATTGTCGTTCCATTGGTATTGGTAAGGTGCTGTTCCACCTGTTGCATTAGCGATGGCAGTTCCATCCGTACTATCAAAACAGTTTACATCCGTCCAATCAACAGAAAGTTCTAGAGGATCTGGCTGGGTAATGATGACAGATGCTGTTGTAACACAATTATTTTGGTCCGTAATTTGTACTTCATAATCCCCTATTGAAAGCAACATTGCTGTTTCAGAAGTTTGCCCCAATGGATCGTTCCATAAATATTCATAGGGCATTGTTCCACCTGAGACTTCCACCACAGCTCTTCCTGTGCTATTGCCGAAGCAATCTACATTTTGAATCGTTAATTCACGAACAATGAGTGGATCAGGTGATATAATTTCACTTGATGCACTGTTCGTACACCCGTTTTCGTCTGTAACTGTAACAGCGTAAATGCCAGGAGGCAGACTGGATAAGGTAGCAGTAGTAGCGTTATTGTTCCATTGATAGGTAACATTGCCTGTGCCACCTGTTGCAATAGCCGCTGCTGTTCCATCAATAGTATTGGAGCAAGAAGCGGCTGTTAAATCTAACGTTACCAACAATGAATCAGGTTCTGTAATGGTGAAGGTTGTATCAAATTGACAATTCAGTTCGTCTGAAACTGTTACACCATAAGTGCCCACCGATAAGTTTCTATTCTGATTTCCAGTTGTACCATTTTCCCAGTTTGTTTGCAGTGCACCTGTACCACCAGTTGGTATGATATCAATACCACCATCGCTCCCGCTTTTGCAACTTACATTTTGAGTGGTTGCCGTTAGAGCAAGAGCGGGAGGTGAAAAAATCGTAAAGTTTAAAGTATCCGTACAATCATTAGCATCTGATACGATTACTTGGTGGTTGCCCGCTGCTAAATTTTCAATAGTGATGAATGTATCCGTAATGTTTACTGGGGTTGTAGCATCCACTGTGAGGCTTGCGGGTAGGGCGACTTCTTCCAAAGAGAAAGAAATTAGTCCGTCTTCTACCCCTGAACACGAAACGGTGTCTGGTGGAGCAGTAGTTATAATATTCAAGCCACAAGCATCGTAAATACAGGAGGAACTTACCGTTTCAATGGTACAATTAGCAGGTGAGTTAGGGATGAATGGACGAATTTCGATAATCACTTCCTGATTAACTTCTAATCCATTTAGTATATGCGATAGATTGCCATTGTTCGTATTTTCCCAATCACTGCCATCTATTCTAATCTCATATCTACCGATATTGCTTGGGTCATCCCAGTTGAATGTGAGTTGTCGTATATCTGTTATGCCGCAGTTAATAGCTGGTGCAATGTAATCAGAAGCACTGCCGATTGTAATATCTTGGCTGTAAGTGCAGTTGAAAATATCACTTGTTTCGACCGTGTAAGTAGCTGTATTACTGGGCTGTGCTGTTGGATTAGGGCAATCAGCACAGGAGAGCCCTTCTACGGGTGTCCAATTATAGCTAATTGTATTTCTCGAGTTAAAAGTAATCGACCAAGAGTTGAATGTTCCTAATTGCGGACCGTTGGCATCATCTACTAATAGCGTCCAAGTTCCGTTGCTACTGACACCAACTAAGTTCCCCCAGTTACCTTCTGGCTGAAAATCTCCAGTGAAGGGTGCTTCACCATCTTGGATACGAGTCGTTGCACTAGGTGTAAAACAGGTGTTTGTATAATTACTGCCATCCAGGCCATTCCCTCTTGAGAGTGGGAGTAAGGAACCACTAGGCGTTCTGAGGTAAATATTCAAATCACTCACCCAGTCGGTTGCTGCTGTCTCAATATCTATGCAAACAGCAACAATTTCTTCTTCTGGATTAGTCAAAATACCTGGATACACGTCTGTTACTTCGATACTGCTTTCGTATCCTTCTCCGGGAGGATGATTCGGAAAGCCCAGTTCATCATACATTGGAAAGGCAGCAAAACCTACTTCTTTAAAGTCAAAATTAGGCCCTGCATCCAATTGTACACTTTCTCCCTCACAAAGGGTTGTATCAGCAATTGGCATTAGAAAACTTTGACAGTCGTAACAGTCTGGGTGAGTAGGTGGCAGCACATCAATCACAACGGAAGTATCACTGTAGCAGCCAAACTCGTCTAATACAGTAAATGTATAGGCAGCCTGCCCTGCATTAATCGGTGATGCAGTGAGTGTCTCAGTAGTTGTAGTAACAACTGAAGGATTGTCATCCCATGCAAAATCGACAATTTGTGGGGTAAACGTTTCAAGATCTGGATATACCGTTGGGTCAAACTCTATTCCCCATGAAAAAATAAACCCATTATCAAATGCCCATAAATCCTCCACACTAATTGTCCACTCTCCATTCAATGGACAACCCAACAAATCTTCCATAGGGTCAAAACTGTTGTAGTTACTTGATGGCAAAGTAGAAATGCTTGTGTTATTTATGGCATATTCTATCCAAGTGCCATTTGTGGCATTGGGCGTCCAGCAATAGTCATAGCCTACGCCGGGACGAATGATCTCGCCATCATTGTCAATGGGTTCTCCTAATAATATTGTTCTAGCCCCTGTTCTGCCAGGATAATCATGTAAAATAATAGATTGACCATTGGGGCAGGATAGCCGAATTTCTAAATCTCGCATGTAGGAATGCTCCATATTAAGGCAAATACTTCGCAGGTCGTTTACATCTTCCAATACCTGTCCAGCATCAAAGCCTGTGAAACGCACACTCGTGCTGTATGATTCTCCTGTACCATCAGGCAGCGGCAAAGAATCCGCACGGATACGTTGTGCAAGAAACTCCCCCTCTTTGGGTAAAACGGATATAATATTGTCAGCAGAGAAATCATTTATTCCTGCATTTAAAGTAATGGTATCACCAGAGCAAATCGCTGCTAAGTCATTCTGAACCTGAAAGTCAGGTTTGGGCGCAATTCTAACACGCTGACCAGCAAAGTTGGAATTAACACAGCCTAACTGATCCTGAATTTGGAGCTGCACATTATACCCTCCCGATTCCATGTAGGTATGATCTACATTCTTTCCATATTTGACTGTACCATCTCCAAAGTTCCATATATATTCTGAAGAATCTCTATGATTGTAAAATTGACCTTCCTGCGGAAACATTCCATCTGCATTCAAAAAAATTCGTTGTCCAATACAGGCATCTATCCAACCAGTGTCCATTGGTTGTATAGCTGGATCACTATCTACGATGAGTGCTTCTATTGGTTGACAAGCAGGAATACAGGAGATTTCTGCACGCCATCCCTCTCTCTGACTGCCGCCATTAGAGTTGAACGAAATGGTCAAACATCCTGAGGCATTTTCAATAGATGCCTGAATGGCAATCGGCTCTCTAGCAGATACTCCGATTACTTCTTCATTAATCATAGTCGAAAAGTCAGTAGCACAGGCAAGCAATGGATCATTGATGGTTGTACCATCGAAAATGCAAAGCTGATCTTCTACCGCTAAGTCTAGTTCTCGAAAGAGCAGTTTTATGTGTGAGCCTGTGCTTCCGTCGGAGCAGATTGTCATTGAGAAGTTTTCATTACTCAAATATCCAGATAGTGCTCCTCCGGTATCAAAGAAATTTCCAGCACAGGTAGAAATGGAGACCGCTTCGTCTATTCTAATATCTTGAGCTACGCTTACACGCCAAGTAATGCAGAGCATGAAGCATAGTAGAAGCATTTGCTTAAAGTAACGTCGAATCATTATTGAGCTAATTTTATATCGTTATTTCACCTATGACATTAAAAGTGAATTGGTTTACATAATAGCGTTTACGTAGTGATATTGTGTTACAAACTAAAACCAGGGATAAAATACAAGGTAACTAGGGTTGAACTAATTAGTGCCTGTTCACTATCATTTGGGTAGCTGAAGTTAAGTCAAAGATTATTTTTCTACTCTTTTTAAATGCTTATTGAGTTCTGTGTTAAATTCCTTGGCAGCATAATACACCAATGCCTTGTTGGTGCCGTCAATCTTATAAGCCACTCGCTTCTGGTAGGCATTTTTGATTCTCTGCTCTTGCTCTATTTTTAAGATATTAAAATTATCAAGGTTCTCGATACGAATAGTAGGATATTCATATCGACTCATCTTAGGGTCTTCGGTGATATAAAAAGCATGATCCAAGTAGAAATTCCAACGCTGAATTAAGAATGGATTTTGTTGGACTAGATTTTCAATATAATCGGCTTCCAGTATTTCGTATAACCGCTCATCTGCTAGCACTTTTTCAGTTTGTCCAACTAGAAATGTAGGGAAAAAGAATACTAATGATAGTAAAGTATATTTCATCTTATCGGTTTTAGGAAAATTTGAACCAAGAGAAGTGTAGTTAGTTTTACTACTCCCGTGCTTCAATTCCATTTATTTTGAGAACGAACTGGTGGTTAGTTTATTACTATTTTTTTTAAGTTGATAGGTAAATTGGCACAAAAATCATTGGATTTTAAGTGCTATTTTGAACGGAAAAAGTAACTATCCAAGCCTTTCAGTGTCTAAATGGTCGCTGTACACCTATTGAGCTTAGGTGGAAAGAAGCTAGAAGTTTAGTAACGATCAAATATCTATCTGCCATAGGCAAAATAATTTATCCGTTTATGACGGCATCTTTTGCGTTAATGCTGCGTTATGCAGCAACTTTTGTTAACCGTGAACCTTTTAAAATCTTTGACAAATAGTTACTAAAAAAAATACGCTAAATCTGTATTTTTTAGTTGATAAGTTCAAAGTTATTTAGCACTTTGCACGCTTATTTTTAATGCACCAGCATAACTAATTATAGTTTTTATGAAAACAAGATATTCAGATGTAGAACTTGCTGAATTTCGAGTGCTTCTTGAGCAGAAGTTAAGTAAGGCCGACAAGCAACTGGAGGAAATTCAAGAACAAATTATCGAAGTAACGGAGAGTAACGAAGATGGTTTTGGCACAGATTTGATGGAAGACAGCAGCGTTGGCGAGCAAATAGATTTTTTAAATGAAATGCTCGTTCGACAAAAAAAGTACATTAATCAGCTAGAGAATGCACTGATCCGAATTCAAAACAGAACGTATGGAATCTGCTCGGTAAGTGGTGAATTGATTGATAAGAGAAGGCTACTAGCTGTACCAACTACTACTAAGTCATTGAATGCTAAAGTAGCAGTGCCAGAAAAAAAAACTAAGCCTACTAGAGTAAGTGTTAAGCCGAAGCAACCAGTTATTATATCGAAAGTAGTAAAGAAAGCAAATGAAAAAGTAGAAAAGACAGCTCCCATTCCCGATACTGATGATGACGATGATATAGAGATAGATGCTCAGTTTATCAATGACGACTTTGACTTTGATAGCATTCCAGATGAGGTAGAAGATGTCAACGATATTGACTTTGAAGAAGAAGACAACGATGATGACTTGTAAGGGAGCGGCTAACCACAAGTATTATAATAAGCAATGACCTAAAGTAACCTCAAAAATTAAGTGTGATTTTTGAGGTTATGTAATTATTTACCTCCCCGAGGAGAGAATTTGTAAAAAGTATTAAATTTGTAAA
>CAYWKD010000049.1:0-29723 GCA_964458705.1 uncultured Saprospiraceae bacterium | reverse complement strand
AGATTAGCTCGATTTCAAAGGCGATCTACCAAATTTTCAAAGAAACTTGTTTACCGGTGGCATGTGTTCTTAATTTTTGTCCACTGGTTAAATTCTCAGTCATCATACATTTGATAACACAACCTTATTTTCATTAGACTACAATATAGTCATTCTTGTGGAGATGTAAAAACAGAATTGGAAACCAAACTATTTCTTTTTTCTTCGCCACTTCAAAAAAATAAAAAATCCCCAAATAGTCAATGGTAAAAACTGGAAGAAGTTAGCAATTAAGCCAATACCTATGGCTATTTCAGGGTCAACATTAAAGGGACTAAGTGCCAGTAATACTGCTCCTTGAAACACACCAAAAAAGCCAGGAGAAGAAGGGGTTGCGATGCCAAAATTAACGACCGCCATAGTAAAAATACTAAGCCAAAATAATGAAATCTGAATATTGAAAGCCTTTAAACAAACCGCAAACATCGCTGCTTCTGCTAGCCAAATACTAACTGTAATAAAAAGTACACCTAATGTTACCCAATCCAATTGCAGGAATTGTAAAGCTTTCTGAGTTTGATGAATCGTCGAGACGATTGCTTTTAGGAATTTTGCTCGAAATGAGCTGAGATATATTTTTATCGTATTTCCCCAAATTCTAACAGACAAAATTAGTAGCAAAAGTACAAGGATTAGAGGAATAGCAATACGCTCAATATTGTTCAGCCACACTTGTTCGTCCAATGCTAACTGACTCATCGACAATGATAATAGCACAACTAGACATAGCCCATCTAGCAATTTTGCAGTAGCAATAGATGAAATGATTGTAACTCTACTGGTATTGGGATTTTTCTGATGGAAATACTCCATTCTCACCAATTCTCCTCCACGCGCTGGGAGTACATTATTTCCAGCAAATCCAATCACAATAGCATCTAAATAACCCTGATGATTGGGCAGCATCAACCGCCAGCGAAGGGTGCGAAGGAGTGGCGTAATTAGAAAAACAAAGCCTGTAAAAAAGAGATAGATTGGCTTTACTCTTGCGATTGTTTGCCAAACTTCCAAGAAATCTACTGTCCTGAATATCCAATAAATAAAGGCAATAGAGATTAACATTCCCAACCAACCTGTGAGTTGTTTTTGGGATTGCATTAAACGAGTAATTTGATGAAGATGATGGCTGGTTTTCTATATTTATTCATTTTGCATTTGATGCTACTGATAAATGATAAAACGAACCAATAATCGCATTGTTGCCAGAGAAGCAAATAAGTGCCAGCCAGTGGCGTTCAACAAAAAGCCTCTCCGTCCATCTATTAATATCCCGAATTGGAGATGGAGTGAATTTGTCTTTTAAATGGATTGATTCGTGAGTGCTATCATGACATTATTCTTTGATCGTTACTTAACACACATTTTTACCTAAAATCTTCGTTTGTGCAGTTTTTACGCTCATATTTGCAAAAAAAATAATCGCTATTCATGAAAAATATTATTCTTTTTGATGATGATAGCCGAGAGAAGTTTCTTCCACTTACCTTTACTCGTCCGTTTGGAGAGTTGAGAATAGGAATCCTGACGATTCGAGAAAAGTGGGAAAGGTGGCTTGCGGGAAGAGCCTCTTACATTACTCAGGATTATCTTACTGAAAGATATCCTATTGATATATCAGAAGATAATTTCATTATCAATAGCTCTGTTCTGCCCAACCACCAGTTGTGTTCCGTCATTCGACAGCTAAATGAGAATGAAGCCATTCTTAAAAACGGGGAATTGATTGCAACTAGATTGAATGATCGACAAATCGAAAAACTCATCAACGACGAAGAAATTACAGAATTAGAAGGCCATGATTTAGACGATATAGCGCTCACAAAACTAGAGCAACTAACTGATTTATTTCGATTGAACGACGAGGCAATTCGCTCTGACTTTAAATTAATCACTGATGGAAGAACTTCCGCATCACTAAACAAAAGTAATTGGGTGAAAGGAGCGGAAAATATTTTTGTGGAAGCAGGAGTAGAAATGGATTGTTCTATTTTAAATGCTCAACTCGGTCCTATTTATATTGGGAAGAATGTGAAAATACTAGAGGGCTGTATGCTTAGAGGGCCTATCGCCATCTGTGAAGATAGCATACTTAAAATGGGAACTAAAATATATGGTGCTGCGACTTTCGGTCCTTATTCAAAATTAGGTGGGGAAATCAACAATAGCATTCTATTAGGACATTCCAACAAAGGACATGAAGGCTATCTCGGAAATTCTATCATTGGCGAGTGGTGCAATCTAGGAGCGGACTCCAATGTGTCAAATATGAAAAATAACTACTCAAGTGTGAAACAATGGAGTTATGCCGAAAATACATTTGTGTCAACTGGGCAACAATTTTGTGGCCTAGTGATGGGCGATCATTCTAAATGTGGCATCAATACGATGTTCAACACGGGTACTGTTGTTGGGGTGAGTGCTAATATTTTTGGTGGTAGCTTCCCTCCGAAGTTTATTCCATCTTTTGCTTGGGGTGGCAGTGAAGGCTTTACGAGCTTTGAGGTAGATAAAGCATTTGAAGTGGCAGAGCGGATGATGTCGAGAAGAGGAAAAATATTCGAGGTGAGCGACCGATTAATGATGATAAAAATTCATGAAGACACGCAACAATACAGAACTTGGGAAGTGAATAATCAAAATGCTTAAACAAAACTCTGCGTATCAAACATCCACTCATTCCACGTTGGAAATATTGGCTAAGTCATGTTACTGAATTTCATATTGAAAGCGCACCTAGTGAAATCAATCCGCATCTGTATGTCAGTTTGAAAAAAGGGCGATTCCAACTGAGTGCAGCCCATGCAGTTTATTCCTTTGAAGATTTATACAGCAATTTCAAGATTGCTTTTAGTAGAATTACACTTCCACCTGATAATGCCAATGTGTTGATTTTGGGTTTTGGATTAGGCAGTATTCCACAACTACTGGAAAAGACTTTTCAAAAAAATTATTCATACACTGCCGCTGAAATAGATGAATCCGTACTCTCTTTGGCTAACAAATATACCCTGCCCAGACTTCAATCCAGTATTGATCTAATTTGTGCAGATGCTTTTACCTTTGTTCAGCAAAGCAATCAAAGGTTTGATCTAATTTGTATGGATGTATTTTTAGATGATGTTATTCCTGATTCAATGATGACGACTAATTTTTTGCAATTGTTGAAAAGATTACTAAATACAGATGGCATATTACTCTACAATTCCCTTTCCTATCTGCCCAAAGATGTTCAACTTAGCCGACAGTTCTTCAATGAAACTTTCTTAGCTCAATTTCCTGAAGGCACTTTCATTGATGCAAAGGGAAACTGGATACTGCTCAATGATAAGAAATATCTTACTTGACGAATATAGCAATAGCGCAACAAAAACTAAAAAATAGGGTTGACTAACAATCAAAATGACTGAATATGAAGTCTGATCTCTGAAATAGTTCTCAACCTCAGAGCAGACAGTTCACTTATTACCTATTTAACTTTTACTTTAGCAATGATAAACTGGAGAATACTCAATCACACTGGTCAATTACAAGAAATTGAGACCCTATCTGTTACCACAGCTTGCCTAATATACAAGCATAGTAGCACTTGTGGCGTAAGTGCAATGGCAAAAATGCGACTGGAACATGACTGGGATTTTTCGGAAGAAGAAATCATACCTTATTTTTTTGATATTCTTGCAAATCGTTCTTTATCTGCGGAAATTGCTACTGTTTTCAAAACGCACCACGAATCACCGCAAGTTCTACTGATCAAAAATGGCGAGTGCATTTATGATGCTACTCAGTTCGACATTAGCGTAGCAGAATTAAGAGAGTGCTACGAAGACTAAAACACTAAAATCAATCAAGTCGTGGATCACTACAAAATTGCTTTTGCCAAGCTATTCATTGCAGAGACAAAGCGCAGGCTGTTAAAAGAGGGCGTACCTCGTATTGAGCAGTGCCTAAGTATGCTCAGCGAAGAGCAGATATGGTATCGACCAAGTCAAGAGAGCAATAGTGTGGGAAATTTAGTACTTCACTTATGCGGTAATGTGCGGCAGTGGATCGTCGCTGGTCTAGGAAATGCCGAAGACAATAGAGAACGTCAAAAAGAATTCGATGAGGCAAGTATTATCCCAAGCGATCAATTACTAAAACAACTTTACGAAGTAATGATTGAGGTGGAAAAAGTACTGGATGATATTACACCAGAAATGCTATTAGAAGAAAAGACCGTACAAGGCTTTCAGGAGACAGGCTTGAGTATGCTAGTACATGTAGTAGAACATTTTTCCTACCATGTGGGGCAGATCACTTATTTCGTCAAGTGGATTACCAATCAACCGACTAATTACTACGGAGAGCTTGAGTTGGATACTACAAGTTAGTCTTGCTAAGTTATCACGCCAATGATTTCCAGCTCATCAAATCGCTCCAAGCTTGACTAAACCATTGATGCCCGAGCAAACACTGTAAGTAACGATTATTTCTGATCGGTTGGTTCGGCATTAAATCACTCAACCAGAGGTCAGTCAACTGCTCCAGCAGAGCAATGTCCTCATCTGATGTAGCATCAAAATCCAGATGCAGCAGCCGCTCAAATTGCTTAGTGGTGAAGCCATCTGGTATTGCCCACATCTCTTGATCTTTTATAAATTTAAGTTGAGGCTGTACCAATGGATTGAGCCGAATAAAATCAGGCACACGCATTGGCAAATCAGGATAGAGCATAGTATAAGAGACATAAGTTGCTGCATCAGGCGGATCGCCTAGAATACTGGTTGTAAGTTTGAATACATCATTCAGAAAATTAGCATTTTTATACCGCTCTAGTAAAAAATCGTTAGTAGCAGGAAAACTGCCCTCAAATGGGCGAAAAATATAGCCTGTTCCAATAGAAAGCACCTGTAATTCATCCATTTTAATGCCATTACTAATTGCTTCCACAATTGCCGAAAGGACAGGATTATTGTAACCACCAATTGCACCATCCCAGTAGCGTTTAGGTTCTTCAACTTCCTTTTCATAATTGAGCAGAGCTGGCTGGTCAAAGTAATTGAGTGGAGCATTAGTACTGGTATGAATAGCTTGTGTAAAAGTTATTTTGGACTCTGGCACTTCTGGTTTTCCATATAATTTGTGAGTCAACAGAGCCGTTCGTGATTGACTAGTAGTATCGGAACGGAAAAACTTTGCTCGACTCCTATTATAGTCAAAAGCCACAATGAGAAAATGAGGGGAGTCATCACTTCCTATAAATTCAGGTACTTTATGAAGCGGCATATTACTAATTTTGGGCATGAGACGCTGAAAAGCCTCATACTTTCGCCTAGAAGAATACCTAGGTCCGATGCCTCCTACTTTGGTAAATCGGTTAATGAAAGGTATTTCCCAGAAGCTGAGCTTGGAGTAAATAGAGTGTAGCGTTTTAGGATCGTTAAAGAAGGCTTCTAACTGGGAAGGTCGATAATTTTCTGCGAGTCCTGCTGCCACAATACTTCCTCCAGAGTTAGCAGCTACCAAATCAAAGTGCTTTAAAATTTCATGTCCAGTTATATCACCGAACAACTTTTTAAGTGCTTTGATCTGTATGATTGACCAACTACCACCGCCATCCAAAGATAAAATTCTATAAGGTGTTTTCATATTTATTGAAGTTTTTGCAGGCAAAGAACGACTTCTAAATTAGTGAAGACGATTATTTAAGGGACAAAATCTGTGCAGTCAGAAAAAGCACAATACCACTTCGCAGCGTCCATGCAATAGTTCTAACCCAATTTGTTTGCACTAATTTTTGATGAGTATCCGTTTCAAATCCTTGACTCAATGCTACATGTAGTGGCACTTGCAAAAAAAAAGTGGATGCCCAAATTGTAATTAACAATACAAAAGCAGTAACTAGCCAAGTCTTACTAAACGAGTTTTCCACAAAAAGCAACAGAAATGCCGTTCCCAGTTCTAGTAGCATTGCTGGTAGCACAATCCAAGTAATAGCTTGTGTGTGGCGACTTTCATAACTGACAAAAAAGTCATTCCCAACACCATTCATCAGAGGATAATGCACGATTTGTACCATCCAGATCAATCCGGTCATAAAAACAGTACAGAAGAGATGAATAAGCCAGATATATTGCATTTTATTAAGTATTTCTAGTTTTTTTCAGAAATGGTTACATGAGCGAGCGATTAGATAGACAAATAGCATTCCATCGTACAATCTAACACAAGGTAAATTGCTTTGTTAAGAATTTAAGTCAGTGGCAGTCTCTTTTAAGTAATAAAACGCAACTTAGGTACTTTCCAATAAGTAAAACTTCAATGCTTGTGCTGATCGCTAAATAGAGTAGAATTTCTCTTTTTATCATATCTTTGTCTTATATCGTAACGATGTGGCTTTTGAATATTTGTTAATTACAACTTTAAGCCAACATTAGCCCTCATTTCTAAGTTATCTTTTTTAGCAGCTAAATAATTTTATTATGCGAATCATAGTCCTGGGCATCATTTTTACCTTTTTTCTAACGAATGTTTTTGCCCAACGTGAAGTAATAGATCAAATCGTGGCAAATGTGGGAAGTGAATTTGTGCAGCTCTCCGAAGTAGAGGAGCAGTACTCTCTGGCTTCTGCCCAGCAAGGTGGTTTACCTCCAGAAGCTAGATGTCAAATTGTAGATCAATTACTCGGTCAAAAATTATTATTAAATCAAGCTAAGTTGGATAGTATTTTAGTAACAGATGCTGAAGTAGAAGTCCAACTAGACGCTCGCATCGAGCGCATTCTCTCCATGATGCAGGGAGATGTCAAACAGTTTGAGGATTATTACGGGCAAACGGTGAACGAAGTCAAAGAAGAATTTAGAGAAGATTTGAAAAATCAGTTGCTGGCGGAGCGCATGCGTGGACAAATTATACAAGGCATCACGGTAACGCCTTCTGAGGTGAAAGCATTTTTTGACAAAATTCCTCAAGATAGTTTACCATATTTCAATTCAGAGGTAGAAATTGGCGAGATTGTTATTTTGCCAAAAGTCAACGATAGTCAGCGAGACAAAGCAATTCAGCAACTGGAAGATATCAAACAACAAATTGAAAATGGTGCTGATTTTGGTGAATTGGCTAGAAAATTCTCCGATGATCCCGGTTCTGGTAGAGCAGGTGGCGACTTAGGATGGACAACTCGAGGGAAGTTTGTGCCTGAATTTGAAGCGGCAGCTTACAGCCTTGATGTAGGAGAACTTTCGGACGTGGTAGAGTCAGAATTTGGTTTTCACTTAATACAGCTACAAAGTAGAAGAGGTAATTCCATTAATACACGTCACATTCTCATCAAGCCAGACATAACAGAAAACGACTTGGTGCTGGCGCAACAAAAGTTAGACTCCATTCGGCAATTGATCCTGTCTGATAGCATTTCTTTTTCTCGTGCAGTGAAACGATTTGGCAACGAAGATGAGCAAAGCTATAACAATGATGGGCGCATGGTGAATCCATTGACAGGCAATACATTTTTTGAAATCGGTGACCTTGACCCTGATATCTATTTCACCATTGATACAATGAAAGTTGGAGAAATCTCTCATTCTTTTGAATTTAGAACACCAATGGGAGAAACAGCGTATCGAATTATTGAGCTACAAGCGCGAACAAAGCCGCATAAAGCTAGTTTGGATCAGGATTATTCTAAAATTCGTACTGCTGCAATTGAGTCCAAAAAAAATGAATATATCACAAAATGGATTTCCGATAGAGTTGACGCTACTTTTATTCAAGTCAATGACCTCTACGGTGAATGTCCTACTCTAAATCGCTGGCGCGATAAAGATATGCGTCCTTGATTTTGTTAACATCACAGGGTACTTTCATTAAATTGAAACAACCAACGTACTTGACCGTAACAACTAATAAATAATGAGCAACAACAGTTTGTTGTGCTGCAAGATATTACTAGTTGACCTTTTACACTATGAGTGCGTTATCCAAAATTCTGTTAGTGAGTGCATTGAGCATCTTTTTTCTATGCTCACTTCGAGCTCAAGACATTCATTTCTCGCAATATTACAATTCTCCACTGCATCTGAATCCTGCTTTGGCTGGAGTCCATCATGGCACTGTTCGATTCATAGGAAACTACAGAAGCCAGTGGCAGTCCGTGTCAGAATTGGACTTTATGACTTTTTCTGGAGGCATTGAACGCAAGTTTTACACAGAAAATCTAAAGAATAGTTACTTTACAGCAGGGCTACTTTTTGATTACGATCAAGCAGGTACTTCTCAACTGAGTCGCACAAATATTGGAGTTTCAGGTTCTTATTCTTTGCAACTAGCACCAACTTTCTTCATGACAGGAGGAGCAAATGTAGGGATAAGTCAACGTGCGTTCAAAACAGCAAACTTGACTTTTGATCAGCAGTTTAATGGGGAGCAATTTGACCCTAATAGAGCAAAAGAGGGATTCACGAATACAAGTTTATTGAACATCGACCTGGGAGCAGGAATCAATTTTAGATTGCAGCCTGTAGGAGCGCATCCAATCAATAAACGTACCAAATTAGACATCGGAGTAGGCGTCTTTCACTTGAACGAACCCAAGGAAGGATTTGACCTAGGCAGTGATATTCGATTGAGTCAACGTTATTCTGCTTATGCAATGGGAACACTCATGCTCTCAGATTTATTTGATTTTATTGCTAGAGGAACTGTTCAATTACAAGGTCCTTATCAAGAAAATGTAGTGGGGGGAACTGGCAAGTTTCACATCAATCGTCAACCTGCTCAAGAGTTAGCATTTGCACTTGGTGCTTCTTACAGATTTGATAATTTTGGTGATGCAATCGTTCCTCATGCAGAGTTCCATATTAGACAATGGCTATTGGGATTGAGTTATGATGTTAATATATCAGAATTTAAAGCAGCTTCTACTCGGCGCGGAGGAATAGAAGTAGCGCTGAGATATATTTTCTCCCCACTAAAACCAGCAGAAAAAACAAAGGCTTGTCCAATTATATGAAAAACTTATTTTGTTAAAAAAAATAATAAAACATATATGTTAAAAGGTACGTTAAAATACATAACCACAAATCAACTCTATGCACCTCAAATTTGAATAGTGAAGAAATATTTTGAAATACGAGTCATCATGAAGCAATTTTTTTTAAGCGTGTTAGTCATCAATTTGGCAATTAGTGGATCAATAGCACAAAAATTTGATCAGAGTGAAACTTATGGTGTTACCTTAAAACAAATGCTCAAAGCAGCAGATGAGGCTTATGACACGGATCAGGATTACTACACGGCGATGCGCTACTACGGCATGGCTGCAAAAGCCAAACCCAAAGACGTAGTCATTAAGTACAAATACGCTGAATCTGCTCGAATGGCAGGATCATATGTATTTGCCAAAGATGCTTACAAAGAAGTCAAACAATCAGAAGATGAAAATCAGTTTCCACTATCTGGTTACTGGTTAGCCAATATGAATCAATTGTTGGGAGAGTATGAATCTGCGATGGAGGAATATGATAACTTTATTGCAAAGCATACTGGCAATGAGGATGTGCCTACTTATTATTTACAGCTTGCTAAAAAAGGAATAAAGGATTCAAACTGGGCAAAAAACATCGCCGAAGAGCAGCACAACGTTTCGGTAATGCACTTGGATGAAGGCATTAATACGCCCAACAAGGAATTTGGAGCATTCGTATTAAACGATACCCTGTTTTATTCTTCTCTGAGTTTTCAGAGTAATAAAGATAATGCTCCTACCGAACGACCTTATGCTCGTATCTTATTTACTAAGACTGATAGTGATAGTAAAGAAGTTGAACTGCTATCAGGAGCAGTGAACGATACTCTAAGGCACACTGCTAATCTAGTTTACAACAACGATCAAAGTATTCGATTTTTTACTCGCTGCGATTATCTAGACAACCGAAGCGTAACTATTCGCTGTGCTATTTTTACTCAAAAACGAAATAATGACAGCACATGGACGGAGCCCCAAGCAATTACAGAGTATATCAATCAAAATGAATATACCTATACGCAGCCAAGTGTAGGAAAAGATTTAACGACAGGCGACGAATATTTATATTTTGTTTCAGACCAGCCGGGAGGAAAGGGGAAATTAGATATATGGATCAGCAAAATAAATGAAGACGGATCATTGATGCAGCCAGAAAATTTCGATGTAGTGAACACCGAAGAAAATGAGGTAACACCGTTTTTTCATAGTGCTACCAAAACGCTATATTACAGTTCTGATGGCTTACAAGGCTTGGGAGGTTTTGATATTCAAAAGATCAAAAAGACAGGAGACGACTGGGGAGAATCAATCAACATGGGCAAACCTATCAATAGTAGTCTCAATGATCTTTATTTTACACTAAATGAGGATGGATCAAAAGGGTATTTTTCCTCTAACCGAGAAGGCTCGTTTTACTTAGAGAAAGAATTTGAGCTTTGTTGTGATGATTTATACGCCGCAGAGTTTGACATTAAATCAGAACTACTTGTTTCTACTTTTGATGCAATAGACCAATCTATTTTGGCAGGCACTACCGTTAAGCTACTTCAAGTCAACGAAGATGGCACAGCAGAAATAGTCGCTAAACTCACCAATCCGAATGATAATATATTTAACTTTTTTGTTGATCGGGGTGAAAAATACTTCCTGGAAGCAAGCAAAGATGGCTACGTTCAATCAAGAGATACTCTAACTGTTCCACTTGATGCACCCGATCAAATAACAAACGATATATTCTTATCCCCCATTACAGTGGACCTGCGAGCATTGGCTTATGATGCGGATACAAAATTGCCAATCAATAGCGTAACTGTACAAGTTATTGAAAAGGATGGAAATGAAGAAAGAGTGGTGCAAGAACAAGTAAATGAATATGGGAATGATTTTAACTTCCCATTAGAACTAGACAAAGAGTACATCATACGTGCTACAAAGCCTGGCTTCAAACCTTTGGAAGAATTACAGCTTTACACCAGTGATTTGACGAAACCAGAAGTTTTCTTGGCAGAGTTATTTCTGAAACGAACATCATTTGGCGATTACTTGCCACTTGCTATTTATTTTGATAATGACTACCCAGATCAAAGATCGAATCGAAGAACAACAGACATTAGCTATGCAGAAACAGTGGATGATTACTACGATAGAAAAGAAGAGTACAAATTGCTTTTTACAGAACCGATGGATGAGGAAGAGACTTTCTTAACGGCAAAGCGATATGAAGCATTTTTCGAGCGTGAAGTAAAGAGTGGTTTTGATGATTTACAATCATTTGCAGAGGTGCTGCTCCCATTCTTAGAAGGAGGAAATGAAGTTAAGATTCGGCTCAAAGGCTATGCTAGTCCTAGAGCGGGTAGTTCTTACAACTACAATTTAAGTTTGAGAAGAATAGTAAGTGTACAGAATTTCTTTCGCAGTTACAAAGGAGGAGTATTTATGCCTTATATCGAGGATCGTAAGTTGATGCTTGAGCGAGAAGCCATCGGTGAAAAAGCAGCTCCAAACTATGTCATTGATATAATAGAAGACGAAAGAAACTCAATATATAGCTTGGGAGCATCCCTAGAGCGCAGAGTGGAAATAGTAGAAGTAGAAGTTCGTTTACAAGATGAAAATACATTCTCTCAATCCACCTTTATTACAAAAGGAGGAAAGTAGAGCATAAAATAAATAGAACTGTGATGGATAGTTTAAAGATAATATTGCTGTTGATTTGATCACCGTCAGCTATTATCTGTCCATTATAATAATATCATTCTCATTTTAACTAAAATTTGAAATCCCTGAGCATGAAAATCTTTACAAATAGTGTCTTGCGCTATCAATACTTCAAGCTACTGTTCTCAACACTGATGTTGATAGTTAGCTTTCCTGCATTAAATTATGCGTCCCATATTGTCGGTGGTGACTTGGGATATCGTTGTTTAGGCAACAATCAATACGAAATCACGCTAAGCGTCTATCGAGACTGCTTCTATGGTGGAGAAGATGCTCCTTTCGACGACCCCGCTTCCGTTGGTCTTTTCAATGCGGTTAGAGGTACACTCATTCAAGAGCTGATGATTCCATTTGCTCAAGATGACACACTTTCAGGCATCTTCCAAGATGATTGCCTTATGATACCTCAGGATGTATGTGTTCATACTTCCATTTATAGAGATACGATTGAACTGCAATTTATTGAAGATGGCTATAAAGTGGTTTATCAAAGATGTTGCAGAAATGAAACCATCGCTAACGTTGTTAATCCATTAGAAACAGGAGCTACTTACGACATAGAAATCACAGCCGCAGCGATGAGGGTTTGTAATTCATCCCCGCGTTTTAAAGAATGGCCACCTATCTTCGTTTGTGTAGATGAACCCATTTTTTACGATCATGGTGCTATTGACCCCGACGGAGATTCCCTAGCTTACAGTCTTTGTACGCCTTTTACTGGTGCTACTTTAGATTTTCCACAGCCACAACCACCTGCTGCACCACCTTACGATACCTTGACATGGGTTAGCCCTACGTACGATTTGAATAACATACTTGGAGAAGGGCGAGCTTTACGCGTTGATCCACGGCGAGGATTTTTATTCGCTCGTCCAGGCTTGCAAGGTCAATTTGTGGTAGGCGTTTGTGTAGAAGAATACAGAAATGGTGTGCTGCTATCTAAAACTCGTCGAGATTTTCAATACAATATTGGTATGTGTCGAGAAATTGGTTCAAGAGTAGGCGCACCAGAAGTACAGTGTAACGATTTGACCGTTAATTTTGAGAGCTTTAGTACGGACTCAGATGATTTTATATGGAATTTCGACTTCCGCCCTGGTGAAGTACCTCTAGCGACTTCCACGGAGGAAAACCCAACCTACACCTATCCTGATACAGGTAGATATACCGTAGAATTAGTCGTAGAGCCGCAAAGTATTTGTTCTGATACTTCCTATTTTAATATTTACCTAACGAACAGTACAGTAGAGGCAAGTGTAGCCGTAGAAACATTTGACTGCGGGGATTCCACAGTGGTATCACTAATAGATAGGTCTGTTGATTCTATTTCAAACATCACAAATTGGTTCTGGGAGGTCAATCTTGGCGATACGATATTAAATTTCACTACGGAACGTCCATCTTTATTCGTTCCTCAAGGCATAACAGGTGAGGTGAGCATGACCGTACAATCCGAAGATGGATGTACACAGACTGTACAGACGAGTTTTGAAACGGGAATGTCTGACCCAACTGCTGGATTACCCGATACCCTAGTAATTTGTCGAGGGGACAGTATTAATTTGAATCC
Source organism: uncultured Saprospiraceae bacterium (assembly GCA_964458705.1). GTDB lineage: Bacteria > Bacteroidota > Bacteroidia > Chitinophagales > Saprospiraceae > JAAUTG01. The sequence goes on along the minus strand of CAYWKD010000049.1, from coordinate 16,392 downwards.
GCTTTACAACGGAGTGGGCATTAATGGATTTAGGTGGCGACCAGCATTGGCAATTGATAATCCAAATATCCCTAATCCTACTGTTGCACCAACGGATACAATAACCTACACCGCTCGAATATTTCCGCCAAACGGAATATGTGATGTAGAAAAAGAGGTAACAGTAATCGTTATGCCCGCACCAGAAGTGGTGGAGTTCAGAGCAGTAAAGGATTGTTTTGATGGCTTGACTATGAAATTTACAACTAATGTAGAAGGAGCAGACTCTATAAAATGGAACTTTGGAGATACGACCAACATGGAGTTCATCACTGCTGGTATGAATACCACCTACACTTATCCAGATACTGGACAGTATGAAGTGCAACTAGCATTGTTTGGTGCGATGTGTAATGATACCATCAGCCAATTGATTCAAGTACAGGACGTGGAAGGCTCTAGTGATTTTATGGTAGAATTAGGAGATGATATTGAAACTTGTGAAGCATCTGTAACATTACAAGCCAATATTCCAAACGTATTTACTTACGAATGGCTAGATGAAAGCGACTCAATCCTAGCATCTAATGAAGCATTAACTATTCCGACAACAGGCGAAGCAACTTACCGAATAAGGGCTAGAGATATTTCTAACTGTGAAATAGAGGATACCATAAAAATCATTGGAAAGCAACCTGATTTCATAATAGCCGAAGACCAGGTGCTTTGTCCTGGCGATACTGCTAGCTTATTTGCAATGAACCAAACCCCTACACAGGATTCACTACAATACCAGTGGTTTCCAACAGAAAATATAACAATGGGGGCAAACACAGCAAGTCCTACACTGGCCTATATGTCTGGTGTGACGGAATATACCGTGCTTGCTGAAAATCAATTTGGCTGTATTGATTCTGCAAAAGTGAAAGTAACTACTATTGATCCAGACCTCGAACTAGCTTTTGATGCCAATATCCAGTGTGATGGTTCAACAGTAGAATTTATCAATCGAAGTTCTCAGCCTGACTTGAATTATCGTTGGTTATCTGGCACGGGCAGCACTTTCAATGGTGATAGCTTATTATTCAACTATGACACCACAGGTGTTTTTCAGGCTTGTATCACACTCGACTATGATGTAGCATGTATAGACACAAGTTGCCAAGAATTAGAAATCATTGATGAAATGATAAGTGCCAGCTTTACACTTGATAGCATTGCCTGCACCACAGATAGTACAGTAGTTAACTTTCTAAATCAATCCACTGCCCCTAATGTGATGGCAACCTATGAATGGAAATTTAGCAATGGCGGGAGTAGTGCTATGGAAAATCCTAGTCTGACTTTGAGAGAAAGCCAACGCTTGGGCGTGGAGTTAGTCGTGAATGCAGGAGAGGATTGTACCATTATGACGACTGACACAATTGATGTAAAAGTTTTGAGGCTAAACGTTGATACGCTTATCAATATTTGCGAAGGTAGTCCCTTACAATTAAATCAAGGTGGGGATACAAATTTACAATATTCTTGGATGCCAACGATGGGCTTGGATGCTGCAAATATTGCCAGCCCAGTACTCACCCCGAATAGTACAGGGGAATTTGAATACACAGTGAGCGTGCAAGATGCCAATAATCCTCAGTGCCAACTAAGTCAAACTTTTGATGTAGCAGTATCAGATGGCTTGGTACTTGGAGTGCCAGATGTATTCAATCTTTGTGAAGAAGATCAAGTGCTTTCGGTAAGTCCTATGCTGAACGCTGCTGTGGTTTGGACAGATCAAGAAGGAAATGAAACACTAGGCAATACGGTCAATATTTCAGGAGACTACGAAGGAATATATTTTGTGGAAGCGGTGGATAGCACAGGATGTGTAGGGATGGATACTATTTCAGTAACTGTTGGGAATGGAGTGGACATTATCAAGCCTATCGGTGATACAATTTTAACTTGTGAAGGTCAATCTGTACTGATTGTGCTGACCAACAATGATCCAAGCGACAGCATCTCCATCAGTTACTTCCCGAACGATCAAATCATTATGGGTGATAGCACTTTGATGCCGACTTACTTTGGGTTTAGGGATACCATTGTGTCATTATACTATGAAGCGACCAACCAGTTTGGCTGCGCTGAGAACGACTCTTTGATTATTAAAATCAGAGATTTCGATATTAATTTGCCGTCAGAAGCCCTTGTTTGTAACAATAGTCCAACAACTGTTAACCCAAATTTTAACCCAGAATTTGAATATACATGGTCGCCTTCATCTGGACTTAGCGATCCTAATATTGGAAATCCGGCAATAACAATCAATAATCCAACTTCCTACAATGTAACCATTACAGTGGGGCGCGAAGCAGGAGCCTGCCGAGCTGAACGCACTATTGATCTGGATTTGCGACCTGCCTTTACATTCAACACGTCTAGGGACACTGTGCTATGTCAATCTAGCGAAGTAACTTTAAGTGCTTTTGCCGATAGACCTCTAAACTATGAGTGGGCAGAAGATGCTAATTTTGAAGATTTACTCAGCATGGATTCATTGATCACAGTCCTCTCTGATGAAGGTGCGGAGGATTATTTCGTGAGAGCAACAGATGAGTTTGGTTGTCCGCAGACGAATATCATTACAGTAAGCACATTACCTGTTAATATTGAAATTCAGGATACAACTATTGGTTGTTTAGGGGAGAATTTTTCTGTTAACGTAACAAACAATGGAATAGACCAACCGCTTACTTATCAATGGATGCCGGAAGCAATTGTCACCGATGGTCAAGGCACTGCTAATCCAATAATACAAACAGTGAGTAATGGCTTGCTATCTGCATTTGTGAGTAATGGATTTGGATGTATGGATACGATTCAGACTTATTTATCTTTGATAGATATTGCTTCGGAAGATATTAGAATTATTGCTTTTCCTGATTCAATACTAGCGGGACGACCGTCTCGCTTGGATTTGATGATTGATGGCGATTTTACGTATCGCTGGTCACCTGATGGAACATTAGATAATCCATCAGCGCAAGACCCAATCGCCAAGCCAACAGAAACAACAACTTACACGGTAGAAATAATAAAGGAAGGTTGTACAGGGACTCGAACAGTAGAAGTTTTTGTAACGCAAGGAGCCTGCGATGAGCCATTTATTTTTGTTCCAACAGCATTCACTCCAAACAATGACGGCAGAAACGATCTATTATTCGTGAGAGGAAATCCAATTAGTACAATGTATTTTGCGATATTCAATCGCTGGGGACAGCGGGTGTTTGAATCAGAAGACCCTGGCATTGGATGGGATGGCACTTATGAAGGTAAAGCGCTCCCCCCTGATGTCTATGGCTATTACCTAGAAGTAGAATGTACAAATGGTGAGACCTTTTTCAAGAAGGGTGATGTAAGTATTTTAAGGTGATATTGACCTTAATCCACTGCTTGAATGGTGGAAAAATTAGCATGGAACAATGACTATAAAAGAAGCACAAACTACTGTTGATGATTGGATTGGAACAATCGGTGTTCGCTATTTTAATGAATTGACTAACACAGCAGTATTGATGGAAGAGGTGGGAGAAGTAGCAAGACTAATGGCCAGAATTTATGGTGAGCAATCCTTCAAAGAGCCCGACCAAGCTCAATCGGCTAAAGCAGACTTAGCAGATGAAATGGCTGATGTACTGTTCGTGCTGATTTGTCTGGCTAATCAAACGGGAATTGATCTGACGGAAGCTCTACAGAAAAATTTAGACAAAAAAACTAAGCGCGACAAAGAGCGTCATGTTCAAAACGAAAAATTGAGATTGTGAACAATTAAACAGTTGGAGCATTTATGGACTATTTATTTCATGCTGTAAACTGATTCATTTTGAGGCATTTTCTTTTATTCATCTTATTTGTCTATTTCCTGTGCTCCAGCTGTGCTCTTCCTCCTGAAGAAAAAAAGACAGCGTTCAGTATAAACTCACCTTCTTGGATTTATTTCAATAATCTGAGAAGTATTTATTATAGCACCCATTCCGATCAAGAACAACAATTAGATTACTACACCTTGAAAAAATGGGATCAGTTTTCAGCGCAGACAACTATCATTCCTACGATTGTCAAAAATTGGTTGAAAGAAGAAGCCTATATTGAATTAGCCTTTAATGGCGTAAATTCAGATAAGATAGCGTTAAAACTAGGAAGCAGGAATGACTTAATAGAATTGCCACTAAGCAAACAAGAGCATCTGAAATTGGCTGTAAATATCGATTCCTTAATTCGGTTGGAAGAACAAATTAAAATAGGAGACACCCTTTCACTCTTTAGCGACCGATACGAAAAGACCTATTTCTTGACTACTATGCAGGATTATCGAAAGCTATTTGAGTAGATTTTATCAGCTCACTTGCCTGCCTTTCCATTCATACTTCTTTACAGTTACTGCCAAAATACCAACAACGACGATGTAGGCAATGTGCATAAAGAAAGAAGTAAAAAAAGAACGCATCAAATCATTGCGTCTAAAAAAATGGCTCATTTGACTCAGAAACCAATAGTCCATAATGGCTTTCACGGTCAGCCCTATCAATAGTAGCACAAGTGCGTCCCAACCCAAAAAGGGTAAGAGCAGTGCATTCAATACTAAATTGGCACAGAAGAAAAAAACTACTGCTAAGATGAAGGTAACAAGCCATTCTTGATAAGAACCAGATTTGGTGGACCAACGAATACGCTGACTTAAAAAAGATTTCAAGTTTGGTTTAGCATGAGTGAAGGTGGTAGATTCATAATTTTTTAGATAACCAATTCCTTCGGGGTATCGCCTCGCCACTTTTTGCATTAGTAGCATATCATCGCCAGAAGCAAGATGATTGATGCCTTCAAAGCCATTCACTTCGTGGAAGACAGCTTTGGTGTAAGCAAGGTTTGCGCCATTACACATTCGCATAAATTGCTTCTGAATACCCCCGCCAGCTATCCCCATCATGCCCATAAAGTCCAGCGATTGAAAGCGTTCTAAGGTATTGCATTCTTCATAAAAATTAACTGGAGCAGCTATAAATTTCGATTCCTTTACTTGATAAAAAGAAGCAATCAAAGCCAGCCAGTTCACCTGAGCGATGCAATCTGCATCGGTTGTAACAATTAAATCGCCTTTCGCATGAGCAATGCCAACCTCAATTGCCTTCTTCTTGAAGGACTGCGTCTCATCTTCACTTACAAAATCTGCTAAGTGCAGTAAATTAACATTTGGATGCTGCATTGCTTTTACCAAAGCGGCTGTTTCGTCAGTTGAATGATCGTCTAGTACAATCACCTCCCAAAGCAGTTTTGGATAATGCTGTTTTACAATGGATTGCAGGCATTTTTCTATATGCTCAGCCTCGTTTCTAGCGGGAATTAAAACAGTGATTGAAGTGCTTGGCTCAAAATTGACAGGAATCTCCCAAGTAGCTAAATTCGCCCAGCCACTAATATACTGCCACATAATAATGATATAACTCAGCGCAAGCAGTATAGAGAGAGAAGCGTATATAATGAATGTTAAAGTCAAAGCGTTCAGAAATAATTATAGGATTCCAAAAGGAAGAAATTAGGCTGTATCTTTGCCTATCATAAAGGTACGAGCATCTACTCAGAACGGATAGCATTTTTTATGGATATTTATTCACAAAAGTCGAGATGGAAGTGGTATTTGGGAATAGCGGGAGTTCTAATTGTCTTGCTCTCTGGCTTCTTTACCATTTATTTAACAGATCAATTATCAAAGGAAGAGCAAAATAAAGTAAGCCTACTAAAAAACTCTTATCAGCGCATAAATGAAAGTGACAGTCCAAGAAGTGAAGATTTGACGATTCACTTAGAGATTATGAAGGCTAATACTACCGTGCCTATAATAATATACAACTACGAATTAGATGCCATTGATTTTGCTGTAAACTTCGGGAAGGAATTTTTAGAGGATGAACCTTACTTTCGCACGCAGCTCAAAAAGCTACAAGCCCAAGAGGCTAATTATCTTGAACTTGATAGCTTTCCAATTAAGCTCTACTTTAAAGAGTCGAGAATACTAACCTTGCTGCGATTTTATCCTCTTGTTCAGTTCCTACTTATTTCTGCCTTTATCATCTTTGGCTATTTCAGTTTCAGTAATGCTCGACGGTCGGAGCAGAATCGAGTGTGGGCAGGCATGGCAAAGGAGACGGCTCATCAATTAGGAACCCCCATTAGTGCCATATTAGGCTGGATAGACCATCTTAGGATGACTAAAGAAGACGATGAAGAAGTGCTAGAAGTAATGGATGAATTAATGACGGACGTGAACCGATTGGAGTTGGTAGCTGACCGCTTCTCTAAAATTGGCTCGGCACCTGAGTTAAAAAGTATTAATATCTATGATGAATTGGCAAAAACTCAAACTTATATGCAGCGTCGTGCGCCAAGAAAAGTAGAGTTTTTATTTCCTAATACTAACACCCATAACCCACAAAACGCCATGATTAATTCACATCTATTCGCATGGGTGATTGAAAATTTGCTACGCAATGCCCTAGACGCTATGGGAAGTAAGGGAATTATTTCCGCTAATGTTTACGAGGAAAATAATCATGTCGCTATTGATATTAGTGACACTGGTAAGGGCATCCCAAGTTCAAAGTGGAAAACAGTATTTCAACCTGGATATTCTACCAAAAAGCGCGGCTGGGGGTTGGGTCTGTCCCTTGCCAAACGTATTATTGAGGAGTATCATGATGGCAAGATTTATATCAAAGAATCCAAAGAAGGGGTTGGCACAACTTTTACGATTAAGTTGCCAAAGGCTTGATAGCCAAGCGCTCTCATAGCTAAGAAAAAATAAACCTAAAAAGAGGAAGCTAGTCCTATGATTCTAACTAAGAAATCTGCTATCTTCCGAGCAAATTTGAAGCAAAATGAAAGAGTACATTTGTATTAATGGCATTTTTTATAAGAAAAGTTTAGTGAATGCAGCCAAGTGGATGTCGGAAAGCAAAGACGAAGAGCATATCTCGCTACGAGAAGCAAAGCAACTTTATATAGATGTATTAGACAACGGCTTTGTAACTGAGGTAGAGTTACAGACGTTGAGATATATACAGGCTACTTACAATATGACAAGCGAAGCAAATAACTGGTTGAATAATATGATGATGCAAGAAACACCTACTCAACGTGCCATCAAGCGTACTATTCGTGAGGTAGCCGACTATTCTAGTATGCAATGGATGATAAGCGATGAAGCAGTAAGTCAACAGGAGGCACTGGAGGGCAGCGTTCCTTTTTTGGCAGCACTTAATGAAATGTTACATAGCTTTTTGTATCAGATGGAAAGCTCTGAATCGCCTCGTGATATTACCTCACTGGAGCTAGGTGTGGATTTGGAAGATCGAGCAGCAACTACCAAGAAGCTGAGTGAATTAATGAATGAAGGAATATTGTATTTGTTCTCAGAAAACTATATGGAGCAAATAGAAACAGGAGAACTACCATTTTACAAGCCTTCATTCACACATAAATTTGAGGAGTACTGGACATTTGGCTTATTACTTCCAGCTATTCCAAACTGGCATTTTATTGGCTTTGTGAATAGAAATGATGCTCAGGATACTTACAACACAGGCTTTCAAGCGGAATAAGACACTGATGTAAGCTGAATTTTTGCTTTCATTTTTTATGGAAATACATGCCCGTTATCTCGCTCGAAAAAGTGAATTGCTAGATTATTCCCATCAAAGCAGGCGTAGGAATTATTGTGTAGCCACTCCCCAATGTTCACATAGCGAGTACGATTATTTTTTAGCAAAATATCAATAGGCAGATGCCGATGCCCAAAAACAAAGTAATCAATCATTGGCTCAATTTTATCCAACTGTTCGTTGGCATAAGCAAGCAACCATTCTTTTTCTTCGCCTAAAAATACTTCATCAACAGGGTCTTTTTCTCTACTTTTAACGGATAGGTATTGAGCTAAACCAATCCCAAAATTGGGGTGTAAACGGTGAAAGAGCCACTGGCAAAGTGGATTGGCAAAAACTTCTTTGATTATTTTATACCCATAATCGCCCGGACCTAAGCCATCACCATGACCAATAAAAAATCTCTTACCGTTTATTTCTCGAATAATTGGTGCTTTGTAAATCGGAATATCTAATTCTTGTTCAAAGTAGTTGAACATCCACATATCGTGGTTACCTGTAAAAAAGTAAACAGGAATACCTGCATCACGCAGCTCAGCTAATTTACCTAGTAAGCGAATAAATCCTTTGGGTACAACTGTTTTGTACTCGAACCAAAAATCGAAAATATCGCCTACTAAGTAAATGGCAGCGGCATCTGACTGAATTTGAGTGAGCCAACGTACAATTTGTCGCTCTCGCTCATTGCTCGTCAGACGTCCATTCACACCTAAATGAAAATCAGAGGCGAAATAAGTCTTTTGCATGAAAAACTAATTATCCTACGGCAAAATTACATTTTTTGACTATTTATCACCCGCTACAACAATCACGATCTCACCCTTTACCTTTCCTTCTCCGTAGTAGTTAATTAAATGCTCCAGAGTATCTGTCTTGATTTCTTCATGTAGCTTAGTCAATTCCCTACAAACAGTTGCCTTTCTATCTAAGCCACAATACTCCGAAAGTTGCACCAGGCACTTATGTAATCGGTGAGGTGATTCATATAAAATGAATGTACTCGGAAGTGTTGAGAGATATTTTAATCGAGTTTGCCTTCCTTTTTTATGTGGTAAAAATCCCTCAAAAAAAAATTTGTCAGAAGGTAATCCAGAAGCTACCAAAGCTGGTACAAAAGCCGTTGCGCCAGGCAAGCATTCTACTTTGATTCCTTTTTCTTGGCAAGCTCGAACAAGCAAAAATCCAGGATCAGAGATGCTTGGCGTTCCTGCATCAGAAATCAGAGCTATTCCAACACCATTCTCCAGTTGAGTTACAATCTCAGTCAAGATGCCGTGTTCATTGTGCGTATGAAAAGAACGCAGTGACGTTTGAATATCATAGTGCTGAAATAGCTTCTTGGACGTTCGTGTATCTTCTGCCAAAACTAAGTCAACTTCCTTGAGTAGCCGAATAGCTCTAAGCGTAATATCTTCTAAATTGCCAATAGGTGTGGGAATGATGTGTAACAAAGTTTGTTTTAATGAATGATTCAAATTGAGTATTGCCTCAATATTGCTTCCAAGTCAGTGATATTTTACAGTCCATCAAGTTGATGGACTTTTCTAATTAGGTTCATTTTACAATCGCTCGAATCACCTATTGAAAGCCATATCTACTTCTTATACTGCTGCACTTGGCAACTCTATTTCGTTGCGAATAGCATAAGTATAGTTTTCCATTATGACATTGGCAAGTAATTTCTGGCAAGCCTGCTCCACTTTTTGCTGTGCTTCTGCCTCACTTTCTGCTTCTAAGTGCAAGACAATATGCTTACCAATTCTTACATCTTCCACACCATGCACATCAATATTTTTCATGTTTTTGGATACCGTTTTACCCTGTGGATCAAGTAGTTCTTGATGGGGCATAATGTCTATTTCTGCGATATATTTCATTGTTTAGAGATGATTCTTTTTCTAAAAATAAGTGATAAAAGTACATAAAGTATAATAGACAACGAAAGGCCAAGTGGAAATAAAAAAACGCTTAACGCTATCGCTGTTACTGCAAATATAATTTTTATCCAATTCTTCCGCCATTGTAAACTACGAAACTTCAAACTAAAGAGCGGTATTTCACTAACCATCAAGGCACAAAGAACAATAATGGTAAGGCTAGTTAATTGCCAAGACTTAGAGCACATCTGATAACTCGAATAACACGCAAAGTACAAACCTAGTACAGCAATCGTCATAGCAGGTGTGGGAAGTCCAAGAAAGTAATCTTTCTGCCGACTATCAACATTGAACTTAGCAAGGCGCAGTGCAGCAAAAATAGGAATCAGCAAGGCTAAATAAGCTACCCACTTTATTTCTGACATTTGAAAAAGCATGAATCCAGGCAGTACACCGAAACTAACTAAATCCGCTAAAGAATCCAATTCTTTTCCTATTTTCGACGTTATCTTTAAAAGGCGCGCCGTCAAACCATCTAAAAAATCAGCTAATAAACTCACACCGACACACCCGACAACACCTTCGACGTAATTTTGAAATAAAAAAGTAATGGCTAGGCAACCTGAAAATAAGTTAACCAACGTTATAAGGTTAGGAAGGTGTCTTATCATTGTATTAATTTGTTGATTAGTCAAAGATGAAACGAATAGCATTTGATAGCAAGCACCTAGATTGCTAAACCTTAGAAGTTTTTGACTAAGTTCTACTACGCTATACAATCTATTACAAAACTAATATTGAAAGACTAAAGATACTATGAAAAAAACGTACCTCTTATTTACATTTTTGTTTGTTGGTAGTGCAATTGCTTTAGCGCAACCAGCTTATGATAATTGTTCCACTGCTTTTGAATTGACAGACGTGCAGGATTATTGCTCTAATATTGCTGAATTTACAAATATTGGAGCAACAGATTCTGATATTCCTCTACCTCGTTGTTTCCCAAATGTCAATGAAGCAGACGCAGATGTCTGGTTTCGATTTGAAGCTACCGCCAATACAGTGGGCATAACAGTTAGAGGAGAGACGAACATTAATGGTGGCGGAAGTATAGACAATCCTCAATTTACATTATACAGCGGTACTTGCGAAGCGTTGGTAGAAGAAATGTGTTCTAATGATCCTAGAGGAGATAATGCTGTTTCTTCTATCACGAGCGAATTGACGATTGGTGCAATTTACTACATTCGAGTAGATGGCGCAGACGCTCAAACGGGAAGTTTTCAGTTGTGCGTCAACAATTTTAATCAAATTGCTCCACCTTCTAGCGATTGTGAAGAGGCTGTACTACTTTGTGATAAAAGTTCTTTAAGTATTCCATTCACAAGTGGCAGAGGTAGAAATGAGGATTTAGAAGGCAATAGCTGCGCTAATGCTAGTCAAAACCCTTGCCCCGTAGTAGAAGATAACTCCGTTTGGTATAAGTGGATTTGTGATGAATCTGGCACTTTATCTTTTGATATTACACCTGATAACTCTGCGGATGATTTGGATTTTATGCTTTTTGAGCTGTCTGACGTCAATAATTGTAACAATAAACAACCCTTGAGGTGTATGTTCTCAGGAGAAGTCGTCGGTGCGCCTTTTTCAAGATGGGAGCCTTGTACAGGAGCAACTGGACTAAGAGGAAGAGACGGTGACTTTTCTGAATTTTGTGGCTGTGATAATGGCGACAACAACTATATAGACGAAATTGAAATGACGGCGGGCACCGCTTATGCTCTAGTAGTCATGAATTTCTCTGGATCAGGAGCAGGATTTAGTATTGAATTTGGAGGAACAGGTACTTTCAGAGGTCCTCAGGCGGACTTTGCTATTGATGCCGCTGTACTAATTGATGAGTCTGATCGTACAATATGTGTCAATGAAGAAATTGAAATTATTGATAGCTCGGAAACTGAAATTGGACGCATTATCAATTGGCAGTGGGCATTTGGAGTGGACGCTGCTCCAAGCAATCAGTCAGGAGAAGGTCCACATAGATTGAGCTACAGTTCACCAGGAGAAAAATCTATTGCATTGACTATTGAGGTAGATGCAGGCTGTGTTGTTACAGAAGTAACAACGATCAATGTATTGAGTAACCCAACGGCTAGCTTTGATTTATCATTGCCAGATTGTGGTGGCGGCACGAATGGTGGCATTACACTTGCGCCCACAGGCGGTGTATTGCCTTATTCTTTCGAGTGGCAAGGAAGCGGCGAATTTGTATTGGGTCAAAATGAATTAGATAATCTAAACGAAGGCATTTACAATGTCGTTATTCGGGATGCTGAGAATTGCAGGTCAGAACTATCCATTGAATTGCCAGAAGATAGTATTCAGCTGAATGAAAGCATCACTCCGGCTGTTGAGCCAAGTTGCTTTGGCTTTTCCGATGGATCGCTTGTAGTAGAACCCATTCGAGGCACTGCTCCTTATGAATTTGATTTTGGCAGTGGCTTCATTGGTGAAAATACACTGAATGATTTACCCGCTGGTAATTATACCGTGCTGGTGCGAGATGCCAATGGGTGCGACTCCGAATTTTCCTTGACGATCAATCAACCCGACTCAATTGAACTTGTGCTTCAAAGTGAAAATATTAGTTGTAACGGCTTGACAGATGGTACAATTTTAGCAGAAGTGGCAGGAGGCGTAGGCGCTTATGTTTTCAACTGGAATAATGGCGAAAGCGAAGAACAGCTAAGTAGCTTATCAGCAGGAACTTACATCCTTACACTTCAAGACGCCAATGGCTGTGAACGCATAGCGGAAACTGAAATCGTAGAGCCAGAAGGCATTGATTTTGAACTAGTAGAAGTACAAGATGCCATCTGCCCCAACGAGCCTAGTGGAGTTGTCATTGTGCAAGCATTGGGCGGTACGCCACCTTATGAATTTAGTGCAGATGGCAATAACTTCATTTCAAATCCTGAACTGGGAAGGCTATTCGCCAATACTTATGAAATCACAGTACGTGATGACCGAGGTTGCCTGGGCACTTTGGAAGCCACTGTAAATGAACCAGATGTATTCTTTGTAGATGCTGGTGAAAACCAAACGATCTCACTAGGGGATGAAACTGATTTGCAAGCCATTACCGACCCTCCTAGCTTAGTCGTAGAGTATAGTTGGTCAGCGGAGGAAGGACTAAATAATCGCAATATTTCCAACCCAGCAGCAATGCCTTTCAACACGACTACTTATACCGTTACTATTACCGACCCAACGGGCTGTATTGCTAGTGATTCCGTTACAATATTCGTTAATAAGAACCGAGAGTTATATGTTCCCACTGCTTTTTCTCCTAATGCCGATGGACGCAATGATGCCTTCACACTATTCGGTGGTCGTTCTGCCCAGCGCATCAATAAGTTACAGATTTTTACACGATGGGGAGAACTTATTTTTGAAACAAGCAATATTGACTTGAACAACCCACTACTAGGTTGGGATGGGATGCACAAGAATCGTGAAATGAATCCTGGCGTTTATGTTTATTACGCCGAAGTAGAATATCTGGATGGTGTAGTATTGACCTATGAGGGCGATATTTCACTGATAAGGTAAAATGGGCTAGTGCTTGATTTAATTCATCGCAAATTAGCATAAACGTTTTTGGAAGTTACAAAGCCAAATTTTCTAATGAATTGTCTTTGCTATCTCGGAAAGGTAGGATATGCTCTATATGAAACGCATGAAGGGCATTGTGCATCCAAGACAAACAGTATTCGCATCTGCCAAAGGCGCGCTCAATGACTGCTCTTCTTTTGGTATCTGAAATATATTTGCTTGCCATGGGGTTAGTTGCTTGTTATGCCTAACGATTGGCGGAGCGTTTGCAAACTTACTTCCCTCAAATGAGCCAAATGGATTAATGCTTCTAATCGTTCTGCCTCTTTTTGCTCTATTTGGTCTATTAAAACTTCGAGTTGAAGTTGCTCCTCTTTATCCAGCAAGGTAGTTTTACTTTTTGCCCTAAGTACCTCAAACTGCTCTAGTTCCTGTTGTGGCAAACCTTCATTAATGCACTTTAACAACAGCGTTTCCTGATGCTGTAATGCTTGAGCCTTACGACTTGCCAGCAGTTTGTTCACCTCTTGGGCAAAATCAGCTAAGGTGTTGGTATCCATCGCCTGAAGTCCTTCTAGCAAAGAGGCTGTATTCAAAGTCAATTGCACTGTTGATGTACTTGCCATTTTAAGTCTATTTATTAAACAAAAACCGCAAAATGAGAGCGTTTGTTTTATGGCTACCGTCGCACACTTACATAGCTTTGGGTGCTGTATATGTTTTAGTGGGTCTAAACAGAAAGAATAATCCAATTAAAACAAAGGGAATACTCAACCATTGCCCAGTGCTCAAAGCGTCTCCAAGTGCAGTTTCAAATCCTCCTTGACTTTTCTTGAAGTATTCTAGCACGAAGCGCATTCCAAATACGGTAATCATAAAAACACCAAACAAGCGTCCTAGTCTAGCTTTAGTGTTGGTGCGCCAATAAAGGAAAAAAAGCAAAAAGAAGATGATAAGATAGGAAATGGATTCGTAGAGTTGAACTGGATGGCGAGCGAAGTCTTCTCCAAGCCTTCTAAAAATGAATCCCCATGATGCCTCTGTTTCTTTTCCTACAATTTCAGAGTTCATCAAATTGCCCATTCGGATGAAAGCCCCTGCTAGTGCAGTTGGTACAGCTACTCTATCCAATATCCAGAGCAAAGGGCGCTTCGATACTTTTCGTGACCAAAGCCAGAGTGCGGTAATAATTCCAATGGCTCCACCGTGTGAAGCAAGTCCTTGGAAGCCTGTGAATCTAAACGCGGGTTCAAATTTTACGGGTAAAATTATTTCTAGTGGATGTTGGCTAAAATATTCCCAATCGTAGAAAAAGCAGTGACCCAATCTCGCACCAATGATCGTAGCCAATACCACATAAAGCAGTAAACTATCTAACCATTCCAAAGGCGTTTTTTCACTTTGGAACATACGCTTTACAAGCAGGTAGCCAATGAAAAAGCCCGCAGCAAACAACAAACTATACCACCTTAAAGAAAAGCCTGCTCCTCCAATAATTTCAGGACTCACATCCCAATCAATAAACCAGATCATGATTATTTATTTGGTATTTAGTAAAAAGTATGTGTTCTAAAAATGTCTATATACTTGATACTAAATACTGTGTACTAAATTGTTACCAAAAAACTGTTTCAGTGATTAAAATAAATGCAATACCTGCTGCTACTCCTGAAACAAATAGATTCCAAGATCGCTGCTTTGCATTGAGAACATTCATCACTAAGTACCCAACTGCTAAAACAGCAGCAACGATGATTAGCTGCCCTAATTCCACACCAATATTAAAAGCCAGCAAAGGTTGAATAATGCTCTCTTCCCTGCCTAATAGCGAACGAAAGAAATTGGAAAAACCCAAGCCATGAATTAGACCAAAACCTAGCGCCAAGGCATAATTCCACATAATTTTCTTATCGCTAGTTTCTTTCTTAGAAACATTGTAGAGTGCTGTTAGGAGAATGGTAACGGGAATCAAAAATTCAATCACCTCAGAGCGAAAAGTAACAACATCTAAAGCGGCGAGTGCTAATGTGATAGAATGCCCAATCGTAAAAGCAGTTACTAATATTAGAATGTTGCGCCACTGCGAAATACTGTAAACAGCGCAAAGGGCAATGATAAACAAAATATGATCGTAGCCTCCTAAATCCAAAATGTGTTCAAAGCCAAGCTGAAGGTAAGTCTGAAATTGGGACATTGCACTTTATCTTTTGTTTTCCACACAAAGATAATTCTTAATTTTGGAAAGCCCTATAAAAGTGGGAGTATCTAATATTCAAAAATATGCTATTACAAATCAGTGCGTTGCTCTTTGATTGTTATTTTGTAGGGGCTTAGGACGAAAGATTGGCTTCTTTTGCTAATAAATCCATATCTCTAATTAGTAGCCTACGGCGATTGAAGGTCAATATATTTTTATTGCGAAGTTCATTTAAGACGGTGGTTACTGTCTGACGAGAAGTAGCGGTGAGATTTGCGATCTCTTGGTGAGTCATAAATTTACGCACCAGCATTTCATAACCTACACGTTGACCTCTTTTATCTGCAAGGCTTTTCAGAAATTCGACAATGCGAGTTCGTGAATCTTTAAATACTAATGACTCTAGGCGCTGCTCCATATCTAGCAATTTTGAACCCATTATCCGCATTAAAAAAAGAGTGAGACCATTGTGATCGCGCATTAATTCTTTTATTTCATTTCGATTTAAGATACAAACAATTGTCTCTTCCATAGCTATGGCAAAATCCCTGCGTTTCTCTTCTCCTACTAAAACATTTTCTCCAAACACTTCACCCATTGTAAGTAATGCTTTAGTTATCTCCTTACCTGCCTCGCCGTAAGAACCAATTTTAACTTGCCCATCCACAATGAAGTAAATCGTATCTGCATGCTCATCAGGCATATAAATATATGCTCCCTTTTTAAAAGTACGATGTGCATTAGAGACTTTAACCTCGTTTAACTTTTTAGGGCAAAAAATACCACTGACATCAATATTCTCTAGAAACCAAAAGGATTGCTGATCTGACATGGGTGTATTTTTTTGTTTTCTAATAAAATTAACATAAGAAAAAACCCTAAGTTGAATAACTTTAGAGCAGTTAAAGATAAACTATGTCTTTAAGATAACAAATTTGAACTTTATTAGTCACTATCCTACATTTTTGGTTGTGTTGTCAAATGTATGATGACTGAGAATTTAACCAGTGGACAAAAATTA